>JBFMET010000007.1:0-50519 GCA_040753235.1 Pseudomonadota bacterium
CCTCTCCCACGGGGAGAGGGGGCGAGCGCTGGGTCCACACCGGGCCCTCACCCCAACCCTCTCCCACGGGGAGAGGGGGCGAGCGCTGGGTCCACACCGGGCCCTCACCCCAACCCTCTCCCACGGGGAGAGGGGGCGAGCGCTGGGTCCACACCGATTAACGAATACGTGCACCAGGCGCGGGTGGCGCTGCGGCGGCTGCGCGCGGCGCTGCGCCTGTTTCGCGGCGCCTGCGTGCTGCCGGATGAACTGTCGGCGGGCCTGCGTGGGCTTGCCGCTTCGCTGGGCCCGGCGCGCGACTGGGACGTGCTGGTCGGGGAGACGCTACCGGCGATCGCGCCGCATTGTCCGGACGCCGACGCCTGGCAGCGCGGACTGGCGGAGATCGAAGCGCGCCGGGGCGAGGTGCGCGCGGCGATGCGCTCGGCACTGGATGCGGCGCAGCCGGGTGCCTGGCTGCTCGGCATGCAGCGCTGGTTGCAGCGGCGCGGCTGGCGCGCGGAGGCCGCGGAAGCGCTGCGGCTGGCGCAACTGGCGCCGCTCGACGACTGGGCGCGCCGGGCGTTGAAGCGCGGCCATCGCCGCGTCGCGCGCGATGCGCGGGTGTTCGACACGCTGCAGCCGGCCGCGCGCCACCTGCTGCGCATCGCGATCAAGCGCCAGCGCTACGCGGTCGAATTTTTGCAGCCGCTGTTCGCCGGCAAGCGGCAAGTGCGCTACCTTGCAGTGCTGCGCGACGCGCAGGACAGCCTTGGGCGCGCCAACGACGTGCACATCGCATGGGGCCTGCTGGAATCGGTCGGCACGGCGGCCGGGCCCATGGGCGACTTCGCGCGCGGCTGGCTGGCGGCGCAACTGGCGGCCGGCAGCGGCGACGAGAGCGCCATGCAGATCAAGACTTTTCTGGACACGCCCACCTGCTGGTAGCGCGTCCGGCCGATCACCTTGCTGAGGAGAATGAAGATGGACCTGATTCTGTGGCGACACGCCGAGGCCGAGGACGGTCTGCCCGATCTTGGGCGCGAACTGACCGACAAGGGGCGCAAGCAGGCCGGCCGCATGGCCGACTGGCTGAACCCGCGGCTGGCGCAGGACACGCAGGTGCTGGCGAGCCCGGCCAAGCGCACGCTGCAGACCGCCCGGGCGCTCGGACGCAGCTACAGCGAAGTGGCGGCGCTCGCGCCGGGCGCCGGCGCCGACGCGGTGCTGCGGGCCGCCGGCTGGCCCGATGCGCCGCATCCGGTGGTCGTCGTCGGCCATCAGCCGACGCTGGGGCAGGTGGCGGTGCGCCTGCTCTCGGGCCAGGCGGGCGACCTGTCGATCAAGAAGGGGGCCGTCTGGTGGTTTCAGTGCCGCGAGCGGGACGGCGAACTGCAGGTCGTGTTGCGCGCTGTGGTCGGGCCTGACTGGTTATAATCGATGCGTGACTAAATCCGCCTTTCCGAGCGGGACGCTCCCGGCGTCCCCCCTTCAGCCGACGAGGTGCGTGCCGTGCTGGGCTGGCTGAGCAGTCTGCGCGATTTTTTCGTCGAAGCGAGCCCGCTGCGCCGCTTCATGCTGGCCCTTCTGGTCGTGCTGCCGCTGGCGGCGCTGGGCGCGGCCTATGTCTGGTTCAATCCCCCCCAATACCGGGTGCTCTACGCCCAGCTCTCGGACCGTGCCGGCGGCGAAGTCATCGCCGCGCTCGAGCAGCTCGACATTCCCTATCGCCTGTCCGCCGCCGACGGCGGCATCGAAGTGCCGGCCGCGCAATTGCACATCGCGCGCTACCGGCTCGCGGCGCGCGGCCTGCCGCGTTCCGACGCCGACGCGCAGGATGAACGCGACCGCGCGCCGAGCTTCGGCGCCTCGTCGCTGCAGGAGCAGCAGCGTTTCCAGCGCGCGCTCGAACAGGATCTGGCGCGCTCGATTCAGCAACTGGAGGCGGTCGAACTTGCGCGCGTGCATCTGGCCCTGCCCAGGGTCTCGCCTTTCCTGCGCAACACGCCCTCGGCCACCGCTGCGGTGCTGGTGCGCCTGCGTCCGGGCGCCACATTGAGCGCGGAGCAGGTGACGACGATCCGGATCCTGGTCGCCGCCAGCGTGCCGCGCATGCAGCGCGCTGAAGTTCAAGTGCTCGACCCGCGCGGCGTGCTGCTCGGCGGCGCCGCGCCGGCGCCGGCGCAGTCGCAGCGGCTGGCGCTGGAACAGGATCTGGCGCGGCGCGCGCTGGCGGTGCTCACGCCCTGGGTGGGCGAAGGCCGCGTGCACGTGCAGGTGACGGCGACCCTGCAGGACAGCGAAACCCGTCAGACCGTGGAACGGATGCGCAGCGTGGTCGTCGGCGGCGAGACGCGTCCGCTGGAAAAAACGGTGCGTACGACGCGCGTGCCGGAAGGCAGCGTGCAGCGCATTCAGGCAATCCTGGTGCTGGACTTCGACGCCAGCGCCGCCGAAATTCGTCGCGCGGAACAAATGGCGAGTCAGGCGCTGGGTCTGGTGCCGGCACGCGGCGACCGTCTGAGCGTGTACGCGCTGCCTGCTGCGACCGCCGCATCCGCGCCGGCTGCCGCGCCGCCGGTCGAGGCGGCGGTCGAGACGCCGGTGCGCATTCCCGAGGTGCAGCCGCTCGAGGCGCCGGCCGCGGCCGCCCCGCCGTGGATGCAATCGCCGGCCCTGCTGGCGGCGGCATGTGTCGTGCTCGTGCTGGCCGCGCTGGCCGGCCTGCGCGCGCGCCGCGCGCCGGTCACCGAGATTCCCGACGACTTCGACGTCGTGCTCGACGGCGTGCGCAATCAGGTGCTCGCCGACCCGCGCGTCGCGGCCGACGTCGTCAAACTCTGGATGCGCGCGTGAGCCGGCGCATGAATCAGACCAGGATGCGCGCATGAGCCAGGCCGGTATCGAAAAATCCGCCGCGCTGCTGCTTGCCCTGGGCGAGGCAGCGACGGCCGCGGTGTTTCGTTACCTGAGCCCGCTCGACGTCGCCCGCCTCGGCAGCGCGATGCGCGACATGGACGTGCTGCCGCGCGAACGCGTGCGCGCGATCCTGCGCGACTATGCCGTCGAGGCTGCCGAGCAGACCGGCTTTGCCGCCGACACCGGGCGCTTCCTCGACGACGCGATCAAGCGCGCATTGAGCCCGGAGCGCGCGCAGGCGATGCTGCTGCGGCTTGGCGCGACGGTGCCGCGCATGCTGGACAAGCTCGCCTGGCGACCGCCGGCGGAGATCGCCGGCCTGCTCGAATCGCAGCCGCCCCAGCTCATCGCCGTGGTGATTTCGCAACTGCCGCGCGACGTCGCCGCCGGCGTACTCGAGGTGCTGCCCTCGCGCACCCGCGCCGACACCCTGCTGGATCTGGCGCACAGCGACGCGCCGAGCGCCGACATGCTGCGCGATCTCGACGACTGGCTGGCGAGCCTCGAATCCGCCGCGCCGTCGCAGGGCGAGGCCGTGGTCGCCCATCTGCTGGGCCAGATGAGCGAGGGCAGCGCCGCCGCGACCCTGCATCAACTCGACCAGAACGACGCCGAACTCGCGGCGCGCCTGCGCGTGCGCGCATTGGCCTTCGAGGACCTGGCGCGGCTGCCCGAGTCGGCGCGCCGCACCTTCCTGCGCCATGTCGGCGCGCGCACGCTGCTGCATGCGCTGAAGGGCAGCGACGCCGCGGTGCTCGATGCGCTCGCCGCGGTGATGAGCCCGACCGCCGCGCGGCGCATGCGCGACGATCTCGACACGCTGGGCGCGTTGCCGGTGACCGAAATCCAGGCGGCGCAGGACGAGGCGGCCGCCACGCTGCGGCGGCTGGCGACGGAAGGCGCGATTGAATGGCCGGAAGAGGAGGTGGCGGCATGAGTACGCCCGACGATCCGACCGCATTCGAGCAATGGGAAGTGGTCGAGCTTGCCGCGTCCAGCGAGCCGACGCCGGAAGAAGCGGCGGCGGCCGAGCGCGCGCGCCTGCGCGAGCAGGCGCGCGCCGAAGGCTACGCGGAGGGCCTGGCCGCCGGCCGCCAGGAAGCCGAGCTGGCCTGCGGCCGCATGAAGCAGCTTGCCGAAAGCTTCGGCAACACGCTCGACAACTTCGATTTCCGCCTGTCCGACATGCTGCTCGCACTGTCGCTCGACGTGGCGCGGCAGGTGGTCGCCGGCGAACTGTCCGCGCGTCCCGAGCGCATCCTCGACGTGGTCAACCTGGCGCTGAAACAGATGGCCGAGAGCACGCGCGATGCGCGCCTGCTGCTCCATCCCGAAGATGCGCTGCTGGTGCGTCCGCACCTCGACCAAGTGCTCGACAAGAACCGCATGCGCATCGTCGAGGACCCCCGCATTGTGCGCGGCGGCTGCCTGATCGAGACGCCGCAGGGCGATCTCGACGCCACCCTGCCGGCGCGCTGGCGCCAGGTGGTGCAGGTGCTGGGCTCCAACCAAAGCTGGATCGAATAATGGACCGCATCGTCCGCCTGCGCGAATACCTCGCCAACTGCCGCCGCGCGGTGAGCTGGGCGACGCCGGTCGCGGCGAGCGGGCGGCTGACGCGGGTGTCGGGGCTGGTGATGGAAACGGTCGGCCTGCGCCTGCCGGTGGGCAGCCAGTGCACCGTGCACGTGCCGGGCGGGCAGAGCATCGAGGCCGAGGTCGCCGGCTTTGCCGGCGATACGCTCTACATCATGCCGGCGACCGACGTGCACGGCGTGATGCCGGGGGCGCGCGTGGTGCCGGAAAACCCGATGGCGGCGCAGCCGCCGCGCCTGGGCATGCGCTACGTGCCGCGCCGCCGCGCGCAGGACCGGGTGCGCCAGGTGCCGGTGGGCGACCGTCTGCTCGGCCGCGTGCTCGACGGTGCGGGGCGGCCGCTCGACGGCATGGGCCCCTTGACGCTGGAACGTCGGGTGCCGCTCTACAGCCGGCCGATGAACCCGCTCGAACGCGCACCGATCCGCGAGACGCTCGACGTCGGCGTGCGCGCGATCAACGGCCTGCTGACGGTGGGGCGCGGCCAGCGCCTCGGCCTGTTCGCCGGCAGCGGCGTGGGAAAAAGCGTGCTGCTCGGCATGATGGCGCGCTTCACCACCGCCGACGTGGTGGTGGTCGGCCTGATCGGCGAGCGCGGCCGCGAGGTGAAGGAGTTCATCGATCGCATCCTCGGCGCCGAGGGCATGGCGCGCGCGGTCGTGGTGGCGGCGCCCGCTGACCATCCGCCGCTGATGCGGCTGAACGGTGCCGCCTACGCGATGTCGATCGCCGAGCATTTCTGCGACCAGGGCAAGCATGTGCTGCTCATCATGGATTCGCTCACCCGCTATGCCATGGCGCAGCGCGAGGTGGCGCTGGCGATCGGCGAGCCGCCGGCGACCAAGGGCTATCCGCCGTCGGTGTTCGCCAAGCTGCCGCAGCTCGCCGAGCGCGCCGGCAACGGCCGCAGCGGCAGCGGCTCGATCACCGCCTTCTTCACCGTGCTGATGGAGGCCGACGACCAGCAGGACCCGATCGCCGACGCCGCGCGTGCGATCCTCGACGGTCATATCGTGCTCTCCCGCGATCTCGCCGACGCCGGCCACTACCCGGCGATCGACATCGAGGCGTCGATCAGCCGGGTGCAGCCCGATCTCCTCTCCGAGGACGAACTCGACCGCACGCGCCGCTTCAAGTACCTGTATTCGCGCTACATGCGCAGCCGCGACCTGCTCGCGGTCGGCGCCTACGTGCCCGGTGCCGACGTCGTGCTCGACGAGGGCGTGCGCCTGTATCCGCGCATGCAGGGGTATCTGATGCAGGGCATGCGCGAGCAGGTCTCGCTCGAAACCGCGCGCGCCGCCCTGGCCGAGGTGGTTGCATGAAGGGCTTCGCGCTGGCCCGTGTGCTGCAATTGGCGGAGCGGCGCGGCGAGACGCTGTCGCGCTCGGTCAAGCATGCACACGGGGTGTGGCTGCGCGCGCGCGGCCGCATGGTGCAGCTGACGGCGCTGCGCGACGTGCGCATCGCGCAGTGGGCGGCACGCCGGCGCGGCGGCGTGGCGGCGGCGCAGCTGCAGGAAATGAACCGCCTGCAGATGGCGCAGACCGGGGAAATGCAGGCGGCGCAGGCCGATATCGACGCCGCACATCGCGCCTGGCAGGAACGGCTGGCCGAATGGATGCAGGTCGAGCAGCGGGTGAAGGCGCTGCGTCTGCTGCACCAGCGTTATCAGGCGCAGGTGGCGATCCAGCAGCGCCGCATCGAGCAGCGCGAGCACGACGAACTCGTCGAGCTCATGCATCGTACGGAAGCGAATCGCCCGGGACGCTGAAACGATGCGCCTGCTCGAACTCACGCCCGAAGAAGCCGGCTTCCTGTCCGCGCCGCAGGCCGCCTGCCTGCAGGAACGGCTGACGCGGCGGCTTGCTGCGGTGCTGAGCGCGCGCCTGCGTCTGCCGCTGACGCTGCACGCGGGTTGGGCCGCCACGCCCGCGGCATCGCCCGCCGTGCCGGTGTGGCAGCCCGATGCGGCGCTGGCGACCCTGTGGCTGACGCGCCGGCTCGGCGGCCGGCGCCCCGCCGGGGTGGCGCCCTTCGTGTCGCCCAGCCTGATTCGCACGCTGGACGAAACGCTGGCGGAATGCTGGCTGGATGAGGCGGCAACGCTGCCGGCCGCGCTGGGGTGGCGGGCAGGGAGCGAGCTGGGCGCGGTGGCGCTGTCGGTGCAGTTGCCGCAGTCCGATCAAGACATGACGCGCTGGGCGCGGGGAGTGATACGGCATGCGTAGAGGCGTGGCGGCAACACTGATGCTGCTGGCTGCGTGGCCGGCACACGCAGCGCCCGACACGGCGGGCAGCGTGCTTACCGTCCTGCTGAGCCTGGCGCTGATTCTCGGCGGCTTCGTCGCCGTGGCCTGGTTCGCGCGGCGCTACCTGCCGGGCTTGCGGGCGCAGGGCGTGGTCAAAGTGGTCGGCTCGACCGCGGTCGGCACGCGCGAGCGCGTCGTCGTCGTCGAGGTCGAGGACACCTGGCTGCTGCTCGGCGTGGGCGGCGGCAACGTGCGCCTGCTGCACACCCTGCCGAAGCCGGCGCACGTGCCCGCGTCGACGGAGCCGGCACGATGAAGCGGGGCCTGCTGCTGCCGGGGTTGAGCCTGGGCCTGATGAGTCTGCCGGTGCTCGGCGCCGAAGCCAGCGTGCCGCTCCTGTCCGTGACGCCCGGCGCGGGCGGGCAGGTGATCGGCGTGCCGGGCGCGAGCCTGCCCTGGCTCCTGCTGTTTCCCTTCCTGCCGGCGCTGCTGCTGGCCTTCACCGCCTTCACCCGCATCGCGGTGGTGCTGTTCCTGCTGCGCCAGGGGCTGGGCAGTTCGACCGCACCGCCGAACCTGGTGCTGATGGGGCTCGCCGTGCTGCTGACGATTTTCGTCATGTCGCCGGCGATCAAGACCATCAATACCGAGGCCTACCAGCCCTATCTCGCCGGCACGCTCGATTTCAACGCCGCCGCCGGGCAGGCGGCCGAGCCCCTGAAGGCATTCATGCTGCGGCAGACGCGCGCCGAGGATCTCGACCTCTTCATCGCCGACGATCCCGCCGTCGATCCCGCGCGCGCCGAGACCGTGCCGCTGGCCGCGCTGGCGCCGGCCTTCCTCACCAGCGAGCTGAAGACCGCGTTCCAGATCGGCTTCATGGTCATCCTGCCTTTCCTGCTGATCGACCTGGTGGTCGCGGCGGTGCTGACCGCGCTCGGCGTCATCATGCTGCCGCCGCAACTGGTGTCGCTGCCGCTGAAGTTGCTGCTGTTCGTTACCGTCGACGGCTGGCATCTGCTGGTCGGTTCGCTCATCGGATCGTTCTGATGGCCATGATGAGCCATGCCCATCACCCTCTTCCCGCCCTCCCCCCAAATGGGGGAGGGGGACAGGGTATCGCTGCGCGAGAGAAGCTTTAATGGAGGCCCTCGCCCGCGACGCGCTGTGGCTGCTGCTCGTGGTGGCGGGGCCGGTGCTGCTGGCGGGGCTTGCCGTCGCTTTCGCGGTCAGCCTGTTCCAGGCGACGACGCAGATCCTCGAACCGACGCTGTCCTTCGTGCCCAAGCTCATCGTCATGCTGCTCGTGCTGGCCGCGCTGGGCGGCTGGATGGGCGGTCAGCTGACCGAGTTCGCGCGCACGCTGCTGACCGATTTCCCGGCCTTGGTCGAATGAGTGCGCCATGCCGCTGAGCGAAGCCGCACTCTCCGCCTGGCTGTTTGCGTTCGCCCGGCTCGCCGGCTGGACCCTGCTCGATCCGCTCACGGGCCGCCTGCCCTGGTCGCTGCGCCTGATGCTGGCCGCGGTGCTGGCGGCCGCGCTGGCGCCGGGGCTGGCTGGCATGGGCGTGTCGGCGTTCAGTCTGCAGGGCGTGCTGGCGCTGGCGCTCGAGGCGCTGTGGGGCGCGGCGCTGGCGTTGTGCGTATGGCTGGTGTTCGCGGCGGTGTCGCTGGCTTTCGTGTGGACCGGCCACACCGCGACCGGCGGCCTCCTGAACCTGACGCCGGAACAGGCGGCGCCGGCCGATGCTGCGTGGCGCGCGCTGGCGGGCTGGCTGGCGGCGCTCGCCTTCCTCGGCGCGAGCGGGCACCTGCTGGTGGTCGAGGCGCTGCGCGACAGTTTCGCGGCGATGCCGGTGGCGCTGCTGCCGGCCGCGCCCGATCTGCGCACCCTCGTCGAAGCCGGCGGCTGGCTGTTCGCCGCCGGGCTGCAACTGGCGCTGCCGCTGCTGGCGCTGGCGCTGCTGGTGCAGCTCGCCTTCGGCATCGTCGCGCGCACCACGCCGGGGCTCGACCTGTTTTCGGCCGGGCTGGGCCTGGCCGCGCTGGGACTGATGATGGCCTGGATCTGGGCGGTGCCGCGCGTCGTCCAGGGCATGCATCTGGGTATCGGCCAGCTCGGCGGCTGGCTGGGCGGCTTGCGATAGGACACCGATGATCTGGAGAGCGAGATGAGTGGCAGTTTTCAATCCGATGCGCTGGTGCTGTTCGGCGCCACCGGCGATCTGGCGCGGCGCAAGATCTTCCCCGCGCTGCACGACATGCTGCGCCACGGCCGCACGCTGCCGCCCATCGTCTGTGTGGCGCACACCCAGGGCTGGGACCTGGAGCGGCTGCGCGCGCATGCCCGCGCCGGCATCGAGGAATTCGGCGGCGGCGCGGACGACGGTGTGTTCCGCAACCTCGCCAGCCTGATGACCTACATCAACGGCGACTACGAAGACCCGGAAACCTTTGTCGCGCTGCGCCGCGCGCTCGAACACCGCAAGCACCCGCTGCACTACTTCGCCATCCCGCCGGCGATGTTCCCGGTGGTGGTGCGCGGTCTGGCGGCGGCCGGCTGCGCCGAGGGCGCGCGGGTGGTGGTGGAAAAACCCTTCGGCCGCGATCTGGAGTCGGCGAAGTCGCTCAACGCGACGCTGCACGAGGCGCTGCCCGAGTCGGGCATCTTCCGCATCGACCATTACCTGGGCAAGGAGGCGGTGCAGAATATTTTGTACTTCCGCTTCGCCAACTCCTTCCTCGAACCGATCTGGAACCGCAACCACATCCGCCAGGTGCAGATCACCATGTCGGAGAACTTCGGCGTGGCCGGGCGCGGGCGCTTCTACGATTCGGTCGGTGCGATCCGCGACGTGCTGCAGAACCATTTGCTGCAGATCCTCGCGCTGCTGGCGATGGAGCCGCCGCTCGGCACCAGCGCCGAGGCGGTGCGCGACGAGCAGGCCAAGCTGTTGAAAGCGATCCGCCCGCTGGCGCCGGGCGACGTGGTGCGCGGGCAGTACGAAGGCTACCGGCAGGAGGAGGGCGTGGCGCGCGGCTCCGACACCGAGACCTTCGCCGCGGTGCGCTTCTTCATCGACACCTGGCGCTGGGCCGGCGTGCCCTTCATCGTGCGCACCGGCAAGCGCCTGCCGATCACCACCACCGAAATCCGCGCCGAATTCCAGCTGCCGCCGCAGCGCGTGTTCGCGCTGTCCGAGTCGGGGCCGCTGGCGCCCAACTACCTGCGCATGCGGCTGTCGCCGACGGTGTCGATCGCGCTTGGCGCGCGTACCAAGAACGCCGGCGACCGCATGGTCGGCCGGCCGGTCGAACTCTACGTGTGCAACGACCACCCGGACGAGATGAGCGCCTACGAGCGCCTGCTGGGCGACGCGATCGACGGTGAGGCCATGCTGTTCGCCCGCCAGGACGCGGTGGAGGCGGCCTGGCGCGTGGTCGAGCCGGTGCTGGTCCACAGCGACCCGGCCTGCGCCTACGAGCCCGGCACCTGGGGTCCGGCCGAGGCCGACCTGCTGCTGGCCGGCGGGCGCTGGCACAACCCGCGGCCGCCGCAGGGCTAGGGGGCGGACGGAGCGCCCGGGGCACGGGCAGATGGATTAGAATGCCGCATTTATCTTTGTTGACGCGCCGCCCGGGCGGCGCATGACCGGACCACACGCGGCACACACAGCATGGCAGACATAACAACGCCCACAGGCAGCCTGGTTGCGATCGTCACCCCCATGCGCGCAGACGGCGCGCTCGACCTCGACGCGCTGCGCAAGCTCGTCGACTGGCACATCGCGGAAGGCACCGACGGCATCGTCGTCGTCGGCACCACGGGCGAATCGCCGACCGTCGACTTCGATGAACACTGCCTGCTGATCCGCACGACGGTCGAGCAGGCTGCGGGCCGCGTGCCGGTGATCGCCGGCACCGGCGCCAACTCCACAGCCGAGGCGATCGAGCTCACCGCATGCGCCAGGGCGGCCGGCGCGCAGGCCGGCCTGTCGGTGGTGCCGTACTACAACAAGCCGACGCAGGAAGGGCTTTACCAGCATTTCAGGAAGATCGCCGAGGCGATCGACCTGCCGCTGATCCTCTACAACGTGCCGGGCCGCACGGTTGCCGATCTGACCAACGATACGGCGCTGCGCCTGGCGCAGGTGCCCGGCATCGTCGGTATCAAGGACGCGACCGGCAACATGGAACGCGCGTCCGACCTGTTGCGCCGCGCGCCGAAGCATTTTGCGCTCTACAGCGGCGACGACGCCTCGGCATTGCCCTTCATGCTGCTGGGCGGCCACGGCGTGATCTCGGTCACCGCCAACGTCGCGCCGAAGCTGATGCACGCGATGTGCGAAGCGGCGTTCGCGGGGAACCTGGCGCGTGCGCGCGAACTCAACAACACACTGCTGCCGCTGCACAGCCGGCTCTTCGTCGAGGCCAACCCGATTCCGGTGAAATGGGCCTGCGCCGAACTCGGCCTGATTCCGTCCGGTCTGCGCCTGCCGCTGACGCCGTTGTCGGCCGCTCACCATGAAACCCTGCGCGACGCGCTGCGCCACGCCGGTCTGCTGTAAGCCTACGTCCAGGACCTCTTCCATGCGTTTATTGCCCCTGTTCCTGATCGCCGCCTTGACCGTGTCCGGCTGCGGCTTCATCGAAACCAAGAAGATCGACTACAAATCCGCCGGCAAGGCGCCGACGCTGGAGATGCCGCCCGACCTTACCGCACCGACCGGCGACAACCGCTACGCCATCCCCGACATCCAGGGCAGCGGCACCGCGACCCTGTCGGCCTACAGCCAGGAGCGCAAGACCACGCCCGCCAGCGCGCAGGTTCTGCTGCCGCAGCAGGAGAAGGCGCGCATCGAGCGCGCCGGCAGCCAGCGCTGGCTGGTGGTGCAGGCCACGCCGCAGCAGGTGTGGCCGGTGATCAAGGATTTCTGGCAGGAGACCGGCTTTCTCGTCAACCTCGAATCGCCCGAGACCGGCGTAATGGAAACCGACTGGGCGGAGAACCGCGCCAACATCCCGCAGGACGTCATCCGGCGCACGCTCGGTCGCGTGCTCGACGGCCTGTATTCAACCGCCGAGCGCGACAAGTTCCGCACCCGCATCGAGCAGGGCGCCGGCGGCGTCGAGATCTACGTCAGCCACCGCGGCATGCAGGAAGTCTACGATTCCGCCAACAAGGACAGGACGGTGTGGCAGCCGCGCCCGGCCGACCCCGAACTCGAAGCCGAGATGCTGCGCCGCCTGATGCTGCGCTTCGGCGTCGAGGAGGGCCGCGCGCAGGCCCTGCTGGCGCAGCAGCGCGCCCCCGAGATGGCGCGCATCGTGCGCGACGGTGCCGCCTCGCAACTGGAAATGGACGAAGGCTTCGACCGCGCCTGGCGCCGCGTCGGCCTCGCGCTCGATCGCGTCGGCTTCGCGGTGGAGGACCGCGATCGTTCCAAGGGCGTGTACTACGTGCGCTACATCGATCCGCAGATCGACAACGAGAGCAAGCGCGACGAGGGCCTGCTCGCCAAGTTCGCGTTCTGGCGCAGCAAGAAGGAGCAGACTTCGCCGCAGCTGCAGATCGTCGTGCAGGAGACAGGCGACAAGAGCCGCGTCGGCGTGACCGGCGCCGACGGCAAGGCGGCGGATGCCAATACGCAGACGCGCATCCTGAACCTGCTGCACAAGGAACTGAAGTAAGGCCGGGTCCGGCGCCGTGCGCTTCGCCAGTCTCGGCAGCGGCAGCGAGGGCAACGGCCTGGTGGTCGAGGCCGGCGCCACCCGGGTGCTGATGGACTGCGGCTTCGGCCTGGCCGACAGCGTCGCACGGCTGGCGCGGCTGGAGCTGACGCCGTCCGATCTTGCCGGCATCGTGGTGACCCACGAGCACAGCGACCATATCGGCGGGGTGGGACGGCTGGCGCGGAAGTTCGGTCTGCCGGTATGGCTCACCGCCGGCACGCGGGTGATGGCGCAGGATCTCGACGGCGTGGCGGTGCAGGTGATCGACAGCCACGCCGCGTTTTCTGTCGACGGGCTGGAAATCCAGCCCTACCCGGTGCCGCACGACGCGCGCGAGCCGGTGCAGTACGTGTTCGGCGACGGCAACCGGCGGCTCGGCGTGCTGACGGATACGGGTTGCAGCACGCCGCACATCGAAGCCATGCTCGCCGGCGTCGACGCGCTGGTGCTGGAATGCAATCACGACGCGGCCATGCTGGAAAAGGGGCCGTATCCGGCGAGCCTCAAGCGCCGCGTCGGCGGGCGCTTCGGCCATCTGGAAAACGGCCAGTCGGCGACGCTGCTGGCGAAGCTCAGGCACGACAAGCTGCAATGCGTGATGGCGGCGCACGTGTCGAAGACCAACAACACGGCGGCGCTGGCGCAGCAGGCGCTGGCGCAAGTGCTCGACTGCGCCGACGACGAGGTGCGCGTGGCCTGCCAGCGCACGGGCTTCGACTGGATCAGACTTTAACGGGAAAGACCTTGACGACTTTTGCTGAACTCGGGCTCGCGCCCGACATCCTGCGGGCCCTCGACGAAATGGGCTACGTATCGCCGACGCCGATCCAGGAACAGGTGATTCCGCTGGCGCTGCACGGCGGCGACATCCTCGGCGCGGCGCAGACCGGCACCGGCAAGACCGCGGCCTTCGCCCTGCCGTTGATCCAGCGCCTGCTGCCGCATGCCAATACCAGCACCTCGCCGGCCAAGCATCCGATCCGCGCGCTCATCCTCACCCCCACGCGCGAACTCGCGATCCAGGTCGAAGAGGCGATCCAGGCCTACACCCAGCACGTGCCGCTGCGCTCGCTGGTGGTGTACGGCGGGGTCAACATCAACACCCAGATCCCGATCCTGAAAACCGGCGTCGAAATCCTCGTCGCTACGCCCGGCCGCCTGCTCGACCACGTGCAGAACAAGACGCTGCTGCTGAACCAGGTCAACACCCTGGTGCTCGATGAAGCCGACCGCATGCTCGACATGGGCTTCATGCCCGATCTCAAGCGCATCGTCGCGCTGTTGCCGACGCAGCGCGTGAACATGATGTTTTCGGCCACTTTTCCGGAAGAGATCCGCAAGCTCGCCGACAGCATTCTCAACAACCCGACCTTCATCGAGGTGGCGCGCAACACCACCGCGGTGACCGTGACCCAGGTCGTGCATCCGGTGCACCACGAGCGCAAGCGGCAACTGCTGGCGCATCTCATCAAGAGCCGCGACCTGCGGCAGGTGCTGGTGTTCACCGGGACCAAGCTCGGCTGCAACCGGCTCGCCAACGAGCTCAACAAGGCCGGCATCCACGCCGACGCGATCCACGGCGACAAGACCCAGCAGGAGCGCATCAAGGCGCTCGACGCCTTCAAGGCCGGCAGCATCCGCGTACTCGTCGCCACCGACGTCGCCGCGCGCGGCATCGACATCGAGGCGCTGCCCTATGTCGTCAACTACGACCTGCCGCACAACGCCGAGGACTACGTCCACCGCATCGGCCGCACCGGCCGCGCCGGAGCGCTCGGCGAGGCCATTTCGCTGGTGAGCGAATCGGAAACGCGCTATCTCAAGGACATCGAAAAGCTCATCGGCAATCCGATCGAGGCGGTGATGGTGCCCGGCTTCGAGCCGGGTGCGGCCGACGTGCCGGCCTACCAGTCGCGCCCGCCGCGCGGCGAGCGTCCTGAACGGGGTGAGCGCCCGGAACGGGGCGAGCGCGCCGAGCGCCATGAGCGCAGCGCCCCGCGCCCGCGTCCGGCGCCGAGCCGCGACGCGCTGTTCGACGCCCCCTACGAGGCGAGCAGCACCGCGCGCGCCGAACCGGTGCCCGCCCTGGTGCGCGCCACGCCGAAGAAGCAGGTCGCCGCCCTGTTCCGCAGCCCGGCGAAAAGCGACACCACCGGGCAGTGATCTGGGAAGCCTTGCTGCTCGGGCTCTTCGCCGCGGGCGCCTGGTACTGGTACGCCGGGCTGCACGCGCGCGAACAGGCGGTGGCGGCCAGCCGCCGCGCCTGTCAGGACGCGGGCCTGCAGTTTCTCGATGAAAGCGTCGCGCTCGCCCGCCTGCGCCTCGCGCGCGACGGCAACGGCCAGCTGCGCTTCCGGCGCGATTTCCGTTTCGAGTTCTCCGACACCGGCGACAACCGCCGACCCGGCGTCGTACGCATGCTCGGCGAGCGGGTCGAGTGGGTGAGCCTCGACGGCGAGTGGCAGCCGGGCCACATGGCGAGCGTCACCCGGTTGCACGACTGATCGCGTAGTGGGGGACGCACCAAGCCGCTGCTCGATGAGATTGACGAATCGGGGAAGGCTCGATTAGAGTCACCCCACATTACGGCCCGCGCAACGCACGCGCGCCGACCTTGCGGAAGAACAAACAATCCAAAGCAACCCGCAAGGGGAGGGGAAACCATGTCGAATGGGATGCGTTCGTGCGCGCAAGGCGTGCGTGGAGCAGCGATCAAGCTGCAGTCTGTGATGGCGTTCTGCCGCAAAATATTCGTCGTGCTCGGTAGGTGTGTGCCGGCTCAACCCACGGTAACAAAATCCAAGGCGTGGGGCGAAAGGCAAGACCTCGTATCTTGCACTGCCTGTCCTGCCTGTCCTGCCTGTCTGACCCTGCCTGTCCGCCTGTCTTCAAGCCCGGTACCAAGTGCTAAACTCGTTGTGCATCGAATTACAGGAGTCAGCCATGCAAACAGCCAAGCAGGAAGTTACCGCCCTGTTGGAGCGACTGCCGGAGGGGAGTTCGCTGGAAGACGTGCAATATCATCTCTACGTTATGGAGAAAATCCGTCGCGGGCTGGATCGTGCGGAATCCGAAGGCACGGTATCGCAGGCGCAGGCGGGAGTGCGCCTGGATAAATGGCTGGTCAAGTCGTAGTCTGGTCGCCCGAGGCGCTGGAGGATGTCGAGGCGATTGCCGACTATATTGCGCGCGACTCGGCTTTTTATGCGGGTGCGGTTGTTGAAAAAATGCTGGCGACTGCGGCGGCGTTGGTTCAGTTTCCCGAGTCCGGGCGGGTTGTTCCCGAGCTTAACCAGCCCGAGATTCGTGAGCGCTTTGTATACAGCTATCGCCTGATCTATCGGATTGATGGCGCGCGTATTCTGATAACGGCGGTCATACACGGCAAGCGCTTACTGGACGATGAAACTGCAAACCGCCTGACGGAGAAGTGATCGCAGATACGGTTTCGATCTCTGGCCCGATTGGCGCCTGACTCCGCGTTCGGCGTGTTGGCCGGCTACCGTTCCGATCTGCATTCTTTACGCCGCTTCCTTCAACAGCGGCAGCATCTTCGGCTGCTTGCGCTTCTGTGTCGATTCTACAGTCCATGTTGCCGGTCAGCGTTACTCCTGCTCGATCTCCAGAATCGCCAGGCTGATCTGCTGGCCGAGGTTGGCATCGAATTCGGCCCACTTGGCGTAGGCCTTCAGCTTCTCGGCGACGATGGGCTTCATCTCGAAGTCGGCCTTGCCTGCGTCGTACAGGCGGCGGACTTCCTTCATGAAAATGTCGAAATAGGCCTTCTGCTCGGCGACGAGCTTGCGGTCGCCGGTCTTGCCGTGGCCGGGCACGTAGAGCCTGGCGTTGAGGTCGTAGGCGCGCTGCGTCGCCTTCATCACGCCCTTGAAGGTGCCGTCGCGCAGGTTCATCACCTGGCGGGCGAGCACGTTGTCGCCGGTGAAGAGGATGCGGTCCTCGACGATTTCGATCATGAGGTCGGTCTTGCTGTGCGCGTCGTCGGAGGAATGGATGCGGAAGGTCTTGCCGCCGATCCTGAATGCCTGCGCGTCGGCCGCCTCGATCGTGGGGTGCACGGCGCGCGTGCCGTCCGTGTAGCCCTTCGTCAGGTTCGACATGAGGTCGAGCCAGAACTGGTCGGCGCCTGCCTTCGCCTGCTTGATCATGTCGGGGTGGGCGATGACGACGGCGTTCGGCCAGGCCTCGAGCACGGCCTGGTTGCCGAGCCAGTGGTCGCCGTGCACGTGGGTATTGAAAACGTGGGTGACCGGTTTCTGCGTCGTCTTCTTCAGTTGCGCGACGACCATGCGGCCGGCCTGCACGCTCGAACCCGGGTCGATCAGCACCACGCCGTCGGCGGTGACGATCCACGCGGGGTTGTTCATGAAGCTCTGGTTCTCGACCGAGGGGATGCCCTGCGGGCCGTGGATCACGTAGACGTTGGCGTGGACCTTCTGCGGCGGGTAGGGACGCACGACGTCGTTGGGGCCGGCGAGGGCGGCAGCGGAGAAGGCGAGGGCGGCGAAGAAGGGGGCGATGCGCATGGGGGCTCCGATTGGCTTGATCGTTCTGGATGGGTGCAGCAGCGGCGCGCAGCCTACCACCACTTCTCGAAAATGATGCGGCTCATCGGCACACCCAGGGAATGCAGCAGCGTGCTCATGTCCTCGACCATGCCCTTGGGGCCGCACAGGTAGTAGAGCGTGTCGTCGGGCACGTCGAGCGCGTGCAGCTTGATCGGATCGACGCGGCCGGTGAGGCCGTGCCATAGGGCATCCGGCTGGGTGACGGTGAGCGTGACGTGCAGATTGTCATGCGTGTGCGCGGCGGCCTCGAGTTCTTCCCTGAACAGGATCTCGCGGCTGTCCGACACGCTGTAGACCAGGTGCGCCTGCGTCGGCAGCCCGGCGTCGCGCACGTGGCGGAAGATCGAAAGCAGCGGCGTGACGCCGACGCCGCCGCCGATCAGCACGACGTTGTCGCTCATCTCCGGCAGGTAGACGAACGGCCCCTGGCCCTGGCTCACGCGCACGCGGTCGCCGACCGCGGCGCGTTCGTGCACCCAGCGCGCGACCGGATGCCGGCTGCTCGCCTTGACCGCCAGTTCGATCTCGCCGTGATGCAGCGGCGAGGTGGTGATCGAATAGCCCGAGGTGTGCGGCGTGCCGTCGAGGTCGACGCCGAGGTCGACCCACTGGCCGGGCAGGAAACGAAAAGCCGGATCGGGGATGGCGAGCCGCAGGGCGCGAATGCTGGGCGTGGCGGGCGCGATCGCCGCGATCTGCGCGTCGAAAATCTGCAAGGGTCAGTCCTGTTTCTTGTCGAAGGCGAGCGAGGCCGAGTTGATGCAGTAGCGCAGGCCGGTGGGCGCGGGGCCGTCGGGAAAGACGTGGCCCAGATGCGAGCCGCAGCGCCGGCACAGCGCCTCGATGCGCACCATGCCGTGGCTGGCGTCGGTCTTCTCGGCGACGGCGTCGGGGTTCAGCGCCTGGTAGAAGCTCGGCCAGCCGGTGCCGGAATCGAATTTCGTTTCGGACGAGAACAGCGGCTCGCCGCAGGCCGCGCAGCGGTATTCGCCGGCGTCGTGATGGTCCCAGTACCGGCCGGTGAAGGCGCGTTCGGTGCCGTGCTCGCGCAGGATGCGGTACTGCTCGGGGTCGAGGATTTCGCGCCATTCGGCGTCGCTTCGGGTCTTGTCTATAGTCATGGTGCACTCCGCGGAAAAAAGAGTGTAAACGAGGTTGACAGCGTCATCTTAGCGGGTTTAATCTTCGTTCAGGTATTAGACTAAGTCTAAAAACCAGATTCCCTCAAGCATCCGGCTCGCCATTGCCACAACGCAAGCGGGGTGATTGCGGGGAAGTTATTTGTGCTGCAAAGCATGTCCACGTAAACAAGGAGATCAGGTTATGCAACTCAAAGGTTCCAAAACCGAAGACCATCTGAAAGCCGCCTTCGCCGGCGAATCGCAGGCCAACCGCCGTTACCTCTACTTCGCAGCCAAGGCCGACGTCGAAGGCTACAACGACGTTGCCGCCGTGTTCCGCTCGACTGCCGAAGGCGAAACCGGCCACGCCCACGGCCACCTCGAGTACCTGGAAAAGTGCGGCGACCCCGCCACCGGCATGGCTTTCGGCCCCACCGCCGACAACCTGAAGACCGCGATTGCCGGCGAAACCCACGAGTACACCGACATGTACCCGGGCATGGCCAAGGATGCGCGTGCCGAAGGCTTCGACGAAATCGCCGACTGGTTCGAGACCCTGGCCAAGGCCGAGCGCTCGCACGCCAACAAGTTCCAGAAGACCCTGGACAGCCTGGGCGCGTAATTCGCCCATGCACGAGGCAGGCCCTGTGCCTGCCTCGACCCGAATTCCGCGGCGACGGCCGGTTCGACTGAATCGCCGGCGCCCAACAAATAAACAACCCCACGCACCCTGGAGTTCGCATGAGCACCCGTGAAGGCAGCCTCGAAGCCCCGACCCGCCACCCGCTCGACTGGAAAAACCCGGATTTCCACAACGAAGACAAGCTCAACCACGAGCTTGAGCGCATTTTCGACATCTGCCACGGCTGCCGCCGCTGCGTGTCGCTGTGCACCGCGTTTCCGACCCTGTTCGACCTGGTCGACGAGTCGCCGACCATGGAGGTCGACGGCATCGAGAAGAAGGACTACTGGAAGGTGGTCGACGAGTGCTACCTGTGCGACCTCTGCTACATGACGAAGTGCCCCTACGTGCCGCCGCACCCGTGGAACCTCGACTTCCCGCACACCATGCTGCGCGCCAAGGCGATCAAGTTCAAGAAGGGCGAGACGACCTTCCGCGACAAGCTGCTGTCTTCCACCGACGCGATGGGCAAGCTCGCCTCGATCCCGGTGGTGGTGCAGGCGGTCAACGCCAGCCTGAAGAGCAAGCCGATCCGCAAGATCGTCGACAGCGTCCTGCACATCCACCCCGACCGCCAGCTGCCCGAATACGACAGCGCGAAATTCCGTTCCACCGCCAGGCCGCGCGACGACTTCGCGGTGAAGGACGGCGAGAAGACGCCCGGCAAGGTGGCGATCTATGCGACCTGCTACGTCAACTACAACGAGCCCGGCATCGGCCACGACCTGCTGAAGCTCCTGACGCACAACGAGATTCCGCACGTGCTGGTGGAGAAGGAAGCCTGCTGCGGCATGCCCAAGCTGGAACTGGGTGACCTCGATGCCGTGCAGCGGCTCAAGGAAACCAATATCCCGCACCTGGCGAAGCTCGCGCGCGAAGGCTACGCGATCCTCACCGCCGTGCCCTCGTGCACGCTGATGTACAAGCAGGAGCTGCCGCTGATGTTCCCCGACGACGCCGACGTGCAGGCGGTGAAGGAGGCGATGTGGGACCCGTTCGAATACCTGATGGCGCGCAACGTCGACGGCCTGCTGAAAACCGATTTCAACAGCCCGCTCGGCAAGGTCGCCTACCACGTGCCCTGCCACCAGCGTGTGCAGAACATCGGCAACAAGACGCGCGATGCGTTGCAGCTCGCCGGCGCCCAGGTGACGATGGTCGAGCGCTGCTCCGGCCACGACGGCACCTGGGGCGTGAAGACCGAATGGTTCGACAAGTCGATGAAGATCGGCAAGCCGGTGTTCCGCCAGATGGCCGAGCCGCAACCCGATTACGTCAGTTCCGACTGCGCGATCGCCGCGCGTCATATTTTGCAGGGCATGGGCGAAGCCGCCACCGCGCAGAAGCAGCACCCGATCACGCTGCTGCGCATCGCCTACGGTCTTGAGTAAAACCTTAGCTAGGAGAAAACGACATGCCGCAGATCACCCGTGACAGCCTGTTGACCCTGGAGGGCTACGCCAGGGTGCGTCCCGCCATGCGCGCCGAGATCATGGCGCACAAGAAGAACCGCATGGTCGACCTCGGCGCGCACGTCACGCTGATTTTCGAAGACGAGAAGACCATGCGCTACCAGATCCAGGAGATGCTGCGCGCCGAGCGCACCTTCGAGGAATCCGGCATCCAGGACGAACTCGACGCCTACAATCCGCTGATCCCGGACGGCAGCAACTGGAAGGCGACGATGATGATCCAGTACCCCGATCCGGACGAGCGCAAGCTGGCGCTGGCGAAGCTGAAGGGCATCGAGGACAAGATCTGGGTGCAGGTTGCCGACCAGCCGAAGGTCTACGCCATCGCCGACGAGGATCTGGAGCGCGAGAACGAGGAGAAGACCTCGTCGGTGCACTTCCTGCGCTTCGAGCTCGACGCCACGTCGAAAGCCGCCGCCCAGTCGGGCGCCGCGATCCGCATGGGCATCGACCTGCCGGCGTACCCAGTGGAATCGATGACGCTGGCGGAGAACACCCGCGCGGCGCTGGTGGTGGATTTGACCTAAGGTAAGAGTCGCGGCGGCACAACGACGACGACAACACGCCGCCCATCCTGGAGGAGGGCGTGATGCTGGATCAGTTGCTGGTGAATCAGGTGCGGCGCCGGGTCGAAGCGGCCGGACTGCCGGTGGCGGTCGAACTGTGGAACGGCGAGCGCGTGGGTGCGCACGACGCGGCCGCGGTGAAGGTGAGGCTGCACCAGCCGGCCAGCCTCAAGGCGATGGCCGACCCCAGCCTCGGTTCGCTCGCGCGGGCCTACGTCGAGGGCCATCTGGACCTGGAAGGCGACGTGCGCGACATCCTCGCGCTCGGCGACCGCTTGTGCAACGCAGGCGACTGCAAGCCCAAGACCGGTTCCGATGCCTGGAAGTGGTGGCGCCACACGCGCGTCAAGGACCGCAAGAACATCCAGTACCACTACGACGTTTCCAACGATTTCTACGGCCTGTGGCTGGATGCGCGCCGCGTGTATTCCTGCGCCTACTTCCGGGATGCCGAAATGAGCCTGGACGCCGCGCAGGAAGCCAAGCTCGACCACATCTGCCGCAAGCTCGCCCTCAAGCCGGGCGAGCGCTTTCTCGACATCGGCTGCGGCTGGGGCGGCCTGATCCTGCACGCCGCCGAACGCTACGGCGTCGAGGCCGTCGGCATCACCCTGTCGGACGACCAGCACGCCTGGGTGAGCGAACAGATCGCGTCGCGCGGCCTCACCGGGCGCGTCGAGGTGCGCCGCATGGACTACCGCGACGTGCCCGAGCTCGGCGGCTTCGACAAGATCGCCAGCGTCGGCATGTTCGAGCACGTCGGCCGCGCCAACCTGACGACCTATTTCGAGAAGATCCACGCGCTGCTGAAACCGGGCGGACTGGTGCTGAATCATGGCATCACGGCGGCGACTCCCGATGCCGCCGGCCTGGGCGGGGGCATTGCCGAATTCATCGACGATTACGTGTTCCCGGGCGGCGAACTGGTGCACGCCGCCGACGTCTTTCGTGCCGCCGGCGGCAGCGGGCTCGAATGCCTGGACGCCGAGAATCTGCGCCCGCACTACGCGAAGACCCTGTGGCACTGGGTCACCCGGCTGGAGCAGCACGCCGACGCCGCGCGTCGCCTGATCGGCGAGCAGAAATACCGCATCTGGCGCATCTACATGGCGGGCTCCGCGCACGCCTTCGACCGCGGCTGGATGGAGCTGTGGCAGGTCCTGGCCGGCAAGGGCGTCGACGGCCGGCAGCCCGCCTACCCCTTCAGCCGCGATCACATGTATGCCGACCGCAGGCCCTGACGGCGGGGCAGGGCGGGCGCAGGCTTGCCGATGCTCTTCAGCCGTGCCATTCTCCGACCGATTACAAGGAAAATAACCAGGAGGCAGGGCATGGACATCTCACGCAGACGGGTGCTGGCGGGGCTGGGTGCGCTGGCGGCGACGGCCGCGTGGAAACCGCTGCAGGCGCAGCCGGGCGAGCTGATCCGCCTGAACATTCCCGGCCCGCACCTGATGCCGTTTTTTCCGCTGGAGCTGATCCCGGTACTCGGGATCGATCGCGCGCTCGGCGTCAGGCTGGCCATCCGCCATCAGCCTTCCGGCGTGCTCGCCGCCGAGGACATGCTCGCCGGCAACGCCGATTTTGCCGGCATCGGCTTCCCCATCCTGCCGAACTTCATTGCGCGGCGTAAAAACGTCGCGGCCATCGCCGCGCTTTCCAGCGGTGCGCCGCCCTACGGCATCGTCGTGCGCAAGGCGCTTGCCGGCACGATACGCACGCTGGCCGACCTGCGCGGCCACAGCGTCGGCGTGCCGATGGGCAGCGTGTCGACCAAGACCTATCTGCAACTGCTGGCCGAACACTGGGTCGCCTCCCACGGCGTGCGTCCGCAGGAAGTGCGCTGGGTGCCGATCACGCAGAACTACGAGGGCGTGCACGGGGCCTTGGCGGGCGAGGTGGTCGACGCGGTGTTCTGCGAGGAGCCCTATTCGAACTCGTTGGTGCGCGAAGGGCTGGGAGTGCAGATCGCCAGCCTCTACGATCCCAGGCAGCCGGTGCGACTGGCCGGCAACAACCATATCCGTGCCGTGCTGGTGGCGGCGCCCGCCACGCTGGAGACGCGCCCGCAGGTCGCCCGCAAGATGGTGCAGATGCTGCGCCGCAGCCTGAAGTGGATGCACGGCGTGCAGCCTGAGCAGATCCCCCTGCGCCTCGGCATCGCCGACCCCGCCCAGCGGGCCGATATCGTGCAGGCGCTGGGCCGGATGCCCGATTTCTACAGCCGCGACGGCGGTTTCGACAAGACGGAAATCGAGGCGACGCGGCAGTTCATGCAGTCGGTCGGGCTGGCCATGCCGGCGGGGCGCGACATCGCCACGCTGATCGATCCGCGCTGGCTGCGCTGAGCCGAACGGATGACGCGCGTTCCGTCCGAACCGACAGGCTGGCTGCACAGGGGCCTCGCACGCCTGCGCGGGCAGGCCTTCGGCCACCTGCTGCTGGTGGCGCTGACCGTCTCGGTGGTGGTGGCGGCCGTGGGCTTCGCCTCCTTCTATGTGATCGAGGGCCGCGACATCGCGCAACGCCGCGATTCGACGCGCGACTACTACGGCGACCAGCTGCTGCGCCTGGAGTCGGCCTGGCAGGGGGCGGCCGACCAGGTGGTGAGCCGGCTGGAGTTCTCGCGCCTGCTCGAAACCAACACCCCCACGACCGCCCCGCGCCTGACCGCGTATCTCAATGCGCAATGGGCGTTCCTCGAGTTTCCCACCATGGTTGTCGTCGGTCCGCAAGGCGATATCCGCTACCGCTACGGCCCGATCGCGCAGGCCATCGACGTGCAGGATCTGAAAGGCAGCGACTGGCTGCGGGTGCCGAGCCACGACGAGGTCTACCGGGTGTTCCAGCGGCCGATCTGGCTGGGGGCCGACGGCCAGGGCCAGTTGTGGCTGTTCCGCCCGCTCAACACCGAAACCCTGCGCCAGATGCTGATTCCCGAGGTGCGGCTGGAGGCCTATCTGGGCGACCGCGAACTGGCGCGATCGCACCCGCAGCCCGATGCGCCGGACATGCCGATGCGCCACGGCACGCACCGCATCGGCGACGCCCGTTACGTCGCCGTCGACATCCCCTGGGCGGGCAGCCCGCCCGAGGCGGTGCGCATCCGCGCTTACCGCAGCGTGGGCGCGGAACACCTCGCCTGGCAGATCGCCGGCCTCGCTGCCGCGGGCATCGCCGCCCTGACGGCGCTGCTGTGGCTGGGGCTGTGGCGCTGGCTCTCGACCACCGTGCGCCGGATCGAGGCGGTAGACAGCGCGCTGGACGACTATGCCGCGGGCCAGGCGCACGCGGCAGAGATTGCCGAGCGTCTGCTCCCGGCCCGCGCGCGCGACGACGAGATTGCCGCGCTCGCCAGCGCCTTCGAGGCCTTTGCCGCGACGGTGGAACGACGCGAGACCGAGCAGAAAATCTACATGGAAACGCTGGCCATGCTCGACGAGGCCGTGCTCGACCTCGATTTCGACGGCCGTATCCTGCACGCCAGCCCGGGCTGGGCGCGCCTGTGCCGGCGCGGCGACTCGGTCGGCATGATGCTGGCCGGATTCGTGCACGGCGACGATCTGACGGCGCTGCGCAGCCAGTGCGAGCTGCTGCGCACGGCGCGCAAGAGCCAGACCCAGATGCGCCTGCGCCTCAACGTCGACGCCAACAGCGAGGAATGGGTCGAGGCACGTTTCATCGGCTATCGCGATGCCGGCGGCGCGCTGGTTGCGATTCGCGGCGTGATCCGGGACATCACCCAGAGCTATCGTCACGAGCGGCAGATTTCGCACATGGCCCTGCACGACGCGCTGACCGGTCTGCCGAACCGGGTGCTGCTGGAAGACCGCCTCAAGGTGGCGATGCAACTGGGTGAGCGCAGCGGGCATTGCGCGGCGGTCTGTTTCATCGACATCGACAACTTCAAGACGATCAACGATTCGCTCGGTCACAAGGCGGGCGACGCCTTGCTGGTGGGATTTGCGGAGACCCTGCGCGGGGCGCTGCGCGCCGGCGACACGCTGGCGCGCTGGGGCGGCGACGAATTCGTGCTGCTGCTGCCGGACATGGCCTCGGTCCAGGCGGCGCGCGACGTGACGCACAAGCTGGGCCTGCTGGTGCAGGCGCCGCAGCAGGTTGCCGGGAATGAAATCCATGTCACCTTCAGCATGGGCGTCAGCGTGTTTCCCAACGACGGCGCCGACATGGGCGTGATTTTTTCGCAGGCCGACCGGGCCATGTTCCACGCCAAGGCGCAAGGTCGCAACCAGGTCTGCTTCTTCGGCGACATGCTCGACAAGGGGCTGGGGCGGGAAGCGCTCCAGATTCAGAGCAGGCTGGCCAGCGCCATCAGCGAAGGGCGCATCGAGGCCTGGTTCCAGCCGCTGATTTCGGCGGGCACCGGACGCTGCATCGGCGCCGAGGTGCTGGCACGCTGGCACGACGAGACCCTCGGCTGGGTCAGTCCGTCGACCTTCATTCCCATGGCGGAAAACATCGGCCTGATCCGCGATCTGGGGCGACAGATCTGGGAGGCCGGTCTGGCGGCGCTGCGCGACTGGCAGGCAAGCGGGCACAGCAGCCTGCACATCGCCATCAACATGTCGAAACGCCAGCTCTTCATCGCGTCGCTGGCCGAACAGATGCTCGACGACGTGGCGCGCTACGGCCTGCGGCCGTCCGACGTCATGCTCGAGGTGACCGAGAGCGTGGCGCTGAGCGACGTCGAGCATGCGGCGAACCGTCTCGATGAGCTGCGCAACGCAGGGTTTGCGCTGGCGATCGACGATTTCGGCACCGGCTATTCCTCGCTGTCCCAGTTGCACGACATTCCCGTCGACGAGCTCAAGATCGACATTTCCTTCATCCGGCGCCTGCACGAGCCCAAGGGATTGCCGATGGTGCAGTCGATCATCCAGATCGCGCGCACCCTCGGCCTGCTGTCGGTGGCCGAAGGCGTGGAAGACGCGGCCACGGCGCAGTTGCTGCGCGAGCTCGGCGTCGATGTGCTGCAGGGGTATTTCTTCGGCAGGCCGATGTCGCGCGCCGATTTCACGGTCTGGCTCGACGCGGGGCAACCGGCAGCGAGCGCCGTCGTGCCGGGTGCGCGCAGGGCCCTGAATTGACCGGCTTCCTGGCCGATCTGGTCGTCGTCGCGCACCTGGCGTTCGTTGTTTTCGACATCGGCGGCGGCGTGCTGCTGCTGCGCTGGCCCCGCCTCGTCTGGCTGCACCTGCCGGCCGTGCTGTGGGGCGCGGCGATCGAATTCGCCGGCGGCGTCTGCCCCCTCGCGCCGCTGGAAAACATGCTGCGGGCCCAGGCGGGGGAGGCGGGCTACGCCGGCGGCTTCGTCGAGCACTACCTGCTGCCGGTCCTGTACCCGGCGCAGCTGACGCACGCGGCGCAACTGTGGCTGGGCAGCGCGGTCGTCGTCGTGAACCTGGGGATCTATGCCTGGGTGTGGCGGCGCCGGCGCGATCAGTCCGGGCGGCGATCCAGATTCTGATCGGCCAGCGACAGCGGATCCTCGATCGGCTCCAGATGGGTGGTGAGATGCGCCTGCGGTATGACGCGCCGGATATCGGCCTCGATGCGCTCCGACCAGTCGTGCGCGTGCTGGACGCTCCAGGCGCCGGGCACCAGCACGTGAAAGGAGACAAAGGCGCGGGTGCCGGCCTGCCGGGTGCGCAGGGCATGGAAGGCGAGGCCCTCGCGGCGATAGGCGTCGAGCACGCTCCGGATCGCGCGCAGATCGTCCGCGGACACCGAGACATCCATCAAACCCTCGGCGGAACGCTGCAGCAGTTTCCAGCCGGTCCACAGTATGTTGGCCGCGACGGCGAGCGCGATCGCCGGGTCGAGCCACAGCCAGCCGGTGGCCCACGCCAGCGCGACGCCTGCGATGACGCCAGCCGAGGTCCAGACGTCGGCCATCAGGTGGCGGGCGTCGGCCTCCAGCGTGATCGAGCGGGATTGCGTGCCTACCCGCATCAGGGTGCGCGCGGTGGCGAGGTTGACGAGCGAGGCGACGACCGAGACCGCGAGGCCGATGCCGACGGCCTCGATCGCCCGGGGGTGGAGCAGGCGGTCGATCGCCGCGTAGCCGATGCCGAGGGCGGCGACGAGGATGAGCGCGCCCTCGAACGCGCTCGAAAAATACTCGGCCTTGCCGTGTCCATGCGCGTGGTTCTCGTCGGCCGGCCTCGCCGCCAGCGTCAGCATGGCCAGCGCCATCAGCGCACCCGCGAGGTTGACGAAGGATTCGAGCGCGTCCGACAGGAGGCCGACCGAGCCGGTGATCCACCACGCCCAGCCCTTGAGCAGGATGGTGGCGACGGCGGCGCCGATGGAAAGCCAGGCGTAGCGCTTGAGCGAGGCAGGCAGCATGCAGTCGGCCGGCGGGGATATGGGGATGCCCGCATTCTAGCGCGGTGCGGTGCGGCGGAATTCTTGCGATACTGGCATGACCTTGATTCCGGCGCAGGCGGTGCCCTCCATGGAAAACCTGCTGTACTGGGCCGCGCTGTCGGCCGTGGCGGTCAACGCCTTGACCGGCGTGCTCGACGCCGGTCGCAAGCGCATGGACCTCATCGGCGTGATGATGGTCGGCGCGGCGACCGCGCTGGGCGGCGGCACGGTGCGCGACGTGCTGCTGGGGCGGCCGGTGTTCTGGATATCGGATCAGGTCTATCTCGTCGTCGCGCTGGCGACGACGCTGGTCGTTTTTTTCGCGGTGCGCGGCCTGCGCCTGCCGCCGCGCCTGTTCCTGGTCCCCGACGCCCTCGGGCTTGCGCTCTTCACCATCGTCGGCACCAAGATTGCGCTCGCCTGGGAGGCCCCCTGGCTGGCGGCGAGCCTGCTCGGCGTCATCACCGGCGTCGTCGGCGGCGTGCTGCGCGACGTGTTGTGCAACGAGGTGCCGCTCATCTTCGTGCGCGGCGAACTCTACGCTTCGGCGGCGTGGGCGGGTGCGCTGGGGCTGGTCGGGCTGCAGGCGCTGGGGGTGGAGCCGGTCGTCGCAGCCGCGGCAGGGATGGCGATCGTGCTCGGCGTGCGGCTTGCCGCCATGGCCTTCCGCCTCACGTTGCCGACCTATTCCGAGCGTCAGTAGGCGCGCTGCCCTGCAGACATCCCCCCTGCAAAGCCATAAAATGCCGGGCATGAAAAAATTGCTGTTTACGCTGCTGACGTTGCCGCTGGCGGCCCACGCCCAGACCGACTGGGGCAACTTCGATTACGAATTCGAGGCCGACAAGCCCTGGATCGAAGTCGCGGCCCAGCTCCCGGCGCCGCCCAGGACCGAGAACCTCGTCGAATTCACCGTGTCCTCGATCGCCAGCCATCGCTACTACGTCGACACGGCGTCGATCAGCGTCGGCCAGGACAAGGTCGTGCGCTACACCGTGGTGATCGACGCGGCCGGGGGCGCGCGCAACGTCTCCTTCGAGGGCATTCGCTGCGAGACGCGCGAGCGCCGCCTCTACGCCTACGGCCAGCCCGACGGCGCCTGGTCGAAAGCGCGCAATGCCGGCTGGGAGAACCTCAAGCGCCGCTCGCTGCTGTCCTACCACAAGCCGCTGTTCGAGGAGTTTTTCTGTCCCGACGGCCTCAGCGTGCGCACCGCCGCCGATGCGGTGCGCAATCTCAAGCAGGCGAGGTACTGATGCATTCGGTGGTGAAGCAGGCACGGCGCATCGTCGTCAAGGTCGGTTCGAGCCTCGTCACGGCGGAGGGGCGCGGCCTCGACCACGCCGCGCTGTCGCGCTGGGCCGAGCAGATCGCGGCGTTGACGGCGCAGGGCAAGGAAGTCGTGCTGGTGTCCTCCGGCGCGATCGCAGAAGGCATCGCGCGGCTCGGCTGGAAGAAGCGCCCGAAGGCAGTGAATGAGCTGCAGGCTGCCGCTGCCGTGGGGCAGATGGGGCTGGTGCAGGCCTACGAGTCGATCTTCCGCACCCACGGCCTGCACGCCGCGCAGGTGCTGCTGACCCACGAGGACCTCGCCGACCGCACGCGCTACCTCAACGCGCGCTCGACGCTGCGCACGCTGCTCGCGCTGCGCGTCGTGCCCATCATCAACGAGAACGACACGGTGGCCACCGACGAGATCCGCCTCGGCGACAACGACACCCTGGGCGCTCTGGTGACCAACCTCATCGAGGCCGACTGTCTCGTCATCCTCACCGACCAGCCCGGCCTCTACACCGCCGACCCGCGCAAGGATCCGCAGGCGACGCTGGTGATGGACGCGCACGCCGGCGACCCCGAACTCGAACGCATGGCGGGCGGCGCGGGCAGCAGCGTCGGCACCGGCGGCATGCTGACCAAGATCCTCGCCGCCAGGCGCGCGGCCCGCAGCGGCGCGCATACCGTCATCTGCAGCGGGCGCGAGGAGCGCGTGCTGCTGCGCCTGGCGGCGGGCGAGGCGATCGGCAGCCAGCTGGTCGCGCGCCAGGCGCCGCTCGCCGCGCGCCGGCAGTGGCTCGCCGACCACTTGCAACTGCGCGGCGGCGTCGTGCTCGACGACGGCGCGGTGCGCGCGCTGCGCGAGGACGGCAAAAGCCTGC
Organism: Pseudomonadota bacterium; assembly: GCA_040753235.1. GTDB lineage: Bacteria > Pseudomonadota > Gammaproteobacteria > Burkholderiales > Thiobacillaceae > Thiobacillus. The sequence continues at coordinate 29,453 of JBFMET010000007.1, forward strand.
TGCCGGTCGGCGTGAAGGGCGTCACCGGCGAATTCGAGCGCGGCGAAGTGGTGGCGGTGGTCGACGCCGAAGGCCGCGAAATCGCGCGCGGGCTCGTCAACTACAGCGCCGGCGAGGCGCGCCGCATCGCCGGCAAGCCGACTTCCGCGATCGAGGCCGAACTCGGCTATCTCGACGAACCCGAACTCATCCACCGCGACAACCTGGTGGTGCTGGCGTGACCACGCTGCTCGACCTGATGCGCCACGGCGAGCCCGTCGGCGGCCGCAAGTATCGGGGACAGATCGACGATCCGCTGTCGGAGAAGGGCTGGGCGCAGATGCACGCCGCCGTCGGCGAGGCCGCACCGTGGCAGCATGTCGTCTCATCCCCCTTGCGGCGCTGCCGTGAATTTGCCGAAGCGCTGGCCGGACGTCACGGCCTGCCGTTGCAGTTCGACGACCGCCTGAAGGAAGTCGGTTTCGGCGTCTGGGAAGGCAAGTCGGCCGCCGAGATCGAGGCGGCGGCGCCCGGGACGCTGGCGCGCTTCAAGGCCGACCCGATCAACGCGCGTCCCGCGGGTGCCGAGCCGCTGGCCGATTTCCATGCGCGCGTGGCCGCGGCACTCGACGAGCTGCTGGCGCAACACGCCGGCCAGCACGTGCTGCTGGTGGGCCACGCCGGGGTGATGCGCATGGCGCTTGCGTGGGCGCTGGAGATTCCGCTCGAACACGCCTACCGCGTCGAAGTGGCGACGGCGTCGCTCACCCGCCTGCGCTTCGAATCCGGCCGCGCGAGCCTGATCTTCCACGGCAGCCCGCGCGTCGAGCCGTGAGTCGGCTGCTGCTGGCCTGGCTGCTGCTTTGGGCGGTGCCGGCGGTGGCGGCAGCCGTTCGTGTCGTCGACGATGCCGGCCACACGCTGGAGCTATCGCAGCCGCCGCAGCGCATCGTTTCGCTCACCCCGCACCTGACCGAACTGCTGTTCGCCGTGGGCGCCGGCCCGCAGGTCGCCGGCGCCGATACCGCGAGCGACTTTCCCGATGCGGCGAAAACCCTGCCGCGCGTGGGCGACACCCAGCGCATCAACCACGAGCGCATCCTCGCGCTGAAACCCGATCTCGTCGTGGTGTGGGTCGGCGGCAACCGCGCGGCGGACCTGCATCGCCTGCGCCAGCTGGGCCTGCCGCTGCTGCATACCGAGGCGCGGCGGTTGTCGGACGTGTCGCGGCTGTTGCGCCTCGTCGGGCAGGCGAGCGGTCATGCGGCGGCGGGTCAGGCGGCGGCGCAGGATTTCGAGGCGCGCCTGGCGGCGTTGCGCGTGCCTGAAACACGCCGGCTGCCGGCGCGGGCTTTCTACCAGGTGTGGGATCGCCCGCTGATGACGGTGGGCGGTCGCCACTGGATCAGCGATGCCTTGACGATCTGCGGCGTGCGCAACGTGTTCGCCGACCTCGGCAGCGCGGCGCCGGTGGTGTCGCGCGAGGCGGTCTTGCAGCGCGCGCCGGAGCTGATCGTGAGCGGCCACGACGCGCCCGATCCGCGCGGCACCTGGCAGGCCTACGCGCGCCTGCCGGCGGTCAAGCGCGATGCCTTCGTGCGGGTCGATGCCGACCGCCTGCACCGACCGACGCCGCGGCTCATCGAAGGCATTGCCGAATTGTGCGGAGGGCTGGCGCCTTACGTGCGCTGACGGGTATTGCCCGGCTTGCGGTTGGGGCAGTTTTCCTTGACGCAGTCGGCGTAGATCTGCAGCGAATGGTCGTGGATGACGAAGCCGCGTTCCTTGGCGATGCGTTGCTGGCGCTTCTCGATTTCGGCGTCGAAGAATTCCTCGACCTTGCCGCACTGAATGCAGACCAGATGGTCGTGGTGGTCGCCCTGGTTGAGTTCGAACACCGCCTTGTCGCTGTCGAAATGGTGACGCATCAACAGTCCCGCCTGCTCGAACTGGGTCAGCACGCGGTAGACCGTCGCCAGGCCGATGTCCTGGCCCTCGTCCGACAGCAGGCGGTAGACCTCCTCGGCGGTCATGTGGCGCTTGTCGCTCTGCTCGAAGAGGTCGAGGATTTTCAGGCGCGGCAGGGTGGCCTTGAGGCCGATGCTCTTGAGATCCGAGGGATTGCTCAATGGAGGCTCCAGAACGGGAACGCGAATACGTTATGATACGTTTTTTTCCAATCGCCCCAACCCTTCCGGTGTCCCGGCCATGCGTCAACTCCTGATTCCCGCCCTGCTGCTGAGCCTGCTGGCGGGTTGCTCCAGCGTCAACATCGGTCCGCATCGCATCGACGTCCAGCAGGGCAATGCGCTCGACCAGGAAAACGTCGCCCGCCTGAAGCCCGGTCTCAACCGTTCGCAGGTGCGCTTCCTCCTCGGCACGCCGCTGGTCGTCGATCCGTTCCGCACCGACCGCTGGGACTACGTCTACGTCTATCACAAGGCCGGCCGGCTGGCCGAGCAGAAGCGCATCACGCTCTTCTTCGAGGGCGACACCCTGGTGCGCATCGAGGGCGACCTGCCGCCGAAGCCCGAGCCCGCACCGGAGGCGGTTCCCGCGCCGGCTGCGAAGCCGGCTCCCCAGCCAGCGCCGCAGCCGGCGGAACCGCCCGCTGCCACGGAAACCCGCGCGATGCCGGCCGAACCGGCCCCGCAGCCACGCGCACTGCCGCAGCCCGAAGCAGCGGATCCGATGCCGCAACGGGCGGCGGCCGAGCGCGTGACGCCGACCCCGGCGCCGCAGCCGGCGCCCCGCGCCGCCGTGGAACCGGCACCGCTGCCCAAGCCTGAACCGGTGCCGCTACCGGAATCGCGGCCTGCAGCGCTGACTGCGCCGGCACCCGCACGGCAACCCGTTCCCGCGGCTGCCGCCGCGACGTCGCCCGCCAGCGCGCCGGCGGCGCAGCCCGCAGTACCCACTACCAGCATCGTGGCGCCGCTGCCGAGCCCGAAGGATGCGCCGCCTTACTCCAACAGACGCCCGCCGGCCGAACTCGCCCTGCAGCCCGAGACCGACGTCGCGCAGATCCAGCCGGACGTGATCCCGCCTTTCCCCGAGCCCGAGACGCTGTCCGGGTTCGAGGGGGCGGTGCTGGCCGCCGTAAAGGCCTGGTCCGACGCCTGGGCGCGCCGCGACGAGGACGGCTATCTGGCCGCCTACGATGCAAGCTTCATCCCGCAAGGGGGCGGCAGCCGCGACGACTGGGAGAAGCGCCGCCGCCTGCTGCTCGGCGTGGCGCGCAACATCGATCTGCAGATCGACTCGCCCACGGTCGAGCGCGTCGCCGACGGCGTCGCGCTGGTGACCTTCAACCAGCATTACCGCTCCGACAGCTATCGCGACAGCGTGGCGAAGCAACTGCGTCTGGTCGAGCGCGACGGCCGCTGGCTGATCGCCGAGGAACGCGTGCTGACGATCCTGCGCGGGGCGCGGCAATGAGCGTGAAGGTCGCCCTGGCCGGCGTGTCCGGTCGCATGGGACGTGCGCTTCTGGAAGCGGTGACGGCCGACCCGGCCTGCGCGCTCCATGCCGCGCTCGACCGTCCCGGCAGCCCGCTGCTCGGCCAGGACGCCGGCGCGGCCTGGGGCGCGGCCAGCGGCGTCGCCGTCAGCGACCAGCCGACCGCGGCGCTCAAGAGCGCGCAGGCGCTGATCGACTTCACCCGGCCGGAAGCGACGTTCGGCTATCTCGACGCCTGCGTCGCGGCGAAGGTCCCGCTGGTGATCGGCACCACGGGCTTCGACGAGGCGGGCAAGGCGCGCATCGCGGCCGCCGCCCGGCAGATTCCCGTGGTCTTCGCGCCCAACATGAGCGTCGGCGTGAACCTGCTGATGAAGCTCGCCGAACTCGCCGCCCGGGTGCTGGAAGACGGCTACGACATCGAGATCATCGAGGCGCACCACCGCCACAAGGTCGATGCGCCCTCGGGTACCGCGCTGGGGCTGGGACAGGCGGTGGCGCGTGCGATCAACCGCGATCTGGCGACGTGCGCCGTGTACGGCCGCGAGGGCGTGACCGGCGAACGCGACCCGAAGACGATCGGCTTTGCCACCGTGCGCGGCGGCGATATCGTCGGCGACCACACGCTGCTCTTCGCCGGCGTCGGCGAGCGCGTGGAGCTGACGCACAAGGCCAGCAGCCGCGCCACCTTCGCGCAGGGCGCGCTGCGCGCGGCCAAGTGGCTGCAGGGCAGGGCGCCGGGCTTGTACGACATGCGCGACGTACTGAATCTCAAGTAATTCAACAGGAACCACCATGAACGCCGTCAAGGTCTACAGCACCGGCACCTGCCCCATCTGCGTCAAGGCCAAGGCCTTTCTCGACAAGCGCGGCATCGGCTACGACGAGGTCCGCATCGACCTCGACCGCGAGGCGATGAAGGAATTCGCCGTCGTCACCCACGGCGCGCGCACCGTGCCGCAGATCGTCGTCGAGGGTAAATGCATCGGCGGCTTCACCGAGCTGACCGAACTCGACATGGACGGCGGACTCGACCATCTCCAACCCTGAAAAGGGCGTTTGCAGGACCGCGCGAGCATTGAAGCCGCCTCCCGGATCGGCTACAATGCGGGCATTCAAATTCAGGCGGGTTCGCGCGAGCGGCTCGCCTGAATTTTGTCACCTGCCTTTCGGAGTGTTCCTTGTCCTCTGCCCAACCCGCCATCCTGGTTCTAGCTGACGGCTCGGTGTTCCGCGGCCGCTCGATCGGCGCAGACGGCCTCACCGCCGGCGAGGTGGTTTTCAATACCGCGCTCACCGGCTACCAGGAAATCCTCACCGACCCCTCGTACTCGCGGCAGATCGTCACCCTGACCTACCCCCACATCGGCAACACCGGCGTCAACGCCGAGGACGTCGAGGCCGGCCGCGTCCATGCCGCCGGCCTGGTGGTGCGCGACCTGCCGCGGCTGCATTCGAACTTCCGCGCCGGTCAATCGCTGTCCGATTACCTCAAGGGCGAAAACATCGTCGCCATCGCCGACATCGACACCCGTCGCCTCACGCGCATCCTGCGCGAGCAGGGCGCGCAGAGCGGCTGCATCATGGCGGGCGGGGTCGACGAGGCGAAGGCGCTGGCAGCCGCGCGCGCCTTCCCGGGGCTGGCCGGCATGGACCTCGCCAGGGTGGTGACGGCGCCGGCCGCCTACGCATGGACCGAGACCGAGTGGAAGCTCGGCAGCGGTTACGGTGCGCAGACCGCGCCGCGTTTCCATGTCGTCGCCTTCGACTACGGCGTCAAGCGCAACATCCTGCGCATGCTCGCCGAGCGCGGCTGCCGCCTGACCGTGCTGCCGGCGACCGCCAGCGCCGAAGACGTGCTGGCGTTGCAGCCGGACGGCGTGTTCCTCTCCAACGGCCCCGGCGACCCCGAGCCCTGCGACTACGCGATCAAGGCGATCGGCGAGCTGGTCGCGGCTAAGATCCCGACCTTCGGCATCTGCCTCGGCCACCAGCTGCTGGCGCTGGCTTCGGGCGCGAAGACCGTGAAGATGAAGTTTGGCCACCACGGCGCCAACCACCCGGTCAAGGACCTCGACAGCGGCCGCGTCGCGATCACCAGCCAGAACCACGGCTTCGCGGTCGACGCCGCGAGCCTGCCCGCCAACCTGCGCAGCACCCATGTTTCCCTGTTCGACGGCTCGCTGCAGGGCATCGCCCGCACCGACGCGCCGGCGTTCAGCTTCCAGGGCCACCCCGAGGCGAGCCCCGGCCCGCACGACGTCGCCTATTTGTTCGACCGCTTCATCCAGCTGATGGCTGACCACGCCAAGGCGCCCTGATCATGCCCAAGCGCACAGACATCCAAAGCATCCTCATCATCGGCGCCGGCCCCATCGTCATCGGCCAGGCGTGCGAGTTCGACTACTCCGGCGCGCAGGCGTGCAAGGCGCTGCGCGAGGAGGGCTACAAGGTCATCCTCGTCAACAGCAACCCGGCGACGATCATGACCGACCCGGACATGGCCGACGTCACCTACATCGAGCCGATCTCCTGGCAGGTCGTCGAGAAGATCATCGCCAGGGAGCGCCCCGACGCGCTGCTGCCGACCATGGGCGGGCAGACTGCGTTGAACTGCGCACTCGATCTGGCGAAGCACGGCGTGCTGGAAAAATACGGCGTCGAGATGATCGGCGCCTCCAAGGAAGCGATCGACAAGGCCGAGGACCGCGAGAAATTCAAGGCGGCGATGACCAAGCTGGGACTCGGCTCGGCGCGTTCCTCGATTGCCCACAGCATGGAAGAGGCGCTGCAGGTGCAGGCCGCGCTCGGCTTCCCGACCATCATCCGGCCGTCCTTCACCATGGGCGGTTCGGGCGGCGGCATCGCGTACAACAAGGACGAATTCGTCGCCATCTGCGAGCGCGGCCTGGAGGCCTCGCCGACGCACGAGCTTCTGATCGAGGAATCGCTGCTCGGCTGGAAAGAGTACGAGATGGAGGTGGTGCGCGACCGCCACGACAACTGCATCATCATCTGCTCGATCGAAAACTTCGACCCGATGGGCGTGCACACCGGCGACTCGATCACCGTCGCGCCGGCGCAGACGCTCACCGACAAGGAATACCAGATCCTGCGCAACGCCAGCCTCGCGGTGCTGCGCGAGATCGGCGTCGACACCGGCGGCTCGAACGTCCAGTTCGCCATCAACCCCGCCGACGGCCGCATGGTGGTGATCGAGATGAACCCGCGCGTGTCGCGCTCGTCGGCCCTGGCCTCCAAGGCGACCGGCTTCCCCATCGCCAAGGTGGCGGCCAAGCTCGCCATCGGCTACACCCTCGACGAACTGCAGAACGACATCACCGGCGGCGCGACCCCGGCCTCGTTCGAGCCGTCGATCGACTACGTCGTCACCAAGGTGCCGCGTTTCGCTTTCGAGAAATTCCCCCAGGCCGACGATCGCCTGACCACGCAGATGAAGTCGGTCGGCGAGGTGATGGCGATGGGCCGCAGCTTCCAGGAGTCGCTGCAGAAAGCCTTGCGCGGGCTGGAAGTCGGCGCCGACGGCCTCGACCCCAAGACCACCGACCGCGACGAGATCGAGGCGGAACTGATGTCGCCCGGCCCCGAGCGCATCTGGTACGTCGGCGACGCCTTCCGCGTCGGCATGAGCCTGGACGAGATCCATGCCATCTCGAAAATCGATCCCTGGTTCCTCGACCCGATCCAGCAGCTGATCGAAATGGAAACCGCGCTCGCGGGCCGCAGCCTCGCCGATCTCGACCTCGACACCCTGCGCAGTCTCAAGCGCGCGGGTTTCTCCGACCGCCGGCTGGCGAAGCTTCTGAACACCGACCAGCACGCGGTGCGCGCGCGCCGCCACGCGCTGGGCCTGCATCCGGTCTACAAGCGCGTCGACACCTGCGCCGCCGAGTTCGCTACCCAGACCGCCTACATGTACTCGAGCTACGAGGAAGAGTGCGAGGCGAATCCGACCGACGCGAAGAAGATCATGGTGCTCGGCGGCGGTCCCAACCGCATCGGCCAGGGCATCGAGTTCGACTACTGCTGCGTGCATGCGGCGCTCTCGCTGCGCGAGTCGGGCTTCGAGACCATCATGGTCAACTGCAACCCCGAGACCGTGTCGACCGACTACGACACCTCCGATCGCCTGTACTTCGAGCCGCTGACGCTGGAAGACGTGCTCGAGATCGTGCGCATCGAGCAGCCGGTCGGCGTGATCGTGCAGTACGGCGGCCAGACGCCGTTGAAGCTCGCGCGCGACCTGGAAAAGAACGGCGTGCCCATCATCGGCACCAGCCCCGACATGATCGACGCCGCGGAAGACCGCGAGCGCTTCCAGCAGATGCTGCACGACCTGGGCTTGAAGCAGCCGCCCAACCGCACCGCGCGCAACCCCGACAGCGCGCTGCGCATGGCCGAGGAAATCGGCTACCCGCTGGTGGTGCGCCCGTCCTACGTGCTCGGCGGCCGCGCGATGGAAATCGTGCGCGAGGAAGCCGATCTCGTGCGCTACATGACCGAGGCGGTGAAGGTGTCGAACGACAGCCCGGTGCTGCTTGACCGCTTCCTCAACGACGCCATCGAAGTCGACGTCGACGCGCTGTCCGACGGCGAGCAGGTGGTGATCGGCGGCATCATGCAGCACATCGAGCAGGCCGGCGTGCACTCGGGCGACTCGGCGTGTTCCTTGCCGCCCTACAGCCTGTCGGATGAACTGCAGGACGAGCTGCGCCGCCAGACCGTGGCGATGGCGAAGGCGCTCAAGGTGTGCGGCCTGATGAACGTGCAGTTCGCGATCCAGGGCGACACCGTCTACGTGCTCGAGGTGAATCCGCGCGCCTCGCGCACCGTGCCTTATGTGTCCAAGGCGATCGGCGCGCCGCTGGCGAAGATCGCCGCGCGTGCGATGGCGGGCATTTCGCTGAAATCGCAGGGTTTCGAGAAGGAAATCATCCCGCCTTATTATTCGGTGAAGGAAGCGGTGTTCCCCTTCCGCAAGTTCCCGGGCGTCGACACCATCCTCGGCCCCGAAATGAAGTCGACCGGCGAGGTCATGGGCGTCGGCGACAATTTCGGCGAGGCCTTCGTGAAGTCGCAGCTGGCGTCGAGCTCGGAACTGCCGAAGCCCGGCGGACGCGCCTTCGTCAGCGTGCGCTCGGCCGACCGCGAGACGCTGGTCGAACTGGCGCAGGCGCTGCGCGACCTCGGCTTCAACCTCGTCGCCACCCGCGGCACCGCGCAGACCATCGAAGCCGCCGGCATTCCGGTTGCGGTCGTCAACAAGGTCAAGGAAGGTCGCCCGCACATCGTCGACATGATCAAGAACGGCGACATCGACTTCATCGTCAACGTCGTCGAGGACAAGAAGGCGGTCAAGGATTCCTACGCCATTCGCGCCGAAGCGCTGGCGCGGCGGGTGGTCTACTTCACCACGCTCGCCGGTGCGCTCGCTGCCTGCATGGGCATGCGGCACGGCGACGGGCTGGAAGTCTATTCCCTGCAGTCGCTGCACCAGCGCCTGCACTGACAGAAAAAGGTCAAGCTGTGAACAAGTTCCCGATTACCGTGGTCGGCGCGGAGAAAATGCGCGCCGAATTGCAGCATCTGAAAAGCGTCGAACGTCCGGCCGTGATCCAGGCGATCGCCGAGGCGCGCGCGCAGGGCGATCTCTCGGAAAACGCCGAGTACGACGCCGCCAAGGAAAAACAGGGCTTCATCGAGGGCCGCATCGCCGACCTCGAGGGCAAACTGTCCAACGCGCAGATCATCGATCCGACCGCGCTCGACGCCGACGGCCGCGTGGTGTTCGGCGCCACGGTCGAGCTGGAGGACGCCGACTCGGGCGACAGCGTCACCTACCAGATCGTCGGCGACGACGAAGCCGACATCAAGGCCGGCAAGATCTCGGTGTCCTCGCCGATCGCGCGCGCGCTGATCGGCAAGTACGCCGGCGACACGGTCGACGTGCAGGCGCCCGGCGGCGTGCGCCAGTACGAAGTCCTCGACGTGCTGTACAAGTGATGCGGCGCTTCTGGGACGGACTCGCCGGTACCCTCCTGGTGCTGTGGATCGGCGGCAGCTGGGCGATCGGCTACATGGCGGCGCCGGTGCTGTTCGCCAGCCTCGGCGACAAGCAGCTCGCCGGCATGCTCGCCGGCCACTTGTTCGACTGGATGGCGTGGATCGGCATCGCCGCAGCGTCCTATCTGCTGATCTACCGCATCGCCCGCGACGGCGGCGCGGCGCTGAAGACGCTGTTCTTCTGGATCGTGGCGGTGATGCTGGCGCTGACGCTGGCGGGCCATTTCGGCATCCAGCCCGTCCTGCAGGGCCTCAAGGACCAGGCCATGCCGCAGGCGGTGATGCAGAGCGTGTTCGCCGACCGCTTCCGCCACTGGCACGGCATTTCCAGCATCGTCTATCTGATCCAGAGCCTGCTCGGCCTGGTGCTGGTGTGGCGCGCGGGACTGGCCCGATAGGCAGCCCGTTTGGTCGATCAGGCGGGCAGGGCGATGACCGGCTTGTCGGACCGACGGTAAACCACCAGCACCTTGCCGATCTGCTGCACCGGCGCGGCGCCGGTCGCGGCGCAGATTTCATCCATCCACGCCCGACGGGTTCCGGCTTCGTCGCTCGCCGCCTTGATCTTGATGAGCTCGTGTGCCGCCAGCGCGCGCTCGACTTCCTTCAGCACGGCCGCCGTCAGGCCCTGGTTCCCGATCATGACCACCGGCTGCAGGCCGTGTGCCATGCCCTTGAGATGTTGCCGCTGGGCGGGAGAGAGTGATTTCATGTGTATTCCTTCAACCGAGGCCGGATTGTAGCCGATAGAGTGATTCGAGATGGCGCAGAAACCGAAGCGGACCAAATCGGGCCGGGCCTGGATGCACGAGCACGTGACCGATCCCTACGTCAAAAAGGCGCAGCAGGACGGCTACCGCTCGCGTGCGGCGTACAAACTGCTGGAAATCGACCAGCGCGACCACCTGCTGAAGTCCGGCATGACCGTGGTCGACCTCGGCGCCGCCCCCGGCAGCTGGTGCCAGGTCGCGGCGCAGAAGCTGAAGCGGCAGGGCAGGGTGCTGGCGATCGACCTGCTGCCGGTGGCGCCGATGCCCGGTGTCGAGAGCCTGGAAGGCGATTTCACCGAGCAGGCGAGCCTCGACTGGCTCGAAGGCAGGCTGCAGGGGGCGCGGGTCGACCTTGTTTTGAGCGACATGGCACCCAATATCAGCGGGGTGGACCTGCGCGATCAGGCCCGGCAGTACGAGTTGTGCGAGCTGGCGCTCGATTTTGCCGTACGCTGGCTGAAACCCGACGGGGCTTTTCTCGTCAAAGTGTTCCAGGGCGTCGGCTTCGAGGATTTCGTGAAGCAGATGCGCGCGGCTTTCGAGCAAGTGGCGATCCGCAAGCCGGATGCGTCGCGCGACCGCAGCACCGAGGTCTACCTGCTGGGGCGGCGGCCCCGGACGGCCATGGAAATCGGCCGTGACAATCCACCGGAACCGGGTTTAGAATGAGTCTAAATGTGGTGTGCCTGAAGTTATATGACCGTGCCGGCATCGGCACCGAGGAGTGAAAGTGAACAACCTGTCGAAGAACATCGCCATCTGGCTGATCATCGCCGTCGTCCTGATGACGGTGTTCAACCAGTTCGGCGCGCAGCGCACCACGCAGTCGCAGATGCCGTACTCCCAGTTCATCGAGGAAGTGCGGCAGCAGCAGATCACCAAAGTGGTGATCGAAGGCAACGTGCTCAAAGGCGAGCGCAGCAACGGCGAACGCTTCACCAGCTACGCGCCGAGCGACCCCTGGATGGTGTCCGACCTCCTGAAGAACAACGTCTCGGTCGAGGCCAAGCCGGAAGAGCAGCCGTCTTTCCTGATGAGCCTGTTCATTTCCTGGTTCCCGATGCTGCTCCTGATCGGCGTGTGGATTTTCTTCATGCGCCAGATGCAGGGCGGCGGCCGCGGCGGCGCCTTCTCGTTCGGCAAGAGCCGCGCGCGCCTGCTCGACGAGAATGCCAACCCGGTCACCTTCGCCGACGTCGCCGGCTGCGACGAAGCCAAGGAAGACGTCGCCGAACTGGTCGACTTCCTCAAGGATCCGAGCAAATTCCAGAAACTCGGCGGCCACATCCCGCGCGGCGTGCTGATGGTCGGCCCGCCCGGCACCGGCAAGACCCTGCTGGCGCGCTCGATCGCGGGCGAGGCCAAGGTGCCGTTCTTCAGCATCTCGGGTTCGGACTTCGTCGAGATGTTCGTCGGCGTCGGCGCCGCGCGCGTGCGCGACATGTTCGAGCAGGCCAAGAAGAACGCGCCCTGCATCATCTTCATCGACGAGATCGACGCGGTCGGCCGCCAGCGCGGTGCCGGCCTCGGCGGCGGCAACGACGAGCGCGAGCAGACCCTGAACCAGTTGCTGGTCGAGATGGACGGCTTCGAGGCGACCACCGGCGTCATCGTCATTGCCGCGACCAACCGGCCCGACGTGCTCGACCCGGCGCTGCTGCGCCCGGGCCGCTTCGACCGCCAGGTCGTGGTCGGCCTGCCCGACATCCGCGGCCGCGAGCAGATCCTGCTGGTGCACATGCGCAAGGTGCCGCTGGCGCCCGACGTGCGCGCCGACATCCTCGCGCGCGGCACGCCGGGCATGTCCGGCGCCGACCTCGCCAACCTCGTCAACGAGGCGGCGCTGTTCGCCGCGCGCGGCAACAAGCGCCTGGTTGACATGGACGATTTCGAGAAGGCCAAGGACAAGATCCTGATGGGCGCCGAGCGCAAGTCCATGGTGATTTCGCCCGATGACAAGAAGAAGACCGCCTACCACGAGTCCGGCCACGCGGTGATCGGCATGAGCCTGAAGGGCTGCGACCCGGTGCACAAGGTGACGGTGATTCCGCGCGGTCGCGCGCTGGGCGTGACCATGTCGCTGCCCGAGCAGGACCGCTTCAGCCTCTACAAGGACCAGATGCTCGACCAGATCAGCATGCTGTTCGGCGGCCGCGTCGCCGAGGAGATCTTCGTCGGCAGCATCTCGACCGGCGCCTCCAACGACTTCGAGCGCGCGACCAGCATCGCGCGCGACATGGTGACCCGCTACGGCATGTCCGACGCGCTGGGCCCCATGGTCTACGGCGAGAACGAGGGTGAAGTCTTCCTCGGCCGCTCGGTCACCACGCACAAGAACGTGAGCGAGGCGACGATGCAGAAAATCGACGCCGAAGTGCGCCGCATCCTCGATCAGCAGTACGCGCTGGCGACCAAGCTGCTCACCGACAACCGCGACAAGGTCGAGGCGATGACCGCCGCGCTGCTGGAATACGAGACCATCGACGCCGACCAGATCGAGGACATCATGGCCGGCCGACCGGTGCGTCCGCCCAAGCCGTCCGCCTCGCCGCAGCCGCCGAGCGGCGGCGACAAGCCGAGCGCACCGGCACCCACGGCGCAGCCGGCGCAGGAAACCTGAGCGGCGGTCGCGTCGGAGCCAGTACAATGGAGGGGCTTCGGCCCCTCCATTTTTTATGTCCGTCCTCGTTGCCGGCCCGCACCGGCTCTCCCTCGAACGCCCCCTCATCCTGGGCATCGTCAACGTCACGCCGGATTCGTTTTCCGACGGCGGGCGGCTCGCCGATGCCCGGGCGGCGATCGGGCACGCGCTCAAGCTGCGGGACGCCGGCGCCGATATCCTCGACGTCGGCGGCGAATCGACCCGCCCCGGCGCCGCGCCGGTGTCCGCCGAGGCGGAAATCGCGCGCGTGCTGCCGGTGATCGAGGCGCTCGCCGCGCAGGGCTGCGTGGTGTCGGTCGACACCATGAAGCCAGAAGTGATGCGCGCGGCGCTCGCCGCCGGCGCGGCGATGGTGAACGACGTCATGGCGCTGCGCGCGCCCGGTGCGCTGGAGACCGTGGCGGCAACCGGCGCGGCGGCGTGCCTGATGCACATGCAGGGCGAGCCGCGCACCATGCAGCAGGCGCCGGCGTATGCGGATGTGATGCGTGAGGTGGCGGACTTTCTGGCCGCGCGCGTCGCGGCCTGCGAGGCGGCCGGCATTGCCCGCGAGCGGCTGGTGATCGACCCCGGCTTTGGCTTCGGCAAGACGCTCGAACACAATCTGGCGCTGCTGAAGCGCCTGGACCGGCTCGCCGCGATCGGCGTGCCGGTGCTGGCCGGACTGTCGCGCAAGGCCATGCTCGGCACCCTGAGCGGTCGCGCGGTCGGCGAGCGCGAATTCGCCGGCGTCGCCGCGCACCTGATCGCCGTCGCGCGGGGCGCGCGGCTGGTGCGCGTGCACGATGTGGCGGCCATGCGCGACGCGCTGGCCATCTGGAATGCAGTGGAGGAACAAGACGATGGGACGTAAATATTTCGGCACCGACGGCGTGCGCGGCAGGGTGGGCGAGTCGCCCATTACCCCGGAGTTCGTGATGCATCTGGGGTATGCAGCCGGACAGGTGCTGGTGGCCGACCGCGGCAGCCTGCCGCCCAACCAGCACCCCACGGTGCTGATCGGCAAGGACACCCGCATTTCCGGCTACATGCTCGAAGCCGCGCTGGAAGCCGGTTTCACCGCCGCCGGCGTCAACGTGCTGATGACCGGGCCGATGCCGACGCCGGCGGTGGCCTATCTCACCCGCGCGCTGCGCCTGCAGGCCGGCGTCGTGATTTCCGCCTCGCACAATCCCTTCGAGGACAACGGCATCAAGTTCTTCTCGGAAAGCGGCCAGAAGCTGCCGGATGCGGTGGAAGAGGCGATCGAGGCGCGCCTCGACCAGCCCATCGTCACCGTCGAGGCGCGCCAGCTCGGCCGCGCGCGCCGCATCGAGGACGCCGCCGCGCGCTACATCGAATTCTGCAAGAGCACCTTCCCCAACCATCTCGACCTGCGCGGCCTGCGCATCGTCGTCGACTGCGCGCACGGCGCGACCTATCATGTCGCGCCGCACGTGCTGCACGAGCTGGGCGCCGAGGTGATCGCCATCGGCAAGGAGCCCAACGGCTTCAACATCAACGACCATTGCGGCGCGACCCACACCAAGGCGCTGTCGGAAGCAGTGCGCAGCCACCGCGCCGACCTCGGCATCGCGCTCGACGGCGACGGCGACCGCCTGATGATGGCCGACGCCGCCGGACGCATCTACGACGGCGACCAGCTGGTCTACGTCATCGCGCGTCACCGCTTCCAGAGCGGCACCATGAAGGGCGGGGTGGTCGGCACCCTGATGACCAATCTCGGCACCGAACACGCCCTGGGGCGGCTCGATATCCCGTTCGAGCGCGCCAAGGTCGGCGACCGCTACGTGCTCGAGCGCCTGCAGGCCAACGGCTGGACCCTGGGCGGCGAAACCTCGGGCCACATCCTGTGCCTCGACAAGCACACCACCGGCGACGGCATCGTGTCGGCCCTGCAGGTGCTGCGCGCGCTGCGCGAAACGGGGCAGACGCTGGACGGCTTCACCGCCGATCTGGAAACCTATCCCCAGGTCATGATCAACGTGCGCGTGGACAAGGGTTTCAGGCTCGATTCGGCACCCGGCGTCGGCGCGTCCGTGCAGCAGGCGGAGGCTATCCTCAACGGCAGCGGCCGGATCGTCCTGCGGGCCTCCGGGACCGAGCCGCTGATTCGCGTGATGGTCGAGGGGCGGGACGCAGAATTGGTGAGTCAAACCGCCGAAACAATTGCAGAAGCCGTCAAAACGGCCGCTTCCGGGTGATTTCCAGCACTGACATATAACTGTAATATACGACCCTTAGTATGTGGGCACCGCCTGTGCGGCAACGTCCACAACTACGGAGATATTACATGTTCACTTTCCACAATCTCGGCAAGGTTGCCCTGGCTGCGGCCCTGGGGCTCGCGATGTCGGCCAGCGCGCTCGCCGCCGACATCACGGGGGCAGGTGCGACCTTTCCCTACGCCGTCTACACCAAGTGGGCCGAAGCCTATCGCGCCGCCACCGGCAGCAAGGTCAACTACCAGGCGATCGGCTCCTCCGGCGGGGTCAAGCAGATCAAGGCCAGGACCGTCGATTTCGGCGGCACCGATGCGCCGCTGAAGGTGGAGGAGCTGGCCCAGTCCGGCCTGATCCAGCTGCCCACCGTGATGGGCGGCGTCACCCTCGTCATGAACGTGCCGGGATTCAAGTCGGGCACGATCAGGCTCGACGGCCCCACCGCCGCAGACATGTTCCGCGGCGCCATTACCCGCTGGAACGACCCGGCGATCGCGCGGCTCAATCCCGGCGCCAAGCTGCCCAATCTCGCGGTGACCGTGTCGCACCGCTCCGACGGTTCCGGCACCACCTTCGCGTTCACGCATTACCTGGCGAAGCAGTCGCCTGCGTTCCAGCGCGACGTCGGCGCCGGCAACACGGTGAACTGGCCGCGCAACGCGGTGGGCGGCAAGGGCAACGCGGGCGTCGCCGCCAACGTGCAGAAAATCCGCGGCGCGATCGGCTACGTCGATATTGCCGACGCGCTCAGCAACAAGATGCATTTCGTCGCGCTCAGGAACAAGGCCGGCAACTACATCGTGCCGACCCAGCAGGCCGTTGCCGACGCCGCTGAGGGCGCGGATTTCAACATCCAGGGCATGGCGCCCGACCTGCTCGATCAGTCGCACAAGAATGCCTGGCCGATCACCTCCGCGACCTATGTGCTGGTCTACGCGCAGGGCAGCAATGCGGCGAAGCAGAAAGGCGTGGTCGACTTCCTGGCCTGGGCACTCAACAACGGCCAGCAGATGGCGTCCCAGCTCGGGTTCGTCGCCCTGCCGCCCAACGTGGTCAAGATGGTCGAAGCCGAAATGAAGAAGATCAAGTAAGACGCGGCATGCAGACGCGGACGGCCGGGGCCACCCGGCTGTCTGCGCAAGCGTCTGCCCCGGCGGACGCTTGCGCAGATAACAACAGGCTATCCCACGTGAGCGAACGCGACGCGACCGGCGCAGTCGACCTGCATCTCCGGCAGGTGAGGCGCTTCCGGCTTCAGGACAGGTTTTTCCATCATTCCACCCAGTTGTTCGCCTTCGTGGTGCTGGCGGCGCTGGTCGGCATTCTCGTTTCGCTGACGATCGAGGCCTGGCCGAGCCTGCAGGCCTTCGGGCCGTCGTTCTTCTGGACCAACGTCTGGAGCGTGCCGGACGACGAATACGGCGCGCTGGCGGCGATCTACGGCACCGTCGTCACCTCGGTGCTGGCGCTCCTGATCGCGGTGCCGATCAGCTTCGGCATCGCCTTCTTCCTCACCGAAACCTGCCCGTTGTGGCTGCGCCGACCGCTGGGCACGGCAGTCGAGCTGCTGGCGGGCATTCCGTCCATCGTCTACGGCATCTGGGGCCTGTTCGTGTTCGCGCCCCTGTTTGCCGAACACATCCAGCCGCCGCTGCAGGACTGGCTGGGCGACGTGCCGGTCATCGGCGGCTGGTTCGGCGGTCCGCCCATCGGCGTGGGCATCCTCACCGCGAGCATTGTGTTGTCGATGATGGTGATTCCCTTCGTCGCCTCGGTGATGCGCGACGTGTTCGAGACCGTGCCGCACGTGCTCAAGGAATCGGCCTACGGCATGGGCTGCACCACGTGGGAGGTGGTGCGCAACATCGTGCTGCCGTATACGCGCGTCGGCGTCATCGGCGGCATCATGCTCGGGCTGGGGCGCGCGCTGGGCGAGACCATGGCGGTGACCTTCGTCATCGGCAACGCCAATCGCATCAATCCCAGCCTGTTCGAGCCGGGCACCTCGATTGCCTCGACCCTCGCCAATGAGTTCGGCGAGGCCGATCCGGGATTGCACATTGCCTCGCTGTTCACGCTCGGCCTGGTGCTGTTCGTGCTGACCTTCATCGTGCTGGCGATTTCGCGCTGGCTGATCAGCCGCAGCATGGGCTCGGAAGGCCTGTGAGGTGCGTGCGATGAATCTCTATACCCGCCGCATCTGGATCAACCGCATCGGCATCACGCTGTCGATGCTCGCGATGAGCCTGGGCCTGATCGCCCTGCTGTGGATCCTGTGGACGCTGTTTTCCAAGGGTTTTGCCGCGCTCAGCGTCGACCTCTTCACCCAGGACACGCCGGCGCCCGGTTCCGAAGGCGGCGGCCTGCGCAACGCCATCGTCGGCAGCGGCCTCATCCTGCTGTTCTCGATGCTGATCGCGACGCCCGTCGGCATCCTCGCCGGCATCTATCTCGCCGAATACGGGCGCGTCTCGAAGTTCGCCGCGTTCACGCGCTTCATGACCGACATCATGCTGTCGGCGCCGTCCATCGTGATCGGCCTGTTCGTCTACGCGCTGTTCGTGGCGACCACCGGCGGCTTCTCCGGCTGGGCCGGCTCGCTCGCACTGGCGCTGATCGCCATTCCGGTCGTGGTGCGCACCACCGAGAACATGCTCAAGCTGGTGCCGACCAGCCTGCGCGAAGCGGCGTTCGCCGTGGGCGCGCCGCGCTGGCAGGTCTCGCTCAAGGTGACGCTGCGTGCGGTGAAGTCGGGCGTGGTGACCGGCGTGCTGCTGGCGATGGCGCGCATCACCGGCGAGACGGCACCGCTCCTGTTCACCGCGCTCAACAACCAGTTCTTCAGCACCAACATGGCCGAACCCATGGGCAACCTGCCGGTGGTGATCTTCCAGTTCGCGCTGAGCCCCTATGAAAACTGGGTGAACCTGGCCTGGGGCGGGGCGCTCCTGATCGCCCTGCTGGTGCTGGCGGTGAACATCGGCGTGCGCGTCGCCTTCCGCAACAAAGACAAACGTTAAACCCCGGAGCTTTTTTCCCGATGACCGATCAAGCCCAGCCTCCCGTCGAGAATGCCGCGCTGCAGGTCCGCAACCTGGATTTCTACTACGGTGATTTCAAGGGACTCACCGGCGTCAGCCTGGATATCGCCAGCAACAAGGTGACCGCCTTCATCGGCCCGTCCGGTTGCGGCAAATCGACGCTCCTGCGCACCTTCAACCGCATGTACGACCTCTATCCAGGCCAGCGCGCGGAAGGCGAAATCCTGTTCCACGGCAAGAACCTGCTCGACCGGAAACAGGACGTGAACCTGGTGCGTGCCAAGATCGGCATGGTGTTCCAGAAGCCGACGCCGTTCCCGATGACGATCTACGAGAACATCGCCTTCGGCGTGCGCCTCTACGAGCGCATGTCGCGCAGCGCCATGGACGATCGCGTCGAATGGGCGCTCAAGAAAGCCGCGCTGTGGGGCGAGGTGAAGGACAAGCTGCACCAGAGCGGGCTGTCGCTCTCCGGCGGCCAGCAGCAGCGGCTGTGCATCGCGCGCGCGGTGGCGGTGAAGCCCGAGATCGTGCTGCTCGACGAGCCGACCTCGGCGCTCGACCCGATTTCCACCGCCAAGATCGAAGAGCTCATCAACGAGCTGAAAAGCGACTACACCATCGCCATCGTCACGCACAACATGCAGCAGGCGGCGCGCATCTCCGACTACACGGCCTTCATGTATCTCGGCGAGCTGATCGAGTTCAACGAGACCAGCACCATCTTCATGAAGCCCGACAAGAAGCAGACCGAGGACTACATCACCGGCCGGTTCGGGTAACCGGCCGGTGTGTAGCGGCGAAGGCTGATGTGAGCGTGGCGAACGATAAGGCTCGCCGGCCGGCGCCACTACATCACGGGCCGGTTCGGCTGATTCTTGTTCATTTTCGGCGTCTCCGGCGGTTGACCGTCGGGCGCGTAGCGCTTACCATCGCGCACTTTTGTTTGGCGGACTTCCGCCCTGGATAGGACGATGCGCAAGAAGCTCGTAGCCGGTAACTGGAAAATGAACGGCAGTCTGGCCGAGAACGCCGCGCTGCTCGCGGCGGTCAAGCCTGCACTCGCCGGCATCGAAGCCGCCGTGTGCGTGCCGTTTCCCTACCTCGCGCAGGCGCAGGCCGCGCTGGCCGGCTCGTCGATCGCATGGGGCGCGCAAAACCTCTCCGAGCAGGGCAAGGGCGCGTTCACCGGCGAGGTGTCGGCCTCGATGCTGCTCGACTTCGGCTGCCGCTACGTCATCGTCGGCCATTCCGAGCGTCGCAGCCTGTACGGCGAATCCGACGCGCTGGTCGCGAAAAAATACCTGGCCGCGCAGGCTGCCGGCCTCACGCCCATCCTGTGCGTGGGCGAGTCGCTGGAGGAGCGCGAGTCGGGCGTGACCGAACAGGTCGTCGCGCGCCAGCTCGACGCGGTGATCGCCGCCGCCGGCGTGGCCTCGCTGGCGAAGGCCGTGGTGGCCTACGAGCCGGTGTGGGCGATCGGCACCGGCAAGACCGCCTCGCCGGAACAGGCGCAGGCCGTGCACGCCTTCATCCGCGGCAAGATTGCCGGTCTCGATGCGGCCGTCGCCGCCGGGCTGGTGATCCAGTACGGGGGTAGCGTGAAGGCGTCGAATGCGGCAGAATTGATGGCTCAGCCGGATATCGACGGCGGCCTCATCGGCGGCGCTTCGCTGGTGGCCGACGAGTTCATCGCGATCTGCCGCGCCGCCGCCAAGTAAGCTACCGAGCATTGCATTCATGGAAACACTGGTCTGGATCGTTCACATCATCGTCGCCGTCGCGGTCATCGCGCTGGTGCTCCTGCAGCACGGCAAGGGCGCCGACATGGGCGCGGCCTTCGGCGGCGGTTCGTCCGGCAGCCTCTTCGGCTCGACCGGGTCGGCCAACTTCCTGAGCCGGGCCACGGCGATCCTGGCCACCCTGTTTTTCCTGACCAGCCTCGGGCTGGCCTTTTTTGCGTTGCAGCAGCACAAGCCGACCAGCGTGATCGAGCGCACGGCCGTGCCGGCGACGGCGCAACCTGCCACTTCGGAGCCGGCCCCCGGTTCTAGGGCGGCAGACATCCCGCAGTAAGCGGAAACAAGCAGTATTCCAATCGGGCACATGCCCATTGGCCGACGTGGTGGAATTGGTAGACACGCTATCTTGAGGGGGTAGTGACTTCGGTCGTGCGAGTTCGAGTCTCGCCGTCGGCACCATCAAATTTCCTGATTTGTTCATTAATCAGGACTATCGTATAAACGTCTGATTATTAAGATAAAAGTACCAATTTTTCGGCTTGACACTGGGCGCGCCGGGCACCTACACTCCGGTCATAATCAACAAAGCCTGAAACGGGCGTACTCGGAGGAACCCGGTGCTGGAGAATTATCTCCCCATTTTGTTGTTCATTCTGGTCGGGCTGGCCTTCGGCGTGGGCCCGATCGTGGCCGGTGCCCTGCTGGCGCCCCACCGTCCCGACAGCGAAAAGCTCTCGCCCTACGAGTGCGGCTTCGAGGCCTTCGAAGACGCGCGCATGAAATTCGACGTGCGCTACTACCTCGTCGCCATCCTGTTCATCCTGTTCGACCTGGAAATCGCCTTCCTTTTCCCCTGGGCCATCGTGCTCGAGGAAATCGGCATGGCCGGCTTTCTGGCGATGATGGTGTTTCTGGGTATTCTCGTCGTCGGCTTCATTTACGAGTGGATGCGGGGGGCGCTGGAATGGGAGTAAGGCTTTTGAGCCGTTGGGCGAGGGGCCCCGCGTTAGCGGGGATCGACCCGGCGAAAAGGCCTGCCCGCGACGCATGTGCAGTTGACCTGTCGCTGGCGTTTGCAGAGCGGGCGCAGGAGAGCCGTTGGGCGAGG
>JBFMET010000007.1:50619-108971 GCA_040753235.1 Pseudomonadota bacterium
GCCGTTGGGCGAGGGGCCCCGCGTTAGCGGGGATCGACCCGGCGAAAAGGCCTGCCCGCGACGCATGTGCAGTTGACCTGTCGCTGGCGTTTGCAGAGCGGGCGCAGGAGAGCCGTTGGGCGAGGGGGGCGCATGAGCATTGAAGGCGTCCTCGAACAGGGCTTCGTCACCACCAAGGCCGACCAGCTCATCAACTACATGCGCACCGGCTCGATGTGGCCGATGACCTTCGGTCTGGCGTGCTGCGCGGTGGAGATGATGCAGGCCGGCGCGTCGCGCTACGACCTCGACCGCTTCGGCATCGTGTTTCGCCCGAGCCCGCGTCAGTCCGACGTCATGATCGTCGCCGGCACGCTGTGCAACAAGATGGCGCCGGCGCTGCGCAAGGTCTACGACCAGATGGCCGAGCCGCGCTGGGTGATCTCGATGGGCTCGTGCGCCAACGGCGGCGGCTACTATCACTACTCGTACTCGGTGGTACGCGGCTGCGACCGCATCGTGCCGGTCGACATCTACGTGCCCGGCTGCCCGCCCACGGCGGAAGCGCTGCTGTTCGGCATCATCCAGCTGCAGAACAAGATCCGCCGCACCAACACCATCGCCCGCTGACCGCCCATGTCCCAGACCCCGGATACCCCTGTCTTGCCTCTCGAAACCGCACTCGGCGACGCGCTGGTGCAGTCCTTCGTGCGTCTGGGCGAGCAGACGCTGGTGATCAAGGCGCAGCACTACGCCGCGGCGATGCGCACGCTGCGCGACCATCCCGACTGCCGCTTCGAACAGTTGATCGATCTCTGCGGCATGGACTACTCGAGCTATGGCGACGGCGCCTGGGAGGGGCCGCGCTTCGCGGTCGTCGTGCATCTGCTGTCGCTGACCTATAACCAGCGCGTGCGCGTGCGCGTGTTCTGTCCGGACGACGACCTGCCGGTGGTGGCCTCGATGGTCGATATCTGGCCGGCGGCCAACTGGTTCGAGCGCGAGGCCTTCGATCTCTACGGCATCGTCTTCGAAGGGCACCCGGACCTGCGCCGCATCCTCACCGACTACGGTTTCATCGGCCATCCCTTCCGCAAGGACTTCCCGCTGTCGGGCAACGTCGAGATGCGCTACGACCCGACGCAGCAGCGCGTGATCTACCAGCCGGTGTCGATCGAGCCGCGCGAGATCGTGCCGCGCATCGTGCGCGACGAAAGCTACGGGGCAGGGCGCTGACATGGCCCAGATTCGAATCAAAATGGCCCGGAATTACACGATGAATTTTGGCTACGGCCGCCCTGCGGGCTTAACGTTCGCTGCGCTCACGTTAGCCTGCGCCGAAATTCATTGTGACTCTGCCAGCAAGTCGGGCACGAAGGAAATCTGACGTCATGGCCGAGATCAGAAATTACACAATGAATTTTGGCCCGCAGCACCCGGCCGCGCACGGCGTGCTGCGCCTGGTGCTGGAGCTCGACGGCGAGGTGATCCAGCGCGCCGACCCGCACATCGGCCTCCTGCACCGCGCGACCGAGAAGCTCGCCGAGCACAAGACCTTCATCCAGTCGGTGCCCTACATGGACCGCCTCGACTACGTGTCGATGATGGTCAACGAACACGCCTACGTGATGGCGATCGAAAAGCTGCTGCAGATCGACGTGCCCGAGCGCGCGCAATACATCCGCGTGATGTTCGACGAAATCACGCGCATCCTCAATCACCTGCTGTGGCTCGGCGCGCATGCGCTCGACGTCGGCGCGATGACGGTGTTCCTGTACGCCTTCCGCGAGCGCGAGGACCTGATGGACTGCTACGAGGCGGTGTCCGGCGCGCGCATGCACGCGGCCTACTACCGTCCCGGCGGCGTCTACCGCGACCTGCCCGATACCATGCCGCAGTATGCGGCGCAACACACGCGCAACGAAGCGACGCTGAAGTCGATGAACGCCAATCGCCAGGGCTCGCTGCTCGACTTCATCGAGGACTTCACCCAGCGCTTCCCGACCTATGTCGACGAATACGAGACGCTGCTGACCGACAACCGCATCTGGAAGCAGCGCACCGTCGGCATCGGCGTGGTGTCGCCCGAGCGTGCCAAGGCGCTGGGTTTCACCGGCCCCATGCTGCGCGGCTCCGGCGTCGAGTGGGATCTGCGCAAGAAGCAGCCCTACGAAGTCTACGACCGCATGGACTTCGACATCCCGGTCGGCACCAACGGCGACTGCTACGACCGCTACCTGGTGCGCATCGAGGAAATGCGTCAGTCCAACCGCATCATCCGGCAGTGCGTCGACTGGCTGCGCAAGCATCCGGGGCCGGTCATCAGCGACAACCACAAGGTCGCGCCGCCGTCGCGGCTCGACATGAAGCAGAACATGGAAGAGCTGATCCACCACTTCAAGCTCTTCACCGAGGGCATGCACGTGCCGGCCGGCGAAGCCTACGTCGGCGTGGAGCACCCCAAGGGCGAGTTCGGCATCTATCTGGTATCGGACGGCGCCAACAAGCCCTATCGTCTGAAAATCCGCGCGCCGGGCTATGCGCATCTGGCGGCGCTCGACGAAATGAGCCGCGGCCACATGATCGCCGACGTCGTCGCCATCATCGGCACGCAGGATATCGTTTTCGGGGAGATCGACCGCTGATGTTGTCTCAGGATTCTCTTGCGTTGATCGACGCCGAAGTCGCCAAATATCCTGCCGACCAGAAGCAGTCGGCGGTGATGGGCGCGCTGCGCATCGCGCAGACGGAAAAGGGCTGGCTCAAGCCCGAGCTGATCGAGTACGTCGCCGACTACCTCGGCATGCCGGCGATCGCGGCGTATGAAGTCGCGACCTTCTACAACATGTACGACACCCGCTCGGTCGGGCGCCACAAGATCACGCTGTGCACCAACCTGCCGTGCGCGCTGATGGGGGCCGGCGAAATCGCCGAGCACCTGAAGCAGAAGCTTGGCATCGGCTTCGGCGAAACCACCGAAGACGGCCGCTTTACGCTGAAAGAGGGCGAGTGCATGGGCGCCTGCGGCGACGCGCCGCTGTGCCTGCACAACAACCACGTCATGCACACGCATCTCACGCCCGAGCAGGTGGACGAGCTGCTGGACAAGTTGAAATGAAGGCCAAGCTGAAATGAGCCTGCTCAAGCCCACCCCCAAGGTCTGCAGCTGGACGCAGGCCCTCGAGAATCCGGCGTCGCTGGCGACCTATGTCGCCAACGGCGGCTACCAGGCGCTGCGCCGCGTGGTCACCGAGAAGGTGCCGGGCGACGACATCATCGCCGAGCTGAAGACCAGCGCGCTGCGCGGCCGCGGCGGCGCGGGCTTCCCGACGGGCCTCAAGTGGAGCTTCATGCCGCGCGCCTTCCAGGGCGACAAGTACATCGTCTGCAACAGCGACGAGGGCGAGCCGGGGACCTTCAAGGACCGCGACATCCTGCGCTACAACCCGCACCAGCTGATCGAGGGCATGGCGATCGCCGGCTACGTGCTCGGCGCGAAAGTCGGCTACAACTACATCCACGGCGAGATCTTCGACTGCTACCAGATCTTCGAAGCGGCGCTGAAGGAAGCGCGCGAGGCGGGCTACCTCGGCGACAACCTCTTCGGCACCGACTTCTGCTTCCAGCTCCACGCGCACCACGGCTACGGCGCCTACATCTGCGGCGAGGAAACCGCACTGCTCGAATCGATCGAGGGCAAGAAGGGCCAGCCGCGCTTCAAGCCGCCGTTCCCGGCGAGCTTCGGCCTCTACGGCAAGCCGACCACGATCAACAACACCGAGACGCTCGCCAGCGTGCCGTGGATCGTCCAGCACGGCGGCCAGGCCTTCCTCGAACTCGGCAAGCCGAACAACGGCGGCCCCAAGCTGTTTTCGGTGTCGGGCCACGTCAACAAGCCGGGCAACTACGAAGTGCCGCTCGGCACGCCGTTCGCCGAACTGCTGGAAATGGCCGGCGGCGTGCGCAACGGCCATAAATTGAAAGCCGTCATTCCCGGCGGCTCGTCGGCGCCGGTGCTGCCGGGCCACATCATGATGGACTGCACCATGGACTTCGACTGCATCGCCAAGGCCGGCTCGATGCTCGGTTCGGGCGCGGTGATCGTGATGGACGAGACGGTGTGCATGGTGCGCGCGCTGGAGCGGCTGTCGTATTTCTACTTCGAGGAATCCTGCGGCCAGTGCACGCCGTGCCGCGAAGGCACGGGCTGGATGTACCGCATCATCCAGCGCATCGAGCACGGGCAGGGCAGGGCGGAAGACCTCGAACTCTTGAACAGCGTGGCCGGCAAGATCGGCGGCCACACCATCTGCGCGCTCGGCGACGCCGCGGCGATGCCGGTGCAGAGCTTCCTCAAGCATTTCGGCGACGAGTTCGCGTACCACGTCGAACACAAGCGCTGCATGGTGTAACCGATGGCCACGTTGAATATCGAAATTGACGGCAAGGCGCTCCAGGTCGAGAGCGGCAAGACCATCATGGATGCGGCCCACGCGGCCGGCATCACCATCCCGCATTTCTGCTACCACAAGAAGCTGTCGATCGCGGCCAACTGCCGCATGTGCCTGGTGCAGGTGGAAAAGGCGCCCAAGCCGCTGCCGGCCTGCGCCACGCCGGTGACCGACGGCATGAAAGTGCAGACCCGCTCGCAATACGCGATCAATGCGCAGAAAAGTGTGATGGAGTTCCTCCTCATCAACCACCCGCTCGACTGCCCGATCTGCGACCAGGGCGGCGAATGCACGCTGCAGGATCTCGCCGTCGGCTACGGCGGCTCGGCCTCGCGCTACCAGGAAATCAAGCGCGTGGTGCGCGAGAAGAATCTCGGCCCATTGATCGCGACCGACATGACGCGCTGCATCCACTGCAGCCGCTGCGTGCGCTTCGGCCAGGAAATCGCCGGCATCATGGAGCTCGGCATGCCCGGCCGCGGCGAGCACACCGAGGTCATGCCCTTCCTCGAAACCCAGGTCGCGTCCGAACTCTCGGGCAACGTCATCGACCTGTGCCCGGTCGGCGCGCTCACCAGCAAGCCCTTCCGTTACAGCGCGCGCAGCTGGGAGCTGTCGCGTCGTCCCTCGATCAGCCCGCACGACAGCCTCGGCTCCAACCTCGAAGTCCACGTCAAGGACAACAAGGTGATGCGCGTGATCCCGCGCGAGAACGAGGACGTCAACGAATGCTGGCTGGCGGATCGCGATCGCTTCTCCTACCAGGGCCTCAACACCGCCGAGCGCCTCACCCAGCCCATGGTCAAGCACAACGGCCAGTGGGTCGAGACGACCTGGCAGGCCGCGCTCGAGTTCGTCGCCGACAAGCTGAAGGCCATCCCCGCCGGCGAGATCGGCGCGCTGTCGACGCCCTACCGCCCGGCGGAGGAACTCTACCTGCTGCAGAAGCTGATGCGCGGGCTCGGCAGCGGCAACGTCGACCACCGTCTGCGCCAGTCCGACTTCTCGCTCGACGACAAGGCGCAGGGCGGCTTCTGGCTCGGCATGCCGGTCACCTACATGTCGCGCCTCAACCGCATGCTGGTTGTGGGCTCGAACCTGCGCAAGGATCACCCGCTGATGGCGCACCGCATCCGCGAGTCGGTGCGCTGGTACGGCGAACTCAACCTCATCAACGCCGCCGAGGACGAGTTCCTCGGCAAGGTCCACGCCAAGCGCATCGTCGCGCCGTCGCAGCTCGCCACCGCGCTCGCCGGCGTGTGCGTCGCGCTCGCTGAAATCAAGAACCAGCCGGTGCCGGCGATCGCCGCCGCGTATCAGGGGCAGGGCGGTGTCGCCGACGACACCGCGAAGAAAATGGCCGCCAGCATCTCCGGCGGCGAGACGCGAGCGGTGTTCCTCGGCAACATGGCCCAGCACCACCCCGCCTATGCGCAGATCCACGCGCTGGCGCAGGAAGTGGCGAAGCTCGCCGGCGCCAGCTTCGGTGTGCTGGGCGAAGCCGCCAACAGCGTCGGCGCGATGGCGGTCGGCGCGGTGCCGCATCACGGCGCGCTGGGGCATGCGGCCGTCAAGGGACTCAACGCGAAGCAGATGCTGGAGCAGCCGCTGCGTGCCTATCTTCTGCTGGGCGTCGAGGCCGAACTCGACACCCACGACCCGGTCACCGCCATGGCAAGCATCAACGCCGCCGAGTTCGTCGTGGTGATGTCGCCCTACAAGGGCAAGTCGCTCGACTACGCCGACGTGCTGCTGCCGATCGCGCCGTGGACCGAAACCTCCGGCACCTTCGTCAACACCGAAGGCCGCGTGCAGAGCTTCGCCGCCGTGGTGAAACCGCTCGGCGAGACGCGCCCGGCGTGGAAGGTGCTGCGCGTGCTCGGCAACCTGCTGGGTCTCGCCGGCTTCGACCACAACGATTCCAAAGAGGTGATGCGCGAGGCGCTGGGCGACACGCCGACCGGCCATGTGCAGGGTTTCCTCAGCAACGAAGTGGCCGGCGTCGCACCGGCGCAGCCGCAGGCGATTGCGGGCCTCGAGCGCGTCGCCGAAGTGCCGATCTACCAGACCGACGCCGTGGTGCGCCGCTCGCCCTCGCTGCAGATGACGCAGGACGCCGCGCTGCCGGTCGCGCGCATGCACGGCAAGCTGATCGAGAAACTGGGCCTCGCGGAAAACGGCCGCGTGTCGGTGCGCCAGACCGCGTCGGCGCTGACGCTGAAAGTCGAGCGTGACGACCTCCTGCCCGAGACCTGCGTGCGGGTACCGGCCGGGCATCCGCTGACCGCGGGCCTGGGCCCGATGTTCGGCCCGATCACGGCGGAGGCGGTCTGATGGAGGCGCTGAACGTGGACTGGGCTGCCGTGCAAACCGTCGCCTGGACGCTGCTCAAGATCATGGCGATCGTCGTGCCGCTGATGCTCGGCGTCGCCTACCTGACCTACGCCGAACGCAAGATCATCGGCTGGATGCAGGTGCGCATCGGCCCCAACCGCGTCGGCCCGCTCGGCCTGCTGCAGCCGATCGCCGACGGCCTCAAGCTGCTGATGAAGGAAATCATCATCCCGTCCGGCGCCAACAAGGGTCTGTTCATCCTCGGTCCCATCCTCGCCATCGCGCCGGCGCTGGCGGCGTGGGCGGTGATTCCCTTCACCGATACCCTGGTGCTCGCCAACATCAACGCCGGCCTGCTGTACGTGATGGCGATCACCTCGATGGGCGTGTACGGCGTCATCATCGCCGGCTGGGCATCCAACTCGAAATACGCCTTCCTCGGCGCCATGCGCTCGGCGGCGCAGATCGTGTCCTACGAGATCGCCATGGGCTTCGCGCTCGTCGGCGTGCTGATGGCGGCGCAGTCGCTCAACCTCATCGACATCGTGCAGGGCCAGGCGGGCGGCATCCAGCAGTGGTACATCTGGCCGCTGTTCCCGCTCTTCCTCGTGTACCTGATCTCGGGCGTGGCCGAGACCAACCGCGCCCCCTTCGACGTCGCCGAGGGCGAATCGGAAATCGTCGCCGGCTTCCACGTCGAGTATTCGGGCATGGCCTTCGCCGTGTTCTTCCTCGCCGAATACGCCAACATGATCCTGATCGCCGCGCTCACCACGCTGATGTTCCTCGGCGGCTGGCTCTCCCCGGTGAGCTTCCTGCCGGACGGCATCGTCTGGTGGCTCTTGAAGACCGGCTTCGTGCTGTTCCTGTTCCTGTGGTTCCGCGCCACCTTCCCGCGCTACCGCTACGACCAGATCATGCGCCTGGGCTGGAAGGTGTTCATTCCCATCACCCTCGTCTGGATCGTCGTCGTCGGCGCCATGATGCAGACGCCGTATGGTTATCTCTTCCATTGAGGCGGCCATGAGACGGATCACGCATTTCTTCGGCAGCCTGCTCCTGGTCGAACTCCTGCGCGGCATGCTGCTCACCGGGCGCCACCTGTTCGCGCGCAAGATCACGGTGCAGTTCCCGGAAGAGAAGACTCCGCAATCGCCGCGTTTCCGCGGCCTGCACGCGCTGCGCCGTTACCCCAACGGGGAAGAGCGCTGCATCGCCTGCAAGCTGTGCGAGGCCGTGTGCCCGGCGCTGGCGATCACCATCGAGTCGGAAAAGCGCAGCGACGGCACCCGCCGCACCACGCGCTACGACATCGACCTGACCAAGTGCATCTTCTGCGGCTTCTGCGAGGAATCCTGCCCGGTCGACTCCATCGTCGAGACGCGCATCCTCGAATACCACGGCGAGAAGCGCGGCGACCTGTATTACACCAAGCCCATGCTGCTCGCGATCGGCGACCAGTACGAGGAGCAGATCGCGAAGGATCGGGCGGCGGATGCGAAGTATCGGTAGGGGCTAGGATCTAGGGGCTAGGATTTAGGGACTAGGGGGGGTGCGCTGCGCGCGCCGCTTGATTGAACAACACGACGTACGAACTAAAAGGGAGGCAGGCAAACGGAAATCTGGTATTGGGCACGAGCGGTGGTTGACCATCCCTAGCCCCTAAATCCTAGCCCCTAGCCCCTAAGACATGACCTACACAGCAGCCATCTTCTACTTCTTCGCCGCCATCCTGATCTTCGCCGGGCTGCGCGTCATCACCTCGCGCAACCCGGTGCACGCCGCGCTCTACCTGGTGCTCGCCTTCTTCACCGCCGCCGGCCTGTGGATGCTGCTCGAGGCCGAGTTCCTCGCCATCACCCTGGTGCTGGTTTACGTCGGCGCGGTGATGGTGCTGTTCCTGTTCGTGGTGATGATGCTCGACATCAATCTCGCGCGCCTGCGCGAGGGTTTCTGGGATTATCTGCCGCTGGCCGGCTTCGTCGCCGTGCTGCTGATGATCGAGATGGCGCTGATTCTCGGCAGCCGCCACTTCGGGCTCGACGTGATGGCGACGCCCGAGCCGCAGTCGGCGGACTACAGCAACACCAAGGAGCTCGGGCGTCTGATCTACACCGACTACGTCTACGCCTTCGAGCTGGCCGCGGTGATCCTGCTGGTCGCCATCGTCGCCGCCATCGCGCTGACGCTGCGCCGCCGCAAGGACAGCAAGTACATCGACCCCGCCGAGCAGGTGAAGGTCAAGCGCAACGATCGCCTGCGCATCGTCAAGATGCAGGCTGAAAAGGGGCCGGGGGCCAAAGCCCAGGGTTCAGGGGAGAAGGGCGCATGATTTCCCTGTCGCATTACCTGGTGCTCGGCGGCATCCTTTTCTGTATCGCCGTGCTGGGCATCTTTCTCAACCGCAAGAACGTGATCGTGCTGCTGATGGCGATCGAGTTGATGCTGCTCGCGGTGAACATGAACTTCATCGCGTTCTCGCACTACCTCGGCGACATCCACGGGCAGATCTTCGTGTTCTTCATCCTCACCGTCGCCGCGGCGGAGTCCGCCATCGGCCTGGCCATTCTCGTGGTGCTGTTCCGCAATCTCAGGACCATCAACGTCGATGACCTCGACCAACTGAAAGGCTGATGCGGATGGACATGCAGACACTCTATCTCATCGTTCCGCTGGCGCCGCTCTTCGGCGCCATCGTCGCCGGCCTGTTCGGCAAGCTCATCGGCCGCACCGGCGCGCACGTCGTCACCATCGCCGGCGTCGCGGTGTCCTTCGTCGCCTCGGTGCTGATCTTCCAGGACGTGCGCGGCGGCCACACCTTCAACGGCACCGTTTACACCTGGATGACGCTGGGCGAACTGAGCTTCGAGGTCGGCTTCCTCATCGATTCGCTGACGACGATGATGATGCTGGTCGTCACCTTCGTCTCGCTCATGGTGCACGTCTACACCATCGGCTACATGCGCGACGATCCGGGCTACCAGCGCTTCTTCTCGTACATCTCGCTCTTCACCTTCTCCATGCTGATGCTGGTGATGAGCAACAACTTCCTGCAGCTCTTCTTCGGCTGGGAAGCGGTCGGCCTCGTGTCCTACCTGCTGATCGGCTTCTGGCACAACAAGGAAACGGCGATCTACGCCAACCTCAAGGCCTTCCTGGTCAACCGCGTCGGCGACTTCGGTTTCATCCTCGGCATCGGCCTGGTGCTGGCCTATTTCGGCACGCTCGACTATGCGACCGTGTTCGCGCAGGCGCCGTCGCTCGCCAACGAGACCATCAGCCTGTGGCCGGGCGAAACCTGGAACCTGATGACGGTGATCGGCATCCTCCTGTTCATCGGCGCCATGGGCAAGTCGGCGCAGTTCCCGCTGCACGTGTGGCTGCCCGACTCGATGGAAGGCCCGACGCCGATTTCCGCGCTGATCCACGCGGCGACCATGGTCACCGCCGGCATCTTCATGGTCGCGCGCATGTCGCCGCTCTATGAACTGTCCGACGTCGCGCTGAGCGTCATCATGGTCATCGGCGCGATCACTGCGCTGTTCATGGGCTTCCTCGGCATCGTGCAGAACGACATCAAGCGCGTGGTGGCCTACTCGACGCTGTCGCAGCTCGGCTACATGACCGTCGCGCTCGGCGCCTCGGCCTACTCGGTCGCGGTGTTCCACCTGATGACGCACGCCTTCTTCAAGGCGCTGCTGTTCCTCGCCGCAGGCAGCGTCATCATCGCCATGCACCACAACCAGGACATCCGCTACATGGGCGGCCTGAAGAAGTACATGCCGATCACCTGGATCACGTCGCTGATCGGCTCGCTGGCGCTGATCGGCACGCCCTTCCTGTCGGGCTTCTATTCCAAGGAAACCATCATCGAGGCGGTGCGGCTGTCGAACCTGCCCGTGGCCGACATCGCCTACTGGGCGGTCGTGATCGGCGTCTTCGTCACCGCCTTCTATTCCTTCCGCATGTACTTCCTGGTGTTCCACGGCAAGGAGCGCTTCCACCAGGGCCACGCGCACGGCAACGAGCCGGACGCCCACCATGACGACCACCACGGCCATGGCCACGGCGGGGCCACGCATGATGGGGCACATGGCCAAGGCCATGATGCCCGGCCGCACGAAACCCCCTGGGTGGTCACCGGCCCCTTGCTGCTGCTGGCGCTGCCCTCGCTGGCGATCGGCTACATGACCATCGAGGCCATGCTCTACGGCGACTTCTTCGGCAACGCGATCTACGTGTCCGACCGCCACCCGGTGATGCACGAGCTCAACCAGAATTTCCACGGCGCGGCGGCGATGGGCCTGCATTCGGTCGTCACGCTGCCGTTCTGGCTGGCGCTGGCGGGCGTGGGGCTGGCGGCGTTCTTCTACCTCAAGCGCCCGGACATTCCGGCAGCGATCGCGCAGCGCTTCAAGTTCCTGCACACGCTGCTGCTCAACAAGTACTGGTTCGACGAGCTCTACAGCTGGCTGTTCGCCAAGGGTGCGCGCGTCTTCGGCGGCTTCCTGTGGCGGCGCGGCGACCAGAACGTGATCGACGGCCTCATCGTCAACGGTTCGGCGCACCTCGTCGAGCGCTTCTCCCGCCTGATGAAGGCCTTCCAGTCCGGCTACATCTACCACTACGCGTTTGCCATGCTGATCGGGGTGTTCGCCCTGGTCACCTGGTTCGCGCGGCTCACCTAAATGAACGCCATGTTCGGACAGTCGCTCCTTTCCCTCGTCATCTGGGTGCCGATTCTGGCCGGGGTGGCGGTGCTCGCCACCGGCTCCGACCGCAACGCCGCGCTTGCGCGCTGGATCGCGCTGGCCGGCGCAGTGGCGGGCCTCGTTGTCGCGGTTCCGCTGTGGACCGGCTTCGATACAAGCACCTCGGCGATGCAGTTCGTCGAGAAGGCGGCGTGGATTCCGGCGTTCAACATCCACTACCACCTTGGCGTCGACGGCATTTCGATGCCGCTGATCCTGCTGAACAGCTTCATCACGGTGCTGGTCGTCATCGCCGGCTGGCAGGTGATCCAGGACAAGGTCGCGCAGTACATGGCGGCCTTCCTCATCATGTCGGGCCTCATCAACGGCGTCTTCGCCTCGCTCGACGCCATCCTGTTCTACGTCTTCTTCGAGGGCATGCTGATCCCGCTGTACCTCATCGTCGGCGTGTGGGGCGGCCCCAACCGGGTCTACGCGGCGTTCAAGTTCTTCCTCTACACCCTGCTTGGATCGCTGCTGATGCTGGTGTCGATGATCTACCTGTATTTCCAGTCGGGCGGCAGCTTCGAGATCCAGAGCTGGCATGCGACGACGCTCGGCCTGACCGCGCAGTCGCTGATGTTCTTCGCCTTCCTGCTCGCCTTCGGCGTGAAAGTGCCGATGTGGCCGGTGCACACCTGGCTGCCCGACGCCCACGTCGAGGCGCCCACGGGCGGCTCGGTGGTGCTGGCGGCGATCACGCTCAAGGTCGGCGCCTACGGCTTCCTGCGCTTCATCCTGCCCATCCTGCCCGACGCCAGCCGCGAATACGCGTGGTTCGTCATCGCGCTCTCCCTGATTGCCGTCGCCTACATCGGCCTGGTCGCGCTGGCGCAGGCCGACATGAAGAAGCTCATCGCGTATTCGTCGATCGCGCACATGGGCTTCGTCACCCTCGGCTTCTTCATGTTCAACCCGCTCGGCATCGAGGGCGGCCTTGTGCAGATGATCTCGCACGGCTTCGTCTCGGCCGCGCTCTTCCTCTGCATCGGCGTCATGTACGACCGCCTGCACTCGCGCCAGATCAAGGACTACGGCGGCCTGGTGAACAAGATGCCAGTGTTCGCCGCCTTCTTCATGCTGTTCGCCATGGCCAACGCCGGCCTGCCCGGCACCAGCGGCTTCGTCGGTGAATTCATGGTCATCATGTCGGCCACCGGCGTGAACTTCTGGTACGCCTTCGTCGCCGCCACCACGCTGATCTTCGGCGCCGCCTACACGCTGTGGATGTACAAGCGCGTGGTGTTCGGCAACGTCACCAACCCGCACGTCGAGGAAATGAAGGACGTCAACGCCCGCGAGATCCTGCTGCTCGGTGTCCTCGCCGTCTGCGTGCTGGGCATGGGCCTGTATCCCAAGCCGTTCACCGACATCATGCACGTGTCGGTGGTCGACCTGCTGGCGCACGTCGCCCAGAGCAAACTGCCTTAAGGTTCCGAGATGAGCGACTTTTTCACCCAATTCGCCCCCGCGCTGCCCGAAGTCTTCGTGCTGGCGATGGTGTCGCTGATCCTGCTGATCGACGCCGCGCTCGGCGACGGCAAGCGCTACATCACCTACGCGCTCTCGCTCGCCACCATCGCCGGCGCCGCCTTCCTCACCGCGCAGGATTTCTCCACCGTGCCGGTGCTGGCGCTGGGCGGCCTCTTCATCGACGACCCGCTGTCTGACGCGCTCAAGCTCTTCCTGTATCTCACCGTCGCCGTGGTGATGGTGTACTCGCGCGACTACCTGCGCCAGCGCGGGCTCTACAAGGGCGAGTTCTTCGTGCTCGCACTGTTCGCGCTGCTCGGCATGATGGTGATGATCTCGGCGAGCCATTTCCTCACGCTGTATCTGGGCCTGGAACTGCTGTCGCTGTCGCTCTACGCCATGGTCGCGCTGCAGCGCGATTCGCGCGTGGCGACCGAGGCGGCGATGAAGTACTTCGTGCTCGGCGCGCTCGCCTCGGGCATGCTGCTCTACGGCATGTCGATGATCTACGGCGTCACCGGCACGCTCGCGCTCGCCGACATGGCGCAGATACTGTCAGACGGCACCGACCTGCGCATCCCGCTGGTGTTCGGCATCGTCTTCATCGTCGCCGGCCTCGCGTTCAAGCTGGGCGCGGTGCCGTTCCACATGTGGGTGCCCGACGTCTACCACGGCGCGCCGACGGCGATGACGCTCTTCATCGGTTCCGCGCCCAAGATCGCGGCCTTCGCCTTCGTCGTGCGCATCCTCGGCCAGGGGCTGGAGTCGCAGGTCGCCGAATGGCGCGACATGCTGGTGATCCTGGCGGTGCTGTCGATGGCGGTCGGCAACATCGCCGCGATCGCGCAGACCAACTTGAAGCGCATGTTCGCCTACTCGACCATTTCGCACATGGGCTTCATGCTGCTCGGCATCCTCGCCGGCTCGCAGGCGGGCTACGGCAGCGCGATGTTCTACGTGGTGGTGTACGCGCTGATGAGCCTGGGCGGCTTCGGCATGATCCTGCTGCTGTCGCGCGCCGGCTTCGAGGCCGACCAGCTCGACGACTTCAAGGGCCTCAACCGCCGCAGCCCCTGGCTCGCCTTCCTCATGCTGCTGCTGATGTTCTCGATGGCGGGCATTCCGCCCACGGTCGGCTTCTACGCCAAGCTGTCGGTGCTGCAGGCCGTGGTCGGCATCGGCTACGTGTGGCTGGCCGTCGCGGCGGTGCTGTTCTCGCTCATCGGCGCCTTCTACTACCTGCGCATCGTCAAGCTCATGTACTTCGACACCCCGCACGACACCGCGCCGATCACCCCGTGCCCCGACAGCCGGATTATCATGTCGGCCAACGGGCTGGCCGTGCTGACGCTCGGCATCCTGCCGCAGCCGCTCATGGCGGTGTGCCTCTACGCCGTCGGCGCCTCGTTCTGAGCGTTTATGAATAAATCTACTGCGCGGCTCGGATCGGGGCTTGGGCGGTGCTCGAAATCCTCATGTACAACAACGTACATTCCGGTTTCTGCGCTCCGGCCGCACCCCGCTGCGACCCGCTCGCTACGATTTCTTCATAAACGCTGAACTCAATGCTGCCGGGGCAAGTCTGTTCCCTGGCATTACTTGGCTTTCTGGATTCAACGTGAACTTTTCGACTTCCCTGCTGCTTGTCCTGGCCTTCATCGCCGCCAACCTGCCGTTCCTGTTCGAGCGCATTTTCTTCGTCGCCAAGCCGAAGTCCGGCCACAAGGGCCTGGCCTGGCGCCTGCTCGAACTCGTCGTGCTGTTCTTCGTGGTCGGTGGCATCGCCTGGCTGCTGGAAAGCCGGCTCGGCCCGGTCCACGCGCAGAACTGGGAGTTCTACGCGGTCAACGCCTCGCTGTTCGTGGTGTTCGCGTACCCCGGCTTCGTCTACCGCTACCTGTGGCGCCGTCGCGGCGCCTGACGCATGGCCGCCCTTGAATTCCAGCTGCGCGGCGAATACGTCGCGCTGTGCGACCTGCTCAAGCTCACCGGCATCGCCGACAGCGGCGGGCAGGGCAAGCTCATGATCGCCAACGGCGAAGTCACCGTCGACGGTAAGCCGGAGAGCCGCAAGACCGCCAAGATCCGCGCGGGGCAAACGGTGAGCTGCCTCGGCCAGATGGTTCGGGTGGTGGCGGGCACGTAGTCAGGGTTGCGGTTGTAGCGGCCGGCGATTCCGGTCCAAACCGGCCAGGGGTGCCAGCAGAAATCCGGCCAGCGCGAGCGGACGTTCTGGGGGGCTGTGATGGCTGTTGCTTGATCGGCCGGAGGCGACGCTGGCTTGGTATGACTCGTGACAGTAGTGCATCCGAGACCGGCCAAACGATTCCGGAACTCAGACGTTAATTGACAAAAATGTGTCCGAACCTGTCGGAACGCAGAGAGCGTACTATTTACAGCATTCGACTCAGTGTTCTGACGGAACCATGTGCAAGGCTGGAGATGACTTTGGCCTGCCGACGACCTGTCAGATCACTAATCTACGAGGCCGGCCACCACTAATTAGTAGCCGTTTTTCAGGAGCTAGATACCCTGCGCTGACGGAATGCGCTATCTTCACACACTTTACGCTACCCCTCAGCCATGGCCTACTCACACAACTACCAGATATCCGCTCGACGACACTTAAGAGCCGCCGAGGTGCTCTACGCCCTCCATACTGGGGGCGCCCAACCTGGTGCGAAGGCGGTGGCAGGCTATTTGTACGGTCTAACGGGCGAGTTAGCAGTGAAGCAAATAATGCTCCTGAGTGGTATGCGCCCCTTGGCGAATGATCAGCGACGCAATGATCCATACTACAAGCATTTTCCCGAGTTGAAGACGTTCTTGCTGGACACCGCATTTGGTCGTCGGGCCGGTGAACTGCTGCAGATGGCACGCAACCCCCAGATTTTCAAGGAGTGGAATACAGACATGCGGTATGCACCAACTCATGAAGTCCCCGCTGACCGCGTGGATGGGTGGCAGCAAGACGCCAGGAAGCTGATACTCCAGATGGAGATGCAATAATGCCAGTGCTTTTTGATGATGCGCTGCCTACCCTGATCGAGATTCTTAAAGAGTGGGGCGGTAAGCCGTTCGTAGAGCGTGGCACGGTGCTCCGGGATGCAACTGGTCGCCTGACCTTTTTTGCCGCGGACCGTCCGCCCGTTCCAGCGCCAGTGGAATCAGATGTACTCGCCAGCGTCGAGCGTGCACCCGCGGATGAAGCGTCGTACCTCGACCCGCTGGGGCGGCGCATTGTCGAGCGCCTCGGCGCCTACGCGCGGGCGGACCGCCCGGTGGTCTACCCTATCGAAGACGACGCTTCCCCTATATTGACGTCTCCCGAGCGTATCCCGGTTAAAGTAGGTGAGCAGTTCTGTTACTTGGTCGACCGCCGCATCGTGGGCACTGGATGGCTGGCCGAACCGGTTGCCGCCACAACTTCCGGCCCGCCACGCGTGGTGTTTGCATCTTTAAAAGGCGGCGTCGGCCGTTCCACAGCATTAACAGTGACTGCCGCTGATCTGGCGCGACGAGGTCGCAATGTTCTCGTGATTGACCTCGACTTGGAAGCCCCCGGTCTGGGGCACCTGCTACTCGAAGACGGTCGACTGCCCGACTACGGCGTTATCGATTTCCTCGTCGAGAATGGCGTCGGCGGCGTCGACAATAGTCTATTGCGCAGGTTCGTCGGCAAGAGCCAGCTGACATCGTCCAGCGGGGGTGTGGTCGACGTCATTCCTGCAATAGGCCGCAAATCCGAGGCTGCGCCCGAAAACATTCTGGCTAAGTTGTCGCGTGCCATGATTGAGGATGTCACCGAAACAGGCACGGTGTCGGTTGGCCAGCAGGTTTCGTCCATGATCGATCGCTTCGTCGCGCTGGGTTCCTACGACGCGGTGCTCATCGACAGCCGAGCTGGCTTAGCGGAACTGGCTGCACCAGCGGTTATCGGGCTCGGTGCGACCGTGCTGCTGTTCGGTACAGCCCAGACGCAAACGATCGAGGGATATAGGGCGCTTTTTGCGGCACTCCAACTCCTAGCGCAGCGTGACGCTGCGCAGGGGCGAAATTCCGAGTGGCGTCTGGCGTTGCGGCCGGTCTACGCCAAGGCGAGCTTAAGCACAGACACCGCAGAGCGGTTCCACGACGATATCTATGAGCTGTATTCAGAGTACCTGTATGACGCAGAGGTGGAAGACGAGGTTGGTGGCCAAGACGCCGCCCTTCGCTTCCCCCAGCAGGACAGTTCGGCTCCCCACGCACCCCTAATGATTCCGTTCAACCCAACGTTCGTAGATTTTGATCCGTCTCGCCAGCCCACACATTTGACCACCGCTTTTTACGAGCAAAGCTTCCGCTCATTTCTAGATGCGATTGATCGTATCCTTGAGCCTGACTCTGCTGGGCACGAAAAATGAATTACAAAGTCAATACCTTTACCGCTATTCGCCAAGCCATTGCGGAGTTTCGTCTAGCGTCGAGGGTGGAGCCGAATACAACGATCCTGCCAGAGCAGGCCTTCTTGCCAGCCGGGCATCGGGGCGTGCTTGACTTGCGCCGGCAGCTTGTGATCGGCGAGCGTGGCATGGGAAAGAGTTTTTGGACCCATGCTCTCTACAACAAGGACATCCGCGACAAGCTGGCGGGGTATTACCGATTTCCAGAACTTCAGTCCACTGAGGTCAGGATCGGCTTCAACGGCTCAGACAAGAAACAGAAACTGGCTCCCACGGTAGATGAGTTGTCGGAAATCAGACTGCTGTCGATCGCCAACCCAGACCTGGTCTGGAAGGCCTTGCTGGTACGCATTGCGGAGGACATGCTCGGCAGCAAGTTCGACACTTTGGCTGCTACGATCGGCATGCTTCAACAGCAGCCCAGCTACTATTCTGAAACGCTCTCACAGTTGGACAACCAACTGGCGGCCAAGAAGCAGTACCTGCTGGTGGTTTTTGATGCACTCGATAGGCTGGCGCAGGATTGGAGCACCATCAGGGAACTCACCCGCGCCTTGTTGCGCTTAGCGATCGGTCTTCAGTCCTTCGAGTCCATACGCACCAAAATATTCATGCGCGTGGATATGTTTTCCGACCGGGAGATATTCAGGTTTCAAGACAGCTCTAAGATTAGGAACGACCATGTCAGCTTGGTTTGGCAGCCGGAAGAACTGTATGGCTTGGTGCTGTTCGAGATCTTGCGCAACCCGGACGGACAACCAGCATTAAGCATGCTGGCCGAGCAGACCAATACATTGGCCGCATTACCGCTCAACGGGGAGGACAGTAGGTTGCATGTAAACGAGCAGCGTAGGCTTGTGCATGCCTTGGCCGGCGAGTATATGGGGAGCAGCAAGAAGCGTGGCCTTGTGTATACATGGGTCCCCCTACATTTGAGCGATGCGGCAAACACCTGTTCGCCCCGAACCTTCCTTACGGCGTGGAAAGAGGCCGCAGAGCATGTGCCGGCCCCTACTGACCGCGCCATCGACCACTTGGGTCTCCTTGATGGGGTGCGGTCGGCGTCCCAAAGTCGCTTGAACGAGCTTTATGAGGACTACGAGTGGATTCGACCCTCACTAGAAGCTCTCGCCCGGCAGTTCGTTCCCATGTTTCGCGCCCAGCTTTTTCAGCTGTGGGAGGACAGCCACGTCCTGAGGGCCATCGAGTCATCGACTTATAGCGAGGTGTCTAAGACGCCCGCTGGCCTGGCGGACAGCCCAGGGCCAGAAGCGCTGCTCGAAGCAATGAAAGCCGTTGCCGTGATGGAAGAACGAAGCAACGGCAAGATCAACGTACCCGACATCTACCGGGTCGAGGCTGGCATCCTGCGCAAGGGCGGTGTCGCTGTCCCGAAGCGTTACTAGGCTAACTTGATACTAGGCCTCGCTCGCACATGCTAACGTGCGGAATCGGGAAATCTGCTTGGAAACGCCGACCGGCTCCTTAGGGTCGACCGTTGCCCCAGGCCCCGCGAAAGCTGCCACTCACGCGGCGTAGCTGTCAACGTCGTCAACCTGCGCTATACCGGCTATTCACCTGAGCCATCCTAATGACGGGAATACCCGTGCAAGAAACATTGGCCCAGTCCGGCCCGAACGCCGGATACGTCCCTAAAGAAAACAAAAATAGCAGCGGCCGGCGTCGAACTCCACCGCCAGCCGCGCGCCGCGATTCAGCGCGTAGTCCCACGACCCTTTGGTCGCGCAGCCTTCGTGGCATTCGCTGACCCCGGCCGGGGATTCCAGATCGCGCTCGCGGTCGTACCAGCTCAGCAACATCGTGTCTTCGCCCAGCTGGTGTTGGGCGATGGCGGTCGCCAGTTTGAGCAGGGCGTTGAAGTCGAGGTCGAGCTCGGTGGTGTCCAGGCGCAGGGTTTTCATAGCAGTGCCTTCAGGGCGCCAAGCTTTTATAAATGCGCCTTCAGCGCGCCAAGCTTTATAAATGCGCCTTCAGCGCATACAGCATGTCCAGCGCCGCCTTTGGCGTGAGCGTGTCGGGGTCGAGTTCGCGCAGCTGGTCGAGCGCGGGATGCGGCGGCGGTTCGTCGTTGGGCAGGTGGGCGGCGAACAGGTCGCCCTGCGGGCCGGGCTGCAGCTGGGCGTCCTCGAGCTCGCGCAGGTGGCGGCGCGCCGCGAGGATCACCGGGCTCGGCACGCCGGCGAGGCGCGCGACCTGGATGCCGTAGCTCTGCGAGGCCGGGCCTTCTTCCACCGCGTGCAGGAACACCAGGTCGGCGCCGTGCTCCTTGGCGTCGAGGTGGACGTTGGCGAGCTGGCGGAATTCCTGCGCCAGCTGGGTCAGCTCGAAATAGTGGGTGGCGAACAGGGTGAACGCGCGCGTCGCGGTGACCAGGTGGCGCGCGACCGCCCACGCGAGCGCAAGGCCGTCGAAGGTGGAGGTGCCGCGGCCGATCTCGTCGAGCAATACAAGACTATTCGCGCTGGCGTTGTGCAGGATGTGCGCGGTCTCGGTCATTTCGACCATGAAGGTCGAACGCCCGCCGGCGAGATCGTCCGACGCGCCGATGCGGGTGAAGATCTGGTCGACGTCGCCGATTTTCGCCGAGCTGGCCGGCACCCACAGGCCGCAGCAGGCCATCAGCGTGATCAGCGCGACCTGGCGCATGTAGGTCGACTTGCCGCCCATGTTGGGGCCGGTGATGAGCAGCATCTGCCGGGTGCGGTTGAGCGTGACGTCGTTGGGGATGAAGTGGTCGACCTGCGCCTCGACGACGGGATGGCGGCCGCCGCGGATGACGATGCCGGGCTCCTCGCTGTAGTCGGGCGCGCACAGCCTGAGCGTGGACGCCCGTTCGGCCTGGCTCGCCAGCACGTCGATTTCGGCGAGCGCCGCGGCAATCGCAAGCAGGTCCGGCACGTGCGGCGTCAGCGTGTCGAGCAGCGCCTCGAACAGGAGCTTCTCGCGTGCCAGCGCGCGGTCCTGCGCGGACAGCGCCTTGTCCTCGAAGGCCTTGAGTTCAGGCGTGATGTAGCGCTCGGCGTTCTTCAGCGTCTGCCGGCGGCGGTAGTCGTCGGGCACCGGCGTCTTGTCGGCCTGCGCGCGGCTGACTTCGATGTAGAAGCCGTGCACCTTGTTGTATTCGACCTTGAGGTTGCCGATGCCGGTGCGCGCGCGCTCGCGCGTTTCCAGCTCCAGCAGGAAGGCGCCGGCGTCGCGCGTCAGCGCGCGCAGCTCGTCGAGCTCGGCGTCAAACCCGTCGGCGATCACGCCGCCTTCGCGCAGCACGCTGGCGGGTTCGGGCTGGACGGCGCGGGCGAGCAGGGCGTGCAGGTCGGGGCGGGCGGCGAGCGAAGCCTTGAGCGCAGATAGCCGCGCGCCGTCGTCAGGCAGGGCAGCGGCGAGTTCGGGCAACAGCGCGAGCGTGTCGCGCAGGCCGGAGAGGTCGCGCGGACGCGCGTTGCGCAAGGCGATGCGGCCGGCGATGCGCTCGACGTCGGCGCAGCCTTTCAGGTGGCGGGTGAGCGCGGCGGCGGTGTCGGGTGCGTCGGCCAGCACGCCGATGGCGTCGCGGCGCCCGATCAGGATGTCGCGGTCGCGCAGCGGATGGTGCAGCCAGTGGCGCAACAGCCGCGTGCCCATGCCGGTCGCGGTGGTGTCGAGCACGGAGAGCAGGGTCGGCGCCGCTTCGCCGCGCAGCGTTTCGGTGAGTTCGAGGTTGCGCCGGGTGGCGGCGTCGAGCTGCACGAATTCGCCGTCGCGCTCGGCGCGGATCGACTGAATATGGGGTAACACGGTGCGCTGCGTGGTCTGGATATAGTCGAGCAGCGCGCCGGCGGCGGCGATGGCAAGCCGCAGGTCGGCGACGCCGAAGCCGGCGAGGTCGCGGCTGCCGAACTGCTGCGCGAGTCGGTTGGCCGCGCTTGCCGAATCGAACTGCCAGGGCGCCAGCCGACGGAGCGCGCAGGGCGCGTCGAGGGCGAAATCGTCCGGTGCGAGGATCTCCGCCGGGCGGATGCGCGCGAGCAGCGCGGGCAGGGCGGTCGGCGCGATTTCGCTGACCTGGAAGCGCCCGGCGGCGAGGTTGAGCCAGGCCACGCCCAGCGTGTCGCTACTGGGTGCGATCGCCAGGATCAGCGTGTCACGCGTCTCGTCCAGCAGGCCAGAATCGGTCAGCGTGCCGGGGGTGACGATGCGCGTGACCTGGCGCTCGACCGGGCCTTTGCTCGTCGCGGGGTCGCCGACCTGCTCGGCGATGACCACCGATTCGCCCAGCTTCAAGAGGCGCGCGAGGTATTGCTCGGCGCTGTGGTAGGGCACGCCCGCCATCTTGATCGGGCTGCCGGCCGACGCGCCGCGCGTGGTGAGCGTAATGTTGAGCAGCCGCGCGGCCTTCTCGGCGTCGTCGTAGAACAGCTCGTAGAAGTCGCCCATACGGTAGAACAGCAGCATGTCGGGATGCTGCGCCTTGATGCCGAGGTACTGCTGCATCATCGGCGTATGGGCGGCGGCCTCCTTGGCGGCGCTCATGGACGGGCCGGCGTCAGACTTTCAGTTCCGGCGGCAGG
The DNA here is from genome assembly GCA_040753235.1 of Pseudomonadota bacterium. Classification (GTDB taxonomy): domain Bacteria; phylum Pseudomonadota; class Gammaproteobacteria; order Burkholderiales; family Thiobacillaceae; genus Thiobacillus. Next base: position 72,621 of record JBFMET010000007.1, read on the forward strand.
TGCGGCGCGAGGATGTGCAGCATCTGCGCGAACACCTTGGGGTTGCCGGCGACGATGTTGCCGGAGTCGAGGAAGCCCTCGTTGCCCATGAAGTTGCCGACCAGCGCGCCGGCCTCCTGCGCGATGAGGCTGCCGGCGGCGATGTCCCAGGGGTTCAGCCGCATTTCCCAGAAGCCGTCGTAGCGGCCGCAGGCGACCCAGGCGAGGTCGAGCGCGGCCGAGCCGGGGCGGCGCAGGCCCGAGGTCGCCTTCATCATGTCGCGGAACATGTTGAGGTAGGCCTCGGCGAAACTGAAATCGCGGAAGGGGAAGCCGGTGCCGATCAGGCATTCGCTCATTTTGCTGCGCTTGCTGGCGCGGATGCGGCGGTCGTTGAGCATGGCGCCGCGGCCGCGGCTGGCGGTGAAGAGTTCGTTGCGCGCGGGGTCGAACACGACGGCCTGGGTGATCTGGCCCTTGTGCTTGAGCGCGATCGACACCGAGTACTGCGGCAGGCCGTGGAGGAAGTTGGTGGTGCCGTCGAGCGGATCGATGATCCACACGTAGTCCTCGCCGTTCCTGGCGTCGGCCGTGCCGGACTCCTCTGCTAGAATCCCGTGGTTTGGATAGGCGTCGAGCAGCGTTTCGATGATGGCGCGTTCGGCCATCTGGTCGACTTCGCTGACGTAGTCGCGGTCCTGTTTGCTCCGCACGGTGAGCTGGTCGAGGTCGAGCGAGGCGCGATTGATGATCGCCCCGGCTTTGCGGGCGGCTTTCACCGCCGTGTTGAGCATGGGATGCATTGGAGGTCACGGGCTTCAAAGAACGAGCCCGCATTTTACTTGATGACGCAGCCGAATCCCCAGCTTCTCGCCAACATTCGCATCGTGCTCGCGCGCACCAGCCACCCCGGCAACATCGGCGCCGCCGCGCGCGCGATGAAGACCATGGGGCTCGCCGATCTGGTGCTGGTCGAGCCCGCGATCTTTCCCAACAGTCAGGCCGACGCGATGGCCTCGGGCGCGACCGATCTGCTGGCCCGCGCCCGGGTGTGCGCGACGCTCGCCGAAGCGCTCGCCGACACCGCGCTGGCGCTCGGCGTGTCGGCGCGTCGCCGCGACATCGTCGCCGAGGTGCTGACGCCGCCCGAGGCGTCTGCGCGTCTGCTCACCGAAGCGCAGACGGGGCCGGTGGCGCTGGTGTTCGGCAACGAAACCAGCGGGCTGTCGAACGAGGAACTGAGCCTGTGCCAGGGCCTGGTGACGATCGCCGCCAACCCCGACTACAGCTCGCTCAACCTCGCCGCTGCGGTGCAGGTGCTGTGCTACGAAATCCGCCAGACCTGGCTGGGCCGCGCAAGCTGGCCGCAGCCCGAGCTGGACGCCGCCAGCGGCGACGAGGTCGAGAAGTTCTACGTCCACCTGGAAACCGCGTTGGCCGAACTCGAATTCCTCAACCCCGGCTCGCCCGGCAAGCTCATGCTCAAGCTGCGCCGGCTGTTTTCGCGCACCCGGCTGGCGAAGGAAGAAGTGAACATCCTGCGCGGCATTCTCACCGCGGCGCAGGAGGCGAAGCGGGGCGGGAACCGCGGCGCACAATAGTTGACTAAATTACTCGGAATAAGCATCCTTCGCCCATGAGCCTTATCAGCCAACTCAAGGAAGACATCGCGGTCGTGTTCGACCGCGACCCTGCCGCGCGCTCGACTTTCGAGGTCGTGACGACCTACCCGGGCTTCCACGCCATGCTCATCCACCGCCTGGCAAGCCGGCTGTGGCGCATGCAGTGGAAGTGGCTGGCGCGCTTCACCTCGCACATCGGGCGCTGGCTCACCGGCATCGAAATCCACCCCGGCGCGACCATCGGCCGCCGCGTCTTCATCGACCACGGCATGGGCGTCGTGGTGGGGGAGACCGCCGAGATCGGCGACGACTGCACCCTCTATCACGGCGTGACGCTGGGCGGCACCTCGTGGAACAAGGGCAAGCGCCATCCCACGCTGAAGAACGGCGTGGTGGTGGGCGCGGGCGCGAAGATCCTCGGCCCCATCACCATCGGTGCCAACGCGCGCGTCGGTTCCAACGCCGTGGTGGTGAAGGACGTGCCGGAGGACGCCACCGCGGTCGGCATCCCGGCGCGCATTCTCGACAGCGCCGCCGAGAAGCAACGCAACCAACAGGCCGAAAAACTGGGCTTTTCCGCCTACGCCATTTCGGCCGACATGAACGACCCGGTGGTGAAGGCGATCCACGGGCTGATCGACCATTCGGCCCACATCGACCACCGGCTCGATCTCATCCTGGAACAGTTGCAGAAACTGGGCGCCGAACTGCCGGCGGGGCAGGACAAGCCCGACGGTTTCGACCCGAACTATCTGAACAAAATAGTTGACTAAATTATTAAGGTAAGCAATAGTTGACTGAAATGCTCGGGAATTTTATAGTTCGAGCCCAATTTCAGGAGAAACCGCGATGAGATTGACTACCAAAGGCCGTTTTGCCGTCACCGCCATGCTCGATCTGGCCCTGCGCGGCGGCAAGAACCCGGTCACGCTGGCCGGCATCAGCGAGCGCCAGGACATTTCCCTGTCCTACCTCGAGCAACTGTTCAGCCGCCTGCGCCGGCATGCGCTGGTCGAAAGCGTGCGCGGCCCCGGCGGCGGCTACTACCTCGCCAAGCCGCTGGCCGAAGTCAGCGTGGCCGACATCATCCGCGCGGTCGACGAACCCATCGATGCGACCCAGTGCGGCGGCAAGGAAAACTGCCACGACGAGCACCGCTGCCTGACGCACGACTTGTGGATGGGCCTCAACGCCCACATCTACGATTACCTCGACAACGTCACGCTGGCCTCGCTGGTCGCCAAGCAGGACGAGTGCAAGGAAAAAGTGATGCAGGACCGCCGCGCGTCGAAGATGACGCTGGCCGCTTGAAGATCCAATCAGGGCAACACAGATGAAGACGCTTTATTTCGACTATTCCGCCACCACCCCGGTCGACCCCCGAGTGGCGGCCAAGATGATCCCCTACCTGACCGAGCATTTCGGCAACCCCGCCTCGCGCTCGCATCCCTACGGCTGGGACGCGGAAGCCGCGGTGGAAGAGGCGCGCGGCCACGTCGCCGCGCTGGTCGGCGCCGATCCCAAGGAAATCGTGTTCACCTCGGGCGCGACCGAGTCGAACAACCTCGCCATCAAGGGCGCGGGCCATTTCTACTCGGGCACCAAGGGCAAGCACATCATCACCGTGCGCACCGAACACAAGGCCGTGCTCGACACCGTGCGCGAGATGGAGCGCCAGGGCTTCGAGGCGACCTATCTGAACGTCAAGGAAAACGGCCTGCTGGACCTCGACGAGTTCCGCGCCGCGACCCGCCCCGATACCGTGCTGGCCTCGGTGATGGCGGTCAACAACGAGATCGGCGTGATCCAGGACATCGCCGCAATTGGAAAAATCTGCCGCGAGAAGGGTGTGGTCTTCCACGTCGACGCCGCGCAGGCCACCGGCAAGATGCCAATCGACCTGAAGTCGCTGCCCGTGGATTTGATGTCGTTCTCGGCCCACAAGACCTACGGCCCCAAGGGCATCGGCGCCCTGTACGTGCGCCGCAAGCCGCGCATCCGCCTCGAAGCGCAGATGCACGGCGGCGGCCACGAGCGCGGCATGCGCTCGGGCACGCTGGCGACGCACCAGATCGTCGGCATGGGCGAAGCCTTCCGCATCGCCAGGGAAGAAATGGCGACCGAGAACGAGCGCATCCGCATGCTGCGCGACCGCCTCTACAACGGCTTGAAGGACATCGAGGAAGTGCACCTCAACGGCGACATGGACCAGCGCGTGCCGCACAACCTCAACGTCAGCTTCAACTTCGTCGAAGGCGAGTCGCTGATCATGGCGATCAAGGACCTCGCGGTGTCGTCCGGTTCCGCCTGCACGTCGGCCAGCCTCGAGCCGTCCTACGTGCTGCGCGCCCTGGGCCGTTCCGACGAACTCGCGCACAGCTCGATCCGCTTCTCCATCGGCCGCTTCACCACCGAGGAAGAAGTCGACTACGCGATCAAGCTCCTGCACGAGAAGATCGGCAAGCTGCGCGAACTGTCTCCGCTGTGGGAGATGTTCAAGGAAGGCATCGATTTGAATACCGTGCAGTGGGCTGCACATTGATTTTAGGGGCTAGGAACTAGGAGTTAGGGGCTAGCGATCGCGCGGCGAAAGCCGCGCCAAATCAAAGGGCGCGAAGCACAAAGCCCCCCTAGATCCTAGCCCCTAGATCCCAACCCCTCCCAAGCGACTGAAAGGAGCGAAACATGTCTTACAGCGAAAAAGTACTCGACCACTACGAAAACCCCCGCAACGTGGGTTCCTTCGCCAAGGAAGACGACGGCGTCGGCACCGGCATGGTGGGCGCGCCCGCCTGCGGCGACGTGATGAAGCTGCAGATCAAGGTCGGCGCCGACGGCCGCATTGAGGATGCCAAGTTCAAGACCTACGGCTGCGGCTCGGCGATTGCCTCGTCTTCGCTGGTGACCGAATGGGTCAAGGGCAAGACGCTCGACCAGGCGATGGAAATCAAGAACACGGCGATCGCCGAGGAACTCGCGCTGCCGCCGGTGAAGATCCACTGCTCGATCCTCGCGGAAGACGCGATCAAGGCCGCGGTCGCCGACTACAAGCAGAAAAAGGGCCTGGAGTAAGCCATGGCGGTGACCCTGTCCGAGCGCGCAGCGCAACACGTGACCAACTACCTCGCCAAGCGCGGCAAGGGTGTCGGCATCCGTCTCGGCGTGCGCACCACCGGCTGCTCCGGCATGGCCTACAAGCTGGAGTTCGCCGATGACGTGCCCGAAGGCGACGAGGTCTTCACCAGCCATGGCGTGACCGTCTTCGTCGACCCCAAGAGCCTCGCCTACATCGACGGCACCGAACTCGACTACGCCCGCGAAGGGCTGAATGAAGGCTTCAAGTTCAACAACCCGAACGTGAAGAACGAGTGCGGCTGCGGCGAGTCGTTCAACGTTTGAACGGTAGGGGCTAGGAGTTAGGGGCTAGGAGTTAGGATCTAGGGACTAGGGATGGTGCGGCTCTAGGCCGCACCCTTTTATTTAAGACGCGAAGCACAAAGCCCCCTAAATCCTAGCCCCTAGATCCTAGCCCCTGGCCCCTAAACAATGGATTTGACCCAAACCCACTTCGAGCTCTTCGGCCTGCCGCAGGCCTACGCGCTCGACCGCGACAAGCTCGACGCCGCCTACCGCGACATGCAGAACACGGTGCATCCCGACCGCTTTGCAGCGCAGCCGGATGCCGAGCAGCGGGTGGCGATGCAGTGGGCGACGCAGGTCAACGAGGCCTACCAGACGCTGAAGCATCCGGTGAGCCGCGGCGTGTATCTCCTGAAGCTGCAGGGCATCGACGCGCTCGACGCCAGCAACACGAAAATGGCGCCGGCTTTCCTGATGCAGCAGATGGAATGGCGCGAGGCGATCGACGAGGCGCGGGCGGCGAAAAATGCCGACGCGCTCGATGCGCTCACCGACGCGCTGCGTGCGGCGCACCGCCGCATCGAGGCGCAGCTCGCGGAACTGATCGACGTGGCGAAGGATTACGAAGGCGCGCGCGAAGCCGTGCGCCAGCTGCGTTTCATGGACAAGCTCATCGCCGAGGTCGGCGACGTGTACGAAGAACTGGAAGCTTAAGAACGATGGCCCTGCTGCAGATTGCCGAACCCGGCATGTCCACCGCCCCGCACCAGCACCGGCTGGCGGTCGGCATCGACCTGGGCACGACCAATTCGCTGGTGGCCACGGTGCGCTCGGGCATCGCCGCGGTGATCGACGACGCGGCCGGCCACTCGCTGCTGCCCTCGGTGGTGCGCTACCACCCGGACGGCCGGGCGGACGTCGGCTATGCCGCGCAAGCCGCGCAGAACTGCGACCCCCACAACACCATCGTGTCGGTGAAACGCTTCATGGGCCGCGGCATCGCAGACATCGACGACATTGCCAGCCTGCCGTACCACTTCGTCGATGCGCCCGGCATGGTGCAGTTGAAGACCGCTGCCGGCGTGAAAAGCCCGGTCGAGGTGTCGGCCGAAATCCTCAGGGCGCTGCGCGCGCGCGCCGAAGCGGCGCTCGGCGGCGAACTCGTCGGCGCGGTCATCACCGTGCCGGCCTATTTCGACGACGCCCAGCGCCAGGCGACCAAGGACGCCGCGCAGCTCGCCGGCCTCAACGTGCTGCGCCTGCTGAACGAGCCGACCGCGGCCGCCATCGCCTACGGCCTCGACAACGCATCCGAGGGCGTCTACGCGGTCTACGACCTCGGCGGCGGCACCTTCGACATTTCCATCCTCAAGCTGTCCAAGGGCGTGTTCGAAGTGCTCGCGACCAACGGCGACTCGGCGCTCGGCGGCGACGACTTCGACCAGCGCGTGTTCTGCTGGATGATCGAGCAGGGCCGCTTCCAGCCGTTGTCCGCCGGCGATATGCGCCTGTTGCTGACCAAGGCGCGCGACGCCAAGGAAGCGCTGACCGAGCACACCGAGGTGCGCGTCACGGCCGTGCTGTCGACCGGCGAAATGATGGACGCGACGCTGACCCAGGCCGAATTCAACGCCATGACCGCGAGCCTGGTGAAGAAAACGCTGGCGCCGACCCGCAAGGCGCTGCGCGATGCGGGCCTCGCGACCGACGAGGTGAAGGGTGTGGTCATGGTCGGCGGCTCCACCCGCATGCCGTGCATCCGCCGGGCCGTCGCCGATTTCTTCAAGCAGACGCCGCTGACCAATCTCGACCCCGACAAGGTCGTCGCGCTCGGCGCCGCCACCCAGGCCGACGTGCTGGCGGGCAACCGCGCGGGCGACGACTGGCTGCTGCTCGACGTGATTCCGCTGTCGCTCGGCCTCGAAACCATGGGCGGGCTCACCGAAAAGATCATCCCCCGCAACACCACCATTCCCACCGCGCGCGCGCAGGAGTTCACCACCTTCAAGGACGGCCAGACCGCAATGAGCGTGCACGTGCTGCAGGGCGAGCGCGAGCTGGCGTCCGACTGCCGCTCGCTGGCGCGCTTCGAGCTGCGCGGCATTCCGCCCATGGTGGCGGGGGCGGCGCGCATCCGCGTCACCTTCCAGGTCGACGCCGACGGCCTCCTGTCGGTGTCTGCGCGCGAGCAGAGCAGCGGCGTCGAGGCGAGCGTGCAGGTCAAGCCCTCGTACGGCCTCGGCGACGACGAGATCACGCGCATGCTGAAGGACGCCTTCACCCACGCCAGGGACGACATGTACGCGCGCGCGCTGAACGAGCAGGTCGTCGACGCGCAAGGCCTGATCGCCGCCACCCGCGCGGCGCTCGCCCAGGACGGCGAGTTGCTGAACGCGGAGGAGGCCGCGGCGATCGAGGTCGCCATCGCCGCCCTTGAAAAGCTGATGGCGGGCCCCGACGTTGAGCCCAATCACCACCTGGCCATCAAGCGCGGCATCGAGGCGCTCAACGCCGCCACCACCGAATTCGCGCAGCGCCGCATGGACCGCAACGTGCGCCGCGCAATGGCCGGACAGAAACTGGAAAACTTTGGCTGACCGCATCATGCTGAACGACGCCTTCATCGAATCCCTGCGGGTGAAGCTCGAAGCCCACCCGATCTACGCTGCCGTGCAGACGCTCGACGACCTGCGCGTGTTCATGCAGCACCACGTCTATTCGGTGTGGGATTTCATGTCGCTGATCAAATACCTGCAGCACCAGGTCGCACCGGCGCGCTGGCCGTGGGTGCCGGGCAAGGACGCCTCGGTGCAGCGCTTCATCAACGAGCTGGTGCTGGAAGAGGAATCCGACGTCGCGCTGCCGGGCCATGAAGGCCATACCAGCCACTTCCTGCTGTATCTCGCCGCGATGCGCGAGATCGGCGCCAACGCCGACGTGCCGGCGCGCTTTGTCGAGATCGCGGGCGGGCAGGGCATCGCCGCCGCGCTCGCCTCCGGACTTGCGCCCGCGCCGTCGGCCGCGTTCACCCGCACCACCTTCGGCTTCATCGACAGCGGCAAGCCGCACACCGTCGCCGCTGCGCTGGCGCTCGGCCGCGAGCACGTCATCCCGTCGATGTTCCGCGCCTTCCTGTCGCGCATGGCGGTGAGCGAAGCGCAGGCGCCGAGCTTCCACTACTATCTGAACCGTCACGTCCACCTGGACGAGGATTTCCACGCGCCGCTGTCGCTGCGCCTGCTCGCCGCGCTGGTCGGCGGCGACGAAAGCAAATGGCGCGAGGCCGAGGCGGCGGCGGAAGCCGCGGTCGACGCCCGCCTGCACTTCTGGGACGGCGTGCTCGCCGCCCTGCCGAGCCAACACTCCCAAGCGGCCTGACCGGCCCGAATGCCATGCCCCAGCTCATCGTACTGCCCCACGTCGAACTCTGCCCCGAAGGCGCCGTCATCGAGGCCAAGCCCGGCGACACCGTCTGCGACACCCTGCTCGCCAACGGCGTCGAGATCGAGCACGCCTGCGAGAAATCCTGCGCCTGCACCACCTGTCACGTGATCGTGCGCGAAGGTTTCGATTCGCTGGCGGAATCGACCGAAGAAGAGGACGATCTGCTCGACAAGGCCTGGGGGCTGGAGCCGCAGTCGCGGCTGTCGTGCCAGGCGCGCGTCGCCAACGCCGACCTGGTGATCGAGATTCCCAAGTACACGATCAATATGGTCAAGGAAGGACACTGACATGAAGTGGACGGACACGCTCGACATCGCCATCGAACTCGCCGAAGCCCACCCCGAGATCGACCCGCGCACCATTCGCTTCACCGACCTGCATGCCTGGGTGATGGAACTGCCCGAGTTCGAGGACGACCCCAATCACTCCGGCGAGAAAATCCTCGAAGCCATCCAGATGGCCTGGATCGACGAGGTCAGCTGAGGCGTCGCGGCTACAGCGCCGCCAGGCACGACACCGAGCAGTTCACCAGACCGGGCGTCAGATCGACGCCCTTGTCGCGCAGGCAGGCCAGGAGCTGCTTCGGCGAACGCCTGCCCGCCCGCCAGCACTGCAGCACTTCCTGCATGATGTGCCCAAGCCCGCACGCGATGAGGCAGGCCATGTAGCCGGTCACGGCGATCTCCAGCCCGGACAGGTGGATCACGCCCTCGCGGGTGTCGAAATACACGCGGGCGATCACCGGCAGGTGTCCCTCGCGGACGATGGCGTAGCGGATGTCCACCGCGCGCTCGTCCGAGGTTTCCACCATGTCGATCTCGACCAGATAGGCTTCGTTGTCCGGCCCCGCCGTCTCGAACTGCAGCAACTGCATGCGTGTCCCCTCCTTCCCGGTGCGCGTTCGCGGCCGCCGCCGCATTGAACCAACATAGCCGATTCGCGCCGCTTCTCAAGCCGTCCGGACAGCCCGACGGGCGGGATGTCCTCTCCCGCATCGTGCTAGACTCGCCTGAAATTCGAGACGAGCATGGCCGAGGAGTCTGATCTTTCCCGTACCGAACCGGCGAGTGCACGGCGCCTGCAGGAAGCCCGCGAAGCGGGCGACGTGCCGCGTTCGCGCGAGTTGGCCGGCTGGCTGATCCTGCTGACGGCACTGGGCGTGCTGGGCTGGCAGGCGCCGGCGCTGGCCGCGAGCCTGCAGGCGACGCTCACGGCTGCATTGACCCATGCCGCGCAGCCGTTTGCGCCGGCCTTCGTCGAGGCGGTCGTGGCCGTGCTGTGGGCTGCGCTGCCGGTGCTCGTCGCGCTGTTCGTCGCGGCGCTGGTCGCGCCCATGCTGCTGTCCGGCTGGGTCTATGCGCCGCATCTGACGCAGGCCGATCCGGCGCGCGTCCATCCCTTCAAATCCCTTGCGCGGCTGTTCTCGGCCGACGGCTGGTTCGACGCGGCCTTGGCGGCGCTGAAGCTGGTGCTGGTCGGACTGGCCGTGGCCTGGGCGCTGACAGCCGGCTGGGCGGCACTGGACGATCTGGAACGGCATCCCGGTGGCGCGGCCGGCTGGGTCGGCCAGGGCGTGCTCGCGCTGGTGGCCGCGCTGGCCGTCGCCGCGCTCCTCGATGCCGGCTGGCGCTGGTGGCGCTACCTGCGCCGGCATGCGATGAGCTGGCGGGACGTGCTCGCCGAAGCGCGCGAGGCCGAACTGCCGGCCGAGGTGCAGGCGCAGCTGCGGGCGCGGCAGCAGCAGGCGGGGCGGGGGAGTGGTGCTGGATTCTTGGGAGCAGCTTCCCCCTCTCCCCAACCCTCCCCCGCAAGGGGGGAGGGAGCAAAGGCTGGGCCCACATCGAGCCCTCACCCCAACCCTCTCCCAAAGGGAGAGGGGGCGAACGTCATGCCCAAGGCGAGCCCTCACCCCAACCCTCTCCCAAAGGGAGAGGGGGCGAACGTCATGCCCAAAACGATTAACGAGGTGATCGGGTGAGCGCGCAGGGGGCGATGCTGCTCGGCATGCCGATGAACCGGCTGGCGGTGCCGGCGCTGGTGCTGCTGGTGCTGGCGATGATGGTGCTGCCCTTGCCCACCTTCATGCTCGACGTGCTGTTCACGCTCAACATCGCGCTCGCCATGATCGTGCTGATGGTGAGTCTCAACGCGCGGCGGCCGCTCGATTTTTCCGTGTTTCCCACGGTGCTGCTGCTGACCACGCTGATGCGGCTGGCGCTCAACGTGGCGTCGACCCGCATCATCCTGATGGAGGGGCACACCGGGCCGGACGCGGCGGGCAAGGTGATCGAGTCCTTCGGCAATTTCCTCGTCGGCGGCAACTACGTCGTCGGCTTCGTGGTGTTCCTCATCCTGGTCATCATCAACTTCGTCGTCATCACCAAGGGCGCCGGGCGCATCGCCGAAGTCGCCGCGCGCTTCACCCTCGACTCGATGCCGGGCAAGCAGCTTGCGGTCGACGCCGACCTCAACGCCGGCTTCATCAACGAGACCGAGGCGCGCGCGCGCCGCCACGACATCGGCCGCGAAGCCGACTTCTACGGCGCGATGGACGGCGCCTCCAAGTTCGTGCGCGGCGACGCCATCGCCGGCATCATCATCCTGCTGGTGAACCTGATCGGCGGCGTGCTGATCGGCCTGTTCCAGCACGACCTCGGCCTCACCGAAGCGCTCGGACGCTACGCGCTGCTGACCGTCGGCGACGGCCTGGTGACGCAGATCCCGGCGCTGATCATCTCGACCGCGGCGGGTATCGTCGTCAGCCGCGCCTCCAGCGAGCAGGATCTCAGCCGCGAGTTCTCCACCCAGGTGTTCGGCCGTCCGCAGACGCTCTACGTGGCGGCCGCGGTGCTCGGCGCGCTGGGGGTGATACCCGGCACGCCGCACGCCGCCTTCCTCAGCATCGCCGTCGTGCTGGCCGGCCTCGGCTACTGGCTGACGCTGCGGCAGCGCCGCCTGCCCGAACTGCTGCCGCCCGAACCGGTGGAAGAGGCGCCCGCAACGCTTGACGTCACCTGGGCCGACATCCCGCCGGTCGACGTGCTCGCGCTCGAGGTCGGCTATCGGCTGATCCCGCTGGTCGACCGCAACCAGGGCGGCGCCGCGCTCGCCCGGATCACCGAGGCGCGTCGCGCCTTCGCCACCGACATGGGCCTGGTGGTGCCGCTGATCCGCGTGCGCGACAACCTCGAGCTCAAGCCGAACAGCTACCGCATCACCTTGAAGGGCGTCGTCGTCGCGCAGGGCGATTTGCCCAGCGGCCAGGTGCTGGCGGTCGACATGGGCGACGTGCTGGGGCGGCTCGACGGCACGCCGGGCACCGAGCCGCTCACGGGCCTGCCCGGCATCTGGATCGAGGCGGGCAGGGTGGAGGACGCCGAACTGCGCGGCTTCGTCGTTTTCGCGCCGGCCGAACTCATCGCGCGCGAGGTCGAGGCGGTGTTCCGCCAGCATGCGCCGGAACTCCTCGGCCGCACCGAAGTGCAGCAGTTGCTCGACACGCTGTCGCGCATGCATCCGGGCCTGGTCGAGGACGTCACCCCGCGCCACCTGCCGCTCACCAGCGTGCAGGCGGTGCTGCAGCAACTGATCGCCGAGAACGTTTCCATACGCGACACCCGCACGCTGTTCGAAACGCTCGCCGCGCGCGCGCCCAGGACCCAGGCGATCGACGAACTGGTCGAGACCGTGCGCGCCGCGCTCGGCCGCAGCATCGTCGACCGCCTGTTCGAGGGGCGCGACACGCTGCACGTGATCGGACTGTCTGCGGACACGGAAACGCGCCTTCTCAACGAAATGGGCGACGAGGGCGAAGCGCTGCTGACGCCGGCCACGGTCGACGCGCTGAACGAGGCAGCCGAGCGGGCGGTCGCCGAGCAGGCGGGTGCGGGCCATCCGCCCGTGGTGCTGACCTCGCCCGACCTGCGCGCCATCCTGTCGCGTCTCCTGCGGCGCAACCTGCCGCAACTGGCGGTGATTGCCTATGCCGAGGTGCCGGCCGATAAAATGGTGCAGGTGACGACGGAACTCAGAATCGGAGCAGCAGCATGAGCGTGCAGGTCTTCATTGCGGCGAACGCCCGCGAGGGGCTCGCCCGGGTGCGCGAGGCGCTCGGCGACGACGCCGTGGTGCTGTCGACGCGACCGCATCCGCAGGGGGTCGAACTGCTGGCGAGCGCCTACGGCGAGCTGGCCGTGGCGGCCGCCGCCGAGACGGTCGACGCGGCGGGCGGCTCGCGCATCCTGCAGGAACTGGCGCGCCTGCGCGGCATGCTGCAGAACCAGCTGGCCGGTTTTGCCTGGGGCGCGACGCGGCGGCGCGACCCGGCGCGAGTCGAGCTGATGCAGGCGCTGTTCGCCGCCGGTTTCGGCAGCGCGCTGGCGCGCACGCTTGCCGCGCGCCTGCCGCGCCGCCTCGACGCCGAGGCGGCGCAGCGCTGGCTGCGCCAGGTGCTGATCCGCAATCTGCCGCTGCTGCCGCGCGACGTCGATCTGCTCGCGCGCGGCGGGCGCTATGCGCTGGTCGGATCGACCGGTTCCGGCAAGACCACCACGCTCGCCAAGCTCGCCGCGCGCGGCGTCGATGCGCACGGGGCGGCGCGCGTCGCGCTGGTCGCGGCCGACGCCTACCGCATCGGCGCCACGGCGCAACTCAAGGTCTACGCCGATCTGCTCGGCGCGTCGCTGCACGTCGCCGAGGATGCGGACAAGCTGGCGAAGCTGCTGCCGCTGCTCGCCGACCGTGCGCTGGTGCTGATCGACACCGCCGGCCACGCGCCGAACGACCCGCGCACGCGCGCAGGCCAGGCGCTCGACGCGCTGGGCGTGCGCCGTCTCGCGGTGATCGCCGCCAATCAGCAGGGCGCGGCGATCGAGCAGGCGATGCAGCGCTTCGGCAACGGCGCGATCGGCTGCATCCTCACCAAGCTCGACGAGACGCCGCAGCCGGGCGCCGCGCTCGACGGACTGATCCGTCACCGCTTGCCGCTGGCCTGGATCAGCGGCGGCCAGCGCGTGCCGGAAGACCTGCACCGGCCCAACGCCGCCTACCTGGTCGACCGCGCGCTCAAGGGCGGGCAGCTCGCCACGCCCTATGCGCTGGAAGCGGAAGACTGGCCGCTCATGGCCGGTGTCGAAGCCGCTCGTGCCGAGCGTCGCGGCGGACATGGCGGCTGACCAGGCGGCCGGCCTGCGGCGGCGTCAGGCCGGCCGCCCGGCCCGCAGCATCCATTGTGTCTCCGCGCTGCCCGCAGCGTCCCAGCGCCTTCTCGACGCACTGGCCCGGCAGGGCCGGCGCACGCTCCTGATCGACGTGCAGGGCCGCCAGTTCGCCGGCCAGGTCCGCAGCCTGTTCGACTGGCGCCAGCAGCTTGCGCGCGGGCAGCTGCAAACGCTCGCGCTGCCCGGCGGCGACGGCTGGCACGCTCCCGGCATCGAGGCCGACGCGCCGGAACTTGCCGTGCTGGCGGCGCATTACGACTGCCTCGTGTTCGACCACCCGCTGGAATCGGACAAGGTGGCGGTGCCGCTCGCAGGCAGACACATCCTGGTGCTGGACGTGGCGCAGGCGCAGCTCAAGCCGGCGTATCGCCTGCTCAAGACGCTGGCCCATCATGATTGCGACGCGGCCATCCTGCTGCTCGGCGAGGCGGCGGCGTGCGCGCGACTCGAAGCAGCGTGCCGGCAATTTCTCGATGGGAGGGGTGCGCAAAGAATAGGCAGCCTGGCCCACGAAACTGACGCATTTGCCGCGCTTGCCAGTAGAATGGCGGAAGAGGAGACGGGCCCGCGGGCCGTCGCATGACACGACCCAGGAAACGTAGACAGAACTATGGCGGGTAAAGCTTCGTCGCAGGACGAACAGATCAAGAAGTACGCGCCGCTGGTCAAGCGCATTGCCTATCACATGATGGCGCGCCTGCCGGCCAGCGTCGAGGTCGACGACCTCATCCAGGTCGGCCTGATCGGCCTGATGGACGCCGTCGGACGCTTCGACGGCACCCAGGGCGCGCAATTCGAATCCTATGCCACCCAGCGCATTCGCGGCGCCATGCTCGACGAGCTGCGCGAGGCCGACTGGCTGCCGCGCCACGTGCGGCAGAAATCGCGTCAGATCGAATCCGCCATCCATCGGCTGGAGCAGCGCAACGGCAAGTCGCCGACCGAGCAGGAAATCTCCGCCGAGCTCGGCATGCCCATCGACCAGTACCAGTCCATGCTGGGCGACGTGAAATGCTCGCAGCTGCTCTATTACGAGGATTTCTCCGACGAGGACAGCGCGAGCTTCCTCGAGCGCTACCTGGTCGACGGCAGCAGCGACCCCCTGGCGCTGCTGGAGGACGGCGGCTTCCGCAAGAGCCTGGTCGCCGCGATCCATCACCTGCCCGAGCGCGAGCGCAGCATGATGGGCATGTACTACGAGCAGGACATGAACCTGAAGGAAATCGGCGCCGTGCTCGGCGTGTCCGAATCGCGCGTGTGCCAGCTGCATTCGCAGGCCGTCGCGCGCCTGCGCGCCCAGCTCAAAATATGGAAAGACTGACGCGCCTCGGCTGGGCGGATCGCGGCTGAATCCGCGATAATGAGCGCTTGTTCAATCTGCCCGACCGTCAGTCTCCATGCGCCCTGCCGACCTCAAGAAGAAAGCCCTCGACTACCACCGCCTGCCCAAGCCCGGCAAGCTCTCGGTCGAGTCGTCCAAGCCCTGCGCCACGCAAGCCGACCTGTCGCTTGCCTACACGCCGGGCGTCGCGCAGCCGGTGCTTGAAATCGCCAAGAATCCCGCCCGCGCCTACGACTACACCAACAAGGGCAACCTCGTCGCGGTGATCACCGACGGCACCGCCATCCTCGGCCTGGGTGACTGCGGGCCGCTCGCCGCCAAGCCGGTGATGGAAGGCAAGGGCGTGCTGTTCAAGCAGTTCGCCGGCATCGACGTCTACGACATCGAGGTCAACGCCAGGACGCCGCAGGAGTTCATCAAGGTGGTCGAAGCGATCGCGCCGACTTTCGGCGGCATCAACCTCGAAGACATCGCCGCGCCGCACTGCTTCGAGATCGAGGCCGCGCTGAAGAAGTCGCTCGATATCCCGGTCTTCCACGACGACCAGCACGGCACCGCGGTCATCATCTGCGCCGGCCTCATCAACGCGCTCCACGTGCAGGGCAAGTCGCTGGAAACGGCGAAGATCGTCTGCCTCGGCGCCGGTGCCGCCGGCATCGCCTCGCTGAATCTTCTGGTGGCGATGGGCGCGAAGAAAGCCAACATCCTGCTGGTCGACTCCAAAGGCGTGGTGCACAAGGGGCGCAGCGACCTCAACGCGTTCAAGAAGGCCTACGCGCGCGCAACCAAGCTGCGCGCGCTGGACGACGCCATGACCGGCGCCGACGTCTTCATCGGCGTGTCGGGCGCCAACCTGGTGAGTCCGGCGATGGTGAAGTCCATGGCGGAAAAGCCCGTGGTCTTCGCGCTCGCCAACCCCAATCCCGAAATCCTGCCCGCCAAGGCGATGGCCGCGCGCAGCGACCTCGTGATGGCGACCGGCCGTTCCGACTTTCCCAACCAGGTCAACAACGTGCTGGGCTTCCCCTTCATCTTCCGCGGCGCGCTCGACGCGCGGGCGAAGGAAATCACCCAGGCCATGCTGATCGCCGCGGTCAATGCGCTCGCCGAACTCGCGCGCGAGCCGGTGCCGGCCTCGGTGCTGAAGGCCTACAAGCTGAAGAAACTGAAATTCGGCCCCGACTACATCCTGCCCAAGCCCTTCGATCCGCGCCTCGCGCAGCGGGTGCCGCAGGCGGTGGCGAAGGCGGCGCAGCAGAAATCCGCCCGCAAGCCCAGGAAAACTTGAACGTCTGGAAGGTTTGCGATACGGTAAGGATGTAATGCCGTCCTTACTGGAGCGCTGCCATGCTTGCCATCGCGAAAATCACCGCCAAAGGCCAGACCACCATCCCGCAGGATGTGCGAACTGCGCTCAAAGTGGCGCCGGGCGACCTGATCGCCTGGGAAATTGCAGAGGACGGCACGGCACGCGTGCGGCGGGTGCAGCCGCTCGATCTGGAGTATCTGCGCTCACTGGAAGGCACCCTGTCGGAATGGGCGGGGGACGCGGACGAGAAAGCCTACCGTGAGCTTTGAGCGCTTCAGCGTGGTGCGGGTGCCGTTCCCGTTCAGCGACCGGAATGCCGTCAAGAATCGTCCTGCGCTGGTCCTGTCCGATGCCCCGGCCTTCAACGCGCCGGCTGGGCATACGGTGATGGCGATGATCACCTCGGCCGAAACCCCCGACTGGCCGCTCGACTGCCCGCTCAAGGATCTGGAGCAGGCGGGCCTGCCGGCCCCGTCCAAGCTGCGCTTCAAGCTCTTCACACTGGACAATCGCCTGGTGCGTGGCGAACTCGGCCGCCTGTCCGCGGCCGATGCAGGGCGGGTTGCAAAAGGTCTGTCGACGCTGCTTCGGGTCAAGGCCTGATTCGATCCATGCCCCGCGACGCGCGCCCCGTTCACCTCGATCTGCTGCGCATCCATCTGCCGCTTCCGGGCTGGGTGTCGATCCTGCACCGGGTGTCGGGCGCGCTGCTGTTCATTGCCCTGCCGCTCGGTGTATGGGCGCTGTCGGTTTCCCTGTCGGGCGAGGCCGGCTTCCGGCAGATCGCCGCGTGCGCCGGCGGCGTGCCGGCGAAGCTGCTGATGGTCGGCCTCGCCTGGGCGTTCGCGCATCACCTCTTCGCCGGCCTGCGCCACCTCGCGCTCGACGCGGATTGCGGCACCGCGCTCGCACCGGCGCGCCGCAGCAGCCTGGCGGTGCTGGCAGCGGGCGGCGCGGTGGCGCTTTTTGTGGCCTGGAGGCTGTTCGCATGAAGGCGGCCACCGGCGCGCGCACCGGCACCGGCGGCTGGCTGCTGCAGCGCGCCACCGCGGTGCTGCTGGCGCTGGCGCTGCCGGGGCTGGCGCTGTATTTGCTGGCGGCGCTGCCGGTTGATTTTGCCGGCTGGCAGGCGCTGTTCGCGCCGCAAGCAGTCCGCGTGCTGCTGCTGCTCACCGCCGCGGCGCTGGCGCTGCACGCCTGGGTCGGCATGAAGGACATTTTCATGGACTACGTGCGGCCCACCAGCCTGCGCCTTGCGCTGCTGCTGGCGGTGATCGTCGTCCTTGCGGGCAGCGTCGTCTGGCTCGCCGCGATTTTATGGCGCCCGGCATGAACACGCGTCGCTTCGATGCGCTCATCATCGGGGGCGGCGGCGCGGGCCTGCGCGCGGCACTGCAGCTCGCGCGTTCCGACTACACCGTCGCGGTGGTGTCCAAGGTCTTTCCCACGCGCTCGCACACGGTGTCGGCGCAAGGCGGCATCACCGCCGCGCTCGCCAACGTCGACGACGACCGCTGGGAATGGCACATGTACGACACGGTCAAGGGCGGCGACTGGCTCGGCGACCAGGACGCGATCGAGTTCATGTGCCGCGAAGCCGCGAGCGCGGTGTACGAACTCGAACACATGGGCCTGCCGTTTTCAAGGCTGGACAACGGCAAGATCTACCAGCGCCCCTTCGGCGGCCAGTCGAAAAACTTCGGCGGCGATCAGGCCACCCGCACCTGCGCCGCCGCCGACCGCACCGGCCACGCGCTCTTGCACACGCTCTACCAGCAGAACATCGCCCACCGCACCCAGTTCTTCGACGAATACTTCGCGCTCGACCTGGTGCGCGACGCCGACGGCTACTGCCTCGGCGTCACCGCCATGTCCATCGAGACCGGCGAGCCGCTGCTGATCGAGGCGCGCGCGACGCTCTTGGCCACCGGTGGGGCAGGGCGCGTGTTCGGCAACAGCAGCAACGCCATGATCAACACCGGCGACGGCCTCGGCATGGTGCTGCGCGCCGGTCTGCCGCTGCAGGACATGGAGTTCTGGCAGTTTCATCCCACCGGGATTGCCGGCGTCGGCTGCCTCATCACCGAAGGCGTGCGCGGCGAGGGCGGTTATCTGCTGAACAAGCACGGCGAGCGCTTCATGGAGCGCTACGCGCCGCACGCGAAGGACCTGGCCGGCCGCGACGTGGTCGCGCGCGCCATCGCGATCGAGATCGCCGAAGGCCGCGGCTGCGGGGCTGCCCCTAATCAAAGCGGCGGGGATTATGTCTATCTCAAGCTCGACCATCTGGGCGAGGCGCTCATTGCCGAGAAGCTGCCCGGCATCCGCGACCTGTCGATCCGCTTCGCCGGCGTCGATCCTGCCCGGGCACCGATTCCGGTCGCGCCCACCGCGCACTACATGATGGGCGGCATTCCCACCAATCTGCACGGCCAGGTCGTCGCACCGGCGCGCTTCGGCCCCGAGGAGCCGGTGCCGGGCCTGTATGCCGTCGGCGAATGCGCCTGCGTGTCGGTGCACGGCGCCAACCGCCTCGGCGGCAATTCGCTGCTCGACCTGGTCGTGTTCGGCCGCGCCGCCGGCAAGCACATGCAGGAAACCCTGCGCGACAACCCCTATCCGCGGCCCCTGCCCGACGGCGCCGCCGAGCCCGGGCTGGCGCGGCTCGCGCGCTGGGAGCGGCCCGGCGACGAGCGCGTGGCGGCGATCGCCGACGACCTGCGGCGCGTGATGCAGAAATATTGCGGCGTGTTCCGCACCGACGCCGTGCTGCGCGAAGGCCTGGAAAAACTGAACCAACTGGAAGCCCGCCTTGAGCATGCCGGCCTCGCCGACACCAGCCGCGTCTTCAACACTGCGCGCATCGAGGCGCTGGAACTCGAGAACCTCATGGGCGTGGCGCGCGCCACCCTGGTCTCGGCGATCCACCGCACCGAAAGCCGCGGCGCGCACACGCGCGAGGACTTCCCCGCGCGCGACGACGATGCCTGGCTCAAGCACAGCCTGTATTCGCGCGAAGGGGATCAGGTCGACACCAAGCCGGTGCGGTTGAAGCCGCTGACGGTGGAGTCGATCAAGCCGAAGGAGCGGGTGTATTGATGATCGCCTGTCATTGCGAGGCGGAGCCGAAGCAATCCAGCAGGCAGGCGGATGAATTCGCCTAGGCAACCGGCCGTTTACATTTTGGCCAGCAAACGGAACGGCACGCTTTACGCCGGCGTGACTTCAGACCTTGTGAAAAGGGTGTGGCAGCACAAGAACAATTTGGCGGACGGGTTTACGCGGAAATATTCGATATACATGCTGGTTTACTACGAGCTTGCCGATGAAATGGCAACCGCGATTGCACGGGAAAAGCAGGTCAAGGGCGGCTCCAGGGCCAAAAAACTTGCCATGATCGAATCGGTGAATCCTGACTGGCGTGACTTATATGACGACATACTGGGCTAGCGTGCGTCGTCCTGGATTGCTTCGGCTGCGCCTCGCAATGACCCGGTGGGCCGTCATTGCGAGCAACGCGAAGCAATCCAGCAGGCGGAGGGAATTTTTGGACTCCATTCCAGATGGGTCTTCGCTGCTTCGCATGGGCTGCTCAGACCATGGTTCACTCGGCGTGCGTCGTCCTGGATTGCTTCGGCTGCGCCTCGCAATGACCCGGTGGGCCGTCATTGCGAGCAACGCGAAGCAATCCAGCAGGCGGAGGGAATTTTTGGACTCCATTCCAGATGGGGCTTCGCTGTTTCGCATGGGCTGCTCAGACCATGGCTCACTCGGCGTGCGGCGCTCTGGATTGCTTCGGCTGCGCCTCGCACTGACCCGGTGGGCCGTCATTGCGAGCAACGCGAAGCAATCCAGAATGCAGACAGAGTTGGGAGATCAGGCGTTATCGGGGGCCTCATTGCTTCGCATTAGGAGTGCGAGCCGTTGTTCGCCACTAGCTTCTGGATTGCTTCGGCTTCGCCTCGCAATGACGACCGGATGGAGGACTGCATGAAATTCCGCCTCTACCGCTACAACCCCGAATCCGGCGAGCAACCCTTCATGCAGGACGTCGAGCTCGACATCGAGCCCGCCGGCAAGATGCTGCTCGACGCGCTCATCGCGATCAAGGCGCAGGACGAAACGCTCTCGCTGCGCCGCTCCTGCCGCGAAGGCGTGTGCGGGTCGGACGCGGTGAACGTGAACGGCAGGAATCGCCTCGCCTGCATCACGCCGCTGACCGAACTGAAAGAGCCGGTCGAGGTGCGCCCGCTGCCGGGGCTGCCGGTGATCCGCGACCTGATCGTCGACATGGAGCCCTTCTACAAGCAATACCGCTCGGTCAAGCCCTGGCTGATCAACGACGCGCCCGAGCCCGAGGTCGAGCGCCTGCAATCGCCGGAAGACCGCGCGCTGCTCGATGGCGCCTACGAGTGCATCCTGTGCGCGTGCTGCACCACCTCGTGCCCGTCGTTCTGGTGGAACCCGGAGACCTTCGTCGGACCGGCGGGGCTGCTGCAGGCGTACCGCTTCATCGCCGATTCGCGCGACGAGGCGACCGCGGCGCGGCTCGACAACCTGGAAGACCCGTACCGGCTGTACCGCTGCCGCGGCGTCATGAACTGCGTCGACGCCTGCCCCAAGGGGCTGAACCCGACCGCGGCGATCGGGCGCATCAAGTCGTTGCTGGTGAAGCGGCGTGTCTGACGGCTTCGCCCCCTCATCCCGACCCTCGCTGATCGGGGTGGGCCCAGCCTTGTCCCCCTCTCCCGCAGGCGGGAGAGGGCGGGGAGAGGGGAACGGGAGAGGGGGCGAACGTGATGCCCCACAAGGGGACTCCGACTTTCCATGTGCTGAAGCACATGAAAGATCGTATGCCCAGCCCGATAGAATCGCCTGGCGCTGCCGGCGCGGTCTGCTCGAACTCGACCTGCTGCTGGGTGGCTTTTGGGCCGCGCACCGCGCTACACTTGCGCCTGACGAGACGGCCGCGCTGGAAAGGCTGCTGGCCCTGCCGGACATGGAGATCGTCGACCGGATCGAGGGCCGCGCGCCTGCCGGCGACGCCACCCTCGGCGCGCTCGTCGAACGCCTGAAAAACTATCGAGAAACAGCAGGATGAAAAAAACCGTCACCCTCACGTTCAGCGACGGCAGTCCGTCGATCGAACTGCCGATCGAGCAGGGCACCTATGGCACGCCGGTGATCGATATCCGCAGCCTTGGCGCGCAGGGCTATTTCACCCACGATCCCGGCTTCACCGCCACCTCGAGCTGCAATTCGGCCATCACCTACATCGACGGCGACGAAGGCCTGCTCTACTACCGCGGCTACCCGATCGAGGAACTGGCGTACAAGGCCGACCACATGGAGGTCTGCCATCTGCTGCTGCATGGCGAGCTGCCGACCGCCGCCGAGAAGCAGGCCTTCGTCGACTCGATCAGCCACCACAGCATGCTGCACGACCAGATGGAGAACGTGTTCCGCGGCTTCCGCCGCAGCGCGCATCCGATGGCGGTGATGATCGGCGTGACCGGCGCGATGTCGGCGTTCTACCACGAGGGCATGGACCTGTTCGATCCGCACCATCGCGAGATCGTCGCGCACCGCCTGATCGCCAAGATCCCCACCGTCGCCGCCTGGGCCTACAAGTTCAACGAGGGCCAGCCCTTCGTCTATCCGCAGAACCGGCTGTCCTACGCCGAGAACTTCATGCACATGATGTTCTCGACGCCGTGCGAGCCCTACGAGCCGAACCCGGTGCTGGCGCGCGCGCTCGACCGCATTTTCATCCTGCACGCCGACCACGAGCAGAACGCCTCGACCTCGACCGTGCGCCTGGCCGGCTCCAGCGGCGCCAACCCCTACGCCTGCATCGCCGCCGGCATGGCCTCGCTGTGGGGCCCGCTGCACGGCGGCGCCAACGAGGCGGTGCTGAAGATGCTCGACGAGATGGGCGACGCCTCGCGCATCCCCGAATTCCTCAAGCGCGCCAAGGACAAGTCCGATTCCTTCCGCCTGATGGGCTTCGGCCACCGCGTCTACAAGAACATGGATCCGCGCGCCCGCATCATCCGCCAGACCTGCTACGAGGTGCTCGACGCCCTCGACCTGCGCGACGACCCGCAGTTCAGGATGGCGATGGAACTCGAGCGCATCGCGCTGGAGGACGAGTACTTCATCAGCCGCAAGCTCTACCCCAACGTCGATTTCTATTCCGGCATCATCTTCCGCGCCATGGGCATCCCGAGCAGCATGTTCACCGTGATGTTCGCGCTGGCGCGCACCGCCGGCTGGGTCGCGCAGTGGAACGAGATGCTCGCCGACCCCGCGCACAAGATCGGCCGTCCGCGCCAGCTCTACACCGGGCCGGCGCGGCGCGAGTTCGTGCCGATCGAGCAGCGCACGGCCTGATTGCCATGCGCATCCGCTAACGGAGTTTCGATGAGCGCAGCCGACTGGTCGCAAACGTCCCCGCTGTATGCCGGCAACGCCGCTTACCTGGAGGCTTTCGGCGACGAGGCGCTGGCGCCCTGGCTCAAGCAGCCCGTGCCGGGAGCCGGCACGGCCGGCCCCACCGACGCCGCCCAGGTCGGCGTGCTGCGGCTGATCAACGCTTACCGCTATCTCGGCGTGCGCAACGCCGACCTCGATCCCTTGCGGCGCTTCGAACCGCCGCCCACGCCCGAGCTCGACCCCGCGCACTACGGCCTCACCGACGCCGACCTCGATCGCGAATTCGAGACCGGTTCGCTGTTCGGCGTCGAGCGCACCACGCTCGCCGACATCCTGCGCCGCCTGCGCGCCGCCTACTGCGGCCACGTCGGCTTCGAGTACATGCACATCACCGACGTCGCCCGCAAGCGCTGGCTGCAGGAGCGCATCGAATCGGCGCAGGGTCGCTTCGGCGTCTCGCTCTCGCAAAAAAAGAAAATCCTCAAGCGGCTGACCGACGCCGAAACGCTGGAGCGCTACCTCCACACCAGGCACGTCGGCCAGAAGCGCTTCTCGCTCGAAGGCGGCGAGGCCCTGATTCCCATGCTCGACCAGGTGATCGCCCGCTGCGCCCGCCACGGCGCCAAGGAGATCGTGCTCGGCATGGCGCACCGCGGCCGCATCAACGTGCTGGTCAACGTGATGGGCCGCAGCGCCGACAGCCTCTACGCCGAATCGGGCAACGGCGACCCGGATTCGCCGCTGTCGGGCGACGTGAAGTATCACCAGGGTTTTTCCACCGACATCGCGACCGACTACGGTCCGATCCACCTCGCGCTTGCGTTCAATCCCTCGCACCTGGAGATCGTGCATCCGGTGGTGCGCGGTTCGGTGCGCGCGCGCCAGGACCGCCGCGGCGACGTGCTCGGCTACGAGGTGGTGCCGGTGATCCTGCACGGCGACGCCGCGCTGTCGGGGCAGGGCGTGGTGATGGAAAGCCTCAACATGTCGCAGACGCGTGGCTTCCGCAACAACGGCGCGATCCACATCGTCATCAACAACCAGATCGGCTTCACCACCTCCGACCCGCGCGACGTGCGCTCGACGCTCTACTGCACCGACGTCGCCAAGATGGTCGAGGCGCCGGTTTTGCACGTCAACGGCGACGACCCCGAGGCGGTCGCCTTCGCGGTGCAGATCGCGGTCGATTTCCGCTACACCTTCCACAAGAACTGCTTCATCGACCTGGTGTGCTACCGCCGCCACGGCCACAACGAGCAGGACGAGCCGCTCGCCACCCAGCCGCTGATGTACCGCCGCATCCAGGCGCACCCGACCACGCGCGAGCTCTACGCGCATCGGCTGGTCGACGAGAGCGTGCTGACGGCGGAGCAGGTCGCGCAGCTCGTCGAGCAGTGCCGCGAGCGCCTGGAGCGCGGCGAATCGCTTTCCGCGCCGGCGCTGTCCGACTTCAAGGAAAGCTACAGCGTCGACTGGAGCCGCTTCCGCGGCAACCATGCGCCCGAAGTGCCGACCGCGGTGACCGCCGCGCGCCTCGATTTTCTGGGCGAGCGCATCACCACGCTGCAATACGACATCGAGCTGCACCCGCGCGTGCAGAAAGTGCTCGACGACCGCCGCAGGATGCGCGCCGGCGAGATGCCGCTCGACTGGGGCTACGCCGAGACGCTCGCCTACGCCAGCCTGCTCGACGCCGGCCACAACGTGCGCCTCTCGGGCCAGGATTCGGCGCGCGGCACCTTCTTCCACCGCCACGCGGTGTGGCACGACCAGAAGCGCGAGCGGCGCCAGAGCGGCGTGTACGTTCCGCTCGAGCACATCCACGAGCGGCAGGGCAATTTCACCGTCATCGATTCGCTGCTGTCGGAAGAGGCGGTGCTCGCCTTCGAATACGGCTACGCCACCGCCGAGCCCGACACCCTGGTGATCTGGGAAGCGCAGTTCGGCGACTTCGCCAACGGCGCGCAGGTGGTGATCGACCAGTTCATCGCCAGCGGCGAAGCCAAGTGGGGCCGCCTGTGCGGGCTGGTCATGATGCTGCCGCACGGCCTCGAAGGGCAGGGGCCGGAGCACTCGTCGGCGCGTCTCGAACGCTATCTCCAGTTGTGCGCGCAGGAGAACATCCAGGTCTGCGTGCCGACGCTGCCGGCGCAGATGTTCCACCTGCTGCGCCGCCAGATCGTGCGCCCGGTCAGAAAACCGCTCGTCATCCTCACGCCGAAGAGCCTCTTGCGCATGCCGCTGTCGGTGTCGTCGCTGGCCGATCTGTCGAGCGGCGCCTTCCTGCCGGTGATCGACGACCCGCAGGCACCGCGCCAGGCGAAGCGCGTCGTGGCGTGCAGCGGCCGCGTGTATTTCGACCTCGAGGCGACGCGGCAGGCGCGCGGTCTGGCCGACGTCGCGCTGGTGCGCATCGAGCAGCTCTATCCCTTCCCCGAGGACGCCTTCCGCGAAGTGCTCGCCGCCTATCCGGAGGCCACCACCTTCGTGTGGGCGCAGGAAGAGCCGATGAACCAGGGCGCGTGGTACCAGACGCTGCACCACCTCAACCGCTGCGCGCCGGGCGGCCGCCGCTTCCACTACGCCGGGCGGCCGCCGGCCGCCGCACCGGCCTCGGGCTACGCCTCGCGCCACCGCGCCGAGCTCGAAGCCCTGTTGAACGATGCGCTGGAGACCGAGTATGAAGCTTGAAGTGCGTGTGCCGACCCTGTCCGATTCGATCGCCAGCGGCACCCTGCTGCCGTGGCGCAAGCAGCCGGGCGAGACGGTCGCGCGCGACGAGACCCTCGTGGATCTGGAAACCGACAAGGTGATCATGGAAATTCCCGCGCCGGCCTCCGGCACGCTGGTCGAGATCCGGCAAGTGGAAGGCGCGGTGGTCAAGGCCGACGAAGTGCTGGCGGTGATCGAGACCGGGGAGGGGGCTGCCGCGCCGGCCCCGGCAGCCAAGGCGTCGAAAGCGGTGAAGGCGTCGAAAGACACGACCGACAAGCTGGTTCCGCCCGCGGCGAAGCCTGCACCGACGGTTGCCGCGCCGGCGTCCAAACCGGCCGCGCCGCTGCCCTCCCCACGGGTGGGAGAGCCCCCTCACCCCAACCCTCTCCCCGTGGGAGAGGGGGCGAACGTGATGCCCAAACCGACTAAACGCGAACCCATGTCGCGCCTGCGCCAGCGGGTGGCCGAGCGCCTGGTCGCCGCGCAGCACACCGCTGCCCTGCTCACCACCTTCAACGAGGTGAACATGCAGCCGGTGAACGAGCTGCGCCAGCGGTTCAAGGCCGAGTTCGAGGTGAAGCACGGGGTCAAGCTCGGCTACATGTCCTTCTTCGTGCGCGCGGTGTGCGCCGCGCTCGAGCAGTTTCCCGTCGTCAACGCCGCCATCGACGGCAGCGACATCGTGTGGCACGCCGACGCCGACATCGGCATCGCGATTTCCAGCCCGCGCGGGCTGGTGGTGCCGATCCTGCGCCGCGCGCAGACGCTCGACGCGGCGCAGATCGAACGGGCCATCGCCGACTTCGCCGCACGCGCGCGCGACAACAAGCTCACGCTCGATGAACTCGGCGGCGGCACGTTCTCGATCACCAACGGCGGCGTGTTCGGCTCGCTCCTCTCCACCCCCATTCTCAATCCGCCGCAGTCGGCCATCCTCGGCATGCACACCATCCAGGAGCGTCCGGTCGCCGAGAACGGCCAGGTCGTGGTGCGGCCCATGATGTATCTCGCGCTCACCTACGACCACCGCCTGATCGACGGCCGCGACGCGGTGCACTTCCTGGTCGCGGTGAAGGCCGCGCTGGAAGCGCCCGCGGCGCTGCTGGGAGAAGGCTGAAGTGAGCGACGCCCTGGTCGAGGTCGACGACCTGCATTTCGCCTACGGCGACAAGCCGGTGCTCAAGGGCATCAAGCTCGCGATTCCGCGCGGCAAGGTGACCGCCATCCTCGGCGTCAGCGGCAGCGGCAAGTCCACGCTCTTGCGCCACGTCGGCGGCCAGCTGCGGCCGTCGCGCGGGCAGGTCCGCTTCGACGGCCAGGTGGTGCACGCGCTCGGCATCGACGCGCTCTACGCGATGCGCCGCAGGATGGGCATGATGTTCCAGGTCAGCGGCCTGTTCAGCGACCTCTCGGTGTTCGAGAACGTCGCCTACCCGATGCGCGAGCACACCGACCTGCCGGAAGACGTCATCCGCGACCTGGTGCTGATGAAGCTGCACGCCGTCGGCCTGCGCGGCGCGCGCGACCTCGCCACCGGCGAGCTGTCGGGCGGCATGGAGCGGCGCGTCGCGCTCGCCCGCGCCATCGCGCTCGATCCCGCGCTGATCCTGTACGACGAGCCCTTCGCCGGCCTCGATCCGATCTCGCTCAATACCATCGCCAGCCTGATCCGGCGGCTCAACGACGCGCTCGGGCTCACGTCGGTGCTCGTCACCTACGACGTGTCCGAGTCGCTCAAGATCGCCGACTACGCCTGTTTCCTCCACGACGGCGTGGTGGTGGCCGAAGGCCCCGCCGCCGACATGGCCGAGTCCGCCGACCCCTTCGTCCACCAGTTCGTGCACGCCGAGCCGGACGGCCCCGTCGCCTTCCAGCACCCCGGCCAGCCCTTCGCCGAGGCGTTGGGCCTCAAAACTGCGTAAGAAGGTTCAGATCACCGTTTTATTGCCGTTATTTCATCTGCTTACCAGTCAGGAGGCCTTACGCGAGGCTCCGCCCCAACCAGGAATAACAACAGGCAATGAGCGCAATCCTGCCCGCGGAGGGCGATAACCGGATCAATTTCGGCGCATTGCGCGCGCTGGTGGTCGACGACTATCCCAGCATGCGCAATGCGCTGCGTCTGACGCTGTCCAATTTCGGAATCACCAAAGTCCAGCTGGCGGCAACGGCATCCGAAGCGATCTTCCACATCCGCAACAAGTCGTACGATTTCATCCTGTGCGACTTCAACCTCGGCGACGGCCGCGATGGCCAGCAGCTGCTCGAGGAGTTGCGGCACAGCCGCCTGATTCCGCTGGAGACCGTGTTCATGATGGTCACTTCGGAATCGTTCTACGAAAAGGTCGTTGCCACCGCCGAGCTGGCGCCGGACGACTACATGATCAAGCCGTTCAGCGCCGAAGCGCTGAGCAGTCGGCTGCTTGTCGTGCTGCAGCGCAAGCGGACCTTTGCGGAGGCCTACCGGCACTACCAGGCGCAGAACATCGACGCCGCCATTGCTTCCTGCGACAAGATCCTGAAAGAGCAACCGCGGTATGCGGTCGATGCCTTGCGCTTCAAGGGGGAGCTTTTGATTGCGCTCGGGCGCTTCGACGAGGCCGAGCAGTTGTACCAGCAAGTCATCAGCATGCGGGCGGTGCCGTGGGCGCGCCTGGGACTGGCCCGCTCACTGCACCTTCAGAACAAGGAGGACGCGGCGGAGGAGGAACTGCGCGACGTGCTCGAGCATGCGCCGGAAATGGTGGCTGCGTACGACCTTCTTGCCGAAGTCTGTGTGGCGAAGAAAGACAGCCAGGCTGCGCAGGAAGCCCTGGAGCAGGGCGTTGCCGTTTCATCGCGAACCGTACGCCGTCAGCAGAAACTGGGCGAGGTGGCGATGAACAATGGCGACCTCGATACCGCGCGCTCCGCCTTCACTGAGGCGATCGAAAAAGGCCGCCACTCGATTTTCGTCACGCCCGCCGACTACGGCAATCTGTGCCGCGTCCAGCTTGAACAGGGGGACCTCAGAGCCGTCGCGAGCACGCTCCGACAGCACAAGCGGACACTGGAGGAAACGCGCGAAGGCCAACTGGTGACGGCGGTGACGCAGAGCAATGCCTACACCCGAGAAGGCAAGTCTGCCGAGGCGGTGAAATCGCTCGACGCCGCGGCCAGCCTGCGGGCCTCCGGCGCGCAGGGCGACCCCCAGTTGATGCTCGATCTGGCGAACGCCTGCATGGCCAATGGCCGCATGGACGAAGCCGATGCAGTCGTTGCAGAAGTTGCGCGCAATGCCCACGACAGCGAGGCGCTGCTGGAGAAGGCGCGCAAGATCTACGCCGCGGCCGGACGCGAGAACGTGGGCAAGGACGTGTTGGCATCGGCCACATCCGACGTCAGGAAACTCAACAACGAAGGCGTGGTGCTGGCGCACAAGGGCGACTTCAGCGGCGCAATGCAGAAGCTGCTGGCCGCCTGCGAGGCCGCCCCGTTCAATCCGCGCATTGGCATGAACGCGGTGTGGGTCATTCTGAAATACATCGACCAGGCCGGCATGGACGAGAAGATGATCGACACCGCCCGGCATCAGTTGGCCGAAGCCGAGCGCCGTGCACCCGGGCATCCGCGACTGGCAGGCTTGCGCATGCATCTGGCGGAAGTCGAGAAGCGGTTCGGCATCGCGAGGGCCAGTGCATGAAGTCCGACAGCAACGAATTCCAGGCAGCCCTGATACACGAACTGAAGAACAATCTCGGGTTGCTGTCGATGACGCTCGACCGTATTCCCGTATCAGGCGAGGCCGCATGCGATTCGGCGGTCGACGCCGCGCGCCTGCAATGTCAGACCGTGGTCGAAAGGCTGCAACAGGCCTTGATGATCTACAAGGCCAATCAGGGACGATTCAGCGCCACGGTTGACGCCTACTCGCCGCACGAACTGCTCGCCGAGGTGGCGAAGCGCGCGGAAGCCTTGTCGCATGGGCGCATTCGCGTGGAGCTTGGCATCGATGCCGGGGTGCCGGTCATCTGGTTCTTCGATCGCGATCTGGTCGAAATGGCCCTGATCAATGCAATCCACAACTCCCTGGTCTATGCGCGTTCCTCGATTCGCATCGAGGCGATCGCGCAGGACAACTGGCTGACGCTTTCGGTGCGCGACGATTCCGAAGGCTATCCCGAACATATTCTGGCCAGCGTTGCGGAAGGCACGCCCTATCGGGCGCGCGGAACCGGGCTCGGCCTGCAATTCGCACGCCTCATCGCGCAGGCTCACGACAACCGTGAGCGCATCGGCGACCTGCATCTGGGCAACGACGGCGGCGCGGTATTCGCCCTGCGGCTGCCGTGAAGGGTGCGACGAGCGGCCACGCTCGGAGTGCGGGCGCGGTTTGCCGAATTGACGCGCACGCACCGGCACAGGATACTGCGCCCTCGAAACGCAACCGGTCGCCGGCTCGGCTGGCCGCGGAAAGGCCCGGATGCCCATGATCGGCATCGAAAGAAACACGTGATTTCCCCCATGTCAGAAGAAGGCGCACCGCTTCCCTTTGAGGACCTGGCCCTGCTGCCGGGCGAAATGCTTCAGGCCCGCTCGGCGATGGAAGTCGTCACCGACTTTCTTCCCATGGGCTTCCTGGGGTATCTGAAGAACCAGACCCTGATCACCACCAACCCGATTTCGGCGGGCAAGGTCGTGCCGGTGGCCGAGGGGGCGCCCTACTACATCAAGGGATTCAGCGGCACGCTCCAGTTCAGCTTCAAGACCAAGGTCGTCAAAATCCATACCCAGCCGTATGCGCACCTGCATCTGGACTACCCCAGGGTGGTCTACGCCACCCGGCTGCGCAAGGACCTGCGCACGGTCGTGAACCTGCCGGCCACCTTGTTCAACCCGGTAAGCCGCAAGGAAACGCCGGTCACGATCAAGGATCTGAGCGTGGGCGGGGGGCAGATTATCTTGCCTGCGCCCATGGGCAAGAAGGACACCAAATATCTCCTCACCTTCAAGGTCAGGCTGGCCGATGATCTGGAGGAGGAAGTGCGCACCGAAGTCATCGTGCGCGCCCTCGACACCCTGGCCGCGGGCGATACGGTCCAGCATACGATGGGAGTCCAGTTTCTGAGCCTGGAAAAGGAAGCGAAGTTGCTGGTGATGACGCTGGTCTACCGGCAACGCCTGCGCAAAGCCTGAATCCCCGGCACAAATTATCCTAGAAACCGCAGTTGGACGCGCCCGATGGTGCGTCTGATCGCGTGGCTGCCGCGAAGCAACGACGCGGCCTACCGGGGTAGGCAAGGAGGCGCGACAAAGGCAGGCGCGTGAGCAGGCGTGCCATCGGGTGCGTAGCGCCCTCACCCGACAGGTGAAGGCCATCGAAGGCGGAAAATTCAGCGTTCATGTAGCGTTCGCGAGAGTGCAGAGCGGTCAACTGCGGTTTTTAGGATTATGGAAGCTCTGAGCAAGTCGTCACCCTGGCGAATGCCGGGGGCCCGAGAGGATCAGCAGGGCAGGGGACATGGCGTTCGTCGAAGGGCGGCGTCAGCATACGAACGCTCTGCTGCAAACCCCGACGCTGCCTAATCCGGCAGCAGGGTGACCGTCGCCTCGGCCGTGGCCGGGTCGATGTCGAGGCGCAGCACGCAGTACTCGGCCTGCTCCGACATCGGCGTCGGATCGTCTGCGCAACTGCAGCCGGCGATGATGCCGCTGTAGAAAATCCCCACCTTCACGCGGATGCGGCCGTCCTGTTCGCCGCTCGCAAGGACCGTCGCCTGGATCGGTTTTTCGGCCACGTGGCTGCTCGCGCGGAGCGCCTGCTGCAGCGGCAGTGTGGCCGGGTCGAGCGCGGCGATCTCGCGTTTCAACACGGGTTCGAAATCGGGGGCGCCCCAGGCGCGCGTGGAATCGGGCAGGCGAATCATGGGTCTGCTGATAACGATTATTCACGCCATCTTAGCCGTTTCGAGTTCGGCGAGCGTCGCCAGGATATCGGCATAGACAGGCTGCGCATGCATGATGAAGGTATGCAGCGCGCGCACTTTGACCACCGCCGGCGCGCAGTCGCCGCTGGCTTCGGCCACGCTCAGCACGCCGTCGTTCTCTTCCCGGCCGAAGGGCAGCCAGGCCGCGCGCGGGCCGCGGGTGCCGACGTAGAGGCGCAGCACGCCGGGCGGGATCGGCAGGCTGCGCATGAAGGCGTCGTCGGCGAGCAGGCCGCCCATCTCGCCGGTCAGCCAGCGGTACAGCCGGAAACGCGAGAAGTGGCGCGCGGCCCGGCACGCGACCATCGGCGGCGCGAGGAAAAAGCACGCGGCCGGCGGCGTCTGCAGACGGCCGAGCGTCACGCGGATGAGCACCGTGCCGAGCGAATGCCCGGCCAGCGCATAGCGTTCGCCGCCGATGCGGCGCTCGATCAGGCGGGCGAGGCGGGCGCTCGCGCCGGCCAGCGTCTCGAAAGTGGGCGAGTAGGCGAACAGATGTGGCACATGGCCGGCGCGCTTCAGGCGTCGCCGCAGCCGCAGCATGGACACCGGCGTGCGGCCCATGCCATGGATCAGCACCACGTGCACGGCGTTCAGGCCTTGCCGAGCAGGGCCTGGTAGCGGGCCAGGTCCTCGCCGCTGTGGCAGCAGAAGATGACTTCGCGGATAGCCGGGCAGGCCGGCAGCGCCGCGCGCACGGTGTCGACGACGATCCTCGCCGCCGCGTCCTTGGGATAGCCGTACACGCCGGTGCTGATGGCGGGAAAGGCGATCGTCGCCAGGCCGTGCTGCGCCGCCACTTCGAGGCTGCGCCGGTAGCACGAGGCGAGCAGCGCCGCTTCGCCGCGGCCGCCGCCGTGCCACACCGGGCCCACGGTATGGATCACGTGGCGCGCCGGCAGGCGGTAGCCGCGCGTGAGTTTGGCCTCGCCGGTGGCGCAGCCGCCGAGCGTGCGGCATTCGGCGAGCAGTGCCGGCCCCGCCGCGCGGTGAATCGCGCCGTCGACCCCGCCGCCGCCGAGCAGGGTCTCGTTCGCGGCGTTGACGATGGCGTCGACCGCGAGCGTGGTGAGGTCGGCCTGCACCGCACGCAGGATCGCGCTCATGGCTGCGTGTGCGGGGTCGTCACAAAGGCCTGGCGGTCGAAGCCGAGCGTGGCGGCCTGCGCGAGCAGCGCATCCAGCGTGGCGGCCTCGAGCTGAGGGCTGCGCGCCAGCACCCAGGCGTACTGGCGGCCGGGTTCGCCCACCAGCACCCAGCGGTAGTCGGGGTCGAGCGCGAGGATCCAGTAGTCGCCGTAGAAGGGACGGAAAAAACTGACCCGGAGCCTGGCATTGCCGCTGCCCGCCACCACGCGGGCGATGCCGCGGGCCGCTTCGACCTCGCCCCGCGCGCCGCGGCACTGGTTCAGCACGGAGACGTGCTCGCCGTCCGGCCGATAGGTCGCCCGCACGTCCGACGCGCATTGATCCTGGAAGCGGTTCGGCAGCCGTGCGATCTCGTACCAGGTGCCGTAGTAGCGGGCCAGGTCGACCGTTGGCACGGTCGGCAGCGGGGCGGGCGGCGCGGCGCAGCCCGCGAGCAGCGCAGCGGCACACAGGGCGGCGAGCGAGGGCAGGGCGCGCATGATCCGCTTCCGGCTCACGGCGCCCTGAGGATGCCGCTCAGGCAGAGCGTCAGCGGCATCGCTGCCGCGGTGAACACGGCCGCCAGCATCTCGTTCGGCAGCGGACTGGCGACGACCTGCACGGTCTGCCCGTCGACCGCCAGCATCGCGTAATCGCGCATGGCCTTGCGCGCGGCATCGAGTTTCGCGAGCCCGTCGGTCGTCAGCGCGGGGGTTGCGAGCACCAGAAAATGAATCTCGTGCGCGGCCGCTTCTGGCCGGCCGGGGCGCGCAGGCGGCGCATTGCGGATCGCCGGGTCCGCCTCGAGTTTCCACGGCCACACGCACAGGCTGGCGTCGTCCCCCGGAGTCGGACAGGTGTCGGGCCGGCCGAGGACGACCCGGGCGCCGGTCTGGTTGCGCAGCATTTCGCAAAACGCGTTCAGGGTTCGCGGGAGGCTCATGGTCTTGAACGGGACGGCATCAAACGGGGAAAGGTTCCGGGCAGGCAGGCGGCGCGAGAACCGCGGGAAAGAATGGCTGTCGCATGGGAGCCATCTTACTCCGCCGGCGCCCGCCCGCGCCCGGCCGGATGGCCGCTTCGATTTATCATGCGCTGTACCAGCCCGGAGACCCGTGATGAGCACGTCCCCCGATTCCACCCGCCGCCGCCTGCTCGGCATCCTTGCCGCCGCGCCGCTGCTCGGCCCGGCCGCCGCCCTCGCGCAACCCGCGCGTCCGCTGACCCGCACCATTCCCTCCACGGGCGAGGCGATCCCGCTGGTCGGCCTCGGCACCTGGATCACCTTCAACGTCGGCAACGACCGCGCCGCACGCGACGCCAGCGCCGAGGTGATGCGCGCCTTCTTCGAATCCGGCGGCCGGCTCATCGACAGTTCCCCCATGTACGGCTCGGCGCAGGACGTCATCGGCTACGCGCTGCGCAAGCTCGGCCGCCCGCCGGCGCTGTTCGCCGCCGACAAGGTGTGGATCTCCGACGGCGACCTGGGCCGCGCGCAAATGGACACCTCGCGCCGGCTGTGGGGCGTGCCGCGCTTCGACCTCATGCAGGTGCACAACCTGCTGTCGTGGGAGACGCACCTGCCGACGCTGCTCGCCATGAAGGCCGCCGGGCAGCTGCGCTACGTCGGCATCACCACCTCGCACGGGCGGCGCCACGGCGAGCTCGAACGCATCATGGCCAGCCAGCCGATCGACTTCGTCCAGCTCACCTACAACCTCGTCGACCGCGAAGCCGAAGCGCGCCTGCTGCCGCTGGCGCGCGAGCGCGGCATCGCCGTGCTGGTGAACCGGCCGTTCCAGCAGGGCGCGCTGCTCGACCGCCTGGCGCGCCGCCCGCTGCCGGCGTGGGCCGCCGAAATCGACTGCGCGAGCTGGGCGCAGTTCGCGCTCAAGTTCGTCATCTCGCACCCCGCCGTCACCTGCGCCATCCCCGCCACCACCCGCGTCGACCACGTGCGCGAAAACCTCGCCGCCGCGTCCGGCCGCATGCCCGGCGCCGCCATGCGCGCCCGCATGGCCGCCTTCGTCGCGGGCCGCGGATGAGCGAGTGGTGGACCTACAGCCTGCGCGACCTGCTGCTGTTTTCGCCGCGCACGTATTACCGGCTGTTCGAACTCCACAACCTGGATTGGTGGCCGCTGCCGCTCGTCACGCTCGCGCTCGGCGCGGCGCTCCTCGTGCTCGCGCGGCGCGGCGGCGCACAGGCGGGGCGCTGGACGTTGGCGCTGCTCGGCGTGGGCTGGCTGTGGGTTGCGTGGGCGTGGCAGTTGCAGCGCTACGCGCCGATCAACTGGGCCGCGGAATATTTTGCGTGGATGTGGGCCGCGCAGGGCATGCTGCTGCTGGCCGCCGCCTGGCGCGGCCGCTTCGATGCGCCGCCGCCGGCGTGGCGACGGCGCTTTGGTATCGCCCTGGCCGGCTGCGCGCTGGCGCTGCATCCGCTGCTGGCGCCCGCGCTCGGCCGCGGCTGGGCGCAGGCCGAAGTCTTAGGCATGGCGCCCGACCCCACCGCGCTGTTTACGCTTGGCGTGCTGCTGGCATTGCCGCTGCGGTATCGGGCCTGGCTGGCGCCCCTGCCCGTCGCATGGTGCGTCATCAGCGGGGCCACGCTGTGGGCGATGGCGTCGCCCGAATTGTGGGTGGCCCCGCTTGCAGGCGGACTGGCGAACGTTTAGCTTGAGGGGCGCGGCCGGAAGTTGGCGAAGCCGGCTTTTGGACGGTCCCGCTCGAAGCGCTTGTTGGGCGTGAACGGTAGCATACCTCAGAGATCTTCAGGTTTCAGACCCGTATGCTTGGCAATTCGTACAAGCATTCGCGGGCCGATCTCGTCGCCATCGTGGAAGGCGAAGACGAAATCCGGCCAACCTTCACGCGGAGGGTTCGGTGTGAACCGGTTTGGCGCTTGAGTTGCCAGCCTGGATGAAGAAGAGCAGCGTAGACTCGCTTGGCCTTGGAGGAAGCCCACAGGCTCATGCAGCAGCTGGCAAAGAGAGTCTGATTTCCGTAGGTTTGGCTTCGCCGTGCTCAAGCCGCTCAGCCATGACCCGAAGTGCAAGGGCTTCGGCTTTGGCCATGGCCTCATTCTCCGAGGCCCCATAAGCCAATACACCTGGCAACTGAGGTACTTCAGCTAGCCAACGACCGTCGTCTTCCTGTTCGCATTCAAGTGTGAAGTGCATGTTTGCCTCCTCGTTGATGGAGTCTACCACCGCATAGGGAACTGTGACGCTCAACGTCCCGCTCGAAGCGCTTGTTGGGCATGGCTTTACTCGAAAGGCGCACGGGCACAGGCTGCTTCCGTCCCATACCGTTTCTGCCAGTCCAGCAGGTTGGTTTCCGTCGCTTTCATGACTCAACTCCTTGTCTCGTTGATCTCAAAGCATTTGGCAGGGGAAACTGAGAACGGTTCAGAGGCATGAACGATAAACAAAAAGCGAATCCGTCAGGCGATAGGCGGATTACACGTGCTGCGAAAGTATTTCGTTTGCAGTCAATCATGCTTCCACTTTTTACCCGTGTTAAGCCATACATAGATACCCAATGCAGTTCCAATCGGGAAACCTACAGCGTCAACGTTTGAATTCAGCCGACCACGGAAGCGGCCGAAGGCCGCTGTAGTGGGTCGGCTGGAATGATGGGTTGGGCGTCACTGTTGGCGAGGGATTTCGGAGAAACAATGACCATGCTCACCCAAAAACAAGAACGGCTCTTTTGAATTTCGAGTGGGTTAAGCTGCATGCGGGTTGAAGCGCGAGAAGTCGAGCTTGCCGGCGATGAGGAAGAGGACGGTGCGGATGGTCGAGAAACGGCCGTAACCGCGGGCCTTGCGCT
>JBFMET010000008.1:0-96662 GCA_040753235.1 Pseudomonadota bacterium
CGCCGCATCCAGCCACGGGCCAGCGTATTTCCCGATTCCGCACGTCAAGGGTTCGCTCCGCCGGGCTTCGCCCGCCCTTGACCCGCGGCCTCGGGGCGGCATTACCCACTCGCTTTTCAAATGAGGCGAAAAGGATGAACCGAATCCAAAAGACCCGAGGCAAGCCTCGGGTCTTTTCCATTTGGCGCAGTTTGGCATTACTCATAACCTTAGGTTGAATCCGCTGCCTTGCTATCTTCAACAGGGCTCGGCGATAATGCGCGGCTTCCATACCGGCCGCGCTCGCGGCTTGTTCCCTTGCCGGGATGGCGGAATCGGTAGACGCAGCGGATTCAAAATCCGCCGCTGGTAACAGTGTGGGGGTTCGAGTCCCCCTCCCGGCACCAATAAATACGCGGGGCTTGTGGTTTCCCCGCTTTCCCGGACTTCTACAATTCCGGGCCGACTTCTACAATTTTTCCGGCTTCGTGCCCACTGGCTTGACGGTGTCGCCTATCCGCTTGCGGGTGTAGTGCTCAGTCATCGCCCGGGTGGTGTGGCCCAACAGCTTCTGGGCGTGGTGCAGGTCTTCGGTGTCGGTGGCTGCCTTGGCGCGAAGGTCGCGGAACTGGAAGCTGAAGCCTGCTTTCTCCCTCGCACGGTCGAAGCCGCCGCGCAGTTCGCTGATGCTCAATGGCTGGCCTTTTTCGTTCTGGATGTGGGACAGGCCGGAAGCGGCACGCGGACGGCTCAGGACGCGATCTAAGACGGTTTTCAGTGTGCCGATGATTGCCACCCTCGGCTTCTGCCCGGTCTTGTTCTGCGTCACTCACAGGAAGCCGTCTCGGATACCCGTTCAATAAAATCGAGTTCCCATCGATCTCGCTGTCTGCGCATGAACGGACTTGACCTGGTGAATCGCCTTTCTTCCCACCGATAAAACACCTCCCCGGCTTTTCCTCTTCCTCTCAGTTGGACAGGGTGGCTCCTCAACGCAGGTTTATTTTCCGGCTTGAGCGGTTTTTTGGGCTTCAATTTTCTCCGGAGTGACCATTTCACGGGTACTTCCTCGCATGGTGCAACACGCGCAATATTTGCACCACGCCCTTTTTCTCGCGATACACCAGCATGAAGGGGGTACGCCTGCCGATCACGCGTTCAAAGGTTCCGGCTTTGCTTCCCGGTCTTCCCGGGGTGGGGATGGGGTCGATCAGTGAGAGTGCAGCCTTGTAAATCTCATCGTGCATACGCTGGGCTGCGGTGGGGTTCAGGTCAGCGTAATAGGCGATGGCTTCAATGAATTCCAGCCGCGCGGTCTTGCGCCACTCAAGCCGCTTTTTTGCGCTTGGCGGCATGCGCGTCGATGATGGCTTGCGCTTCGTGCATAACGACTTCGTGCGGAATGCCGTCACCCGAATCCGCTTCTTCTATGGCTTCGTTCACCTTCCGGATAAAGTCTTCCATGTAGTCGAAACCATCTTGCATGACATAGGGCAGCATTTCTTCCGGGGTGCGTCCTGCAGCGGCGGCCAGTTTGGCAAGCCGCCGCTGCATGGCGGGGGTGAGTTCGGTTTTCATGGCGTCAAATCCTTCTACTATTCGAAACTGCCCCGCGTGGTCATTGGCATTGCGGAGCGGTGTCGTATGTGTGTTTGTAGAAGTTTAATCCTGTAGGCGGTTGTTTTCCAGAAATAAGGGCTTGGATTCAAAATCCGCCGCTGGTAACAGTGTGGGGGTTCGAGTCCCCCTCCCGGCACCCATAAATACGCGGGGCTTGTGGTTTCCCCGCTTTCCCGGACTTCTACAATTCCGGGCCGACTTCTACAATTTTTCCGGCTTCGTGCCCACTGGCTTGACGGTGTCGCCTAGGCGTTGTCCTGGCTCAAGCTCGGGCTCTTGGTCTGATATGCCGATTGGTGGATGTTTGCGATGGATAACATCTTCGGCTGTCTCCCGGTCGAGGAAGACGGCCTGGCTCGCTAATGCTTCCAATTCCTGTTGGCGTTTTGTCTTCGCTTTCGACTTCTTTGTTTTCTGGCTATCAGGCATGCTGGGTGGGCTCGTTTTCGGCGGTCATGCAATCCTCGGAAAGCCTGGTAATTCTGACGTTTGACAGGTTTTCAAGCCTTCAATGGGGCTCCCTGTTAATCATTATGCATCCGCCGCCTCATGGGCTCCGGTAAAGTCCGCATCTGAGACGATAGGGAAATCGAAGGCGGCCATCATCTTAGCTATGTCTTCCCGTAGTTCTTCGATGCTTTCACCCATTGGCCCGACGCCCCTTTCGGTGACGCCTGATGGTCTCCCGGATGCGTCATAGTAAACCTCCCGGATGGTGATTTCGGCAGTATCGCCGGACTGCTCGCGGTACAGCCGATAATTCCAATACGAGCCATTGTCCGGGATTCCCGGGCTCGTTTCCGTGCCAAGCTTTTCGCATCCGGCCTTTCGGCCCGGCGCTTCATCGGATTCGTCATCCCACACGTCACGGGATACCCGCATGATGAACTCGCAATCCCTTCTGTCAGCCAACCTTCTTGTAAACCGGCATGACCTCTTTACCTTGGCTTTTCTCATGGAATCCCAGACAAAAGGGTTCCCCATCTGCCTCAGCCGAATGGAGCGTCCCCCCCTCAATTCGATTGGTGTGCGCTTGAGCGATGGCTTTTCCTGCCTGAGCCAGCGTTTCCAGCGTTTCAAGGATAATCCCTCGCATGGTGCAGCACGCGAAGGATTTGCACAGCGCTCCCTTTTTCGCGATAGACCAACGTGAAGGGTGTTCGCCGGCCGATCAGGCGTTCGAAGGTTCCTGGGACGCGGCCCGGTCTGCCAGTAGTGGGGAATGGGTCGATCTGCAGTAGAGCGGCCTTGATGATTTCGTCAGCCATGCGGTTGGCAGCGCTGGGGTTGCGCTCGGCGTAGAAGCTCATGGCGGCGTCGAATTCGTCGAGCGCCTCTTGCGCCCAGTCAAGCCGCTTGCTTGCGCTTCGCGGCATGGGCGGCGATGGTGGCCTTAACCTGGGTCATGACTTTTTTGTGCGGCACCAGATTTCCCGCGTCGGCACTGGCGATGGCTTCGTTGACCTTGCGCACGAAGTCTTCGTTGTGTTCGAAACCATCCTGCATGACGTAGGGCAGCATGGCTTCCGGGGTGGTTCCTGCCGCGCTGGCCAGCTTGGTAAGCCGCCGCTGCATGGCGGGGGTGAGTTCGGCTTTCATCGCGTCAAATCCTTCTACTATTCGAAACTGCTCCGCGTGGTCATTGGCATTGCGGAGCAGTGTCGTATGTGTGTTTGTAGAAGTTTAATCCTGTAGGCGGTTGTTTTCCAGAAATAAGGGCTTGGATTCAAAATCCGCCGCTGGTAACAGTGTGGGGGTTCGAGTCCCCCCCCCCCGGGCACCAGAATTTTTACTCAGCGCTCAGCGCGGCTCGGCGTCGCGCAACGTGTTGCGCACGCGCGTATACGCGGGTTTCGGCCGTCCCTCGGCGTCGAACAGCAGCGCCGCGCCCTTGCCCGGGAAGAATGCCGGAATCCACGAATAGCGGTCGGTCGCGCCCCAGGTCGAGAAGCTGCGGCAGGCCGGCACGTCGAGGCAGGCGCGCAGCATGTCGCGGTACAGCGCGGCCTGCTTGTGCAGGGCGCTGCGGGTCGCCGGCAGCGTCAGTTGCACGTCCATTTCGGTGATGTGCGCGGCGAGTCCCAGTGCCGCCAGGCGCTGCATGTTGGCGCGGACCTCGGCGGGTTGCGGCGCGTGGTCGAGGCTCACGTGCATCTGCAGGCCGACGCCGTGGACCGGCGCGCCGGCCGTGCGCAAGGCGGCGACGAGCAGATAGATGCCGTCGGATTTGGCGCCCAGTCCCTCGCCGCCGTAGTCGTTGTAGCGCAGTTCGGCGGCGGGGTCGGCTGCGTGCGCCCAACGGAACGCGAGGGCCAGGTAATCGGGGCCGATGCCGCGCGACCAGAAGGTCTCGCGCATGCGCCCGTTCTCGTCGACGGCTTCGGCGGCGACGTCCCACGAAGCGACGCGGCCGCGATAGCGCGTCACCAGCGTGCGGATATGCTCGCGCAGGATCGCGATCAGTTCGTCGCGGCCGAAGCTGCCGTGTTCCAGCCACGCCGGCAGCTGCTGGTGCCACACCAGCACGTGGCCGTTGACCGCCATGCCGTGCGCCGCGGCGAATTCGACCAGCGCGTCGGCCTGGGCGAAGTCGAAGCGGCCGCGCTCGGGCTGGATCACGGAGAACTTCATCGCGTTTTCCGGCGTGACGAGGTCGAACTCGCGCGCGACGAGGCGGGCGTAGGCGGGGTCGTCGTGCAACGGCGCGACATCGACCGCGGTGCCGACGCGCAGGCCGGCGCCGGCGGCGAGACCACGCAGGGTGTCGGCGGCGGATGCCGGCGCGGCGGCGAGGGCAAGCAGGCAGGCTGCCGCGAACCTCACGCGCCCCGGCATCAGTAGCCCCGGTAGGCGGCGGGCCCCGCCCACTGCCGGACGAAGCCGGGCACTGCGGGCGGCTGTGCGGGACGCAGGCCGGCGGCGCGCGACCAGTGTTCGAGCCAGGATTCGCCTTCGATCAGGGTCGTGCCGAGGGGCGTGGCGTAGGCACTGTCCTGCAGCGCCGCGTCCAGCGCGACGAAGCGGTAGCCGCGCTGCTGCAGGCGCGCCGTCAGCGCGCCGGCATGGTCGGCGTTGAGCGCGTTGGCGTGCAGCAGCAGCACGTGGGGGATGGCGCGGCCGAAGCGGTCGAGCGCCAGTTGCTCGGCGCGGGCAAGCTCGGCTTCCATGTAGGGCAGGTAGACGTCGGCGATGCGCTGTGCCGCTTCCGCGTCGCCCTGCGCCCGCGCGCGCGCGTAGGCGACGGCGAACACCCATTCCGAGTGGTTCACGGTGACCGGCGCCACGCGGTAGCCGCGTGCCGCGAGGAAGGCGTCGAAGTCCGCGCGCACGGCCGCGGTCTGGCCCAGATGCAGGTAGGGCGGGCGGAACCAGCGCAGGGGGCGGCCGGCTGCCTGCGCGAGGGGACGCGTGACTGCTTCGCCTTGCAATACGTTGGCGGTGTAGGCATCGAAGGGCACGCGGTTGAGCGAGACGTGCGAATACGTGTGGTTGCCGAGTTCGTGGCCGGCGTCGAGCCAGGCCTGCAGCAGGTTCACGCGCGCCGGCAGGAGGCTGCCTTCGCGGCTGAGCCGCGATTCGTTGACGAAGCCGACGGCGGGAATCCCGGCAGCCTGCAAGGCTTGCAGCAGGCGCGCGGTCAGATCGGCCAGCGCGGCGTCGTCCTCGGACGGCACCGACGCGTAGGGCAGGTCATCGAAGGTGATCGCCATCGTCCGCTGCGCGTCCGGCTGGGCGGCCGCAGCGAATGGCAGCAGCATGACGAGGCAGAGCAGCAGGCGGATCATTCTGGGTGCAGGCCTTGCTGTCGCAAGCCAATCAGAAGCGGCGCGTCAGGCTGAGTTCGAACTGGTGCGAGCGGTAGCCCGCCGCGACGCCGCCGCCGTAGTCGGAGAGCCCGGCCTTCACGTTGAGGTACCAGTCGCGGTAGAGGCCGAAGAAGCCTTCCAGCACGATGTCGCCGCCGCTGCGGTAGCCCGACATCGTGTTGTCCTTGTAGGGGCCGTAGCTGAAGACGACGCTGACGCCGTCGTCGTCGCTCAGCTTCCAGTAGGTGAAGGCGGTCACCGCGTAGCGACGGTAGGTGGTGGGCGCGTAGTAGCCGTTGCCGGGGTCGGTGCCGTAGCCGAACCAGCGCCCGCTCACGCCGAGATCGAGGTTCAGGCGCTGGCTGCGCAGGACGGCGCGGCGCGGTGCGAACTGGGCTTCCCAGCGGTCGTTGCCGTCGGAGAGCGTGTCGACGCCGAGGCGGCCGTCGAGCGTCCAGCGCAGGTCCGGCGCCCAGGTGGCGTCGAGCGTGGTCGAGCGGCGTTCGATGCCGAGCTTGGCCGCGCGCGGCGACGCCGTGAACAGGTCCTGGCGATGCGCGAGGCGCAGCGCCACGTTGTCGACCGGCTCGTAGTCGGCGCCGATTTCATAGATGAAGGTGTCGTCGCCCTCGGCGCGGCCGCCGCCGGCCTGCGCGTCGAGCGAGAGCGCGGGCGAGGCGCGATGCTGCACGCCGAGCCAGGCACGCGTGTAATGGAGCGAGGTGCCGCCGTCCGGTTTCTCGTAGCCGCTGCCGACCTTGGCGTGGAGGCGCTGGCGGTTGGTGCCGCCGAACAGGCGCGTCTCCGGATTGATCGCGTACTCGCCGCGCAAGTAGGCGTGGCGGATGCTGACGTCGTCGGAGCCGCTGAAGCTGCCGAAGCCCGCGGTCGCATTCGAGCGCAGCGGGGTGCGGATGAAGCGCGCGAGGTCGAGGCTTTCCTTGCTGCCGGGCCGCAGCCTCGTCGTGGCGTCGAGGCTCGCCAGCGCTTCACGCGGCCGATGCGCATAGTGCAGGGCGACGGTGCGCGTGTAGCCCAGTTCGTAATCGTCGCGCAGGTCCGGCGCGAGCGCGTCGACCAGGCCCAGCGACGCCACGGGGCGGTCGGCCCAGGCGAGCACGCGCGCGCGCTGCTTGCGCAGGGCGAGGCTGTCGCCGAAGCGCTTGGCGGTGTCGTCGAGCACTTCGACCGCGCGGGCATAGTCGCCCCGCTCGGTGAGGACGACGACGTATTCCAGCCAGGGCGCCGCAACGTCCGGGTGGCGGCCGAGATAGGTTTCGTAGGCAGTCTTCGAGGTTTCGAGGTCGCTCTGCCAGTAGTGCACGCGGGCGATGCCGAGGCGGGCGCCGGCGTCGTCCGGCGCGATCGCGAGGATGCGCTGGTGGCTGTCGAGCGCCAGGGCGTAATCGCCGCGCCAGGCGGCGAGGTCGGCGCGGGTGCGCAGGTATTCGAGGTTCGTGGGGTCGAGCGCGACCGCGCGCTCGATGGCGGCCAGCGCGGCCGGCGCGTCGGCGTCGTTCTGGTAGCTCTGCGCGAGGCGGTAATGAAGCGCGTGATCCTGCGGCGCCAGCCGGGCCGCTTCCCGCAGCGCCTTCGACGCCGCCGCGGCGTTGTTGGACAGCGCATGGATGTCGGCCATGCGCAGCCAGTAGTCGCGGCTTTCGCCGAAGCGCGCGCGGTAGTGCGTGTCGGCTGCCTGCACCGCTTGGGTGTTGCCGCGCTCGGCTTCGAGTTCCAGATATTCGAGGTGCGCGTTCTGGTCCTGCGGGCGTCGTTCGAGATAGGCCTGGTAGCGCGCGGCGGCGGCATCCGGCTTGCCGCCGCGGGCGGCAGCGCGCGCCGCGCCGAGCGTCGCGTCGGCATCGCCGGGCGTGTCCGCCAGCACGCGCTCGAAGCTGTCCAGTGCGAGCGCGTAGTCGCCGGTCCAGGTGGCGATTTCGCCGCGCGCGCGCAGGTAGGTCGCGTTGTCCGGCGTGAGTTCGAGCGCGCGCTGGATCGCGGCCAACGCGCCGGGACCATCTTGCGTGGCAGCGAGCGCCTGCGACAGCTTGTGGTGCAGGCGCGCGTCGTTCGGCGCGACCCGGACGGCTTCGCGCAGCGCTGCGACGGCGCCGGCCGGGTCCTTCAACTGGGTCGCGCGGATGTCGGCGATGCGCTCCCACAGCTGCGCCTGCCCGGGGTAGGCCTTGAGCGTCTGTTCGTAGACGCCGATCGCATCGGCCCACTGGCCTGCCATTTCGGCGCGCAGGCCGTCGTCGGGCACGTTTTGCGCGGCCGCGAGGCCTGAGGCGAGGAGCAGCGAAAGCATCCAGACGCGCTTCATCATTTGCGCCACCGCCGGTTGCGGAAAATCCACAGGTCGGCCGCGAAGCGGCTGATGGTGACGAGGTCGAACAGCAGCACCGCGTAGCGCAGCGGCGTGACCAGCAGGCCCTTGAGAAAATACTCCAGGCGGCGGCCCTTGGCGACGAGCGCGAGGATGCTGGTCGCGACCAGGGTTTCGGCGATGAGCGTGATCGCCAGCGGTTCCCACATCTGCAGCAGGAGCATGATCACGAGCGCGGTCGGGAAGGCGATTTTCTCGAACGCCGACATGAACAGCACCCAGCCGATCGGGCGGCCGTAGCGGATCGTATAGTCGATGCCGAAAGGCTGGCGGTACTGCTCGGGGTGCTTGCGCTTTTCCTCCAGGCCGGCGGCGAGTTCGGCCCGCTCTTCCTTTTGCTTGCGGCGGCGCTTGAGCGCCTTGAACGGGCTCCTCATCAGCTCGTCGAAGTAGTAGCAGCTTTGCAGGAAGGACGACGACCACAGGTAGATCTGCCCCGGCACGCGGCCGACTTCGGGTTCCTGCGAACGCGCGGTGACGTCGGTGAGCTGGATGTTGCGGTAGCCGTTGTCGTTCATCGCGAAGCCGATGAAGATGTCTTCGGAGTTGGTGAGGTCGTCGCCGAGGATGGGTTCGTAGCGGTCGAAGACGATGGTCTTCAGCACGTCGCGGCGGTAGGCGACGGCGCAGCCGACCGGGTTGAGGATGCTGCCGAAGAAGGCCATCTGGCCGACGTAGACGAATCGCTGCAGGAAAAAATACAGCACGTCGCGGTACATGTCGGTGATGCCGCGCTGCAGGTGGTGGAACCAGCCGACCTTGGGGTAGATGCTGGCTTCCGGATGCGCGCCGAGAAAT
Organism: Pseudomonadota bacterium; assembly: GCA_040753235.1. Classification (GTDB taxonomy): domain Bacteria; phylum Pseudomonadota; class Gammaproteobacteria; order Burkholderiales; family Thiobacillaceae; genus Thiobacillus. Next base: position 8,590 of record JBFMET010000008.1, read on the forward strand.
TTTTGCAGCGCCGCGGTCTCGAGCATGGCGCGGCGGTCGCGGTCGCGCAGCGGCAGCACGGTGCCGCAGGCGCTGGCGATGCCGGCGCCTTTGTACAACTCCTCGACGACGCGGTCGATGTAGTTCTCGGATTCCAGCACGGTGTCGCCGTCGAGGATGAATTCGACGTCGGAGTCGAATTCGCGCGACTGGCGCTTGAGGGTGGGCGTCTTGCCGATCGACTGCTTGCGCTGGATCGCGATCAGGTCGATGTCGTTGAGCTCGCAGAAGGTGCGCGCGTATTCGACCGTGCGGTCGCGGCTGCCGTCGTCGATGAGAATGATGCGGGTCGGCTTGCGCGTCTGGCGCGCCAGCGCGGCGAGGCACAGCGGAATGTTGCTTTCTTCGTTGAACGCGGGGATCACCACGTCGACGGTGGCGTCGCGCCAGTCTTCCGCAGGACTGGGGACGGTCTTGTCCGGTCCGTGGATGAGGCCGACGATGCTCAGCACTGTGTTCGGGCTGAGGATGAAATACGGGGTGGTCGCCATGGGCGATTATTCTAGGCGACGCGGCGGATTTGGGTGCAGGCCTTTTTGATGAGCTCGTCCAGGGTGTCGTCCAGGCGCCACGCCGGCTCGAAGCCGGTGAGCGCCTTGAGCTTGTTCAGTTGCGGCCGGCGATGGGTGACGTCGTCGAACTCCTCGCCGTAGGCCTCGTGGTAGGACAGGTACTCGATGGGCGAATGGCTGCCGGCACGCCGAATGATCAGCGCGGCCAGATCGCGGATGGCGATTTCCTGGTCGTTGCCGACGTTGAACACCTCGCCCCAGGCTTCCGGGCAGGCGGCCAGTTGGTCGAGCGCGACCACGGTGTCGCGCACGTCGCAGAACGAGCGCGTCTGCGCGCCTTCGCCGAACACGGTGAGCGGCTCGTTGCGCACCGCCGCATGGATGAAGCGCGGCACCACCATGCCGTAGTGGCCGACCTGGTTCGGACCGATGGTGTTGAACAGGCGCGCGACGACGATGTGCAGGCCGTATTTGCGCGCGTAGGAAAAGGCGAGGAACTCGTCGGCGAGCTTGGTCACCGCGTAGGCCCAGCGCAGTCGGCCGGCCGAAGGCAGCACGATGTCGTCGGTCTCGGCGAAGCTGGCCTTGGCGTTGAAGCCGTAGACCTCGGAGGTCGAGGCGACGATCACCTGCGGGTTCCAGCCGCCGTGGTGGATCGCGCGCAGGAGCTTCTCGGTGCCGCTCATGTTGGTCGCCATCACCGCGACCGGGTCCTCCAGCACCTTCTTCACGCCGACGACGGCGGCCATGTGGTAGATGCGGTCGGCCCAGGCGACGGCTTCGCCCAGTCCGCTCCAGTGGAGGATATCGGCTTCGGCAAAGCGGAAGCCGGGCCGGTCGCGGAAGGGCTCGAGATTGGCGGACGAGCCGGTGCTGAGGTTGTCCGCCACATAGACCTGGTCGCCGTTCGCGAGGTGATGCGCCGCCAGATGCGAGCCGATGAAGCCCGCGCCGCCGGTGATCAAGACGTGCATGTCGTGCATCCTTTCCGAGAATTCGCCGGCCGCTGCCGAATCCTGAACGGCCCGCTGCCCGGTCGAAAAATAAAACGCCAATCGAACCAAGGTGTTGCAGGATGCGATCTGAAAATGGACCGGAAAAACGCGGCCTGCACCCGAAGATAGCAAACCGCATACCAGCCCGTCGGCGTCGGCCGCAACATTCTGGTGCGCGGGCAGCGCCTCGCGAAGCCGGTGGGCGCGATTTTGGGGCGTTCGGCGGACGTGTCACAAGCCCATCACCATTTTTTCCTATTCTTCGAGGTATGCCTGCACAGTTTCGGGCTGTGGCACGCCGGTTGCTTGATGTCGATTGCGTGACAGATTGCATGCGCGATCGCGCAATCGAGTAGCGTGCGCCGCAGGATCCACCAGGAGGAAGCATGACGACGTTTGGCTATGTCCAGTCCCTGCCGGGCGACCCGCCGGGGGCCCCCTTGCACCGGCCGGTGTGCCGGCAGTTGCGGGCGCACCAGGCGGCGATGGCCGGGGCGCACATGCGCGACCTGTTCGACGCCGATCCGCAGCGTTTCGAGCGTTTTTCGCTGCAGGTGGGCGACCTGCTGCTCGACTACTCGAAGAACCGCATCCGCGACGAGACCATGGCCCTGCTGGTGCGGCTGGCCGAGGAGGCCGACGTGGCCGGCTGGCGCGAGCGCATGTTCAACGGGGAAAAAATCAACCACACCGAAAACCGTGCCGTGCTGCACGTGGCGCTGCGCAACCGCAGCAACGCGCCGGTGATCGTCGACGGCGAAGACGTGATGCCCAAGGTCAACGCCGTGATCGAGCGCATGGGCGCGTTCTCGGAAAAGGTCCGGAGCGGCGACTGGCGCGGTTACACCGGCGAGCGCATCACCGATGTCGTCAACATCGGCATCGGCGGTTCCGACCTCGGTCCGCAGATGGTCTACCAGGCGCTGAAGCCCTATCGCCATCCGCGCCTCAAGCTGCATTTCATTTCCAACGTCGATGGCGCGCATGTGAAGGAGACGCTGGAAGCGCTGAACCCGGAGACGACGCTGTTCATCGTTTCGTCGAAGACCTTCACCACGCAGGAAACCATGACCAACGCGCATTTCGCGCGCACGTGGTTCCTCGCGCAGTCGCAGGCGGTCAAGCACGTCGCGAAGCACTTCGTCGCGGTGTCGACCAACCGCGAGGCGGTGGCGGCGTTCGGCATCGATCCGGCCAACATGTTCGAATTCTGGGACTGGGTGGGCGGCCGCTACTCGCTGTGGTCGGCGATCGGGCTGTCGATCGTGCTTGCGGTCGGCGCCGAACGTTTTATCGAACTGCTGGAAGGCGCGCATGACATGGACGCGCATTTTCGCGCCGCGCCGCTCGCGCAGAACATGCCGGTGATCCTCGCGCTGCTGGGCGTCTGGTACAACAACTTCTTCGGCGCCGAGTCGCAGGCCATCCTGCCCTACGACCACTATCTGCGCAGCCTGCCGGCCTATCTCGAACAGGCCGACATGGAGTCGAACGGCAAGTCGGTCGACCGCGACGGCAACGTCGTCGACTACGCGACCGGACAGATCATCTGGGGCGCGACCGGCATCAACGGCCAGCACGCCTTCTACCAGCTGCTGCACCAGGGCACGCGCCTGATCCCGGCCGACTTCATCGTCTCGCTCGCGCCGCACTCGTCCGACATGCAGGCGCACCACGACATCCTCATCGCCAATTTCCTCGCCCAGACCGAAGCGCTGATGCGCGGCCGCACGCTGGAGGAAACGCGCGTGCAGACCGGCCAGGCGTCGCCGCACAAGGTGTTCGACGGCAACCATCCGAGCAACGCCGTCGTGCTGCAGAAGCTCACCCCGCATGCGCTCGGCATGCTGATCGCGCTCTACGAGCACAAGATCTTCGTGCAGGGCGTGATCTGGAATCTCGATTCCTACGACCAGTGGGGCGTCGAGCTCGGCAAGCAGCTTGCCAGCCGCATCCTGCCCGAGCTGCACGCGCCGGCGCCGGTCGCCGGCCACGACGCCTCGACCAATGCGCTCATCAACTACTACCGGCGCATGAACCGGCACCCCGAAGGCGTATAGTGGGGAAATGGAGTTGATCGCAGGGGACATCGGGGGAACGCACAGCCGGCTGGCCTGGGTGACGGGAGACGGTTCGGCGCGACCTGAGCGCCGCTTCGCGCGCGACTACCCGAGCCGGGCATTCGCCACGGCCGACGATCTCATCCGCCAGTTCATCGGCGACGCCGGTGCGCCGGCAGACCCCGATGCGCTGCTGCTCGCGCTGCCGGGGCCGGTCGAATCCCAGCACGTGGCGCTGACCAATCTCGACTGGTGCCTCGACGCCGCCGACATGCGCGCCTCGCTCGGCATTGCGCAGGTGCGCTTCATCAACGACTTCCAGGCTGCGGCCGCCGGGGTGGCGACGCTGGGCGCCGCCGACGTCGTCGCGCTCAACGCGCAGCCGGTCGAAGCGAACGGCGTGCGCGTCGTCACCGGCGCCGGTACCGGACTCGGGCTGGCGTACCTGCTGCCCGGCGCGGACGGCCGCTTGCGCAGCCATGCCAGCGAGGGCGGGCACGCCGATTTCGCGCCGGCCGACGCGCGCCAGGTGCGCTTGCTGGCGCGCCTGCGTGCGCAGTACGGACACGTGTCGTGGGAGCGCGTCGCCTCGGGCATGGCGATGCCCGACCTCTATGCCTTCTGCGCCGACGAGCAGGGCGCGCCGCCGCTGGACGTCAGCGCGCCGGACGGCGCCGCGGTATCGGCGCGCGCAGCGGCAGGCGACGCCGCGGCGGAGGCCGCGCTCGACCTCTTCGCCGAGTTGCTTGCCGCGTGGGTCGGCAACGTGGCGCTGCTGTTCCAGCCGCGCGGCGGTCTCTATCTCGCCGGCGGCATCGCAATGCATTTGCAGGCGCGGCTGCGGGCGCCGCGCTTCATGGCGGTCGCAGCCGACAAGGGGCGCATGCGCCGCGTGGTTGAACGCACCCCCGTGTTCCTGGTCACGAACACACGGCTCGGCATCGAGGGCGCCATCGCGAGCGGCTGGGCGACGCACTGATTTCATCGACAACAGCATCACACCGGAGCGGGACATGACGATTTCCAAGGAAGAGCAGGCGCGGCTGTATCGCTACTACACCGAACCGAAAATGGTGACCGACATCACGCGCCGCACGCTGGCGCTGGTGCTGGCGGGGGGCGAGGGCTCGCGGCTGAAGGACCTGACCGCGTGGCGCGCGAAACCGGCGGTGCCGATCGGCGGCAAGTACCGCATCATCGATTTCCCGCTGTCCAACTGCGTCAACTCGGGCATCCGCCGCATCGGCGTGCTCACCCAGTACAAGTCGCATTCGCTGATCCGCCACCTGCAGCGGGCGTGGGGCTTCATGCGCGGCGAGATCGGGGAGTTCGTCGAGATCCTGCCGGCGCAGCAGCGCACCGGCAGCAAGGAGTGGTACCGCGGCACCGCCGACGCGCTGTTCCAGAACATCGACATCATGCAGCGCCATCATCCCGAGTACGTGCTGGTGCTGGGCGGCGATCACGTCTACACCATGGACTACTCGGAAATGCTGCTCTACCACGTGCAGACCGGCGCCGACTTCACCGTCGGCAGCATCGAGGTGCCGGTGGCCGAGGCGAGCGGCTTCGGCGTGATGTCGGTCGACGAGGAAATGCGCATCACCCGCTTCACCGAAAAGCCCGAGCACCCCGATTCCATTCCCGGCAAGCCGGGCACCGCGCTGGTGTCGATGGGGATCTACGTCTTTTCCAAGGACTTTCTCTACCGCACGCTGATCGAGGATGCCGGCGACACGATTTCCAGCCACGATTTCGGCAAGGACATCATCCCGGGCAACATCGGCAAGGCGCGGGCGATGGCCTTCCCCTTCCGCAACAAGGACGGCGAGCCCGCCTACTGGCGCGACGTCGGCACCCTTTATTCCTACTGGAAGACCAACATGGAGCTGTGCTCGGTCGAGCCCGAGCTCAATCTCTACAACCGCGACTGGCCGATCTGGACCTACCAGCCGCAGTACCCGCCCGCCAAGTTCATCTTCGACGACGAGGGCCGGCGCGGCGAGGCGATCGATTCGCTGATCGCCGGCGGCTGCATTCTCTCGGGTGCGCGGGTCAAGCGCTCGGTGCTGTTCTTCGCCACCACGGTGGAAAGCTACAGCCTGATCAAGGACAGCGTGATCCTGCCCAAGGTCAGCATCGGCAAGCACTGCCGCATCCAGCACGCCATCATCGACAAGGGCTGCGTGATCGAGGACGGCACCGTGATCGGCGAAGACCCGGCCGAGGACGCGCGGCGCTTCCACGTCACCCGGGAGGGCATCGTGCTGGTGACCCCGGCGATGCTCGGCCAGAACCTCTACGCGAGGCTGCAGAACGATTATGACGGCTGAATCCACCAGGCTTGAATCTGCCGGGATTGAATCCGGCGAGGGCGATTCCACGCAGACTGAATCCATCAACGTGGTGCTGTGCTGGCACATGCACCAGCCGTATTACCGCGAGGGCCTCAAGGGCGCCTACCACCTGCCCTGGGTGTATCTGCACGGCATCAAGGACTACAGCGACATGGCGGCGCACCTCGAGCGCCACCCCGGCATGCACGCGGTGGTGAACTTCGCCCCGGTGCTGCTGGAGCAGCTCGACGACTACGCGCAGCAGCTCGACACCCTGCTGAAGCACGGCAAGCCGACGCAGGACCACATGCTCAACCTGCTGTCCGGCATCGAGCGCATCCCGTCCGACGCCGCCAGCCGCCAGCGCATCGTGCAGGACTGCCAGCGCTGCCATGCGCCGCGCATGATCCACCCCTATCCGGCCTTCCACCGCCTGGTGCGGGTGGCGGCCGCGCCGGAAGGCGGCGAGGCCGACGTGCCGGCGCACATGGGCTATCTGTCCGAGCAGTATTTTCTCGACCTGCTGACCTGGTACCACCTCGCCTGGCTCGGCAACTCGCTGCGCCAGTTGCCGCTGGCGCAGCGCCTGATGGCGCAGGAGAGCCACTACTCCGCGGCCGACCGCCACGAACTGCTGCACCTCATCCAGCATTGCATCGCCGGCCTGGTGCCGCGCTACCGCGTGCTCGCCGAGCGCGGCCAGGTCGAGCTGTCGATGACGCCCTACGGCCATCCCATCGTGCCCCTGCTGAACGACTTCGCCAACCTGCGCGATGCGCTGCCGGATGCGCCGGTGCCCGAGGCGCCCGGCTATCCCGACGGCGCGGCGCGCGCGCGCTGGCACCTGCGGCACGGCGTCGAGGTGTTCGAGCGCTATTTCGGGCGCAAGCCCACCGGCGTCTGGCTGTCCGAAGGCGCGGTGAGCGAGGACGCGCTGGCGCAGCTCGACGAAATGGGCTTCGCCTGGACCGCGTCGGGCGAAGGCGTGTGGCGCAACAGTTGCGTGAAATCCGGCGTCGCGGAAGCCGACATCCAGGGCAAGCGCGCGCTGTTCTCGCCGACCCGCGTCGACGGCTTCAAGACCCGCGTGTTCTTTCGCGACGACGGTCTCTCCGACCTCATCGGCTTTCGCTACAGCGACTGGCACGCCGACGATGCCGTCGCCGACTTCGTCCATCATCTGGAAAACATCGCCGGGCATTTCGGGCAGGACGCGAAGCGCCACGTGGTGTCGGTCGTCCTCGACGGCGAGAACGCCTGGGAGTACTACCCCGCCAACGGCCATTTCTTCCTCGATCGCCTGTACGAAGTGCTGGCCGCGCATCCCACGCTGCGCACCGCCGCCTTTTCCGGCCTGGTCGACGCGCTGCCGGCGGCGCCGCTGAAACACCTGGCCGCCGGCAGCTGGGTCTACGGCAGTTTCTCCACCTGGATCGGCTCGGCCGACAAGAATCGCGGCTGGGATTATCTCGTCGCCGCCAAGCAGGCCTACGACAACGTAATGGCGTCGGGCAGGCTCAGCGCCGACCTGCAGGCGCAGGCGACGCGCCAGCTTGCCATGTGCGAGGGGTCGGACTGGTTCTGGTGGTTCGGCGATTACAACCCCGCCGACAGCGTGAGCGATTTCGAGCGCCTCTACCGCACGCAATTGCGCGAACTGTATCGCCTGCTCGGCGTGGCGCCGCCCGCCATGCTCGACGTGCCGCTCTCCAGCGGCGGCGGCTGGTCCGAGAACGCCGGCACCATGCGCAGGAATGTTTGATGCACCTGAAGGGAACGCTTATCGCCCCGGGATTGCCCGCATGAACCTCGACGTCCGCCGCGCCGGCCTGCTGCTGCATCCCACCTCGCTGCCGTCGGGCACGCTGGCCGACGCCGAGCGCTGGCTGGATTTCCTGCAGGCGGCCGGCTTCGGCGTGTGGCAGATGCTGCCCCTGGGCGTGCCGCTCGCCGGCCGTTCGCCCTACCAGTGCGCATCGGCCTTCGCCGTGCATCCGGGCCTGTTTCCCGCCGGCCCGATCGACGTCACCGGCTTTGCCGCGTGGCGCAACCGGCAGGCGCACTGGCTCGCCGACTACGCGCGCTTCATGATCCTGCGCGATCTGCACGGCAACGTGCCCTGGACCGAGTGGCCGGTGCCCTTGCGCGACCGCGCGCCGCAGGCGCTGGCCGCCTTCGACGCGGCCCATGCCGACGCGCTGCGCGCCGTGCAGGTCGAGCAGTACCGGGTGGCGACGGCGTGGCAGGGCATCCGCGCGCAGGCGGCGGCACGCGGCATCCGGCTGTTCGGCGACATGCCGATTTTCGTCGCGCACGACAGCGCCGACGTGTGGGCGCAGCGCGACCTCTTCCTGCTCGATGCTGCCGGCCACCCCACGGTGGTCGCCGGCGTGCCGCCGGATTATTTTTCCGAAACCGGTCAGCGCTGGGGCAACCCGCACTACAACTGGGCGGCGATGCAGGCCGACGGCTTCCGCTGGTGGCGGCAGCGCATCGCCGCGCACTTCGAGTGGTTCGACCTGGTGCGCATCGACCATTTCCGCGGACTGGCCGCGGCGTGGGCGATTCCGGCCGACGAGCCGACCGCGATCCACGGCACCTGGGCCGAGGCGCCGGGCGACGCGCTGCTGCAGGCGATCGCCGACGACCTCGGCGCGCTGCCGCTGGTCGCCGAGGACCTCGGCATCATCACCCCGGACGTCACCGCGCTGCGCCACCGCTTCGGCCTGCCCGGCATGGCGGTGCTGCAGTTCGCCTTCGACCATCACGCCGACAACCCGCACAAGCCGGAAAACGTGCACGCCGACACGGTGTACTTCACCGGCACCCACGACAACGACACCACGCGCGGCTGGTGGGACACCCTGCCCGACGAAGCCCGCGGCCAGGTGATGGCGCAGCTCGGCGTGGCGTCGCCCGATGCCGTGCCCGACGCGATGGTCGACACCGTGCTCGGCAGCGCGGCCTCGCTTGCGATCCTGCCGCTGCAGGACGCGCTGGGCCTCGGCAGCGCGGCGCGCATGAACACCCCGGGCACGACCGAGGGCAACTGGACCTGGCGCTTTGCCTGGCGCGACGTGCCCGACGATCTGGCATGCCGTATGCTAGAAAAACTGAAGCACACCCAACGATGCGAAAATCTGCCTCCTCCATGAACGCGCCCCTGCGTGCCAGGCTGCCCGCCCTCAGTCCGCCGATCGAGCGGCTGCAGGCCGGCATGCACCACGATCCCTTCGAAGTGCTGGGCGTGCACCCCGCGCCCGACGGCGGCCAGGTGGTGCGCGTGTTCCTGCCCGCCGCCGAGGCGGTCGAGGTTGCCGGCGGACCGATGACGCGCATCGAAGGCACCGACTGCTTCGAGCGCCACCTGCCGCCCGGCGCGGACCTGCCGCCGCATCCGGTGCTGCGCTGGCAGGACAAGGCCGCGCACCGCTGGCACGCCATGCACAGTCCCTACACCTTCGCACCGCAACTGGGCGAGATGGATCTGTACCTCTTCGGCGAAGGCCGCCACCTCGACGTCTGGAAAGTGCTCGGCGCGCGCCTGAAGACGGTCGACGGCATCACCGGCTGCCTGTTCGCCGTGTGGGCGCCGGCGGTGCAGCGCGTCAGCGTCGTCGGCGACTTCAACGACTGGGACGGCCGCCGCCACCCCATGCGCTGCCGCGGCGCGTCGGGCGTGTGGGAGCTTTTCATTCCCGGCCTCGACGCCGGCCACGCGTACAAGTACGAAATCCTCGGCCGCCACGGCCAGCTCGTCACCAAGACCGATCCCTACGCGCGGCAGATGTTCATGCGTCCGGAAACCACCAGTCGCATTCCCGAGGAGATCGCCTACGCCTGGGGCGATGCCGCCTGGCTCGCTGAGCGTGCGCGGTTCGACTGGCAGCATCGCCCGGTGAGCATCTACGAGCTGCATCCCGGCTCGTGGCGGCGCCACGACGACGGCCGCTTCTACACTTGGGGCGAAATGGCGGCCGAGCTGATTCCCTACGTGCGCGACCTCGGCTACACCCACATCGAGCTGATGCCGGTCGCCGAGCATCCGCTCGACGCCTCGTGGGGCTACCAGGTCTCCGGCTACTACGCGCCGACCGCGCGCTTCGGCTCGCCGCACGACTTCCGCGCCTTCGTCGACGCCTGCCACCGCGCCGGGCTCGGCGTGCTGCTCGACTGGGTGCCGGCGCATTTTCCCAAGGACGACTTCGCGCTCGCCCGCTTCACCGGCGAGCCGGTGTACGAGCACGCCGACCCGCGGCGCGGCGAGCACCAGGACTGGGGCACGCTCATCTTCGACTTCGGCCGCAACGAAGTGCGCAATTTCCTCATCGCCAACGCGCTCTACTGGCTCGAGGAATTCCACATCGACGGCCTGCGCGTCGACGCGGTGGCGTCGATGCTGTATCTCGACTATTCGCGCCAGCCCGGCGAATGGGCGCCGAACCAGTACGGCGGCCGCGAGAACCTCGAGGCCATCCATTTCCTGCGCGAAATGAACGTCGCCGTGCACGGCCGCTTCCCCGGCGTGCTCACCATCGCCGAGGAGTCGACCGCGTGGCCCGCGGTGTCGCGCCCGGTCGAACTCGGCGGCCTCGGCTTCTCGATGAAGTGGAACATGGGCTGGATGAACGACAGCCTCGACTACATCGCCAAGGAGCCGGTCTACCGCAAGTACCAGCACAATCAATTGACGTTCAGCCAGATGTACGCGTGGACCGAGAACTTCGTGCTGCCGCTCTCGCACGACGAGGTCGTGCACATGAAGAAGAGCCTCCTGGACAAGATGCCCGGCGACGCCTGGCAGCGCTTCGCCAACCTTCGCCTGTTCTACGCATGGCAGTACGCGCACCCCGGCAAGAAGCTGCTGTTCATGGGCGGCGAATTCGGCCAGTGGAACGAATGGCGCGAGTCCGCCCCGCTCGACTGGGTGCTGCTCACCTTTCCCGACCACGACGGCATCCGCGCGCTGGTGCGCGACCTCAACCGACTGTACCGCGACGAACCCGCGCTCTTCACCTACGACTTCGACCCGCGCGGCTTCCGCTGGATCGACTGCCACGACGCCGACCAGTCGGTGCTGAGCTTCGTGCGCTACGGCCCCGACGGCACGCCGCCGATCGTCGTCGTCCTCAACTTCACGCCCGTGCCGCGCCACGGCTACCGCATCGGCGTGCCCTGGGGCGACCCCTGGCGCGAAGTGCTCAACACCGATTCGATGTTCTACGGCGGCAGCAACGCCGGTAACGGCCAGCCGCTTTACCCGCAGCACCGCCCGTGGATGGGATTCGAGCATGCGCTCGACGTGACGATCCCGCCGCTGGGCGCGATTTTTCTGAAACCTTGTTAGGAAGGGGATAGGGGCTAGGATCTAGGGGTTAGGGGGTGTTGAGCTTCGCGCTATTCAATAGGCGCGGCCATAGGCCGCACATCCCCTAGATCCTAGTCCCTAGATCCTAGCCCCTAATAAAAATGAAACGCGGAGCCAAAAAAATCCTCTTCGTCGCGAGCGAAGCCTTTCCCCTGGTGAAGACCGGCGGGCTGGGCGACGTCGTCTACAGCCTGCCGCACGCGCTGTGCGACCGCGGTGCCGACCTCCGCCTGCTGCTGCCGGGCTATCGTGCGCTGCTGCGCCAGCTCGAGCAGGTGCGCATCCTCGGCTGGCTCGACCTGCGCGGGTCCGAAGGCATCGTCAGCGCGCGCATCCTGGAAACGCGGCACAGCGATTTTCCCTTTCCCTTGTGGATCGTCGACTGCCCGCCGCTGTTCGACCGGCCGGGCAATCCCTACGTCAGCGCGTTCGGCAGCGACTGGCCGGACAACGCCGAGCGTTTCGCCGTGTTCGCGCGTGCCGCCGCCCAGCTCGGCCAGGACGCGCTGGAGCTCGACTGGCAGCCCGACGTCGTCCACTGCCACGACTGGCAGACCGGTCTGGTGCCGGCGTTTCTGTATGAAGCCCCGAACCGGCCGCGCAGCGTGTTCACCATCCACAACCTCGCCTACGGCGGGCATTTTTCGCACACCGATTTCGTGCGCCTGCAACTGCCCAGCCAGTGGTGGTCGCCCGAGGGCGCCGAATTCCACGGCGGCTTTTCCATGCTCAAGGCGGGCATCGTGTATGCCGACGCCGTCACCACGGTGAGCCCCACCTACGCCGAGGAAATCTGCACGCCCGCCTTCGGCTACGGCCTCGACGGCCTGCTGCGCGCGGTGCGGCCCAAGCTCTTCGGCATCCTCAACGGCATCGACACGCGGCTGTGGAACCCCTCGACCGATCCCTACCTGCCGGCGCATTACTCGATGAGCCGCATCCAGCCCGGCAAGCGGCGCAACAAGCAGGCGCTGCTGTCGCGCTTCCTGACCGACGTCGACGACGCGGCGATGGCGGCCCCGCTCATCGGTCTGGTTGGCCGGCTGGTCGAGCAGAAGGGGATCGACTGGGTGCTCGCCGCGATGTCCGCGCTGCTCGCCGAAACCGACATGCGCTTCGTCCTGCTCGGCAGCGGGCAGGCGATGTACGAGCACAAGTTCACCCAGCTCGCCAGGCAGCACCCGGCGCGCGTGTTCGTCGAGATCGGCTACGATGAAGCTCTGGCGCACCAGATCGAGGCGGGATCCGATCTGTTCCTGATGCCGTCGCGTTTCGAGCCCTGCGGCTTGAACCAGATGTACAGCCTGCGCTACGGTACGCCGCCGGTGGTGTTCAAGACCGGGGGTCTCGCCGACACCGTGGTCGACACCACGCCCGAGTCGCAGGACGACGCCAGCGCGACCGGTTTCGTGTTCGACACGCCCAGCGTCGAGGGTCTGCTCGACGCCGTCCGGCGCGCGCTGGCGCTGTTCCGCCAGACGGCGCAATGGCGGCGGTTGCAGCAGAACGGCATGCGGCAGTCGTTCGACTGGTCCGAGAGCGCCGTCCATTATCTGGCCCTTTATGCAGCCTGACCCACGGGAGGACCCCATGCCCGACGAAACCCAGACCCCCGCTGTATCGCTCACGCCGCTGCCCGTCACCGGCGAGGCGCTCGGCCGCGACCTGCAGCGTTACCAGTTCTACCACCTGGGGCGCCTGCAGGGTTGCACGCCGCTCTACACCTACAAGGCGCTCGCGTGGACGCTGCGCGACCGCCTGATGTCGGACTGGCAGAACACCTACGCCCGCCGCGACCAGCCCGGCAAGCGCCGCGGCTACTACCTGTCGCTCGAATTCCTGATCGGCCGCGCGCTGTCGAATCACGTGCTTAATCTGAATCTCGACGCTGCTTCGAGCGAGGCGCTGCGGCAGCTCGGCCAGACGCTCGAATCGGTGGCGGAAGAGGAAGCCGACGCGGGACTCGGCAACGGCGGCCTCGGTCGCCTCGCCGCCTGCTTCATGGACAGTTGCGCCACGCTCGACCTGCCGGTGATGGGCTATGGCATCCGCTACGAATACGGCATGTTCCAGCAGCGCATCGAGGACGGCTACCAGAAGGAGGAGACCGACCACTGGCTGCGCGACGGCAACCCGTGGGAGGTCGAGCGTTCCGAATTCGCCCGCCGCGTGCACTTCGGCGGCCGTACCGAGCACTTCCACGACCAGCACGGCGTGCCGCACGCGCGCTGGGTCGACACCAACGACGTGCTGGCGATCCCCTACGACATGCCGATTTCCGGCTACCGCAACGGCGTAGTCAACACGCTGCGGCTGTGGAAGTCCGCCGCCACCGACGAATTCGACCTCGACGAATTCAACGCCGGCTCCTACACCGAGGCGGTGCAGGCGAAGAACAACGCCGAGCACATTTCCATGGTGCTCTACCCCAACGACAGCAGCGAAAACGGCAAGGAGCTGCGCCTGCGCCAGCAGTACTTCCTCGCCTCGGCGAGCATGCAGGATGCGCTGCGGCAATGGCGCGCCGCCGGCAACACCGATCTGTCGACATTCGCGGAGCACAACGTGTTCCAGATGAACGACACCCACCCGACCATCGCCGTGGCCGAGCTCATGCGCCTGCTGCTCGACATCGAGCGTCTGCATTGGGACGAGGCGTGGGCGATCACCACGCGCTGCATGGCCTACACCAACCACACCCTGCTGCCCGAAGCGCTGGAGAAATGGCCGGTCGCGCTGTTCGAGCGCCTGCTGCCGCGGCTGCTGGAAATCATCTACGAGATCAACGCCCACTTCCTGCGCGAAGTCGGCGCCAAATGGCCCGGCGACCTCGAGCGCCGCCGCAGGATGTCGCTGATCGAGGAAGGCCATGTGCGGCAGGTGCGCATGGCCTGGCTCGCCATCGTCGGCAGCTTCTCGGTCAACGGCGTCGCCGCCCTGCATTCGAAGTTGCTGAAGGAAGGCCTGTTCCGCGATTTCGTCGAACTGTGGCCGCACAAATTCAACAACAAGACCAACGGCGTCACCCCGCGCCGCTGGGTCGCCCACGCCAACCCCGGCATGACCGCGCTGATCAGCCGCCACCTCGGCGAGGACTGGATCGCCGACCTCGCCCAGCTGGAAATGCTCAAACCCTACGCCGGTCCCGAGCACGCCGCCTTCCACGCCGAATGGCGCGCAGTGAAGCGCGCCAACAAGGAAAAGCTCGCCGCCCTGGTCAAGGCCGAGTGCGGCGTGGAATTCAATCCCGACGCGCTGTTCGACGTGCAGGTCAAGCGCATCCACGAATACAAGCGGCAGCTGCTCAACGTGCTGCACGTCATCCACCTGTACAACCGCATCAACAAGGGCCGCCTCGACCGCTGGGCCGACCGCTGTGTGCTCATCGGCGGCAAGGCCGCGCCCGGCTACTTCATGGCCAAACGCATCATCAAGCTCATCAACAGCGTCGCCGACGTCGTCAACACCGACCCCGACGTCGACGGCCGGCTCAAGGTCGCCTTCCTGCCCAACTACCGCGTCACCAGCATGGAAACCATCGCCCCGGCAACCGACCTCTCCGAGCAGATTTCCACCGCCGGCAAGGAAGCCTCCGGCACCGGCAACATGAAATTCATGATGAACGGCGCCGTCACCATCGGCACCTACGACGGCGCCAACATCGAAATCCTAGACGCCGTCGGTGCGGAAAACTTCTTCCTCTTCGGACTCAAGGCCGACGAAGTCGAAGCCCTGCGCGGCCATTACAACCCGCAGGCCTACATCGACAGCGACCCCGACCTCGCCGACGTCATTGGCCTCATGCGCTCCGGCCATTTCAACCTCTGCGAACCCGGCATCTTCGACCCCATCCTCGACGCCTTGCTGAGCCCGCACGACCCCTGGATGGTGCTCGCCGACTTCCGCAGTTACGTCGACGCGCAGGAGCGCGTCGACCATGCCTGGAAGGACACCGAACACTGGACGCGCATGAGCATCCTCAACACCGCGTCGAGCGGATTCTTCTCGACCGACCGGACGATGCGGGAATATGACGCGGAGATCTGGAAGCTGAGGTAGGCGGAAAGGCATCGCTTCTTTCGCGCAGACTGTCGTTTACGTTGCCTGTATTGACACGGGAAAAGGGAAAAGAGAAGGGAAAAGAGGGAGAGGAAAAGGGGACGCTACCCTTTTATGCTAACCTTTACGCAAGAGGGAAAAGGGGACGCTACCCTTTTATGCTAACCTTTACGCAGGAAAAGGGGACGCTACCCTTTTATGCTAACCTTTACGGGAAAAGGGGACGCTACCCTTTTATGCTAACCTTTACGCATGCCCAGACTCTCCCGATCGGTGTTTGCCGGAATTCCCCATCACATTACCCAGCGTGGTAACCGTCGTGAAGATATTTTTTTCGCAGACGAAGACCGCGAGGCGTATTTGTCATGGCTCAAGGAATACAGCGATAAGTTTGAAGTTGAAATCCTGGCCTATTGCCTCATGACCAACCACATCCACCTGGTTGCGGTTCCGGCAACCGAAGAAAGCTTGCACCGGGCTCTCAAACCCCTGCACATGCGCTACGCCCAGCGCATCAACCGCGCGCGGGGCTGGAAAGGGCATCTGTGGCAAGGAAGGTTCTTCTCGTCGCCGCTGGATGAAGCTTACCTGTGGGCGGCAGTGCGCTACGTAGAGCGCAACCCTGTCCGCGCCGGATTGGCGCTCCGCGCAGAGCATTATCGCTGGTCGAGCGCGGCAGCACACTGTGGCAAGCGATCAGACAGGCTGCTCAACCCCGAATCCGGGTGGAATAAATTATTCTTCGAAATGGAGGACTGGTCGGCCTGGCTGGCCGAGGGCGACGAAGCGGAGGAACTCCAGATGCTGAGGCGAAATGTCGAGAAAGGATTGCCCTGTGGTGATGAAGGATTTATTCGGAAACTGGGAAAGCAGGTGGGACGCTTGCTGGAATACCGCCCTCAGGGCAGACCAAGGAAAGTTGAGGATGATAAATAAAAGATTTGCGTCCCCTTTCCATAGGGTAGCGTCCCCTTTCTCTTTTCTCTACTTTCTCCCTAAAAGGGTAGCGTCCGCTTTCTCCCTCTAAAAGGGTAGC
The DNA here is from genome assembly GCA_040753235.1 of Pseudomonadota bacterium. Lineage (GTDB taxonomy): Bacteria > Pseudomonadota > Gammaproteobacteria > Burkholderiales > Thiobacillaceae > Thiobacillus. Next base: position 24,995 of record JBFMET010000008.1, read on the forward strand.
GTCCCCTTTCTCCCTTTATAAAAGGGTAGCGTCCCCTTTCTCCCCTTTCTCCCTATAAAAGGGTAGCGTCCCCTTTCTCCCTTCTTTCTCCCCTTTCTCCTTCGAGCGGGAGGCCGAGTTGCCATTCCGCCTGCTCAACGCCTGCCTGACGCACACTCAGATCAAACTGAAAATGATTTAGAGGCATGTTCTGGATTGCCTCCCCTTTCTGGATTGCCGCGTCGCTGCGCGACTCGCAATGACCTGTTCAGGGTCTCCCCAAGGCACGCGATGTCCGGATTCTGCCCTTCGCGCGATGCCGGGTTAAACTTTCCGCTCCGCGGCTGTCCGGTCAATCCAGGTAAATAACCAACCATGTCTCAGCAGCATCCCGTCATTGCCGTGACCGGCTCGTCCGGTGCCGGCCTCTCCACGATACGCCACGCGTTCAAGTTCATTTTCGAGCGCTTGAACATCAAGCCCGCGATCGTGCATGGCGACGGGTTCCGCCGCTATACCGACCGGCAGTTCGCCGCCCTGCTCGACGAAGCACGGGCGAGCGGCCGCAACATTTCCTGGTTCGGGCCCGAGTGCAATCATTTCCAGGAACTGGAAGCGTTTTTCCGGACCTACGGCGAATGCGGCAGCGGGGTGGTGCGCCAGTACGCGCACACGGCCGAGCACGGCGTGGAACTGGGCGTGCAGGCGGGCGAGTTCACGCCCTGGGCGCCGCTGCCGCCGGGCAGCGATCTGCTGTTTTACGAAGGGCAGCACGGCGGCGTGGTGGCCCACACCTGGACGCGCCGCAAGGTCGATTCGCGCCACTTTCCGCCGGGCATCGACCGTCGCACGGGGCGCCCGGGCATCGACGTGGCCCAGCACGTGGACCTGCTGATCGGCGTGGCGCCCGCCATCAATCTCGAATGGATCCAGAAGATCCACCGCGACTGCAAAAAGGGCACGTGCACGCCCGAGGAATCGGTGGAAACCATCCTGCGCCGCATGGACGACTACATCCATTACATCGTGCCGCAATTCGGCCTCACCGACATCAACATCCAGCGCGTGCCGCTGGTGGATACCTCCGACCCCTTCATCGCGCGCGACGTGCCGCTGCCCGACGAGTCGCTGTGCGTGATCCATTTCCGCGACCGCGCGCGCCATGATTTCCCCGACCTGCTCGGGCGCATTCCCGATGCCTACATGTCGCGCCCGAGCACGATGGTGGTGCCCAGCAAGAGCCTGCGCCTGGCCCTGGGCGTGATTTGCGGCCCGATCCTGGCTGGGTTCATGGAAGCGCGCAGTACCGCAACGGGCTTGGGTCAGGCCAGGGTTTCCCCTTGAGAACAAGTAGGGGACGGACCGCTAGGAACAATAGGGGACCACAATTTCGCCTGACGGGCGAGGCCGCCGTCCCCCAACCTCTGGGCTGAAGGCATGATCTACACTGAAATCCGTTGCATCAGCAAAAGGGGAATGTCATGCGATCGATACCTTGCCTTTTCCTGAGCGCCCTGCTTGCCGGTTGCGCGCCGCTCACGACAACCACGGTGACAGCCCCTTCCGGAACCTTCACCTGCAGTGGCGACACCGGCTGCTGCTGCAATTCGCCGATCCAGCAGGCCAATCCGGCGGCGGGCCGCTGGCCGGACTGCGCGGTGGGCTACGAATGCGTGGCGATGCAGCCGGGCGGGGTTATCCATCCGAACCCGGCGGTTGGCCGGATCGACGTCAACCTGTGCCGCTCGCGGCTCGCCTCGCCGGCCGCCATCCCGCAGATCGCATCGACACAGCCCGCTTATTGCCGGACGGATCTGGCGCCCTGAGCCGCCGCGGCGCCGATCCGGGCGCGGTGGGGGTACTCGGCAGCCAGACCGCCCCGGCCCTCGTGCTACCCTCCGCCCGCCATGCGACTCTCCCAACTCCGCCAACGCCTGCGCGACCTTGGCGCCGCACCCTGCCACGAAGGCCGCGTGCTGCGCGCGTGGGTGCAGGGGCGCCCGCTCGACAACCGGCGGCAGCGCGCGGCGGACTTTCTGCCGCTGAAACTGCGCGACGCGCTGCCCGCGCTCTTCGATGAACTCGATGCGCTGGCGCGGGTGCATGCCGAGCACCCCGGCGAGGACGGTTCGGCGCGCCTGCTGGTGGCGCTGGCGGACGGGCAGACGGTGGAGAGCGTGCTGTTGCCGCGCGACGGCGTGTGCGTGTCGACCCAGGTCGGCTGCGCGGTGGGCTGCGTGTTCTGCATGACCGGCCGCGCGGGCCTGTTGCGCCAGCTCACCAGCGCGGAGATCGTCGCGCAGGTGGTGCTGGCGCGCCGTCGCCGCCCGGTGAAGAAAGTGGTGTTCATGGGCATGGGCGAGCCGGCGCACAACCTCGACAACGTGCTCGAAGCGATCGAGCTGCTGGGCGTCGAAGGCGGCATCGGCCACAAGAACCTGGTGTTCTCCACCGTGGGCGACAAGCGCGTGTTCGAGCGGCTGCCGCAGTCGACGGTGAAGCCGGCGCTCGCGCTTTCGCTGCACACCACGGATGCCGCCCTGCGCCGCCGCCTGCTGCCGAAGGCGCCCGACCTTGCGCCCGCAGAACTCGTCGAGCTGGGCGAAGCCTACGCCCGGCGCACCGGCTATCCGATCCAGTACCAGTGGACGCTGCTCGAAGGCATCAACGACAGCGAGGCCGAGCTGGAAGGCATCGCGCGCCTGCTGGCCGGCAAGTACGCGGTGATGAATTTGATTCCCTACAACCGCATCGAGGGCGTCGACGGCTTCGATTTCCGCCGCCCGAGCTGGGAACGCGCCGCCGAAATGGCGCGCCGCCTGCATGTGCGCGGCATCCTGACCAAGCTGCGGCACTCCGCCGGGCAGGACGTGGAAGGCGGCTGCGGCCAGTTGCGGGCGCGGGCGCTGGGCGCGACCGCCTCGTCATAGGGACGGCCCGGACATCCGGCCCGCCCGGCCCGGCGGCGGGCGTTGCGGCCGCGTGCGCCAGCGGCGCGATTTAGGCGCAAGCTGCGGCCGAAACCGGTCCGGGTTCGGCCGTCCACAGGGAGAAGATCATGCGCAGGCTTGTCGTTCCATCGCTCATCGGGCTGGTGCTGGCAGGCTCGGCGCTGGCGTCCGACGTTACCTACCGCAAGGACATTCGCCCGCTGTGGGAAGCCCGGTGCGCGGCGTGCCACGGCGCGGCCTCGCCCTATCTCGGCGATTTCCTGGAGGACACGGACAAGTACAGGAAGCGGATGCAGGGGCCGCGCATGGATACGTACGCGGACCTGATCATCTTCGTGGGCTGGCCGGACACCGGGGCGATCATGCGCCGGCTCGACGACGGCAGGAACAGCAAGGACGGCAAGCCGGGCAACATGTATCCGTATCTCGGCGCGACAGAAGAAGAGCGGCAGAAGAACTTCCGCCTCTTCAAGGCCTGGGTCGGCGAAGAGGCCTGGACCCACAAGCGCTGGGACGCGAAGGGCGACATGCCGGGCGTGACGAAGGAAGAACTGTCGAAGATGAAGCTCAGGTACTGAATCGCCCGCGCTGCCCGCATGCCTGTCTGTCTGTTCCTGTTCGCCCTGCCTGCGGCCGCGGGCGGCTACTCATGGAAATGTGGAAGCGCTCGCAGGCCCGGGACTGAGGCGGCAAGCATGTGCCGCATGTGGAAACGCCTGTCCGTGCCGGGCCGCTGCGCACGCGTTTGAATCGGAGGAAAAGAGCATGCGCCCCCAGTTCGTTTTCATCGCCCTGGCCATGTTGTGCGCCCAGCCCGCTTTCGCCGGGGCCGACGAAGCCGAGAATGCGGTCACCGCCATCCTCTTCGATGCGAACATGGAGAACGTGTCCTGCGCGTTCCGCAAGGATGGCTTCGTCGACATCCTGTTCGGCGTGGCGGTGCCGGAAGCCGAATACGTCCGCATCGTCGAGCAGATCCGCGCCCACCCGGATGTGCCGGGCGTACTCGCGGGGCGCGGGTCGGGCAATTACTGCAAGGTGCCCTGAGTGCGCGGACGACGCCGGACGGGACCCGGGCGGGCGTCGTTCGGGTGCGTGCTTGCCTGACCTGAAGCACCTCATCGCCGCCAACGCGCCGGGCCTCTTCGTGCTGCTGTGGAGCACCGGCTACCTCGGCGCGAAGGCGGGCCTGCCCTACGCCGAGCCGTTTACGCTTCTGTTCCTGCGCTTCGTGCTGGCGCTCATGCTGCTGGCGGCGCTGGTGGCGTGGCTGAAGCCGGCGATGGCGATGTCCCTGCGCGAGCGCACCCGATGGCCAGCGGCCTGCTGCTGCACGGCGTATATCTCGGCGGCGTGTTCGCGGCGATCGGACTGGGGATGTCGGCCGGGCTGACGGCGCTGATCGTCGGCGCGCAGCCCTTGCTGACCAGCCTCGCGGCGCCGCTGCTGTTCGGCGAGCGGCCGGGTTACGTGCACTGGCTGGGCATCCTGCTCGGCTTCGGCGGCATCGCGCTCATCCTCGGCGGCGGGGCGGATGCGGACGTGGCGCTGCCCGCGCTCGCCGCCGCCGTCGCTGCGCTCGCCGGCATCACCGCCGGCACGCTGTACCAGAAGCGCTTCTGCACGCAGCACGACCTGCTGCTCGCGGTGACGGTGCACCAGTACCTGCCGACGGTGGCGCTGTTCGGCCTCGCCGCGCTGCTCTTCGAGACGCGCGAGATCGCGTGGACCGTGCAGTTCGTTGCGGCGCTCCTGTGGCTGGTGCTGGCGCTCTCGCTCGGCGCCATCCTGCTGCTCGCCTTCCTCATCAAGCACGGCGAGGCGTCGAAAGTGGCGAGCCTGTTTTACCTGGTGCCGCCGGTCACCGCGGTCATGGCCTGGCTGCTGTTCGACGAGCCGCTGGGCGCGCTGAAGGTCGCCGGCATCGCGGGGGCGGCGCTGGGGGTGTGGCTGGTGATGCGGCGACCGGCGCCGAACAGGCCGGCAGGACCGTACGCGCCCTTAGCGCGCGCGCGTCGAAAAACTTCCCAACTCGGCGCGCGCGGTGCGGCGTTCCGGGCCGGAACGCGGCGTGTTCGTCCCCGGCGGGTGCTCAGATCGTGCTCGACCACTCTTCGGCCCACGCCAGCGCCTGCAACTGGGCGAGGTTGATTTCCTCCGGGCTGAAGCCCATGAGGCGGGCGCTGCGGGCGATGGCGTCGAAATCGTCGCGCTCGGAAGCTTCGGCGAGCTGCAGGAAGGGCGCGTAGGGGCCGCTGCGTTCGAGCAGGGCCTGCTCGATCGCGGCGGGCATGGGCAGGAGCTTGAGCAGGCGCGCGATGGGCACTTCCAGCAGCGGTTCGGCGAGCGAGAACAGGCCGGCGATGAACAGCTCGTCCTGCGCCTGGCGGTCGAGCCGGCGCTGACCGAGCAGTTCGCACAGGCGCCCGCGCACGACGGCGGTGCGGGCGGCGAGCGCGTTGGTGGGGGTGGGGCGTGCGCCGACGAGCAGCAGGGAGAGCCAGCGATAGAGCGTCTGCAGGCCGACCAGGGCGAGTGCCTGCCGCACGGTGTGCACCGGCTGCGCGAGCCCCACGGCGGCGGAATTGGCGTAGCGCAGCAGGCGCAGGGTGAGCGCGGCGTTGCGGCGCAGCGGCTCCTCGATTTCGCCGAGGTCTTCCGAGGTGCGCACCTTGTTCATGAGCTCGATCACGGCGAGCTGGCCGGGCTGGATGGTCTTGCTGGCGAGGTTTTCCGGATGGGCGAAGTAGTAGCCTTGGAAGTAGCGGATGCCGCAGCCGCGGCAGAGCTCGAACATCTCGCGGCTCTCGACCTTTTCGGCGATGAATTCGCCGCTGTAGAGGGTCTGGATATGGCGGATGATCTCGGCGGTCTTGGCCGGGGGCTGGTCGAGCACGTCGATCTTGATGAAGTTCACCATCGGCAGCAGCGGACGGTATTCGTCCAGGCACACGAAGTCGTCGAGCGCGAAGCGGTAGCCGAGCTGGTTGAGTTCGTGCAGGCGGGCGATCAGCACGGGCGTGACCGGCACGGTTTCGAGGATTTCGTAGACGACGTGGTGCGGCGGCAGCAGACGGACGAAGTCGCTCATCAGCGTGGCTTCGTCCAGGTTGATGAAGGCGTAGCGCCCTTGCAGCAGCCAGTCGGTGCCCAGGCAGAGCGTGTTGCTGATGACTTCGACGCCGGCCTGGAGCTGGCTGTCGATCTGCGCCGAGACCGACGCCATCGACTGGCGGAACAGCAGTTCGTAGGCGTACAGGCGATGCTCGGCGTCGACGATGGGTTGCCGCGCGAGGAAGGTTTCCTTGCCCATGCAGGTTCTCCGGATGCGTGTTGGTATTGTTCGGCAGGCGCCGGGCAGGCCGCGTCTGCCGGCGCGTTCAGTCCGGCGCCTTGTCCGGAGTCGGGGCGGTTTCCGGCGCCGGGGGGGCGTCGGCGGGGGCGGACTTCTTCTGCTGCTTCTCCGCCTGCTTCTTCTTCTTTTCCAGTTCGCGCTGGCGCTTTTCGTATGCGTAATTCGGTTTCACGTCGGGATCCTTTCAATGTCCGTATGCAAACGATACGCTACTCCGCAGTTTTTTCACGTGCGGGGCCGGGCCGCGTGCGGAAAGACCGTCTGCTGCGCGGCAGCCGGATCCCGGGCGCATTCGCGGTGCGGCGGCTAGAATGCCAGCGTCGGGACCTTGAGGGTGGCCTGTGCGACCCGGTCCGGACAGACAGTCACGACCACGCACCGTGCGGCGGCAGGCACGGCAATCGACCCCTCTGGAGGACACGCCCATGGCCGCACCTGATACACGCAATTTCGCCGTCTTCTGCGATTTCGAGAACGTGGCCATCGGCCTGAAGGAGGGCGACTTCCCGGACTTCAGGATCCGCCCGGTGCTCGAGCGGCTCCTGCTCAAGGGCAGCATCGTGGTGAAGAAGGCCTACTGCGACTGGGACCGCTACAAGGAATTCAAGCGCGACATGCACGAGGCGGCTTTCGAGCTGATCGAGATTCCACATGTGCGGCAGTCGGGCAAGAATTCGGCGGACATCCGCATGGTGGTCGATGCGCTCGACCTCTGCTACACCAAGTCGCACATCGACGCCTTCGTGATCATCAGCGGCGACTCGGATTTCTCGCCGCTCATTTCCAAACTGAAGGAAAACGGCAAGAGCGTGATCGGCATCGGCGTGCGCGGCTCGGCGTCGTCGCTGCTGATTTCCAATTGCGACGAGTTCATCTTCTACGAAGACCTGGTGCAGGCGAAGGCGGCGCGCACCCGGGCGGCGAAAAAACCGGCGCAGGACAAGCCGGCGGCAGCACCGGCAAAAGAAGGAACGGCGAAAGAGACGACGGCCGCCGCCGCGCCGAAGGCGCCAGCCGCCGCCGCGGCCGCCCGGCCGCAACGGGCGAGGGAACGGCCCAGGCCGAGACCGGCGCGGACGACCGCAAGGCGCGCGCGATCGACATCGTGGTGAGCACGCTGGAGCAACTGGTGGCGGAGCGCGGCGGCGAGGGCGCGCTGTCGGCGTCGCTGATCAAGAGCACGCTCAAGCGCGTCCATCCGGGCTTCAGCGAATCGCAGTACGGCTACAGCGCCTTCGGCAAGATACTCGACGACGCGCACGCCCGGGGCGTGCTGGTGGTCGACAAGAAGGAGGGCGGCGCGGTGTTCGTCGGCCTGCCGCCGTCGAAGACCTGATGCCGTGCGATCCGTGCGGGAGGCGCCCCATTCCGGCGGATGCCGCATGGGTGCGAGCGTTGCCTCTATCCGGGAAAAAGCGGGCGATCCATCCATGTCGATGACCCCGGGCCTTCGGGCGACGCTTGCCGGCGGCATGGCCCTCCTGGCGGCCTTGGGCGCGCAGCCGCTGCGTGCCGGCGAAACCCGCTGCGCCGAACCTCTGGGCCGCGTCAGCGTCGACAGTCTGCGCGTGCCGGCCGGCGCGACGTGCACGCTCGATGCGACGCGGGTAACGGGCGATCTCGTGGTCGAGCGCGACGCGACGCTGGTGGCGCAGGGCGTGAGCGTCGGCGGCAATGTCCAGGCGGAGAACGCGCGCGCGGTGAGCGTGACGTCCGCATCCCGGGTCGGCGGCAACATCCAGGTCAGGCAGGGCGGCGCGGTGACGGTGAGCGGCGTGCGGGTGGGCGGCGACATCCAGATCGCGTCGGGCACCCGCGCCCTGAGCGTGGGCGACAACCGCGTCAACGGCAATGTGCAGGTATTCCGGAACGCAGGCGGCGCGAGCATCGCCGGCAATGCGATCGACGGCAAGCTGCAATGCAGGGAAAACCGGCCCGCGCCGACGGGCGGCGGCAACCGCGTGCGCGGCGACAAGGAAGACCAGTGCAGCGCGCTGTAGCCGCCGCTCAGACCCAGCGCACCACGTCCTCGATCGCCTGCCGCGTCTTCGCCGGCTGCGGCTTGGCGCGGTAGCCGAACGCGGCCATCACGGCGAGACCGAAGCGGCCGCCTTCGAGCAGGCCGGCTGACGCCAGAACCTGTTCCGCCTGCGCCTGGTTGAAGCCTTCGATCGGGCACGAGTCGATGCGCAGCATGGCCGCCGCCGTCAGCATGTTGGCGAGCGCGAGGTAGACCTGGCGGCAGCTCCAGTCGAACAGCGCACGCGGCGTGTCGATGCGGAAATCGGTTTCGTGGAACTGCGGGTAGAACGTGTGCCGGCGGGCGATGGCCTCGGCCGACATGCCGATCACGTCGCGCATCATGTGCTCGGTGTAGTCGGAACCGGGCAGCATGTCGTCCCTGCGCGCGAGCAGGCAGACGACGTGGCTGGCGGTGGGAAACTGGCCCTGCGCGCCCCAGCTCACCGCGCGCAGCCGCTCGCGCAGCGCCATGTCCTGCACCACGACGAAACGCCAGGGCTCGAAGCCGAACGAACTCGGCGACAGCCGGCCGCACTCGAGGATGAACCGGAAATCCGCCTCGGCGATCTTGCGCGCGGGATCGAAGCTTTTGCAGGCGTGGCGAAAGTGGAAAGCCTGGAGGATGGCGTGCCTGCTGATCATGGCGGGATTCAGCCGGGCGTGCCGACTTCGGCGTCGGCGCCGAGCGCCGACATGCGGCGCGGCACCAGATTGTCGTCGAGCAGGCGCTCGATGCGGGCAAAGACTTCAAAACGCGAGAAGGGTTTTTTCATGAAATCGTCGGCGCCGATGCGGCTGCCGAAGAAGAGCTCGGTGGCCTGCTCGTTGCCGCTGATCATGATGACCGGGATGTGCGCGGTGGCCGGATCCTTGCGCAGCGCGCGCAGCGCGGCGAAGCCGTTGGCGTTGGGCAGGATGATGTCGAGGAAGATGATGTCGGGCAGTTCGGTGCGGGCGAGTTCGATGCCGGCCTCCGCGTCGCCCGCCTCCAGGGTGATGAAGCCGGCCGACTGCAGGATTTTCTTCAGCGCGAAAACGATGGTGGGCGAGTCGTCGACGATCAGCGCGCGGGTGTCGTGGCGCGCATTGCGGCGCTTGTTCCTGCGCCGTTCCTCCCGCGCCAGCGTGTCGGGGCCGGCTTCTGCGCCGGCAGCGGGCGCGGCCCTGCCCTGGATGAACGTCGACCGAAGCTTGTCCAGAATCCCCACGATGCCTCCCTGCGTTGTAGTTCGCCCATCTTATCCATCTTCGGCGACGCGGGAAATCGGGGCGCGCAGGATGCGCACGCGCGTCAGGGGATGCGCCGCAGGAACCAGAGACAGAGTGCGAGCAGGGTCATGTCGTGCCTTTCATGCCGGGTAACGGGTCGGTGCGCCGGGCGGCTGGCGCCCGGGCAGGTCATCCGTAGCGTTTCCGCCGCGCGACGAGGGCGAGCGCGCCGAGTCCGAACAGGTTGACGTTGCCGCCGCCGTCGCTGCGCAGGATCAGCACCGAATCGAACGCGCCGCCGCCGATGCTGGGGCTGCCGGCAAGGAAGCGCTCGGCGCCCTGGCCCCGGTCGATGCCCCAGACGTAGAGCGGGGCTTCGCCGCCGAGCGGGCGGCCCGAGTCGACGTGGCTCGTCAGGAAATCGCCGACCGGGTCGGCGGCGGGGATGGCCGCGGCGTTGCCGACGGCGCCCAGCATGGCCAGCGCGGCCAGGCTGGAGTGCGTTTTCGCGATCATGCATGCTTCCCGGAGGGGTGCGGCACCGGCTGCGCGCAACGCCGGTGCGCGGCGGGGATTGAGCGCGCTTCTTGTGCGCAAGCAGCGGCGGCGCCCGGCTTATTGCGGCGACATGGAATAAGTGCAGACGAAAACGGTTTGATTTTTTATGGGCTGCGGGGCAGGATGCAGCCATAACAACGCAGCTTGCCGGGCCGGGCATGCCGGCCCATCAAAAAAGCTGATTCATAGCCCCTGCCAGGACCCTGCCGTGAGCGACGACCTGACCGCCGTCAACCCGCACTACCTCGAGCGCGCCATCGATCTGGGCGAGCACTACGCGGTGTGCGCCAGCGAAGACATCTACGACGCCAACGGCATGAAGCTGCTGGCCAAGGGCGCGACGCTCGCACCCGGCATGCAGGAGCGGCTGATCCGCCACAAGCTGCGCAAGCCGCTGGAGACCTGCCTCAGCGTGGCCGACGGCGTGTCGATCGGGCAGGTGACCGAGATGGCGCAGCGGCTGCTCGACGAGATTCCGCCCTTGCGGATCTGCGCCGACCGCGTGTCGGCGCAGCGCTCGCCGGTCGAGGTGCTGTCGAAGATCGTCCTCCACAACAGCATGACGACGCTGCTGAGCATGTCGCACAAGAGCGAGGGGCAGCGCCATTTCCGCCACACGGTGCTGGTGGCCCTGATCGCCGCCATTCTGGCGATGCGCGCGCGCCTGAACAGCGACGAGGTGTTCGCCGTGGCGCACGCGGGCCTGCTGCACGACGTCGGCGAGATGTATCTCGATCCGGCCTACCTCAAGTCGGGCGCGCACCTGAAGCCGGAAGAGTGGAAGCACGTGGTAGTCCACCCCAGGGTGGGCCAGATGGTGATCCGGGAAATGACGCCGTATCCCCCGTCGGTATCGCGCGCGGTGGGCGAACACCACGAACGGATCGACGGCAGCGGTTACCCGCGCCGCATCGAGCACCGGCAGATCAGCCGCGAAGGCAGCATCGTCGCCGCCGCCGAAACCCTGGGCGGCATTTTCATGCGCCCCGACAATCCGCTGCACTGCGCGTGTCTCGCGATGAAGATCATACCCGGCGAGTATGCGCCCGAGGTGGTGTCCGTCGTCACGACCATCGCGCAGTCGCTGGCCGACGGGCTGGCGACGGAAAGCGTGCGGCCGCTGGCGGACCAGCGGCCGCAATTGCAGACGCTGCACCAGAAGCTGGCGCAGGTGCGCGCGCAGTGCGACGCCGTCGCCGCGTCGCCGCTGGCGAAGCAGACTCCGGTGGCCGCGCCGCTGCAACGCGTGACGCACCGCATCGAGGTCATCCAGCGCTCGCTCGCCTCGACCGGCGTGGGTGCCTGCCTGCTCGATCCGCAGCAGGTCGTCGACGAGGCGCGCCCGGAGATCCTGCTGGAACTGGAAGTCGTGTCGCGCGAACTCACCTGGCGCCTGCGCGACATCGCCCGCGATCTCGCCCTGCACCTGCCCAGGGACGACGCGGCCGTCGCGACCCTGTTCGCGGGCCTGATCGACACGCTGGACCAGGCCGACTAGCCGGACGCCCGAAGAAGCGGCACCATGATTGCCGCAGTGCGGCGCCCACCCGGCCGTCGCGACGCCAGGAGGGCAGGCCGACATGGAACATCCCCGTTTCTTCCGCCGCGGCAGTTCGCAGGATCTCGTCGTGCTGCTGCACGCCTACATGGGCAGCCCGGCAAGGCTCGGCGCGCTGCGGCGCGCGGTCGAGCGCGACCTGCCGGACGCCGACCTGCTGCTGCCGCGCCTGCCCGCCGGCTGGGCCTCGCTGGCGAGCCCGACGGCGATCGTGCAGGACGTGCTCACGCAGATCGACCGGGCCTGGCAGCAGGCCGGTGCGCAGCCCTACCGCCGCATCGTGCTGGTGGGCCACAGCCTGGGCGGGCTGGTCGCGCGCATGGTCTACGTCTGCGCCTGCGGTGCACAGCCCGGCACACAGCCCGGCGCGCCGGACATCGCGGCCGACGCGCCGCGGCCGTGGGCGCGGCGCGTCGAGCGCATCGTCCTGCTTGCCGGCATGAATCGCGGCTGGCGCATTTCCCACCACCTGTCGCCGCTCGATGCGCTGCTGTGGCGCCTCGGCAGCGGGTGGGGCAACCTGCTGTGGCTGCTGAGCGGGCGCCCGCCGCTGATCTTTTCGCTGCGCCGCGGCGCGCCCTTCATCACCCAGTTGCGCATCCACTGGCTGCATATGCGCAACCGCGCGGCGGCACTGGGCGCGGGCGATGCATTGACGATCCAGCTGCTCGGTTCGGTCGACGACATGGTGTCACCGGAGGACAACGTCGACCTCGTCTCGGGGCGCGATTTCGTCTACCTCGACGTGCCGTATTCCGGCCACGCCAACGTGATCGATCTCGACGACCCGCGCCCGCTGCCGGCGACCGTCGCGGGCGAAGCGGCGCGCACCGTCGGCGAGGCGCGTGCGGCGGTGTTCCGCGCCGCGCTCAACCGCAGCGCCGCAGACCTGCTGCAGGACGCCGTGGTGCCGTCCGACCTGCTGCCGGAGGCGCAGCGCCGCGAGGTGACCGACGTGGTGTTCGTCATCCACGGCATCCGCGACGTCGGCTACTGGACGCACAAGATCGCGCGCCGCGTGCTCACGCTGGCGCGGCGGCTGCCCGGCGAGCGGAAGGTGCTGGCGACCGAGACCTCGAGCTACGGTTATTTTCCGATGCTGCCTTTCCTGCTGCCGACGCGCCGCAAGGAAAAGGTCGAATGGCTGATGGACCAGTACGCCGAGGCGCTGGCGCGCTACCCGTGCGCCGCGTTCTCCTTCGTCGGCCACAGCAACGGCACCTACCTGCTGGCGCGCGCGCTGCGGGACTATCCCGCGTGCCGCTTCAAGCACGTGGTGTTCGCCGGCAGCGTGGTGCGCACGCGCTACGACTGGCAGGCGGCGATCCGCCGCGGCCAGGTGCGCAGGGTGCTCAACTACGTCGCGTCGGCCGACTGGGTGGTGGCTTTTTTTCCGCGCGCGATCCAGATGCTGCACTGGCAGGATCTCGGCAGCGCCGGCCACGACGGCTTCGACGACGCGCCGGCGGACGCGGTGCGGCAGGTGCGCTTCGTGCGCGGCGGCCACGGCGCGGCGCTGAACGAGGCCAACTGGGACGCGATCGCGCGCTTCGTGCTCACCGGCGAAACGCTCGAGCCGCCGGCGGCGATCGCCGCCGACCGCCAGGCGCGCGCGGTGGCCTGGCCGGCGCGCGTTGCGCCGCTGCTGTGGGCGGGTATCCTGTCGGCGGTGGCGTTCGCCTACCCGGCGATCTGGGGCCTGGCGCTGGCGGAATGGCAGCGCGCCCTGCTGGTGGCGGGCTTCACCGGACTCATCTGGAAAATCGTGACGGTGGTTTGATGCAGAGACGACTCGGGCCCCTGGCGGCCCTCCTGCTCTTCGCTTTACTGGGGCTGCCCGCGGCGTGCGCTGTGACGAATAACGGAGCCGGCGCATGATCGATCCCTATCTGCAATCCTTTCTGTGGCTGTTCGCCGTGCTTTTCATCGTGCTCGGTTTTGCCGGCCTGGTGCTGCCGGCCCTGCCCGGCATTCCGCTGGTGTTCGCCGGGCTGGTGCTGCTGGCGTGGGCGGAGAACTTCGCCTACGTCGGCTGGATCACGCTGACGCTGCTGGGCGTGCTGGCGCTCGTGAGTTACGGCATCGATTTCCTCGCCTCGGCGCTGGGCGCGAAAAAATTCGGCGCGTCGTCGCGTGCGGTCTGGGGAGCGGCGCTGGGCGCGGTGGTGGGGATCTTCTTCGGCCTGCCGGGCATCGTGCTGGGGCCTTTCGTCGGCGCGGTGATCGGCGAGTTCAGCGGCCGTTCCACGCTCAGGGCGGCCGCCCATGCCGGCATCGGCGCCACGCTGGGCCTGCTGTTCGGCGCGCTGCTGAAAATCGCGCTCGCTTTCACCATGATCGGCGTCTTCGTCGTCGACCGCTTCATTTAGCAACGCAGCCGAGGGAGAACCCCCGTGTCCGGCATCACCCCCTACCGCACCCTGCACGACATCGCCCGCGCCTTGCCGCAGCTTACCCGGCGCGCCGAGATCGAGGCGGCGCTCGACGAGCTGGAATACCTGTTCGAGGTGATGCCGCCGGAGATGCAGGGTTACGCCGAGCCGGTGATCGAGGCCTTGCGCGCGAAGCTGGCAGCGGCGACGGACTGACGCGGCGCCTGCCGTGCGGCACCCCGGGGTGCCGGGATGTTCTATAAAAACGAGCAAGGCCTGGGACGACAACCGGGCGAACGACAAACACACCCTGCGACAGATCAAAGAGGAGGATCGCATGTCGACGCTGCCCCTGCCCGAAGTCCCCCAGGCTCCCGAAAACCTGCCTTTCGTCGTGCCGTGCCGCACGCTCGACACGGCCGCGCCGCTGCGCTGGCTGCGGCTGGCGTGGGCCGACATGCGCCGCGCGCCGCGACTCAGCCTGAGCTACGGCCTGGCGCTGATGGCACTGAGCCTGCTGGTCGCACTGTTCGCCTGGCGCTTCGGCACGCTGGGCCTCTACATCGGGCTCGCCACCGGCTTCGTCTTCGTCGGCCCGGTGCTTGCGCTGGGGCTGTATTCGATCAGCCGCCAGCTGGCGCAGGGGCTGCGGCCGGTGATGGGTCACTGCCTGCGCGAAGGCACCGCTCATTTGAAAGAGCTGCTGGTGCTCGGCATCGTGCTGCTGGTGGTGCTGCTGGTGTGGGCGCGCGCGGCGGCGATGGTGCACGTGTTCTTCCCGGTCGAGTCGCGGCCGGGTCTGGTCGAACTGCTGCCCTTCCTCGCCATCGGCAGCGCGGTCGGCGCGCTGTTCGCGCTGATCGTGTTCGCGGCGAGCGCGTTCTCCCTGCCCTTCATCCTCGACCGCAAGGTCGACGCGATCACCGCCTCGGTGAGCAGCTTCAACGCGGTGCTGCGCAACAAGAAGGCGATGGCGCTGTGGGTGGCGCTGATCGGCGCGGCGGTGCTGCTGGGCTTCGCCACCGCCTTCGTCGGCTTCGTCGTGCTGCTGCCGCTGATCGGGCACGCGACCTGGCACGGCTACGTGGAAACGCTCGATACCTCGGCGTGGCCGCAGGATGCGCCCGACGCATGACCTGAGCGTGTTCAGTCGACCAGGGTGGTGACGCGGTCGCGGCCGCCCGACTTGGACAGGTACATGGCCTCGTCGGCGCGCGACAGCACCTCGGCCATGGTTTCGCCCGGCCGCGCGAGGGTGACGCCGAAACTGGCGGTGGCGCTGAGCACGCTGTCGGGAATGCGGATGCGATGGGTGGCTTCGCGCATGCGCTCGGCGAGCGCGGTCGCTTCCCCGATTTCGGTGTTCGGCAGCAGCAGCACGAACTCCTCGCCGCCGTAGCGGGCGAGAAAGTCGCTGCTGCGGATGCTGGCTTCGAGCGTGCGGGCAAAGGCTTCAAGCACGGCGTCGCCGGCCGCATGCCCGAAGGTGTCGTTGACGCGCTTGAACCAGTCGATGTCGGTGAGGATCACCGACAGCGGCTGGCCGTAGCGTGCCTGGCGCGCGAGCTCCATCGCCAGGCGGTCGTCGAGGTGGCGGCGATTGGCCACGCCGGTGAGCGGATCGGTCATCATCAGCTCGCGGATGTGCGCCTCGCTTTCCAGCAGCTTGCCGTAGGCGACTTCGCGGTCGCGCACGAAGTAATACAGCATGAGGCCGATGAGGATGAAGCCGCAGCCGAGGTTCATCAGGAAATACAGCGTGTTGAGCCCCGTCGGCATCGGGCGGGCCTGCGCCGCGAGCAGGGGGTCGATCGCGGCCGACAGCGCCAGCAGGGCCATGAAGGCGATCATCCAGCGCGTGGCTGCCTTGAGGTCGATGAAGAACAGCGCGGCGAGCGGGGCAAAAATGGCCCAGATCATCACCACGCTGCCGTTGGCGAAGCCGCCCAGGCTCCACATGAGCAGGAAGGGCAGCAGCAGGATGAGAAGCTGCTGGCTGGCGCAGAACAAGCCGAAGCGCCTGGTGCGGAAGAAAACCAGCGTGCTGGCGAGCGAGACGACCGTGTAGCCGAGCGGAATGAGGCCCGAGAGCGCGTAGCCGCTGACGATGTAGAGGGCGCTCCAGAAGATCGCCAGAAAGGCGATGCTGCTGGAAACCAGCGTCATGACCTCCTTTTTCAGGCGCAGGTCGTCCGAGTCGTCGGGCGCGACGCCGAGCCGGATCCAGCGATGGATCAGGCGGGGAAGGGCGATCATGGACATGCTGAGCGTGGATCGGGCATGGACGTGGGCTTAGGATAGCGGCCTTGGCCCGGAAGAAACCAGAGACCTGATTGGGCCAAGGGTATTGGAGCGGGCCGTCTTGCACAAGGAGTCCTTCGATGCGCCTGCACGCTGTCGTGGCGATGACGCTGTTGCTGGCCCTGCAGGGCTGCAGCAGGCTCACGCTCGAGAACTGCAGCCGGAGCCGGGCATGGCCTGCGACGAGGTCGTACGCTTGATCGGCGCGCCCGAGCAATGCGACGACGTCATGGGCGTGCGCAACTGCCGCTGGGGCGACGGGACGCGCTCGGCCAACGTGAGTTTCGTCGGCGGCAAGGTGCTGCTGTTTGCGTCGAGCAACCTGAATTAAAGTCGGCGCCGCCGATACGGTTCGTTACATTTCTGCTCCGGATCGACATTTCCGGGTTGCATCGGTCTTCCACACTGCAAGCGTGCCGGGCCCAAGCGGTTCGGCTGCCTCTTCCCTTCCCACAGGAGATCGACATGAAATCGAAGCCATTTTCCCTTTCCCGCCAGGCCTTGCTGGCAGCCGTGCTGGCGGGCGGCGGCCTGCTCGCCGCCACGTCCTGCGCCGCCGTGAACGAGGCGCGCGCCGACAAACCCCGCTGCGAGGCGCGTGTCGGACAGCAGGCGGAGGCAGTGCATCATGCGAAGCGCGCCGCCCACCTGGCTGCGCTGAAGGACAAGCTCCAGTTGAGCGCCGGCCAGGAAAGCGCCTGGGATGCGTTCGTGCAACCGATGCAGCCGGGGCCGCACCACGGCGGCATGGATCGCAAGGCGACGCGCGAGAAATTCGCGAGCCTGAACACGCCCGAGCGCCTCGACCGCATGCAGGCGATGGCTGGCCAGCGCCAGGCACGGATGGCCGCGCGCGCCGAGGCGGTCAAGGCTTTCTACGCCCAACTGAGCCCCGAACAGCAGAAGGTGTTCGACGCCGAGGCGATGTCGCATCGCCAGCAGGGCGAGCATCATCGGCAGCACCGGCATCCGCATGCCTGATCGCTGATCCGGCCTCAGCGCAGCCGGCCTCAGCGCAGCCGGCCTCAGCGCAGCCGGCCTCAGCGCAGCCGGCCTCAGCGCAGATCCGGATGGCGCAACCGCCCGCGGTTTTTTTGTGCCAGCATGCGGGCATGGAACGCGCATGCCGTTCCTGACCCATGCAGAGGAGACCGGAAATGAATCCGAGACACGTGGCGTGCGCGGCGCTGCTGGCGCTGGGCGTCGGCGGGCCGGCGCTGGCCGATGCCCCTATGCCTGCCGAGCGGCCGATGCTGAAAGTCGACCCGGAGGCGCGCTACAAGGTCGTGTACGACATTTCCTCCGGCACGATCGCCGCCGGCATCAGCCGCGGCCTGTATTACGCGCGCGGCCTGATCGAGGCCTACGGCAAGCAGGGCGTGACGCCCGACCGGCTCGACATCCACCTGGTGCTGCACGGCGACGCCGCGCTGTTTCTGCTCAACGACGACGCCTACCAGAAGGCGGTGAAGGATCCGTTCGCGGTCAACCTCAACGCCAGGATCACGCAGGATCTGCTGGATCTGGGGGTGAGCGTGGAAATCTGCCACAGCGTGATGCGCGCGAAGGGCTGGAAGCCGGCCGACGTGCTGCCCGGCGTGAGCCTCGTGCACGACGGCTATACGCGTCTGGTCAAACTGCAGAATGACGGCTATGCCTATATAAGCGGGTTCTGAGCCCGTGCAACCGGAAAGGGGTCGCGCATGCACAAAAGGATCGCAATGGTCGGCCCGGTTTCGCTGCTGCTGGTGTCGGGCGCTTTTGCCGCCGACCTGCCGCTGCGCAAGTCGGGCCTGTGGGAGATCAGGACCGACACCCGCGCCGACGGCCGGGCCCTGCCCGGGCCGATGACGATGCGGCTGTGCATCGACCAGCGCAAGGACGACATGATGGCCGACCCCAGGGCGCAGCAGGACATGCGCCGGCGCTGCAGCAAGATGGACGTGAAGCGGGCCGGCAACACCGTCACGATCGATTCCGTGTGCAGCATGGACGGTCATGTCGCGACAGGCCGCACGGTGATCAGCGGCAGCCTCACCGCGGATTACCGCATGGAGAACACGACGCGCTTTTCTCCGCCGATGCAGGGCATGCAGGCGATGCAGTCGACCGCGACGGGCAAATGGCTGGGCCCCTGCAAGCCGGGGCAGCAGCACGGCTCGACGACGATGTCCGGCATGCCGGGCATGGGCCCCGGCGGCTTCAAGATGGATCCGGAAACGATGCAGCGCCTGCAGCAGCAATACGGGCGCTGAGTTCGACCGGCGGTACGGCGGCGAAGCCGCGCCGCGCTCCCGGACCCGGTGCCGCCGGGCGGATGCAAGGGCGCACCCTCGAAAAGGAGACTGAGCATGACGATCAAGCAGACGGGATGGGTGCTGGCCGCGACGGCCATGCTGGCGCTGGCGCCGGCCGGTGCGGAGGTGCTCGCGCCCTACGGCACCGCCACATGCACCCGATGCCGGCGGTGCACACCGTTTTCGACGTGAATTACGAGGATCCGAACAAGCTCGCCATCCTCTACAACTTCGTGAAGAACACCCGGCGCGAGACGAAGGGCGAGGTCGTGGCGGTCACCCACGGCCCCGAGCTGCGCGCCTTCGCCAAGGAAAACCATCTGAAATACCAGGGCATCGTCGACAGGCTGGCCGAGCTGGCGCAGGAGGGCGTGCAGTTCAAGATGTGCAACAACGCCATGAAGGCAGCCGGCTTCAGGGCCGACGACATGCACGGCTTCGTCACCGTGGTGCCCGCGGGCTTTCCCGAACTGGTGTACTGGCAGAGCAAGGGCTATCAGTACGTGAACCCGCTGCCGCTGCCGGTGAAGGACGTGCGCTATCTCGACCAGCCGCAGCTGAAAAAATGAGCCGGACGCCGGCGACAGGGAGGACAAACATGAAGGGGATTCGACTGGTGCCGGCGCTCGCGCTGGTCTTGCTGCCTGCGGCCGCTTGGGCCGACGGCCAGGCGCCGTGGGGAACGGCCGCGGTGATCGAGCAGGTCTATCGCGGACAGAAGGTGGTGTTCGACAGCACCGCCGGGACGGTCGCGGGACTGACCAGCGTGCTCGACCGCGCGAGCTTCCTCAGCGTCCTGAACGGCGGCGATCCGTTCACGAACCGCATCGTCGTCGTGCTGCACGGGCAATCGATCCAGTATTTCGCCACCCGCAACTACGCGAAGCATCAGGCCTTGATGCAGCGCGCGCAGAGCCTGACGGTGGGCGACGTGGTCGAATTCCGCATGTGCCGGGCGGCTGCGCGCATGCAGGGCCTGGAACCGAAGGACATCCACGGTTTCGTGAAAATGGTGCCGATGGCCGACGCAGAAATCGTGCGTTTGCAGCAGGAAGAGGGCTTCGCCTACATGCGTTGAGCGGTGTCCGGCCTCAAGTTGTCGGCGCAGGGTCCGATTGAGCAATCAGGCGCGCCGGGTGGCGCGTTTGCCCAATTGAAACACTGCGCTCGACGCCATGGAGGGATGATGCCGCAGCACGCCAACAGCCTGGAATCCTGGCTTGCCTTTCTGGGGCAGGCCGAGATCCCCGTGCTCCGACAGACTGCGCGCGAACTGGAGCGGCAGCGGGAGAACGAGGCGCAGCTCAATGCACGCGAGGTCGCCGAGGCAGTGGACGACGATCCGCTGTTGACGGTGAAGCTGTTGCGCTACCTGCAAGGCCACAAGCATCGCCACCAGAGCTACGAACTGGTCGACGTCAAGCAGTCCCTGCTGATGATGGGGCTGGAAACCTTTTTCCGCGAAGTGCCGGCTGCGCCGCTGGTCGAGGACGTGCTGAAGGGCCACCGGCTGGCGCTGGTGCAGTTGCTGCAGACGGTTCGCCGGGCCCAGCGCGCCGCGTATTACGCCTACGACTGGGCGGTGCGCCTGCACGATTTGCACGCCGAGGAGGTGTACGTGTCGACGCTGCTCAGTCACCTGTCCGAAATGCTCATGTGGTGCTTCAACCCGACGCAGATGCTGGAGATCTCGCGCCGCCAGGCCGCCGACCCGACCCTGCGCAGCGCCGACGTGCAGAAGGCGGTGCTGGGTTTTCGCGGGGCGGAGCTGCAGCACCGGCTGGTGCTCGAGTGGAAGCTCCCCGAATTGCTGGCGAACGTGACCGATCCGGCGCAGGCGCATACCCAGCGGGTGCGTAACGTGGTGCTGGCCGCCAACCTCGCGCGTCATTCGGCGCAGGGTTGGGACAACGCCGCGTTGCCGGACGACTATCGGGACATCGGCGCGTTGTTGCGGCTGACCCCGGACCAGGTGATGGCGGTGATCCGCTCGCGCGACGGGAGCGCGCCGGCTACGGTCGCGGAATGACGTCGCTCTGCAAGGCGCCGGCGATCTGCATGATCGCCTGACCGGCCGGGCAGGTCGGCACGGCCTGCATCAGGAGGTGGCGACGCATGATGGCCTGGCGCACTTCGGCGTCGACCGGGATGTCGCCCAGATGCACCAGCTTCACGCCGCGCCCCGGCTCGCTGACGACGAAGCGGTCGAGCACCTGCTGCAGCTGGCGGGTGATGGCGGCGCCGCTGCCAGGACGGGTCGCCTGGTTGACGATCAGCCGCACCCTGTGGCGCTGTTGCTGGCCGACCAGCACCTTGATCGTGGCGTAGGCATCGGTGAGCGAGGTGGGCTCGGGCGTGGCGACCATCAGCACCTCGGACGCGAGCGAGACGGCGAACAGCACGACGTCGGAAATGCCCGCGCCGGTATCCAGCAGCACCACGTCGTAATGCGGCACCAGGCCTTCCATGATGCGCAGGAATTCGTTGCGCACCTCGGGCGTCAGGCGCGAATACTCGACCATGCCGGAACCGGCGAGCAGCACCGAGAAGCCGCCGGGCGCCGGCAGGATCGCGTCCTCCAGCTTCGCCTTGCCGGTGAACACGTCGTGCAGGGTGATTTTCGGGTACAGGTTCAGCACCACGTCGAGATTGGCGAGCCCGAGGTCGGCGTCGAGCACCAGCACCTTGTAGCCCCGCTTCGCCAGGGCCGCGGCGAGGTTGGCCGACACGAAGGTCTTGCCGACGCCGCCCTTGCCGCTGGTGACGGCGAGCACCTTGCCGAGCGGCTTCAGCGGCACCTTGTCGGCGTGGGATGCGGTGGCGGGCGGGGCGACGACGTCGTTCATGCGTTCACTCGGGTGTCAGGGTCGGCGGCCGTGGCCGCGTCGAGGTCGAGCGCGCCGAACAGCAGGCCTTTTTCCTCGGCGCTCACCGCAAGCTCCTGTGGTTGTTCGAGATGCACCTGGTTGCGGCCCCCGGTCTTGGCGCGGTAGAGCTGCAGGTCGGCGCGCTCGATCCACAGGTCGGCGGTCGAACGCACCCATTCCGGCGCGTAGGCGCCGCCGATGCTGACCGTGACCTGCACGTTGAGCAGCGGCGCCGCGGCGATGTCGAGCGCGGCGATGGTCCGGCGGATGCGCTCGGCGACGGCGCGTCCGAACAGCGGCCGGCAACTCGGCAGGATCACCGCGAACTCCTCCCCGCCGTAGCGCGCGACGGTGTCCATCGGCCGCACGCAGCCGGCCAGACACTGGGCGACTGCCTGCAGCACCTGGTCGCCGGCGAGGTGGCCGTGGCGGTCGTTGATGCTCTTGAAATGGTCGATGTCGAGCAGCAGGAGCAGCATCGAATCGCCGGAGCGCGCCACGGCTTCGATTGCGCGTTCGAGCACTGCCAGGAAATGGCGCCGGTTGCCGAGGCCGGTCAGGGGGTCCTTGAGCGACAGTTCGCACAGGCTGTCGACCACGCGCTGCAGGTAGTCGGACGGGGATTCCCCCGGCTGCTGCGGACCGGGTCGCCCGTCGTGCCTGAGCAGGGCGAGTGCGTCGTCGAGCCTCAGGGTGGTCAGGTCGATGGAGGTGTCGGTCGGAGCAGGCAAGGGCGGTGTGGACCTGGCGTCGTGGCAAGCGAGGGAGCTGCGGGCCAGTATGTGGGGATTTTCGAGACAGGGCAAGCCGCCGGATACGGTCTACGCTGAAAAGACCGGCAATCGATGTCGCACGGGAGCCGCAATGCGAAAACGATCCTATCCCCTCGCCAAGGTCTACGGCCTGCTCGAACCGGGGCCGGTGGTGTGGGTGGCGACTGCGCACAAGGGCCGCGCCAACCTGATGACGCTGTCCTGGCACACCATGATGGAATTCGAGCCGCCGCGGGTCGGCTGCGTGTTGAGCGGGCGCAATTTTTCCTTCGAGGCGCTGCGCGCGACGCGGGCATGCACGCTCAACATCCCCACGGCGGAACTGGCGAAGCAGGTCGTCGGCGTCGGAAATTGCTCGGGGCGCACGGTCGACAAGTTCGCCAAATTCGGCCTGACCCCGGTGCCGGCGTCCGAGGTCGACGCGCCGCTCGTCGCCGAGTGCTACGCGAATCTGGAATGCCGCGTCGTCGACACGCGCGAGGTGAACCGCTACAACTTCTTCGTTCTCGAAGTGGTGAAGGCTTGGGTGGACACCTCGGTCAAGGAGCCGAAAACGCTGCACCACCGCGGCAACGGCGTGTTCTTCGTCGCGGGCGAAACGCTGCGCCTGCGCTCGGCGATGAAATAAACTGCGCGACCGGCAACACGGGATATCGAAGAGGGAGCGAGCGATTGAGCAGGGAACACGACGAAAACCCCCCGCACCGCCATCCCATGCCGGTGCGCCTGGTGTTCGCGGGCCTGGGCACGCTGTTCGTGGCGCTGGGCGTGGTCGGCATCTTCCTGCCGGTGCTGCCGACCACGCCCTTTCTGCTGCTCGCCGCCGCCTGCTACGCGCGCGCGTCGCGGCGCGTCTTCCACTGGCTGCTCAACCACCGCCACTTCGGCCCGCTGATCCGCGAATGGCGCGAACACCGCGCCATGCCCTACCGTGCCAAGCGCAGGGCCTTGTGGCTGATCGCGCTGAGCTTCGCGATTTCCATCGGCTTTTTCGTGCCGGGCTGGCCGGCCAAAGTCGCGATGGGCGTCGGCGGCCTGATTCTCATGGCGTGGATCGCGCGCATTCCCTCGCGCGACGCGCCGGCGCGGACGGCTGTTCCGCAGAATGATTGAAGCGCGGGTGCCGAATCGGTGCCCGCCTCGGGGATAATCCGGCCGCATGAATGCGGTTCCCTACTGGCGCCTGTCCGGTTTCTATTTCTTCTACTTCGCCTTCGTCGGCGCGATCTCGCCGTTCTGGGGCTTGTACCTGCAGTCGCTGACGTTCAGCGCGGTCGAGATCGGCGTGCTGATGTCGCTGCTGCAGGTGATGCGGATTTTTGCGCCCAACATCTGGGGGCATCTCGCCGACCGCAGCGGACGCCGCACCGCGATCGTCCAGCTCGCCGCATTCGGCAGCGCGCTCGCCTTCGCCGGCGTGTTCTTCGGCAGCGGCTTCTGGTGGATGTTCGCGGTGATGGCGGCGGTGAGCTTCTTCTGGAGCGCCTCGCTGCCGCTGGTCGAGGCGATGACGCTGTCGCACCTGGGCGAGCGCATCGACGCCTACGGCCGCATCCGCCTGTGGGGCTCGATCGGCTTCATCGTCATGGTCGTGGGGCTGGGCTACGCCTTCGACACAGTATCCATCGCCTGGCTGCCGTGGGCGGTGCTCGCGGTGATGCTCGGCATCGCCGCCTTCGCGCGGGTGATCCCCGAGGCCGAGATCCTCGCCCACACGGGCGACCACCAGCCGCTGCGCGAAGTGGTGCGGCGGCCCGAGGTCGCCGCGCTGCTCGTCGCCTGCCTGCTGATGGCGGTGACGCACGGGCCC
The DNA here is from genome assembly GCA_040753235.1 of Pseudomonadota bacterium. Classification (GTDB taxonomy): domain Bacteria; phylum Pseudomonadota; class Gammaproteobacteria; order Burkholderiales; family Thiobacillaceae; genus Thiobacillus. The sequence goes on from JBFMET010000008.1 coordinate 49,047, forward strand.
TACTACACCTTCTATTCGATCTATCTGGTCGACCACGGCTACGACAAATCGACCGTCGGCTGGCTGTGGGCGCTCGGCGTGCTGTGCGAAATCGGCATTTTTCTCATCATCCCGCGCATCTTTTCGCGGGTGACGCCGCGCACGCTCATCCTCGCGAGCTTCGCGCTGGCGGTGCTGCGCTTCCTCTTGATCGCGTGGGGGGTCGAGTCGGCCTGGGTGGTGTGGGGCGCGCAGACGCTGCACGCCTTCACCTTCGGCACCTACCACGCGGCGGCGGTGGCGCTGATCCACCAGCATTTCCGCGGCCGCCACCAGGCGCGCGGGCAGGCGCTCTACACCAGCGTGTCCTACGGCGTCGGCGGCACCATCGGCGGGCTGGCGAGCGGCTTCACCTGGGAGACGCTCGGCCCGGCCTGGACCTACACCCTCGCCGCCGGCAGCGCGGCGCTGGCCTGGCTGGTTTATGCCGTGTGGGGACGTCAGACTCCAATTACAGCGAAACCCGTGCCAGCCGCCCCGAAGCTATGAAATAATGGGCGTTTTCAGCGATTTGACGCCCGATTCCGCATGCCCGGCCAGACCCTGTTTCAGAAATTGTGGGATGCCCACGTCGTCCACGTCGAAGCCGACGGCACGACGCTGCTCTACATCGACCGCCACCTGGTGCACGAAGTCACCAGCCCGCAGGCCTTCGAGGGGCTGAAGCTCGCCCATCGTACCCCCCGCAGGGTTGATGCAGCCATTGCCGTGCCCGATCACAACGTGCCGACCACCGACCGTTCGCAGGGCATCGCCGACCCCATCTCGCGTCTGCAGGTGGAAACGCTCGACGCCAACTGCGCCGAGTTCGGCATCACCGAATTCAGGATGGACGACATCCGCCAGGGCATCGTCCACGTCATCGGCCCCGAAGAGGGCCTGACCCTGCCGGGCATGACCGTGGTGTGCGGCGACTCGCACACCTCGACGCACGGCGCGTTCGGCGCGCTGGCCTTCGGCATCGGCACCTCCGAGGTCGAGCACGTGCTGGCGACGCAATGCCTGTGGCAGAAGCCGTCGAAGACCCTGCTGGTCAAGGTCGAAGGCCAACTCGGCAAGGGCGTCACCGCCAAGGACATCGCGCTCGCCATCATCGGCGAAATCGGCACCGCGGGCGGCACCGGCTACGCGCTGGAATTCGGCGGCGCGGCGATCCGCGCACTGACCATGGAAGGCCGCATGACGCTGTGCAACATGGCGATCGAGGCGGGCGCGCGCGCCGGCATGGTCGCGGTCGACCAGACGACCATCGACTACGTGAAAGGCCGCCCCTACGCGCCCAAGGGCGCGGCGTGGGATCAGGCCGTCGCCTGGTGGAATACCTTGCATTCGGACGCCGACGCGCGCTTCGACCGCGTGGTCGAGCTCGACGCCGCCGCGATCGCGCCGCAGGTGACCTGGGGCACCTCGCCCGAGATGGTGACGACGGTGAAGGGCCGCGTGCCGAATCCGGCCGACGCGCCGGACGCGGTCAAGGCGAACGACTGGACGCGCGCGCTGGAATACATGGGGCTGGCTGCCGGCACGGCCATTGCCGACATTGCCGTCGACAAGGTCTTCATCGGTTCGTGCACCAATTCGCGCATCGAGGATCTGCGCGAAGCCGCCGCCGTGGCGAAAGGCCGCAAGGTCGCCGCCAATGTGAAGCTCGCGATGGTCGTGCCGGGCTCCGGCCTGGTGAAGCGCCAGGCTGAACAAGAAGGCCTCGACCGGGTCTTTATCGAAGCGGGCTTCGAGTGGCGCGAACCGGGCTGTTCGATGTGCCTCGCGATGAACGCCGACCGGCTGGAACCCGGCGAGCGCTGCGCCTCGACCTCGAACCGCAACTTCGAGGGCCGGCAGGGGCAGGGCGGCCGCACCCACCTGGTCAGCCCGGCGATGGCCGCTGCGGCCGCGTGTGCCGGCCACTTTGTCGATGTACGTACTTTCTAAGGAGAACCCGATGAAACCGATGATTGCCGTTCTGATCGCCGCTGCCTTGACGCTGGCCGGCTGCAACACCATTCGCGGCGTGGGCCAGGATATCGAGAAGGCCGGCGACGCGATCCAGAAGTCGACCAAGTAAATGCAGGCTTTTACCGTTCTCGACGGGCTGGTGGTGCCGCTCGACCGCGCCAACGTCGACACCGACGCCATCATTCCCAAGCAGTTCCTGAAGTCGATCAAGCGCGCAGGCTTCGGCCCCAACCTGTTCGACGAATGGCGCTACCTCGACCACGGCGAGCCGGGCATGGACCCCGCCACGCGCCAGCCCAACCCCGAGTTCGTGCTGAATTTTCCGCGCTACAAGGGCGCGAGCGTGCTGCTGGCGCGCGACAACTTCGGCTGCGGGTCGAGCCGCGAGCACGCGCCGTGGGCGCTGGAAGACTACGGCATCCGCGCGATCATCGCGCCGAGCTATGCCGACATCTTCTACAACAACTGCTTCAAGAACGGCATCCTGCCGATCGTGCTCGACGCCGCGACGGTCGACCGCCTGTTCCGCGAATGCGAGGCCAGCAAGGGTTATCGCCTTGTCGTCGATCTGGACAAGCAGACCGTGACGACGCCGGCGGGCGAAGTGCTCAAGTTCGACGTCGACGGCGGACGCAAGCACCGTTTGCTCAACGGGCTGGACGACATCGGCCTCACCCTGCTGCAGGCCGACAAGATCCAGGCGTACGAAGCGCGGCGCAAGCAGGAAGCGCCGTGGCTATTTGCGTGAATATTTTTTAACAATGAGGACGCGGAGGACGCGGAGTACAGGATCAAGAGCACTTCCTCTGCGTCCTCCGTGCCCTCCTTGTGGAAATCTATGAAACTTGCAGTTCTCCCCGGCGACGGTATCGGTCCCGAAATCGTCGCCCAGGCCGTCAAGGTGCTCGACGCCCTGCGCGCCGACGGCGCGAAAATCGAAATGGAAACCGCGCCCATCGGCGGCGCCGGTTTTGATGCGGCAGGCGATCCGTTGCCCGAAGCGACCCTCAAGCTCGCGCGCGCGGCCGATGCCGTGCTGCTCGGCGCCGTCGGCGGCCCGCAGTACGACGCGCTCGACCGCCCGCTGCGCCCCGAGCGGGGCCTGCTGCGCATCCGCAAGGAACTCAATCTTTTCGCCAACCTGCGCCCGGCGCTGCTGTATCCGGAGTTGGCAGGCGCGTCGTCTCTGAAGCCCGAGGTGGTGTCGGGGCTCGACCTGATGATCGTGCGCGAACTCACCGGCGACGTGTATTTCGGCCAGCCGCGCGGAATTGAAACCAGGAACGGCGAAAGGGTGGGTTTCAACACCATGCTGTATTCCGAATCCGAAGTGCGTCGCGTCGCGCACGTCGCGTTCGGCATTGCGATGAAGCGCGGCAAGAAGCTGTGCTCGGTCGAGAAGGCCAACGTGCTCGAATGCTCCGAACTGTGGAAGGAAGTGATGATCGAGGTGTCCAGGGACTATCCCGAGGTCGCGCTCTCCCACATGTACGTCGACAACGCGGCGATGCAGCTCATCCGCGCGCCCAAGCAGTTCGACACCCTCGTCACCGGCAATATCTTCGGCGACATCCTGTCGGACGCGGCGTCGATGCTGTCGGGCTCGATCGGCATGCTGCCGTCGGCCTCGCTCGACGAACACAACAAGGGCATGTACGAGCCGATCCACGGCTCCGCGCCCGACATCGCCGGCAAGAACCTGGCGAATCCGCTGGCGACGATTCTCTCGGTGGCGATGATGTACCGCTACACCTTTGCGGATCTGGCGACCGCCGACCGCATCGAGAATGCGGTGAAGCAGGTGATCGGCGAGGGCTATCGCACCGGCGACATCTGGACCGAGGGCACGCGGAAGGTGTCGTGCAGCGAGATGGGCGACGCGGTGGTGGCAGCGCTGTGATTTTTTAGGGGCTAGGGGCTAGGAGCCAGGGATTAGGGGATGTGCGGGCTTTGCCCGCGCTTGATCGAAAAGGCGCGGCCGAAGGCCGCACCAGCCCCCTAGCCCCTAAATCCTAACCCCTAGTCCCTCCCAACAAGGAGACAAACGAAATGATGAAAGTAGGACTGATCGGCTGGCGCGGCATGGTGGGTTCCGTGCTGATGGGCCGCATGAAGGAAGAGCGCGATTTCGACCATATCGATCCGGTGTTCTTCACCACGTCGAACCCGGGCGGCAAGGGCCCGGACATCGGCCGCGACGTGCCGCCGCTGAAGGACGCCCACAGCATCGACGACCTGAAGGCGTGCGACGCCATCATCACCTGCCAGGGCGGCGACTACACGAAAGAGGTCTACCCGAAGCTGCGTGCGGCGGGCTGGACCGGCTACTGGATCGACGCCGCCTCGACGCTGCGCATGAAGGACGAGGCGATCATCATCCTCGATCCGGTCAACGGCAAGGTGATCCGCGACGGCATTGCCGGCGGGGTGAAAACCTACGTCGGCGGCAACTGCACGGTGTCCTTGATGCTGATGGCGATGGGCGGACTGTTCGACGCCGGCCTGGTGGAGTGGGTGTCGCCGATGACCTACCAGGCGGCGTCCGGCGCCGGCGCGCGCAACATGCGCGAGCTGATCTCGCAGATGGGCGCGGTGCATGCCGAGGTGATGGATCTGATCGGCGACCCGGCCTCGGCCATCCTCGAGATCGACCGCAAGGTGGCCGAGTTCATCCGCTCCGACCGTTACCCGGTCGACGCCTGGCCGGTGCCGCTCGCCGGCAACCTGATCCCGTGGATCGACGTCGCGCTCGAATCCGGCCAGTCGAAGGAAGAGTGGAAGGCGCAGGTCGAAGCCAACAAGATCATGCGCCGCAGCGACAAGCCGATTCCCATCGACGGCCTGTGCGTGCGCGTCGGCGCGATGCGCTGCCACTCGCAGGCGCTGACCATCAAGCTGACCAGGGACGTGCCGCTGGCCGACATCCACGGCCTGATTGCCGCGCACAACCCGTGGGTGAAAGTGGTGCCGAACGACCGCGAGATCACCATGCGCGAACTGACCCCGGCTGCGGTGACCGGCACGCTGACCGTGCCGATCGGCCGCATGCGCAAGCTCAACATGGGACCCGAGTACCTGACCGCCTTTACGGTCGGCGACCAGCTGCTGTGGGGCGCGGCGGAACCGCTGCGCCGCATGCTGCGCATCCTGCTGGAAGGCTGAAAACGAGGCAAACAAGCCCATAATCAAGCGCTGGTGCGCTTATTGCACTAAAGATTGGGCCTGGCGAGCCGTCAATAGTGGCGTCGACGATTCAACACAGCCCCGCCAGGCGGGGCGTACAGGGAGAGACGGGATGAAATTGAAGCGCTTCACCACCCAGCTGGTTGCTGCCGGGCTGGTCGCCTTGCCGCTGTGGGCGCAGGCCGCCGGGCTGGGCAGGCTCTCGGTCAACTCGGCGCTGGGCCAGCCGCTGACCGCCGAAATCGAGATCTTCGCCGCCGACAAGGCCGAGCTCGAGAGCCTGTCGGCCAGCCTGGCGTCCGACCAGGCCTTCCGCGATGCGCGGGTCGACTTCGCCCCCGTCCTTTCCACCCTGCGCTTTTCCATCGAGAAGCGCCCCGGCAACAAGGCCGTGCTGAAAGTCACGTCCAGCCGCCCGGTGACCGACCCCTTCATCGACATGCTGGTCGAGTTGAACTGGGCGTCGGGTCGGCTGGTGCGCGAATACACCCTGCTGCTCGATCCGCCCGGCATGGCCAAACCGCAGACCGTGGCGCCGGTTGCCGTCGCTGCCCCGGCCGCGCCTGCGCCGGCCCCTGCGCCCGCCGCCAAGGTCCCTGCGCCCGCTGCCAAGGTCCCTGCACCCGCCACGCCGGCTCCTGCGGCGCCGGCGGAAAAACCCGCCAAGCCTGCCGCGCCCGACAGCGTGACGGTGAAGAAGGGCGACACCCTGAGCGGGATCGCCAGCCGCGTGCGTCCGGAAGGCGTCAGCCTCGAACAGACCCTGGTGGGGCTGTATCGCGAAAACACCGCAGCCTTCCACGGCAACCTCAACCGCCTGAAGTCGGGCAGGACCCTGACCGTGCCGTCGGCCGAGCAGGTGGCCGCGATTCCGCAGGCCGAGGCGGTGCGTGAACTGAAGCTGCAGGCCGACGACTGGCGCGCCTACCGCCAGCGCCTGGCGGCGGCCGTGCAGGCCGCGCCCGAGGCCGCAGCGGCACCGGATGCGGCCGCCAGCGGCAAGGTCAGCCCCAAGGTCGAGGACAAAGCCAAACCGGCGCCGGAAGCCCAGAAGGACGTGCTGAAGCTCTCCAGGGCCGCACCTGCGGCCAATGGCAAGGCCGCCGCGGAAGCGGCGAGCCTGCGCGAGCAGGTGGCCGCCCAGGAAGCCAAGCTGCGCGCCCAGGAAGAGGACGCCACCGCACGCGAGAAGTCGCTGCAGGAAGCCAACCAGCGCGTCGCCCTGCTCGAGAAGCAGGTTGCGGACATGCAGAAGCTGGTCGCCATGAAGGAAAAGGCACTGGCCGACGCGGCCAAGCCGGCACCGGCGCCCGAGCCGGCGCCGGCCACCGAGCCCGCCCCCGAACCCGCGCCGGCCGCCGAAGCGGCGGCGCCCGCCCCCGAAGTCAAGCCGGAAGAACCGGCGGCGCCCGTACCGGCCGTGCCGGTGGCCAAGCCGCCGGCCGCGCCGGCCGAGCCGGAAGCCCGCTGGTACGCGCCCTTGCTCGCCAATCCGCTGTATTGGGGCGGCGGTCTCGCCGCCGTGGGCCTGGGCGGGGTGCTGTGGTGGATGATGGCCGGCGGCCGTCGCCGCAAGACCGGTTCGACCACGGTGCTCGACGACAGCCTGCTGCCGGGGCACGAATCCAAGCCGATTTCGGTGATCGGCGCGTCCTCCGGCGGCAGCGTCAACACCGGCGACACCTCCTTCCTGACCGACTTCAGCCAGGCGGGGCTTGGCACCATCGACACCCATGACGTCGACCCCATCGCCGAGGCCGAGGTCTACATGGCCTATGGCCGCGACGCGCAGGCCGAGGAAATCCTCAAGGAAGCCATCGTCAAGAACCCGGACCGCCACGAAGTGCGCGTCAAGCTGCTGGAAATCTACGCGGCACGCCGCAATACGGCGGCCTTCGCGTCGGTCGCCGGCGAGCTTTATGCCGCGCTCGGCAGCGATACCCATCCGCTGTGGGACAAGGCCTGCGAAATGGGCCGCGAGATCGACCCGACCAACCCGCTCTATGGCGGCGGCAAGGGCGGCAAGGGCGGCGAGGCGCCTGCAGCCGCGGTGGCGGCGACCGCGGCCGTCGCCGGCGGTGCCGTCGTCTTCGGTGGCGTGTCGGAGGAGGCCGCGACACCCGCCGCGGTCGAGTCCGAGCCCGAGCCGGAAACCCGATTCGCCGCAGGCCCGATGGATTTTGCAGCGCCCCAGACGCAGGCGTTTGAAGAAGCGCCTGCGTTCGAACCGGCTCCTGTGGTCGTGGAAGCTGCTGCGGCGCCGATGGATCTCGATTTCGAACTGCCCGATCTCGATGTGCCCACGGCAACGGACGACACCCTCAAGCTCGATCTCGGCATGGAAGAGGACACCGGCCCTGACAGCAAATTCGACTTCAGCGGCCTCGACCTCGATCTCGGCGAGTCCGGCGGCAGCGAGCTCGAACTCGACGAAATCGGCACCAAGCTCGACCTCGCCCGCGCCTACGTCGAAATGGGCGACAAGGAAGGCGCCCGCGAAATCCTCAACGAGGTGCTCGCCGAGGGCAACGACAAACAGAAGTCCGACGCGCAGGGCATGCTGAGTTCGCTTGGCTAGGGCGTGTTGGCACGCCCCAGGCTGCACCCCGCCGCCCGCATCCTGTTGTGGGTCGGCTGGGCGGTGGCGGTCGAAGCGGCCGCGCCGTCCGTGCTCCCCCTCCTGGCCGTCGCCGCTGCGACGGCCTTTCTGTTTGCGCCGACCCGCAGCCAGTTGCTGACATTGCTGCGGCGCACGCGCTGGCTGCTCGTCGCGCTGGCGCTCGCCTATGCGGTCACGCTGCCCGGCGTGCCGGCGTGGCCGGCGCTGGGCTGGGCGAGTCCGAGCATGGAAGGCCTCGCGGCGGGCGGCCTGCGCGTCGCAAGGCTTGCGCTGCTGCTCGCGGGCCTGGCCGTCCTGCTGGCGCTGACCGCGCGCGCGCGCCTGCTCTATGGTCTCTACGTGCTGACCGCGCCGCTTGCGGTGCTGGGCCTGGATCGGCGCGCCTTCGTCGTCCGCCTGGGCCTCGTGCTCGATTACGTCGAATCGGCACCGGCGCCGGCGCGCTGGCTCGACGCGCTGCGTGCGCCGCTGCCCGAGGACGCGGGGCCGACGACGTACCCGCTCGAAACCGAACGCTGGCACGTCCGCGACAGCGCCGTCATACTGGCGGGCCTGTTGTTGCTGGGCATCGTGCTTGCATGAGTCCGCACTGAAATGAGAATTGCCATCGGTCTGGAATACCGCGGCGCCGGCTTCTGCGGCTGGCAGTCGCAACCGCAGGGCTGCGGCGTGCAGGATGCGGTCGAAGCCGCGGTCGCCGCGATCGTCGGCGCGAAGACTGCCGTTACCGCGGCGGGCCGCACCGACACCGGCGTGCACGCAGCCTTGCAGGTGGCGCATTTCGACGTCAGCGTCGAGCGCCCGCTCACCGCCTGGGTTCGCGGGGTCAACAGCCACCTGCCGCCGGGCGTGGCGGTGCTGTGGGCGCGCGAGGTCGGCGAGGATTTCCACGCGCGCTTCGCCGCCGTCCAGCGCGGCTACCGCTACGTGCTCTTGAATCACCCGGTCCGCCCCGGCCTCAACGCGGACCTGATCGGCTGGCATCATCGCCCGCTCGATGCCGACGCGATGAACCGCGCGGCCGCGCATCTCATCGGCCAGCACGATTTTTCCGCCTTCCGCGCCGCCGAATGCCAGGCCAGGTCGCCGGTCAAGGACCTGCGCCGCGCGCACGTCGAACGGCGCGGCGATTACCTGCTGTGCGACTTCCAGGCCGACGGTTTCCTGCACCACATGGTGCGCAACCTGATGGGCTGCCTGATCCAGGTCGGCGCCGGCGTGCAGCCGCCCGAGTGGCTGGGCGAGATCCTGGCGGGGCGCGACCGCACTCGCGCCGCGCCGACCTTCGAGGCGGCCGGGCTCTACCTCACCCACATCCGGTATCCTGCGCACTTTGCCCTGCCGGAAACGTCCGACCGATGGGCCTTCGCAACATGAGCCTGCGCGTAAAGATTTGCGGCATCACCCGCCTGGAAGACCTGCATGCCGCGTGCGCGGCGGGCGCGGACGCGCTCGGCTTCGTGTTCTACGACAAGAGCCCGCGCCATGTCACCGCGGAGGCCGCTTCGGCGCTGTTGCGCGAATTGCCGCCTTTCGTGCAGTCGGTCGGCCTGTTCGTGAACGCCGAACCGGCCTTTATTGAATCCGTGCTCAAGATCGCGCCGCTCGACCTGCTGCAATTCCACGGCGACGAGACGCCGGCCGACTGCGCGCGCCACGGCCGGCCTTACCTCAAGGCGATCCGGGTCAACCCCGACACGGATTTGCTAAAATGCGCGGCTGACTTCGAGGCCGCACAAGGGCTGTTGCTGGATGCCTTCGTCCCGGGCGTGCCGGGCGGCACCGGCGAGCGCTTCGACTGGAACCTGATTCCGCCGGGCCTGCCCAAGCCGGTGATCCTGTCGGGCGGACTCGATCCCGGCAACGTCGCCGAGGCGGTGCGCACGGTGCGTCCCTGGGCGGTGGACGTGTCGTCCGGCGTCGAGGTCTCGAAAGGCATCAAGGACGCGCAGAAGATTGCGCGATTCATTGCGAACGCGAAAGAAGCATCATGAAGCTGACTGATCTCCCCGATTCCCGCGGCCACTTCGGTCCCTACGGCGGCATTTTCGTCGCCGAAACCCTGATGCAGGCGCTGGAAGAATTGCGCGTCGAATACGACAAGGCGCGCCAGGATCCCGACTTCATCGCCGAATTCGAATACGAGCTCAAGCACTACGTCGGCCGTCCCAGCCCGGTGTACCACGCCCGTCGCCTGTCCGAGGCCTACGGCGGCGCGCAGATCTACCTCAAGCGCGAAGACCTCAACCACACCGGCGCGCACAAGATCAACAACACCATCGGCCAGGCGCTGCTCGCCCGCCGCATGGGCAAGAAGCGCGTCATCGCCGAAACCGGCGCCGGCCAGCACGGCGTCGCCTCGGCCACCGTCGCCGCGCGCTATGGCATGGAATGCGTCGTCTACATGGGCGCGGAGGACGTCGCGCGGCAGGCGCCCAACGTCTTCCGCATGAAGCTCCTCGGCGCGACCGTGGTCCCGGTGTCTTCCGGCTCGAAGACGCTGAAGGATGCGCTGAACGAAGCCATGCGCGACTGGGTGACCAACGTCGAGTCGACCTTCTACATCCTCGGCACCGCCGCCGGCCCGCATCCGTACCCCATGCTGGTGCGCGACTTCCAGTGCGTGATCGGCCGCGAATGCATTCAGCAGATGCCGGAGCTGACCGGGCGCCAGCCCGATGCGGTGGTTGCCTGCGTCGGCGGCGGTTCCAACGCCATCGGCATTTTCCATCCCTACATCCCGCATGAATCGGTGCGCCTGATCGGCGTCGAGGCGGGCGGCTCCGGCGTGGCCACCGGCAAGCACGCGGCGCCGCTGAACGCCGGCACCCCCGGCGTGCTCCACGGCTTCCGCAGCTACCTGATGCAGGACGAGAACGGCCAGATCATCGAGACGCACTCGGTCTCCGCCGGTCTCGACTATCCCGGCGTCGGGCCGGAACATTCGTGGCTCAAGGACGCCGGCCGCGCCGAGTACGTCGCGATCAACGACGACGAGGCGCTCGCCGCCTTTTCCGACCTGTGCCGCCTCGAGGGCATCATCCCCGCGCTCGAATCGAGCCACGCCGTCGCCTACGCGAAGAAACTCGCGCCGACCATGAAGCAAGACCAGAGCATCCTGGTGAATCTCTCCGGGCGCGGCGACAAGGACATCAACACCGTGGCGAAGCTGTCGGGCATCACGCTCTGACGTTTCGCCCTTCATTCAAGAAGACCCCGACATGAGCCGCATCGGCCCGACCTTCACCGCGCTCCGTGCGCAGAACAAGAAAGCCCTCATCCCCTTCATCACCGCGGGCGACCCCGGCAAGGGCTTCACCGTGCCGCTGATGCACGCGCTGGTCGAGGCCGGCGCCGACATCATCGAGCTCGGCGTGCCGTTCTCCGACCCCATGGCCGACGGCCCCGTGATCCAGCGCGCGTCCGAGCGCGCGCTCGCCAACAAGGTGGGGCTGAAGGACGTGCTCGTCATGGTGAGCGAATTCCGCAAGAGCAACGACGCGACGCCGGTGGTGCTGATGGGCTACGCCAACCCGGTCGAGCGCATGGGCTACGAGAAATTCGCCGCGGCGGCGAAGGCGGCGGGCGTCGACGGCGTGCTGACGGTCGACATTCCGCCCGAGGAATCGGCGGGAGTCGCCGACGCGTTCAAGGCCGCCGGCCTCGATCCCATTTTCCTGCTGTCGCCGACCACGCCGGAATCGCGCGTCGAGCAGGTGGCGGCCGCGGCGGGCGGCTTCATCTATTACGTGTCGCTGAAAGGCGTCACCGGTTCGGCGAATCTCGACACCGACGAGGTCGCGCAGAAACTGGAAATGGTGCGCAGGCATTGCAGCCTGCCGGTCGGCGTCGGCTTCGGCATCCGCGACGCGGCGACGGCCGAGGCGGTGGCGCGCATCGCCGATGCGGTCGTGGTCGGCAGCCGCATCGTCGGGGAGATCGAGACCGCGTCCGAAGACCAGTGCGTCGAGCGCGTGAAGCACCTGGTCGCCGAGCTGCGCCGCGGCGTCGACGCCGCCAGTAAGTGAAACATGAACGTCGGGGGTGCGTCCCACCCTCTCCCCGCCCTCTCCCCTCGAGGGAGAGGGGGACAAAGCTAGGATGATTGTATGAGCTGGTTCCAGAAAATCCTGCCGCCCAAGATCAAGCGGCGCTCGCAGGGCGAAAAGAAATCCATGCCGGAAGGCCTGTGGTCCAAGTGCCCGGCATGCAACGAAGTGCTCTACCGTGCCGACCTCGAAACCAATCTCGAAGTGTGTCCCAAGTGCGGCCATCATCACCGCATCGGCGCGCGCGCCCGGCTTGCGCTGTTTCTCGACGCCGAGGGCCAGCACGAGATCGGCGCCGACGTGACGCCGCTCGATCCGCTGAAATTCAAGGACGGCAAGAAATACCCCGACCGCCTCAAGGACGCGCAGGCCGCCACCTCGGAAACCGACGCGCTGGTGGTGATCGGCGGCAGCGTGAAGGCGGTGCCGGTGGTCGCGGCGGCGTTCGAGTTCAAGTTCATGGGCGGCTCGATGGGCTCGGTCGTCGGCGAGCGTTTCGTGCAGGGCGTGGAGGCGGCGATCGAGTCGAACTCGGCCTTCGTGTGCTTTTCCGCCAGCGGCGGCGCGCGCATGCAGGAGGGGCTTTTTTCGCTGATGCAGATGGCGAAGACCTCGGCCGCGCTGACGCTGCTGTCGCGCAACCGTCTGCCCTTCATCTCGGTGCTGACCGACCCCACCATGGGCGGCGTGTCGGCGAGCTTCGCCATGCTGGGCGACCTCGTCGTCGCCGAACCCAATGCGCTGATCGGCTTTGCCGGCCCGCGCGTGATCGAGCAGACGGTGCGCGAGACCCTGCCGGAAGGCTTCCAGCGCGCCGAGTTCCTGCTGGAGAAGGGCGCCGTCGACCGCATCATCGACCGCCGTTGCATGCGCGATGAACTCGCGGCCACGCTGGCGATGATGCTCGGCCGGCCGGCGCTGGCGGCGTAGGCAACCCTCTTTCACAAAGAGGACACGGAGGGCGCGGAGGAAAGCCTTTCCCCGGTCTTCTCCGTGTCCTCTGCGTCCTTCCTGTGATCCATGTCCGGTGATTTCCCCGCAAGCCTCGGCGACTGGCTGATCCGGCTCGAGGCGCTGCATCCCAGCGCCATCGAGCTCGGCCTCGATCGCGTGCGCCGGGTGAAGGACGCCATGGGGCTCGCGCCGGCGTTTCCCGTCCTCGTCGTCGGCGGCACCAACGGCAAGGGCTCGACCTGCGCGTATCTGGAGGCCATCCTCGGCGCGGCCGGCTGCCGCACCGGCCTCTACACCTCGCCGCATCTGCTGCGCTACAACGAGCGCGTGCGCATTGCCGGCCGCGAGGCATCCGACGCGGATCTGGTGCGCGCCTTCGAGCGGGTCGACGCCGCGCGCGGCGACACCTCGCTGACCTATTTCGAATTCGGCACGCTTGCCGCGATGCGCCAGTTCGTCGACGCGCAGGTCGACGTCGCGATCCTCGAGGTGGGCCTCGGCGGGCGGCTCGACGCGGTCAACGTGTTCGACGCCGACGCCGCCGTCGTCACCGGCGTCGATCTCGACCACATGGAGTATCTGGGCGACACGCGGGAAGCGATCGGCTTCGAGAAGGCCGGCATCTACCGCGCCGGCCGGCCCGCGGTGTGTGCCGATCCCGACCCGCCTGCGTCGCTGCTCGATCACGCCCGCCGCATCGGCGCCGATCTGCGCTGCCTGGGGCGGGAATTTTCGGCCGAAGCGACCGGTGGCAGCTGGCGTTACCGCGGGCCGGCGTGGCGGTGGCACGGCCTGCCGCTGCCGGCCATCGCGGGGCCCATCCAGTTGCGCAACGCCGCGGGCGCGCTGGCCGTGCTGGAGGCGGCGCAGGCGCGTTTGCCGGTGAGCGAGGCGGCGATCCGCGCCGGGCTGCTTGCGGCGCGCGTCGCCGGGCGCTTCCAGCGCATCGCGACGAGACCGGACGTGATCGTCGACGTCGCGCACAACCCCGACGCCGCGCGCGCACTGGCCGCCACCCTGCGGGCGAACCCGGTATCGGGCCGCACGCTCGCGGTGGTCGGCATGCTTGCCGACAAGGACGCCGACGGCGTGATCGCCGCGCTCGCCGGCTGCGTCGATGCCTGGTGGGCCTGCACGCCGGGCTCCCCGCGCGCGCGCGATGCCGCGTCGCTGGCCGACAGCCTGCGCCACCACGCCGTCGAGGCGCGGGTCGCGGTCGAGCCCGACGTGAAAACGGCGCTGGCGGCGGCGCGGGAGGCGGCGCGCGAAGATGATAGAATCCTCGTCTTCGGTTCGTTCTACACCGTAGCCGCCGTCCTCGATCATGCCGCCACCCAGCAGTGAAAACGACCTCAAGCGCCGTGCCCGGCGCCGCCTGATCGGCGCGGTGGCGCTCACCCTGGCGGCGGTGATCGTGCTGCCGCTGCTGCTGGAAGACGAACCGCCGCCGGCGAGCCAACTGGACGTGCGCATGCCATCGGCAGCGATAAGCGATGCGCAAACAGCGGCCGTCACCGAGAAGCCCGCGCCGGCCGAATCCGCACCGGCCGTCGAGTCCACGCCCCCTCAGCCGCAGCCTGCACCCCAATCCGGGCCTGAGGCCGAGCGCAAAGCCGAACCCAAGCCTGAACCCAAGCCTGAACCCAAGCCTGAACCCAAGCCTGAACCCAAGCCTGAACCCAAGCCTGAACCCAAGCCTGAACCCAAGGCCGAACCCAAGCCGGAGCCGAAAGCGGCGCCGCAGCCGGCCGCCCAGCCCGAACCCCAGCCGGCCGCGCAGCCCGCCGCCAGGCCGGCGGCCGGCGCCTACGTGGTGCAGCTCGCCGCGTTGTCCGATTCCACCAAGGCCGAGGCGCTCAAGGCGCGCGCGGCGCTCAGCGGCTATCCGGTCTTCACCGATACGGTCAACAAGCTGACCCGGGTGCGGGTGGGGCCCTTCGAGTCGCGCCAGACGGCCGATGCGGCGCAGGCCAAGCTCAAGGCGCAGGGGCTGGACGGCCAGGTGGTCGCGAAATGACGATGCTCGACCTGCTCGTGCTGGGCGTGCTGCTGCTCGCGATCGTGCGCGGCCTCATGCGCGGCCTGGTCGACACGCTGTTTTCGCTGGTGGCCTGGGTGCTCGCCTTCGTGCTCGGCAAATGGGGCGCCTGGCTGGTGGCGCCCGAATTGCCGATCGACGCCGAGCACGCGTCGATCGCCTATTTCGCCGGCTTCGGCGTGATCTTCCTGACGGTGCTGATCGGCACGCTGCTCGCCGGCCACGCGCTGGCGGCGCTGGTGAAGGCCGTGGGGCTGGGCGGCGTGGACAAGACGCTGGGCGGCGTGTTCGGCCTCGCCAAGGGCCTGGCGATCCTCATCGGCCTGACGATCGCCGCCGGTCTCACTTCGCTGCCGCGCACCGAATTCTGGAAACAGGCCATGCTCTCGGGCAGCCTGCAGGCCATGGCGGAACGGGCCTTGCCCTTGATTCCCGCCGATCTGGCTAAACATGTGCGTTTCGAATAATTTCATGGATGGGTGCACGCTATGTGCGGGGTAATCGGGGTCGTCGCCAATACGGCGGTCAACCAGCTTCTGTATGACGGGCTGATGGTATTGCAGCATCGCGGCCAGGACGCGGCCGGCATCGTGACGGCGGAGGAAAGCCGCTTCCACATGCACAAGGGGCAAGGGCTCGCGCGCGACGTGTTCCGCACCCGCGACATGCGCAACCTGCTCGGCGACATGGGCGTGGCCCACGTGCGCTATCCCACCGCCGGCAGCGCGTCGTCGTCGGCCGAGTCGCAGCCGTTCTACGTGAATTCGCCCTACGGCATCGTGCTCGGCCACAACGGCAACCTGACCAATACGCACGAGCTGAAGGAATCGCTGTTCCGCACCGACCTCCGCCACGTCAACACCAACTCGGATTCCGAGGTGCTGCTGAACGTGCTGGCGCACGAACTTCAGGTGCGCGCGGCGGGGCGCCAGCTCAACCTCGATACCATCTTCGGCGCGGTGGCGGGCGTGCATGCGCGCTGCAAGGGCGCGTATGCGGTCACGGCTTTCATCGCCGGCTACGGCCTGCTCGCCTTCCGCGATCCGCACGGCATCCGGCCGCTGGTCATCGGCGTCAACGAGCAGGCCACGCCGCACGAGTACATCGTCGCCTCCGAGAGCGTGGCGATCGACACGCTGGGTTTCCGCCTGCTGCGCGATGTCGCGCCGGGCGAGGCGGTCTTCATCGACTACCAGCGCCAGCTTCACAGCCGCCAGTGCAGCGACCGCGCCGTGCTCAACCCCTGCATCTTCGAATACGTCTACCTCGCACGCCCGGACTCGGTGATGGACGGCGTCTCGGTCTACAGCACGCGCCTCGCCATGGGCATTTCGCTGGCCGAGAAAATCAAGCGCGAGTTTGCGCACCTGAAGATCGACGTGGTGATTCCGATCCCGGACACCAGCCGGCCTTCCGCGCTGCAACTGGCGAACCATCTCAACGTGCCGTATCGAGAAGGTTTCATCAAGAACCGCTACATCGGCCGCACCTTCATCATGCCGGGGCAGGCGCTGCGCAAGAAGTCGGTGCGCCAGAAACTGAATGCCATCGCCGAGGAATTCAAGGGCCGCAACGTGCTGCTGGTCGACGACTCCATCGTGCGCGGCACCACCAGCCGCGAGATCGTGCAGATGGCGCGCGACGCCGGCGCGGCGAAAGTCTATTTCGCCTCCGCTTCGCCGCCGGTGCGCTACTCGAACGTCTACGGCATCGACATGCCGACGCGCAACGAACTCATCGCCAACGGCCGCAGCGACGAGGACATCGCGCGCGAAATCGGCTGCGACGCGCTGATCTACCAGGACCTCGACGCCATGATCGCGGCGGTGCGCGCCGGCAACCCGGCGATCCAGGACTTCGACACCTCGTGCTTCGACGGCCGCTACATCACCGGCGACGTCACGCCGGAATACCTCAACTACGTCGAAGCCGTGCGCAACGGCGAGACGCCCCCGCCGTCGGCGCTGTCGACCCAGCAGCTCGACCTCAACCTGGCGACCGGCAGTTGACCGCACCCGGCGCCGGGCGTAGATTGGGCCATATAAATTCAGTAGGCGCCGATTTGAACCTCAGCTTGCGGGCGCTTGATAAGTGCGGCTAAAGCGTTGGGACAGAAACCCCGATACGCCGGCCGTTCGGGGTTTTTGCTTTTGGACCACACCATGAACGACGAATACGACATCGAAACGCTGGCGGTGCGCGCCGGCACCGTGCGCAGCCAGTTCAACGAGCACTCGGAGGCGATGTTCCTCACCTCCAGCTTCGTCTTCGGCAGCGCCGCCGAGGCTGCCGCGCGCTTCAAGGGCGAACAGCCGGGCCCGATCTACGCGCGCTTCACCAATCCGACGGTGCAGATGATGGAGACGCGGCTCGCCGCGCTGGAAGGCGCCGAGCGCTGCGTCGCCTTCGCCTCCGGCATGGCGGCGATCCTGGCCACCGTGATGGGCCTGATGAAGGCGGGCGAGCACGTCGTCGCCTCGCGCTCGATCTTCGGCTCGACGGTGCAGCTCTTCTCCAACATCCTTGGCCGCTTCGGCATCGAGACGACCTACGTGTCGCCGACCGACCCGGAAGAATGGCGCACGGCGGTGAAGCCGAATACCAAGCTCTTCTTCGTCGAGTCGCCGTCGAATCCGCTCACCGAAGTGAGCGACATCCGCGCGCTCGCCGACATCGCGCACGCATCCGGCGCCTGGCTCGCGGTCGACAATTGCTTCTGCTCGCCGGCCTTGCAGAAGCCGCTCGAACTCGGCGCCGACCTCATCATCCATTCCGCCACCAAGTATCTGGACGGGCAGGGCAGGGTGCTCGGCGGCGCGGTGCTCGGCAGCCAGGCGCTGATGGAAGGCGTCTACACCTTCCTGCGCACCGCGGGGCCGACGCTCTCCGCGTTCAACGCCTGGGTGATCTTCAAGGGCATGGAGACGCTGTCCATTCGCATGGACGCTCATTCGAAGAACGCGCTGGCGCTGGCGCAATGGCTGGAGGCGCAGCCGCAGGTCGCGCGCGTGCTCTATCCGGGCCTGCCCTCGCATCCGCAGCATGCGCTGGCGATGAAACAACAAAAGACCGGCGGCGGCATCGTTGCCTTCGAATTGAAGGGCGGCCAGGCCGCGGCGTGGAAGCTGATCGACGCGACGAAACTGATGTCGATCACCGCCAATCTCGGCGACACGCGCACGACCATCACCCATCCGGCGACGACGACGCACAGCCGCATGACGCCCGAGCAGCGCGCCGCCGCCGGCATCGGCGACGGCCTGGTGCGCATCGCGGTGGGGCTGGAGTCGGTGGCCGATCTGCAGGCGGATCTGGCAAGGGGGCTGGCATGATGCGGCTGGTCTGCTTGCTGGGTGCGCTGTGCGCGGGCGCGGCGCAGGCCGCCGACATGACCGTGCTGCGCTACGTCGACCAGGATCCCGGCGATCCGCCCTATCTCTCCCGGGTGTTCGTGACGCCCGCCTTCATGCGCATGGACGACGGCAGCGACGACGGCGATTTCGTGCTGCTCGACCGTCGTGCGAAGAAGGTGGTCAACGTGATGCGCGGCAACCAGATGGCGATGGCCTTCACGCCCGGCAAGCTGCCGGCGAAGCCGGCGAAGTGGAAGCCCAGGCTGGACGTCAAGGCAGGCGCGCCGGGCACGCGGCGTTTCGCGCTTTCGATCAACGGTGTGGTGTGCAGCGAAGGCGTCGCCGCGCAGCGCGCGGCGCCGGACGCGGCGCGCGCGCTGGCCGAATTCAAGTCGGTGCTGGCGGCCACGCAGTATCGGGCGTGGCAGGACTCGCCGCCCGATATCCGGCACGACTGCGACCTGGCGAATCAGGTGTGGGAATCGGGCGCGACCCTGAAACTGGGTCTGCCGCTGGAGGAACGCGAATTCACAGGTCGCACCCGCCGGTTCGAGAGCGAAGCGAAGGAGCCGCTGCGGCACGAACTGTTCCGCGTCCCCGCCGACACGCCGGAGATCGCGGCGCCGTCATAAGGGCTCGACCCTGAGCGCGCAGCCGGCGGCGTCGCACACCACGTAGCCCCAGCGCGCGTACCAGTCGGGCAGGACCCAGCGTTCGCAATCGCGGCCGTCGACCCCGTGGCGGTGTTCGGCCGGCCGATGGGTGTGGCCGTGGATCAGGCGGGCCACGCCCGTCTCGCGCAGCACGCTCGCCACCTCTTCATTATTCACGTCCATGATTTCCGCAGGCTTGCTCGCCTTGGCCGCTTCGCTGCCGGCGCGCGCCTGGCGCGCGAGCCCGCGCCGCAGGCCGCGCGGCAGATGCCGCAGCAGCGCGAGCGACAGCGGATGCCGTGCGCGGCGGCGGAAGCGCTGGTAGGCAAGATCGTCGGTGCACAGGGTGTCGCCGTGCATCAGGAGCGTCGGCACGCCGTAGAGATCGATGCGCGTGGGGTCGGCCAGCAGCGTCATGCCCGACCGCGCCGCATAGCGGTCGGCCAGCATGAAATCGCGGTTGCCGTGCAGGAAATACACCCGTGTGCCGGCGTCGGATAGCGTCTTGAGGCGGCGCGCGGTCTCGTGCGCGACCGCTTCGTCGTGGTCGTCGCCGGTCCAGGCCTCGAACAGGTCGCCGAGGATGTAGAGCGCGTCGGCACCGGCGGCGTCTTCATCCAGAAAGCGAAAAAAACGCCCGGTGGCAGCCGGGCGTTCGTCGGTCAGGTGCAGATCGGCGACGAAATAGGTGCGACCCGTCTTCACTGCGGATTCAGACGATTTCCGCCTTGGTGATGACGACGTCTTCCAGCGGCACGTCCTGGTGGCCGGCGCGGTTGCCGGTCTTCACCTTCTTGATCTTGTCGACCACGTCGGTGCCCTCGACGACCTTGCCGAACACGGCGTAGCCGTAGCCCTGCGGGGTGGGCGCGGTGAAGTTGAGGAAGCTGTTGTTGGCGACGTTGATGAAGAACTGCGCGGTGGCCGAGTTCGGGTTCGGCGTGCGCGCCATGGCGATGGTGTAGGCCTCGTTCTTGAGGCCGTTGCCGGCCTCGTTCTCGATCGCCTCGCGGGTTGGCTTCTGCGTCATGCCCGGCTCGAAGCCGCCGCCCTGGATCATGAAGCCGTCGATCACGCGGTGGAAGAGGGTGCCGTCGAAGAAGCCGTCGCGCACGTATTGCAGGAAATTCTCCACCGTCTTGGGCGCCTTCTCGGCATCGAGTTCGAGGGTGAGGGTGCCGTGGGTGGTGTGAAGCTTGACCATGAAAATCCTTAAAGAGTCGTTTCGTGAATGATCGTCCAGCGGCCGTTCTCGCGGCTCCAGAACTGGCGCTTGGCGGTGCGGTCGCTGAGGTTGTTGCTCTGGTAGTGCTGCACGAAGCTCACCATCGCGAAGTCGGGGCGCTCGGGATAGAGCATCAGGCTGACGCGGTCGAGCCCGACCTGGATCCAGGTCTTGCCGGCGTTGACCTTGTGCTTGTTGGCGGCGAAGGCCTGGCGCGATTGCGCGCCTGCGCGGAAGCTCGCGCCGTAGTGGCGCATCAGGCGGTCGGCGTCGCGGCTTTCCCAGTCCTGGCGCCACTGGTCGATCGCGGCGGCCAGCTCGCCGCGGCGCGCACCGAGCTCGTCGAGCGCGACCCATTCCACCTGCCGGGCGATGATCACCGGCGTCCTGCCGGTCTCGATGTACTGGCCGAGGCGGGTAAGGTCGTCGTTGGCGAGCACCACGCAGCCTTCGCTCGCCAGCGGCGTGCGGCTGTAGGTGTTGCTCGGGCTGCCGTGGATCCAGATGCCGTGGCCGTTGCGCCCCTGGCGGGTGTCCCACTCGTTGGGGTAGGTGAGCGTGAAGGCGCCGCTGCCGTAGAAGTCGGTGAGCTCGCGCGACGATTTGAAGCTCGACACGGTATAGATGCCGATCGGCGTGCGGTTGTCGCCCTCGCGCTGTTTGCCGGCGCCGGCCTTGCCGATGGTGACGTAGAAGTCGGCAACGCGGATCGGCGTGCCGTTGCGGTTGGCGTAGACGTAGAGCCGCGAACGGCTGGCGTCGACCACCAGCGCGTGGCGGTAGCTTTCGTCGAGGTTCAGCAGATAGGCAGGCACCGAGTCCTGCGGCAGCGGATCGGTCAGCGCGCGCACGCGCTGGCGCGCTTCCTCGCGCAACTGCTCGAGTTCGGCGTTGCGCGGCCCCTGCGCGTTGCCCAGCGTCTGCAGCGGCTGCGCGCGCGCCAGCAGCAGGTCGCCCCTGACCAGGTGGGCGAGTCGGAAATTCGGGTGCTGCCGGGTCAACTGGTCGACGGCATCCAGCGCCTCCGGCATGCGCTTCTCCGAAATCGCGAGCAGGCTCGTGGCGAGCTGGCGATCGACGTCCGGCGCGGCCGTGGCAAGCATCGGGAGGGTCGACAGGAGCAGGCAGGCGAGGCGGCGCATGGGCGTGAGTTTAGCGGGTGATTTCACCGACGATGCGCCATTCGCCGTTCTGCAGCGCCAGCGTCAGCGTCTTGGTCACGGTCGAACGGTGGCGGTCGGAGCGGTAGGCCTGGCGGAAGGTCGCGCTGGCGGTGTTGCCCTGCTGGACGATTTTCATGTCGCCAAGCTCGATCTCGATGCGCGACGGCGCGGTGATGCGGGCGCGGCGTTGCGCCACCCAGGCGTCGCGGTTGAGGCCGTCGGCGGTGTAATCGCCGGCATAGGCGGCGAGGTAGGCGTCGACGTCGCGCGCGGCCCAGGCCTTGACCCAGCGGTCGACCGCCGCCGCGACGGCGGCGGTCGCCGCGGGTGCGGCCGGCGGCGCCGGTTTGGCCGCGGCGGATTTGGGCGTTTCGGGCGCCGGTTTGGCCGCCACCGTGGCCGGGCGGCTGGCCGCCGGCTTGCGCGGCTGGCCGCCGATCATGTCCTGGATCAGCGCGAGCTTGGTCTGCGCCGCGGCGTTCCTGTTGTCGAGCGCGAGCGCCTTGTCGTAGGCGAGCGAGGCCATCTTGGCGTAGATGTCGCCCAGGTTCTCGTGCGCGGTGGCGTAGCTGGGGTGGGTGCGGATCGCGCTTTCCAGCGCCGACTTCGCGTCCTCGTACTTGCCCTGCGAGGCGTACAGCACGGCGAGGTTGTTGTAGGGCTCGGGCAGTTCGGGGAAATCCTCGGTCAGCGCCCGAAACGTCGCGATGGCGTCGTTGGTCTTGCCCTGGTCGGCGAGGATCAGGCCCTTGAGGAAGCGCGCCTGGGCGTCCTTGGGGTTCTTGGCCAGATAGCGGTTGGCGCGGTCGAGCGCACCCGACAGGTCGCCCTTGCGGAACTGCTGGTTGATCTCCTGGACTTCGTTGGCCAGTGCCGGCGTGACGGCGAGCGTCGCGCAGACCGCCAGCGCGGCAAGGAAACGGGACAGGGCCATGTGATATGCTCGAATCATCTTGGGAAGCAGGCATTCTAGCAAGGTTCGCACCCGCTGAGACAGTCGCGCCGGCGCCCGCTTTCCGTAACCTGCCATTCCGCTCGCCGTCCGTTTCGATCCATGCTGCACATCACCAATTCCCTCACGCGCGCCAAGGAAGCCTTCGTCCCGCTCGTGCCCGGCCGGGTCCGCATGTACGTCTGCGGCATGACCGTGTACGACCTGTGCCATCTGGGGCATGCGCGGGTGTTCGTCGTCTTCGACATGGTGACGCGCTGGCTGCGCGCCAGCGGCTACCGGGTCGAGTACGTAAGGAACATTACGGACATCGACGACAAAATCATTAAGCGCGCTGCGGACAACGGCGAAACGCCCGCCGAACTCACCGCGCGCTTCATCGACGCCATGCACGCAGACGAGCGCGCGCTCGGCGTGCTGCCGCCCGACCACGAGCCGCGCGCGACCGCCTACGTGGCGCAGATGCTGGCCCTGATCGAGCGCCTGATCGCCAACGGTCTCGCCTACCCGGCGCCCAACGGCGACGTCTACTACAGCGTGCGCGGCTTCCCGGCCTACGGCCGGCTGTCGGGCAAGAGCCTCGACGAGCTGCGCGCCGGCGAACGGGTGGAAATCGACCCCAGCAAGCGCGACCCGATGGATTTCGTGCTGTGGAAGGCGGCCAAGCCCGGCGAGCCGGCGTGGGATTCGCCCTGGGGGCCGGGCCGGCCGGGCTGGCACATCGAATGCTCGGCGATGAGCGCGGATCTCCTAGGCCAGCATTTCGACATCCACGGCGGCGGCCAGGACCTGCAGTTCCCGCACCACGAGAACGAAATCGCCCAGTCCGAGGGCGCGCACGGCTGCACATTCGTCAATTACTGGCTGCACAACGGCTTCGTGCGCGTGGACAACGAAAAAATGTCCAAGTCGCTGGGCAACTTCTTCACCATCCGCGAGGTGCTGGAAAAGTACGACGCCGAGGTGGTGCGCTTCTTCATCCTGCGCGCGCATTACCGCAGTCCGCTCAACTATTCGGATGCCCATCTCGACGACGCCCGGGGCGCGCTGACGCGGCTCTACACCGCGCTCAAGCACACGCCGCCGAACGACGCCGCGCCGGACTGGAACCCGCCTGCGGCGCAGCGTTTCCGCGCCGCGATGGACGACGACTTCAACACGCCCGAGGCGCTTGCGGTGCTGTTCGAACTGGCCGCCGAGGCCAACCGGGGCGATGCCGCCGCGGCGCAGCAACTGCGGCGGCTGGGCGGCGTGCTGGGCCTGTTGCAGCGCGACGCCGCCGATTTCCTGCAGGCGGGCGCTGCGCCGGGCGGCATGGCCGAGGCGGAAATCGAGGCCTTGATCGCGGCGCGCCAGGCCGCGCGCCGGGCGCGCGATTTCGCCGAATCCGACCGCATCCGCGACGCGCTTGCGGCCGCCGGCGTCGTGCTGGAAGACGGTCCCGGCGGCACCGCCTGGCGGCGGGCCTGAGACGGTCGCCATGAGCGCGACTTGGCTCGTCCGGGTGGGCGCCGTCGGCTGGCAACACCCGGCCTGGCGCGGACCCTTCTATCCCGAGGACATGCCCGACGACTGGATGTTGTCCTACTACAACACCCAGTATCCGACGGTCTACCTGCCGGCAACGGTCTGGCAGGCGGTGCCGGCCGCGACCTGGTCGCAGTGGCTGTACGATACCCGCGACGACTTCCATTTCGTGCTCGAACCGGGCGACCCTGCCGTGGCGCCCCCCGTATCCGGGCGCGTGCATCTGGCCGATGCCGGCTGGGCGGCAAGGCATCTGTGGTGGCTCGACGACGCTCCCGATCTGCGCAGCCTGTCGCAGCGCATCGCGCAGCAGGCCGCGCGCGGCGAGCCGCTCTATGTCGTCAGCCGTCGCGGCGACCTGGCCCGCATGGCGCAGGTCGACACCTTGCGTCAGGTCATGGGGTATTGAGCGTCCCTCGCGTTGCTCCAGCGCCACACTTGCTAGAATGCCGGCTTTGAATCACGCATAGGTTCGGTTCCGTGCAACACGACGCACTGGTCGAAATGAAAGACGTCGTATTTGGCTATGGCGCCCGGACGGTTTTGAAGGGCATCAAGCTCACCGCCCGGCGCGGCCAGATCGTCGCCATCATGGGCAGCAGCGGTTGCGGCAAGACCACGCTTTTGCGCCTGATCGGCGGCCAGATCCGGGCCGGCCAGGGCACGGTGCGCGTGGCCGGCGAGTCGCTCGGCGAACTCGACGCCGCGGGGCTGTACCGGCTGCGCCGCAAGATGGGCATGCTGTTCCAGTTCGGCGCGCTGTTCACCGACATGACGGTGTTCGACAATGTCGCCTACCCCCTGCGCGAGCACACCGATCTTCCCGCAGACGCCATCCGCGACCTGGCGCTGATGAAGCTCAACGCGGTGGGCCTGCGCGGCGCGGCGGACCTGATGCCGTCCGAACTGTCCGGCGGCATGGCGCGGCGGGTGGCGCTGGCGCGCGCGATCGCGCTCGAGCCCATGCTGGTGATGTACGACGAGCCCTTCGCCGGACTCGACCCGATTTCGCTGGGGGTGACCGGCAACCTGATCCGGCGGCTGACCGACACGCTGGGGCTGACCTCGATCGTGGTGACCCACGACGTGCAGGAGTCGCTGAAAATCGTCGACTACGTGTATTTCGTGTCGGAAGGCGTGATCGTCGCCGAAGGCACGGCGGCGGAGATCGTGGCGTCCGGCCTGCCCTACGTGCACCAGTTCGTGCACGGCGAAGCCGACGGCCCGGTGCCTTTCCATTACCAGGCACCGGCTTATGCCGACGATCTGGGCTTGAGGAGCGCAGGTGCTTAGGCAATCCATCGAAAATCTGGGCAACCGCACCCTCCAGGGCGTCTGGCGCATCGGCTTCGCCGCGCGCTTCTTCCTCGCGGTGCTGCTGCATTCGGGCACGGCGTTCCGGCGCTTTGGGCTGACCATCCGCGAGATGTACTTCAGCGGCGTGCTCTCGCTCATCATCATCCTGGTGTCGGGCCTGTTCGTCGGCATGGTGCTGGGGCTGCAGGGTTACGAGACCTTGCAGACCTATGGCGCCGAGGAATCGCTGGGGATTCTGGTGGCGCTCTCGCTGGTACGCGAGCTGGGCCCGGTGGTGGCGGCGCTGCTCTTCGCCAGCCGCGCCGGCAGCGCCATCACCGCGGAAATCGGCCTGATGAAGGCGACCGAGCAGCTCACCGCGATGGAGATGATGGCGGTCAATCCGATCGCCCGCGTGGTGGCGCCGCGTTTCTGGGCCGGCGTGATCTCGATGCCGCTGCTGGCCGCGCTGTTCTCGGCCATGGGCATCTTCGGCGGCTACCTGGTCGGCGTGCAGCTGATCGGGGTCGACGAGGGCGCGTTCTGGTCGCAGATGCAAAGCGCGGTCGATTTCGAACAGGATATTCTCAACGGCGTCATCAAGAGCGCGGTGTTCGGCATCGCCATCACCGCGATCGCCCTGTTCGAGGGCTACGACGCGCCGCCGACCGCCGAGGGCGTGTCGGGCGCCACCACCCGCACCGTGGTGACCTCCAGCCTCGCCGTGCTGGCGCTGGATTTCGTGCTGACCGCATTCATGTTCCGGGGAATCTGAACAAAATGAGCAAGACCGTACTCGACTTGTGGGTGGGCCTCTTCGTCATCGCGGGCATCGCCGCCTTGTTGTTTCTGGCCCTCAAGGTCGGCAGCATGAGCGCCGTCAATACATCGAACAGCTATGAGGTCGTGGCCCGCTTCGATAACATCGGCGGGCTCAAGCCGCGGGCGCCGGTAAAGAGCGCCGGCGTGGTGGTGGGCCGGGTGGCGGACGTCCGCTTCGACAACGAAACCTACGAGGCTGCGGTGACCTTGCGACTGGACAAGCGCTACGCCTTTCCCAGGGACACCTCCGCGGCCATCATGACCTCGGGCCTCCTGGGCGAGCAATACATCGGCCTGGAAGCCGGCGGCGACGAGCAGGTGCTGCAGGACCAGGACCGGATCACGCTCACCCAGTCGGCCGTGGTGCTGGAGAATCTGATCGGACACTTTATTTACGGCAAGGCTCAGGAAGGAGCACCCCAATGACAATCAAACCGCTCATTCACGCATGCATCGCCGCCGGCCTGGTCGCGGCGCTGCCCGCGCAGGCCGAAACCGTCACCCTGCCGCAGGCGGTGCAGATGAGTCTGGCCGCCGACCCGCGCATCAAGGAGCGCGAACAGGTGGTCGAGGCCGCGCGCGGCCTGGTGCAGGAGGCGCAGGGCAACGCCGGCTGGCGCGTCAGCGCCAACGCCTTCATCGGGCTTGCGCCGCAGACCGAGGGGGGGTTTTTCCGGAACCAGGGCGGCGACAACAACACCTGCGTCACGCCGCCTTGCTCCCTGAACAACACCGGCGACAACTGGAATGGCGTGTCCGACTGGACCCACCTCGATTTCGCGCTGATCAAGCCGCTCTACACCTTCGGCAAGATCGAGCGCTACAGCGAGGCGGCGCAGGGCAACGTCGGCGTCAAGCAGGGCGAGCTCAAGCAGACCCGCGGCGATATCGTCTACGACACCAAGCGCGCCTACTACGGCTTTCTCACCGCGCGCGACATCCGGGTATTCCTGGAGGACGTGCAGGGCCGCCTCAATTCGACGCTCGCCCGCGTCGAGCGCAACCTCAAGGACGAAACCGGCGAATCGAAGCAGTCCGACCTCTACGCGCTGCAGACCGCGCGCGGCCTGCTCGCCAAGTACGCGCACCAGGCGCGCGCGGTCGAGCAGGTGAGCCTCGACGGCCTCAAGGTGCTGACCGGCGCCGGGCTGAGGTCGAACCTGACGGTGGCCGACAGCCGCATCGAGCCCGTGCCTTTCCCGCAGGTCGAGCTCGCCGACCTGCAGGCGCGCGCGCTGCAGGACCGTCCCGAAATGGCGCAGCTGGAAGCCGGCCTGCGCGCCCGCCGGGCCCTGGTCGCCGCCAAGAAGGCCGACCGCATGCCCGACGTCTACGCCGGCGTGATCGGCCAGTTCAACTACGCGTCGCAGCGCGAGCGTCTCGACAACCCCTACCTCAGCGACCCCTTCAACGGCGGCGGGCTGACGCCGGTGGTCGGCGTGAAATGGGACACCGTGTTCGGCGTAGCGCACGCCCGCGTCAACCAGGCGCAGGCCGAACTCGAGGCGCTCAACCACAAGAAGGCCTTCGCGCTTGCCGGCATCCCCTTCGAAGTGGGCGAGGCCTACGCCAACGCGCAGGCCAACCGTCACGCGCAGCAGGATCTGGCCGAAGGGGCCGCGGCGGCGCGGCGCTGGATGGTGGCCTCGCTGGCCGACTTCTCCGCCGGCCTGGAAAGCGCCGACCGCGTGGTCGAGGCGCTGAAAAACTACGTGCTGGCGCAGACCGAATATCTGCGCACGGTTAACGACTACAACATGAACGTGGCCCAGCTCGCGCGGCTGACGGGCGAACTCCCGTAAGGCGTCCGCGTCTATCCCGGGACCCCACGACTTTCGGATACAGGATTGAACATCATGTTGCGTACATTCGCATTGCTGCTGGCGCTTGCCGGCGCGCCGCTGGCGCACGCCGCCAGCGACACCCCGCCCGACGTGCTGGCGCGTACCACCACGCTGGAAGTGCTCGAGATCCTGAAGAAGGACAAGGCGCTGCAGAACGGCAATACCGCCAGGCTGTATCAACTGGTGGAAGCCAAGATCCTGCCCAATTTCGACTTCAACCGCATGACCCAGCTTGCGCTCGGGCGCCACTGGCCGCGCGCCACGCCGCAGCAGAAGCAGGCGCTGGTCACCGAGTTCCGCAACCTGCTGGTGCGCACCTATTCGAGCTCGCTGACCGCCTTCACCAACCAGACCGTCGACTTCAAGCCGCTGGTGGCCCCGGCCGGCGCCACCGACGTGACCGTGCGCACCGAGATTCGCCAGCCCGGCGGCCAGCCGATCCCGATCGACTACGCCATGTACAAGACCGACTTCGGCTGGAAGGTGTACGACGTGACGATCGACAGCGTGAGCCTGGTGACCAATTACCGCTCGTCCTTTTCCAACACCATCCGCCAGAGCGGCATCGACGGTCTGATCAAGACGCTGGCGGCCCAGTCCGCGCGCGGCGAGGCCAAGCCGGCGCCGCGACCCGGCTCGTGATCGCCTGCGAAGGCACGCGCTGCAGCATCGGCGGCGCCGTCACCGTCGACACGGCAGGCGCCTTGTTGCGCGAACTCCTGCCGCAGATCGGCCAGGGCGTCGACCACCTCGATTTCAGCGGCGTGGAACACGCCGATTCGGCCGCGCTGGCCCTGATTTTCAGCGCGCTGCGCCATGCGCGGCAGGCGGGGCGCACGCTCACCTGCAGCGGCCTGCCCGCGAGCTTCACCACGCTGGCCGAGCTCTACGGAGTGTCCGACCTCCTGCCGGCATGAACGCGGCCCCAGCGATCCGCGTCAGCGGCTTGCGCAAACGTTTCCGCACCACCCAGGCGCTCGACGGCGTCTCGCTCGAGATCCGGCCCGGCGAATTCTTCGGCCTCTTGGGCCCCAACGGCGCCGGCAAGACCACGCTGATTTCCATCCTCGCCGGGCTCACCCGGGCCGACGCCGGCGAAGCGTTCGTCATGGGCCACGACGTGGTGCGCGACTACCGCGCCGCGCGCCGCGCGCTCGGCGTGGTACCGCAGGAGCTGGTCTACGACCCCTTCTTCAATGTGCGCGAGACGCTCGCCATCCAGTCCGGCTATTTCGGCCTCAGGCACAACGACGACTGGATCGACGAAGTCATGCACCACCTCGACCTCGCGCCGCACGCCGGCAAGAACACGCAGAGCCTGTCGGGCGGCATGAAGCGCCGCCTGCTGGTGGCGCAGGCGCTGGTGCACAAGCCGCCGGTGATCGTGCTGGACGAACCGACCGCCGGCGTCGACGTCGATCTCAGGCGCTCGCTGTGGGATTTCATCAGCGGGCTCAATCGGGAAGGGCACACCATCCTGCTGACCACGCATTACCTGGAAGAGGCCGAGGCCTTGTGCGGCCGCATCGCCATGCTGAAGAGCGGCCGCATCGTCGCCTGCGACACCACCCGGAATCTTTTGCAGCACACCCACGAGCACTGCGCGCAACTGCGGCTCGATGCCGTGGCGGTGCCCGCGGCCTGGCAGGCGCGCCTGCAGCGCGACGCCGACGGCAGCTGGCGCCTCAATTTCGGCGACTACGCCGAACTCGAGAACCTGCTCGCCGACCTGCGCGGCGCCGGCGTCCGCGTGACCGAGCTGCGCCTGCAGGAGCCCGACCTGGAGGATGTCTTCACCGACATCATGCAGCGGACATGAGCGCCCCCGAAAACCGGTCCGTCGTCAAATGCGAGTTGGTTCGACGTTTTTCCAACTGCTTCGTCATTGCGAGCACCCCGAGGGCACGTGTGCCCTCGGGCATAAACTCGGCGAAGCAATCCGGATTTCTGGCGCAGGCAACGCGCCCTGGATCGCCACGACCCTGCGGGCCTCGCGATGACGGGGTTTTGAGGGCGCCCGCATGAGCGGATTCACGGCACTGTTCTACAAGGAAATGCTCCGCTTCTGGAAAGTGGTGGTGCAGACCGTGGTCGCGCCGGTGGTCACCGCGCTGCTGTACCTGCTGATCTTCTCGCACGTGCTGGAGGCGCACGTCGAGGTCTTCCCGGGCGTGTCGTACACCGCCTTCCTGGTGCCCGGGCTGGTGATGATGAGCATGCTGCAGAACGCGTTTTCCAACAGCTCGTCGAGCCTGATCCAGTCCAAGATGCAGGGCAACATCGTGTTCGTGCTGCTGCCGCCGCTCTCCTACCTGGAATTCTTTCTGGCCTATCTCGGTGCGGCGGTGATCCGCGGCCTGGTGGTCGGCGCCGGTGTGTGGGCAGTCACCTTGTGGTTTGCGCCCTGGCAGGCGCCGCACCTCGGCTGGCTGCTGGCCTATTCGCTGCTCGCCTGCGCCATTCTCGGCGCGGTCGGCATCGTCGCCGGCATCTGGGCGGAAAAATACGACCAGCTGGCGGCGTTCCAGAATTTCCTCATCCTGCCGCTGACCTTCCTTTCGGGCGTGTTCTATTCGATCCACTCGCTGCCGCCGTTCTGGCAGACGGTGTCGCATTTCAACCCGGTTTTCTATCTGATCGACGGCTTCCGCTACGCCTTCGTCGGCCAGTCCGACGCCGATCCCGGGCTTGGCCTGCTGGTCGGCGGGGGCTGCTTTGTGGCAATATCCGCGTTTACTTTGGCGCTGCTGAAAAGCGGCTACAAGCTCCGACACTAGGCGCCCGCAGGACCGGGGCGCCGAACCGCAACACGCGAGGCGACAAGCATGGTTACCCCCGACGACATCAAAGGCTGGATCACCGAAAAACTGCCGTGCGACCACATCGAACTGGACGGCGACGGCCAGCATTTCCAGGCCGTCATCGTCAGCCCGTCCTTCACCGGCAAGAACATGATCCAGCAGCATCGCCTGGTCTACGACGCGCTGGGCACCCGCATGCACGCGCAGATCCATGCGCTGTCGATGAAGACCTACACGCCCGAAGACTGGGCCAACCGCTAAGGCGCCATGGATTCCCTGCTCATACACGGCGGCAACCCGCTCGCCGGCGACGTCCGCATTTCCGGCGCCAAGAACGCGGCGCTGCCGATCCTCACCGCGAGCCTCCTGACCGCCGAGCCGCTCAGGCTTGCCAACGTGCCGCACCTCAAGGACATCAGCACCATGCTGGCGCTGCTCGGCCACATGGGCGTGCGGGTGACGCTCGACGACCAGAACGCGGTCACGCTCTCCGGTGAATCGATCCCGCACAAGGAAGCGCCGTACGAGATGGTGAAGACCATGCGCGCCGCCATCCTGGTGCTGGGCCCCACGCTGGCGCGCTTCGGCGAGGCGCGCGTGAGCCTGCCGGGCGGCTGCGCCATCGGCTCGCGCCCGGTGGATCTCCACATCAAGGGCCTGCAGGCGATGGGCGCGGACATCGCCATCGAGCACGGCTACATCCACGCGCGCTGCAAGCGCCTCTCGGGCGCGCGCATCGTGATGGACATGGTCACCGTGACCGGCACCGAGAACCTGATGATGGCCGCCGCGCTCGCCGAAGGCACCACCGTGCTGGAAAACGCCGCGCGCGAGCCCGAAGTCGTCGATCTCGCGCATTGCCTGATTGCGATGGGCGCGAAGATCGAAGGCGCGGGGACCGACGTCATCACCGTCCACGGCGTCGAGAAGCTGCACGGCGCCGACTATTCGGTGATGGCCGACCGCATCGAGACCGGCACCTTCCTCGTCGCCGCCGCGATGACCGGCGGCCGCGTGCGCGCCACCCACACCCAGCCCGACACGCTCGACGCGGTGATCGCCAAGCTGCGCGAGGCGGGCGTAAAGGTCGTCGCGGGCGAGGACTGGATCGAGGTCGAGTCCGACGGCAAGCTCAAGGCCGTCGACGTGCGCACCGCCCCGCATCCGGCATTCCCCACCGACATGCAGGCGCAGTTCATGGCGATGAACTGCATCGCCGACGGCGCGGCCAGCGTGACGGAGACGATTTTCGAAAACCGCTTCATGCACGTGCAGGAACTGCGTCGCCTCGGCGCCAATATCGATGTCTCAGGGCATACCGCCCTGGTGCGCGGCGTGCCGCGCCTCGACGGCGCGACCGTGATGGCGACCGACCTGCGCGCCTCGGCCTGCCTGGTGCTCGCCGGCCTGGTGGCGGCAGGCGAAACGACCATCGAGCGCATCTACCACCTCGACCGCGGCTACGAGCGCATCGAGGAAAAACTCACCCAGCTGGGGGCGCGCATCAAGCGGGCGCATTGAAGCAACACGACTCAATCCAGGACGCAAGCGGAGTGTGTATCCTGGGTTCGCCAAGCCCTGCTCGATCGCAAGGAAGGCGAATGCGAAGCCCTGAAGGACGCACTGGCGTCCTCCAGGGTCTAGACAATGATGGGGGGCCCGTTCCCAGCTGTTGCACGCTTTCTCAAGCGGCTTTTGTTTGTGGTCGAAAGTTGGGATATACTTCTGCAATATCCCATGGGGGCAAGGAGCGAGCCATGACGACGACCACTGTGTTCACCAACAACCGCAGTCAGGCCATCCGGCTTCCGGCTGAGCTGCGCTTGCCTGACAACGTCAAGCGCGTGGATGTTCGGGCGCGGGGTTGCGAGCGCATCATTTCGCCGCTGGGCCAGACGTGGGACAGCTTCTTTCTGGATAGCCCGCAGGTGGCCGACGATTTTCTGGAGACACGCGCCAGCCAGGAGCAGCCTGAGCGCGAAGCCTTGTGATGCTGCGTTACCTGCTGGATACCAATGTTGCGATCTACGTGATCAAGCGCAAGCCGCTGTCTGCGCTCAAGTTGTTCAACGAACATGCAGGTCACATGGCAATTTCGGCTATCACGCTGGCCGAACTCCTGCACGGCGCCGAAAAAAGCAACGCCCCGGCGCGCTCACTGTCCGTAGTGGAAGACTTTTGCTCCCGTCTGGAGGTGTTGCCTTACGGACCCAAGGCGGCGCAGCATTATGGCAGTATCCGCTGCGCGCTGGAAAAGCAGGGGCAACCCATCGCTGTCAATGACCTGCACATCGCCGCCCACGCCCGCAGCGAAGGGCTGACACTCGTATCCAACAACCTGCGCGAGTTTCAACGCGTGGAAGCGCTGCAACTGGCCAACTGGGCGATTTGAGGCTACGCAACCTGCACCGCCCCATCGTGTAAGCTCGCGGCAGCGACTGAAAAACCATAAAGCCCGACACAAACCGATATGACCTACACCGGAATCACCCTCGCCCTCTCCAAGGGCCGCATTTTCGAAGAAACGCTGCCGCTGCTGGCAGCGGCAGGCATCACCCCGTCCGAAAGCCCCGAATCCTCGCGCAAGCTCATCATCGGCACCAACCGCGATGACGTGCGCCTGATCATCGTGCGCGCCAGCGACGTGCCGACTTACGTGCAGTACGGCGCCGCCGACCTCGGCATCGCCGGCAAGGACGTGCTCAACGAGCACGGCGGCAACGGACTCTACCAGCCGCTCGACCTGCAGATCGCCAAGTGCCGCATGATGGTCGCGGTGAGCGAGGGCTACGACTACGCGGGGAAGGTGAAGCAGGGCGCGCGCATCCGCGTCGCCACCAAGTACGTCAACGCCGCGCGCGACCACTTTGCGTCGAAGGGCGTGCACATCGACCTCATCAAGCTCTACGGCTCGATGGAGCTCGCCCCGCTCGTCGGCCTGTCCGACGTCATCGTCGACCTCGTTTCCACCGGCGGCACCCTCAAGGCCAATGGTCTGGTGGCGGTGGAACACATCAGCGACATCAGTTCGCGCCTGGTGGTGAACCAGGCTTCGCTGAAGCTCAAGCGTGATCTCATCCAGCCGGTGATCGACGCCTTCTCGTCGGCGGTCGGCGCACGCGCTGCTGCATAGCGCCTGCAACAAGCCATGCGTTTGTCCGATGATCAAATTCACGCCATCAAGCGGCTTGCGAGTCAAATCGCGGGAGAGCAAGCGCATGTGCGGGTGTTTGGCTCGCGTCTGGACGACGGTGCGCGCGGGGGCGACCTTGATCTCATGCTCGTGCTGTCTGATCCGGTTGCAAACCCGGCGCTTCTGGCGGCGCGTTTCTCCGCGAGGGTGTCCCGGTTAATGCAAGGGCGCAGGGTGGACGTCGTCGTGGCGGCCCCTGATCTCATGCATTTGCCCATTCACGACGTCGCCTTCCGGGAAGGGAAATCGCTATGACACTCGACCCGAAAACGCTGACGCGGCTGCAATTCCTGACGCGCACTGTGCGCAAGGAGTGCCAGCATCTCACCACGACCGATCAGCGGCTGTTCGGTGTGGAATTCACGCCGCAGCGTGCCCGTCAACTCGAGACTGATCACGACCTGGCTGAGCGAGTCGAAGCCTTTGTAGGCCGGTTTGGCCGATTGCAGGATACCGTAGGCGACAAACTTCTTCCTGCACTCCTCGTTGCGCTGGGAGAAACGCCCGGCGCCGCAATCGACAACCTCGACCGGGCGGAACGTCTGGGGTTTATCGATTCTGCAGACGAGTGGCTGACCATGCGTAAGCTCAGAAATCAGATGATTCACGAATACGTGGAAGATCTGGTGATACTCGCAGGCGCCTTGCAGGCGGGGCACGATTTTGTGTCCACGCTTGTCGGCGCAGCCTGTCGACTGATTGCCGAGATCGAAAAGCGTGGTTGGGCCTGACGAAATCGACGGCCATTCCATTCAGGTTGACGCCTTGCAATCCAAGCATCTCCCCGCGCTGTTCAACCCCGCATCGTGGGCGCCCGTCGTCCTGGTGTGGTTTTTCCTTCTGCTGCTGCCGTTCAGCCGCTCGTCCGAATTGCCCATGTTCATCATGGCCATCCTCGGCGGCATCCTGATCTGGAAACACGGCAAGGCCGCGACCTGGCAGGGCGGCGCCAGGATCTTCAGCCTGCTGTTCCTGTGCATCTGGGTGCCGATCGCGCTGTCGGTGCCCGATTCGCTGTGGTTCAAGAAATCGCTCAGCACCGCGCTCACGTATCCGCACATCTACCCGGCCGGCATCTACATCATCTGGATGCTGCGCGAGGACCTCGCGCGTCAGCGCCTGTTGAAGTTATCGGCCTGGCTGCTGCTGTTCTGGGTGTTCGACGCGCTGGTGCAGGCGGTGGTGGGCTACGACCTGCTCGGCTATGCCTATCCCGAGCGCCTCAACGGCCTGTTCGGCCCCGACAACTGGAAGCTCGGCCTCAGCCTCGCCATGCTGTCGCCCATCGCGTGGGAATACGTCTCGCGCCAGGGCGCGAAGTGGCAGCTGGCGCTGGCGTGGCTGGGGACGGCGGCGGTGGTGCTGCTGGCGAGCAATCGCGAGAGCTGGATCGTGTTCGCGCTCGCCACCGTGATGTGGGTGTGGGTGTATGCGCGGCGGCTGGGGTTCCATCCTCTCAAATTGCTGACCCCCCATCGTGCTGCTTGTTGTCGTGGCAGGCACTGGCGCCTATCAGGCCAACCCGAAATTCGCCCAGCGCGTGGATCTGTCCCTGGCTGCACTGGATTTCAGCTACGAAGGGTTGAATACCGCCGGTTCCATGCGATTGCAGCTATGGAACAATGCGCTTTCCGTGCTGGAAAGCCCCCCGATCAATGGCGTTGGGGTACGGGCCTATCGCTACGCCTATCCCGAGTATGCCCAGTCGGGAGATATTTTCATCAGCCCTGATGGCACCGGTGCGATTTATGCCCATCAACTGTTGCTGGAGGTTGGATCAGAGACCGGCGTTATCGGTCTGGCTGGGTTGCTGGTGTTTTTTGGGGGCTTGATTCGGTCGGGGAGGGGGGGCTGGAGATTCATTGGTATGGGCAGCCTGGCTCGGCGCGTTTGCCTGGCTGTTCCCCATCAAATACCCATACCGCGCTTGATTCTGCCTATTGGTCGTTGCTGGTAGGGTGGTTGGTTGCGGTTTCATTGGATTCAAAGCCTGTAGCTACGGAGGCCAACACGTGATATCGCAAGGCTGGGCCATTAAACTTCTAGCTGCCGGACTCAATAGGCCGGCTATCGCATGAACGAGGTGATTTGAAATGTACAAATTTGCCCTGGTAGGGTGCGGACGTATCGCGAAACGCCACGCCGAATTGTTGAGTGGTGTGGTGTCGGGTGCCAAGCTGGTCGCTGTCTGCGATGTGGATGCGGAAAAGGCGCGCACGTTTGGCGAACGGTATGGTGTGGATTGGTACCAGAGCATGGACGAGATGGTGCAGCAGGCGCAGCCGGATGTGGTCTCGGTACTGACTCCCAGCGGCATGCACCGTGATCATGTGCTCCAGCTGGCACCTTACGGCAAGCATATCGTCGTCGAGAAACCCATGGCGCTTACGCTGGATGATGCCGATGCCATGATCGCTGCATGCGATAAACATGGTTGCAGGTTGTTCGTGGTCAAGCAGAATCGCTTCAATGTGCCGGTGGTCAAGTTGCGCGAGGCCATGGAGAAAAAGCGCTTCGGCAAGCTGGTCATGGGCACGGTGCGTGTACGCTGGTGCCGTACCCAAGCCTACTATGACATGGACGCCTGGCGCGGCACCTGGGCACTGGACGGTGGGGTTTTGACCAACCAGGCCAGTCACCACGTCGACTTGCTTGAGTGGATGATGGGTGACGTCGAATCCGTCTTCGCCAGGAGCACAACCGCACTGGTCAACATCGAATCCGAGGATACGGCGATTGCCGTGCTCAAGTTCCGCAACGGTGCACTGGGCTGCATCGAGGCTACTACTGCGACCCGGCCCAAGGATCTCGAGGGTTCCATTTCCATTCTGGGCGAGAAAGGCACCGTGGAAATCGGCGGTTTTGCAGTCAATCAGATGAAGACCTGGTCATTCGCCGAGCAGGAACCCGACGATGCGGACGTGATGCAGAAATATTCGGTGAATCCGCCCAGTGTCTATGGTTTCGGGCACCAAGCCTACTATGAGCATGTGCTGGATTGTTTGCAAAGTGGCAGGCAGCAATTGGTGGATGGACTGGAAGGGCGACGCAGCATCGAGCTCATCAGTGCCATCTACGAATCCATCGAGACCGGGCAGGAAGTGCCGCTGCGCTTCATTCCGAAGCGTTGCCGGCTGGGAGTGCGCAGTGTCTGAGCATGTGCTGCAGCTTCTCGAATGCGGCATTCGCGACGTCGTCTTCGGCACAGGCGTCAAGGTGGTCCAGCCGGCCAATCTGTATGGCTGCCGAATCGGTGACGGCTGCTTCATCGGACCGTTTGTCGAGATCCAGAAAGACGTGCATATCGGGGCGCGGACGCGGGTCCAGTCCCACAGCTTCATCTGCGAACTGGTGAGCATCGGCGAGGATTGCTTCGTCGGCCATGGCGTCATGTTCATCAACGATACGTTTGCCACGGGCGGACCGGCCCGGGGCCGCAAGGAGCTGTGGCGCAGCACCCGCATCGGCAACCGGGTCTCCATCGGCTCCAATGCCACCATCCTGCCGGTGGAGATTTGCGATGATGTGGTTATCGGCGCGGGAGCGGTGGTGACCCGGTCCATCACCGAGCCGGGATGTTACGCCGGCAATCCGGCCCGATTGCTCCGGCGGAATGAGCGTGAGGCATAGTGGCGCTATCTGCCTGTCACGCAGCTCGGGTTTGCATGTCCTGATTTATTGCATTTGAGCCATGAACAAGATTCCTTTCGCCGATCTGTATTCCCAATACCTGAGCATCAAACCGGAGATCGACGACGTCATCGCCGCAGTCATACGCGAGTCGGCCTTCATCCGCGGACCCTACGTGGAGCGCTTCGAGACGGAGTTTGCCGAGGCGCTGGGGGTGCCGCATTGTGTATCCTGTGCCAACGGTACCGACGCCCTCTACATCGCCATGCATGCTCTGGGCGTGCAACCAGGCGACGAAGTCATCACCACGGCGCACTCCTGGATCGCCACCTCCGAAACCATCACCCAGGCGGGTGGCAAGGCGGTGTTCTGCGATACCGAGCGTGACAGCTTCAACATCGACGCAGCGCAGATCGAGTCCAGGATCACCCCGCGCACCGTCGGCATCATTCCGGTCCACCTTTACGGGCAGGCCGCCGACATGGATGCGATTATGGCCATCGCGAAAAAGCATGGGCTGTGGGTCATCGAAGATTGTGCCCAGGCCCACCTTGCCCGCTACAAGGGGCGCCTGGTCGGCACCTTCGGACAGGCGGCCACTTTCTCCTTCTATCCGGGCAAGAACCTTGGCGCGATGGGCGATGCCGGTGCCGTGGTCACCAGCGATCGTGAGCTGGCGCAACGCATGGCGATGTTCGCGCGTCATGGCGGGTTGACCAAGGGTGAGCACCAGATCGAGGGCATCAACAGCCGCCTGGATGGCATGCAGGCGGCCATCCTGTCGGTGAAACTGCGAAACCTCAATGCCTGGACCCGTGCGCGCCGCGATAAGGCGGCTAGCTACAATGCCATGCTGGCAGGCATCGCCGGACTGGAGACGCCAGTAGAAGGGGAAGGCCGCGAGCACGTCTACCATCTCTATGTGGTGCGTCACGACCGGCGCGACGACCTGGCCGCCCATCTCGCGACAGCTGGCATCCAGACCGTGATCAATTATCCCGTTGCCTTGCCTTTCCTGCCGGCCTACCAGCGATTCGGCCATGTGCCAGGTGATTTTCCCAATGCCTGGGCGAACCAGGGCCGCATTCTTTCGCTGCCGATTTTCCCCGAGATGACGGGGGGCCAGCAGGATCAGGTGGCCGAATCGATCCGTCAGTTTAGTGGCTAGGCCACCTGTGCCGGGAAACAAACCAGGTGGGACACGGTGCGCGTCTAGTCAGCAATTCATCATGGAACGCTTTGGCTTTCCTTGTGGGCGTTGGGCTCAACCTGTTGATCCTGCCATTTGTCATTTCCCATCTGGGGATAGCTGAATTCGGCTTTGCGGGCCTGATTGCCGCGTGCATTGCACCTGCCCTGATTTTCAGCAATACCCTCTCTCAGATGGCGGCACGCGAACTGGCGCAGAATCTCGCTCCGGACATGCAGCGCGAAGCCAGACGCATTTTCGCTACAGCCCTGTTTCTTGGCTTGGTTATTGGCGTGCTGGTCGTGTCCCTGATGTTGACAATTGGACCTTGGCTTGCCGGGCGACTGTTCAATCTTGAGCCTGGCGATGCCGACTATCTGATCAAGGGATTTTCCTTTGGTGGGATCGGCTGGCTCATGCAATGCCTCGCAGGCGTATTTCTGGCATTGTTCATTGCGCGCCAGAATTACGCACGCCTTGCCTGGATAAGCATCGGGGCTACAGTGTTGTCCACATCGCTGATGCTGGGGCTGATTCCCAAATGGCCCATGGCTGTGACTTACCTCGCCTGCCAGGCGGCGGGATTCGCAACAAGCCTGCTTGCCGCATTATGGCTCTCACGCCGTGCTCTGCCGGGATGGCTGGCCTTGCCTTCGCTGTATCGGGATTCGTTGCGGCGGATCGTGCGTGTGGGTTCGTGGCAGTTTGCCGCCCAGGGTGGGGGCGTCATCTCGGGCCAGACTGACCGATACCTTTTGGGCGTATTTCTGCAGACTCGCCATGTGGGCTTCTACAATGTCGCCCAGCGCCTGGAAGAGGCGATTTACATCGGCGTGTACAAGATCGGTGAGGTCTTGTTTCCTCTCTTCAGTTCGATGTTGAAGGAGACGCAGGAACGGCAGGCGGATGTTTTGTTTCGAGCATCCTGGTTGCTGAATCTGTTGGCTGTGGGTGTACTTGGGGGCGTCATCCCCGTTGCAGGCGAAGTTCTCCGATTTTGGACCAATGCCGAGGTGGCAGCAGAAGGGGAGCACGTATTGGTGGTGCTCGCGCTTGCAGGAATTTTAGGCAGTGGTTCCAACGTTTTCGCGTTTTACCTCCTT
The DNA here is from genome assembly GCA_040753235.1 of Pseudomonadota bacterium. GTDB lineage: Bacteria > Pseudomonadota > Gammaproteobacteria > Burkholderiales > Thiobacillaceae > Thiobacillus. The sequence goes on from JBFMET010000008.1 coordinate 88,637, forward strand.
GGGAGCGGGAATACCCGGGCCAATGCCCTCATTTCTCTGGTGACGGCAGTTGCCATTGTTGTGACCAGTGCATTGGTACTGCCTGTGTACGGTTGGAAGGCCGCAGGCTGGAGTTCGTTTGTAGGGATGGCGGCACAGATGGTTGTGATGACGATCCTGATGCGACGCAGTTTCAATCTTCGGGGCGCATCATCCAGGATCGCTCATTTTGTCCTTGCGCCGTTAGTGGTGGGCGCAGTAGCCGCGCTGGGCTTGCGTGAAGCGCTGTCGGAACTAATAAGCGTTCATACCGCTGCCTGGTGGCAATTGCTTGCGTGGTATGGCTTGTCCGTGTGTGTCGTCGGTGGGGCGGTCGTGGCGGCAACCAGCCTTGGGCCGCATGGTTCGGTCTGCCGAGGGGATTTGCGACGAGTCGCGTGCCATTTCCTCCCAATGATGGGAAGGGCCTGATTCGTGTGCGGCATCGCCGGTATCGTCGCCCTGCGTGGTGTTCAGGTCGAACCCGCCGCGCTCCTTCGACTGATGGACGCAATCGCGCACCGTGGGCCGGATGGAGCAGGGACGTGGTTCAACGCCGGCTGCTCGGTCGCCCTCGGCCATCGTCGGCTCGCCATCATCGACCCGGGGGCGGGTGGGCATCAGCCCATGGCATCAGCCGATGGCCGTCATGTGATGGTTTACAACGGCGAGGTCTACAACTTCCTCGAGTTGCGCCGTGAGCTGGAGGCGGCGGGCGCGCATTTCCGCACCGAATCCGACACGGAGGTGATCCTTGCTGCGTGGCAGGCATGGGGCGAATCCATGCTGCTTCGTTTCAACGGCATGTGGGCGCTGGCGATATTCGACACGGTGTCGGGGGAGCTATTCCTGGCGCGGGACCGTTTCGGCATCAAGCCACTGTTGTATGCGATCACGCCGGAACAATTCGTGTTCGCCTCCGAAATGCGCGCGCTCATGCGCAGCGGGTTGGTGGCCAATACACTGGACAGCGAAGTGGCGCGTCGCCTGCTGCTGGATCCGTTCGGTGTGGAAGGGAGCGCCCGCACGCTCTTCAGCCAGGTGCAGCGATTGCAGGCCGGCCACTGCATGTGGCTCAAAGACGGGCAGGTACGGATCAAGCGATGGTGGAATACGGTAGAACATCTGCCACCTGTTCCATCCGACCAGCAGGAGCAGGCCGATCAGTTCGGCAGCCTGTTTCGCGATGCTGTCGCGCTGCGCATGCGCAGCGATGTGCCGATCGGCACCTGCCTGTCAGGTGGCTTCGATTCCTCTGCCGTGCTGTGTACCATGGCCTCTCTGGAACAGGCGGGCATGGGACCGCGGAGCGCGAAGGCCTGGCGCCACGCTTTCGTCGCCAGCTTTCCGGGCATGTCCAACGACGAACGACCGGAGGCCGAAGCGGCCGCAGCCTGGGCGGGCGTTACGCCGACCATTCTGGAGATCGGCCGCAACGATGCGCTGGAAGATATCGATCGCATCCTGGACGATCTGGATGACGTCTATATCAGCCTGCCTACCGCGGTCTGGCTCATATACCGGCAATTGCGCCAACACAAGGTGCTGGTTTCGCTGGACGGACATGGCGCCGACGAACTGATGGGCGGCTACCGGCAGGGAGGACAATCCTGGGCCTTCCATCTGCGTAATTTCATTGCCGGCGTGACAGCCGGCCAGCCGTTGCTTGGACGGGGCGTGGACATGGCGCGCGCCGCCACGCTCAGGCGGCGCGGCCAGTTCTTCCTGCGCGGCGGCCTGACCAGTCTGCCGCCGATGCTGCCCGTAGTCGGTGACGGCGATGTGCTGCCCGGCAACTGGGGCGGCCTCAACCGGCGCCTGTACCGCATGTTCCATGGCACGGTGCTGCCCACGATTCTGAGAAATTTTGATCGCCTGTCGATGGCGCACGGGGTCGAGGTGCGCATGCCTTTCATGGACTGGCGTCTGGTCGCATATGCCATGGCCCTGCCCGACGCCAGCAAGAGCGGGGACGGCTATTCGAAACTGGTTGCGCGCCGGGCCATGGCAGGGCGCATGCCCGAGTCGATTCGCATGGGGCGGCGCAAGGTTGGCTTCAATTCGCCTATGCCGGAGTGGCTGAATGGGCCACTGGCGTCGTGGGTGGAGTCTGTGTTGGCACAGCCGGCCCCTGCTTTTGCTGAGCTGGTTGACGAGGCCGCGCTGCGGCGTTCCGTGAGGAACCTGGTGCAGCGCCGCGCCTGGGACTGGGAGTCGGTGGGCAGGATCTGGCCTTGTCTTCATCTGAAGTGGATGCTCGCGAGAATTTAGTCCTGATATGAATACTCATGCAACAGAGGCCAAATTGAACTGGCTGGGTGCGGCCGTGGCAGTGGTCTGTCTTGGATACCTGGTTTCCCGGGTGTTCACGGGGATCGACTTCACCGACGAGATGCAGCACTACGGCGAGCTCGCATCGCTGGTCGAGACCGGCAAATTGTTCCGGGCCGACCTTTTCCTGCAACAGGCGATGTACATGTTCTTGTATCCGGTCTTTCGGCTCTATTACCTTGTTGCAGGCGGCTGGGATTATCTTGTGATCGCAGGCCGCACCTTTATGCTGTTCGCCTACATGGCAGCGGCATGGTTGGCTTATCGCAGATCGATCACGGGATCTGCACGCTACCCGGGCTGGGTTGCCGCCAGCTTGGTGCTGGCATGGCTTCCATTCAATATTTTTTCGCCTTACTACAATGCGCTGGCCGGGCTGCTGGTGTCGCTGATCGTCTTTGTCTGGACCGGGGAGGCGCGTGCCAGGGCCTACCTGGTCGTGTCCACCCTTGCAGTTTCGATGCTGTGCGTGACCTATCCGACGCTGGGGCTGGCTGTCGGTGCTCTGCTCATCGGCGATGAATTGTTCGCGCGAAGATACGGGCTGGCCGTTCGGATGGTCGGGTTACTGGCCGGTTTCGGTAGCCTGTGGGCGGCAATTCTATGGAGCCTGACCGGGGGGCTGGCGGATATCCGGGATGCCATCGCTTTCTCAAAGGCGTTTGGGGTTGGGTATGCATTTTCCAGTTCCAAACACATGCTCGTCCTGTCCGTTGTTGCTGTAGTTGGTCTGGTATTTTCTTATCTCGGCGCAAGGCAGGAAGGCGTGGGGAGGAAACTCAGTGGACGCTACGCGCTTCCTCTCGGGGTGTTGCTGTTTTGGTGGCTGGCGGGACGGCAAGGCTGGTTGCTGGTTGTCCTGCTATACCTTGGCGTACTGTTCCTGTTGCGTTATGTGCCTGCGAGTGCCCCTGAGAAAAGGCAAGCAGCACGCTTGGGCATATTTGGGTTGTTGATCGGCACGGTCGTTGCGCTGACAAGTGGCAATGGGGTAGTCAATATCGCAATCGGCACGGGGGCGGTTCTGCCTTATCTGGCCGGTCTGCTTCTAAAGGGCTGCGCGACCAGGATCCGCAACACGAAGGAGATGGGGGGGGTGCGCCCGGCGCACTTCGTCGTGATCTGTGGGGTGCTGCTCGTCGCCAATAACGTCCTGCACCCGTACCGTGACGAGCCAGTCTGGAAGCTAGGTCATTCCCTTGACACGGTGCCGGCATTTCGCGGAATAGCGGGCTCCGAGGAGAAGCGTGTCGCGATCGAACTGGTGCAGGGACTGGTGGCTTCCCCTGACTTGCTGGTGGGGGAGAAGCTACTCGTGGTCGGCCCTCAGCCGTGGGTCTACTTCGCCTTGAAAGCCACACCACAGACACCCATGCTATTCATGCATTATTCGGGTGGGGCGGCTGCCGCGCGCATCGTGGCAGATCGCCTGTCCCGTCAGGCGCGGCCTGACCACATACTTGTTATGAGCCAGCCGCCAGCTGAGATAATGGCCGCGCTGGAGCGCGTTGTGCGCACCGGATACCAGTGTGATGACGTTGTTGTGAAGCTGCCTACTGGCGAGATGGGCAGGGCGATGGAAAAATTCGGATTGAGTCAGAAGATGAAAATGTGCCGGGCGGAAGCGTGATGCCCGATTTGAATATGTACGATAGCCTGCGGCGATTGCCTTGAATACCCCTCCCTATTTCGTGACTGGTGCCGCGGGGTTTGTTGGACGGCATTTGTGCCGCAGGCTGATAGATTCTGGTGCGGTCGTCCATGCGCTGGTGAGACGCCACGATCCCCTGCTCGAACAGATGGGGGTGAAGCTGTGGATCGGTGATCTGTGGAACGAGGAACTGCTGCAATCGGCCATGGCGGGCGCCGGGGTCGTGGTGCACTGTGCGGGCGACGCGGCGTTCGGCAATGGGCCCCACTATCAGGCAGCCAATGTCGAACTGACTCGGCATGTCATTGGGGTTGCGCGCCGGTGCCGTGAGCCGCTGCAGCGTTTTGTCCATGTTTCAACGATAGGCGCGATTGATCGCTCCCGGTGGGATGATTGTCGCCACGCCCTGAACGAAGACAGCCCGGCTTTTCCGGTTTCGGACTATGGCAGGTCGAAGCTGGAGTCAGAAAAAATCGTTGCCGAATCCGGGCTGCCTTATGCCATCCTTCGCCCGGCCATGGTGGTCGGTGACGACATGCGTTTTGACAGTCATTTCGCCTTGTTTGCGCGCCATGCATTAGCCGCTTCCCCCTTGTCATGGATCGCCTGGCCGGGCCAGTTTTCGGTCGTGCACGTAGATGACCTGGTGCGTGCCATCCAGGTGCTGGGCACCCATGAGTCGGCAGTATGCAAGGTGTTTTTCTGTGCGGGCGAAACCCTTGCAGTGAGCACATTTCTCAACATGTGTCGTCCGCGTTCGCTACGAATTGGACTGTCATGGGTCAAGCCTGTTCTGCGCCCGGTTGTAGCCTGGCTGCCGTTCTCGCTCAAGGCCATGCTGTTTCCCGTTCTGGTCGCATCGGATGCGCGCCTGCGGGCGCTGGGATGGGCGCCGGAGCATTCTTTGGCAGGTGCGCTTGCAGGGGTGATCGCGAGAGAACGTGCGCGCCTCGATCCCGAAGTATCTCCCGGGGGGCAGACAGTCGTGACGGGTGCGGCGTCTGGTCTTGGACGCGCCCTGGTTTCCCGTCTGGCTAACCGGCGGGAGCGGCTATTGCTGATCGACCGTGACGAGGTCGGACTGGCGGAACTGGCCGCTGCCTATCCCCATTGCACGACCCGTGTGATCGATCTCGCTCGCGAGGCGGAAATCGAGTCGCTGCTAGCGAGCCCTGTATGGAATGAATACGCGATAACCGAACTCTATGCATGTGCCGGTCTCGGACTAAGGGGGCGCATGCAAGATATCCCGACATCGGGGCATCTTCGGATGTTTCAGGTCAATGTTTTGGCGCGTATCGCGCTGGCCAGCCATGCCATTGCAGGCATGCAGCGTCGTTACTTCGGGCGGGTGGTCCTGGTGAGTTCCTCGTCGGCTTTCCAGCCATTGCCTTACATGGCGACCTACGCAGCGACCAATAGCGCGTTGCTGTTCTTGGGTGAGGCCTGGTCAGCGGAGGTGGCGGGACAGGGTGTTCACGTAATGACGGTGTGTCCGGGCGGCATGCAAACAAATTTCCAGCGCACGGCAGGCGTAAAGGAAATTGAAGGCGAGCGCCTGATGACCCCAGAGGAGGCTGCGGACCTGATTCTTGCCGGGCTGGCGAAACGTCGCATGACCTTGATCGTTTCGTCCCGCTCGTTTGCGATGGCGATGCTGGCCAGGCTGCTTCCACGCAAGATGTCGGTACGCTTGTGGCTCCGCCTCATGGAGAAAATGCGTTGACCGAGCAAGTTTGTTTCATTTGCGGAAGTACCGCATTCGATGCAATACCCCCCCCCTACCTGCGCTGTAGGGGATGCGGCCATGAAACGCTGACAGACGAACAGGGTCAGGGATACATCGTCAATGACCCCCTGAACGAGCGAGATGCCAAGCGCCGAACCCGGTTGGATCGTTTCAAGCAGAAGGTGCTGCAACGTTTCGATCCGGACCCGTCGCAAGTGGCGCAATGGATCGACATTGGCTCGGCTTCGGGCAAATACCTGTATCAGAATCGAGAGCGTTATAGACGGGCGCTGGGCCTGGAGATCACCCCCGAGGCACTGGCATTCTCCCGCAATGTGCTGGGCCTGGAGGTGCTTGAGGATGTGGCCTTGGTTCCAGTCAATATACATGTGGCAACGGCATGGCATTCGCTCGAGCATTTTCCAGTAAATGCGTTGGAAAACGTTCTCGAAAAACTGGCTGTCTGCATGCAGCCGGGCGCCCGCTTCATCGTTTCTGTGCCGAACGCGGCTTCGCGCCAGTATCGCTGGTTCGGCAGTGCTTTCGCATTTTTCGATGTGCCAAACCATCTCCACCAGTTTTCGACTCGGTCGCTCGATAGCTTACTGGCGCGTTTTGGATTCAGGCGCATCGAGACCGTGCCGTCGTGGCCCTACAATACATTCGGCTATACACAAGGCTTGTTGAACGTCCTCACTGGGACACACAACTATCTCTATTACCGTATCAAGCGCAAGAGCCTTCATTCTTCCCTGTGGCTGGACCTGGCCCATGCCATCCTCTTGCCGATTCTTGTGCCGATTGGCTGGGGGCTCAGTGTGCTCGATGCGCTTAATTTGGAATCTCAAGGGGTCATTACTGCATGCTACGAGAAAAGCCGCTCCTGAGCGTTGTCATTCCTGTTTTCAATGAGGAGGAGTCTCTTCCGGAGACGGTGCGGCGTTTGCAGGCGATGGGAGAGAAGCTCCTGCCTGATGCCGATCTTGAACTGCTGTTTGTTGACGACGGATCAAAAGACAATTCGCTGGTCATACTCAAAAGGATGGCTGCGAGCCAGCCTAATATCAAGGTCATTGCGTTTAGCCGGAACTTTGGCCATCAGATTGCCATCACGGCCGGAATCGATCTGGCCGTGGGCGATTATGTGGCGGTCATCGACGCCGACCTGCAGGACCCGCCGGAGTTGATCGAAACGATGTACCGATTGGCACTGACGGGCTATGACGTTGTGTATGGGAAGCGTCGCAGTCGGGCGGGGGAGACCTTGTTCAAGCGGGCATCGGCGGCAGCGTTCTATCGTTTGTTCAGTTATATGTGCGAAATGGACATTCCAACCGATACTGGCGATTTCCGTCTCATGTCGCGTCGCGTTGTCGAGGCCTTCAAGCAGTTGCGCGAACGGCATCGTTTTGTGCGCGGCATGATTCCCTGGGTAGGGTTTCGCGCGGCTCCGCTCGAATATGACCGGGACGAGCGCTTTGCAGGCGAGACCAAATACCCTTTGCGCAAGATGCTGGCCTTCGCGACCAACGCCATCCTGTCGTTTTCCAAGAAGCCGCTGACGCTCGCCATTCGGCTGGGGTTCATGACTATCCTCGTAGGCGTGATCCTGGGGCTTTATGTGCTGTATCTGAAACTTTTTACCTCAATACCGGTGCCGGGCATTACGGCAGTACTGCTGTCCATCGTGGTTTTCAGCGGTGTGCAGATCCTGCTGATCGGGATTGTCGGCGAATACATCGCCCGTATCTTCGAGGAGGTCAAAGGGCGACCGCTCTACCTTGTTGCAGAAACAGTCAATATATAAGGCGCCACTGCGCTACTTTCTGGTCGTCACCGGTGGATTCGGAGTGGATTTCGCGCTCTATGCCACCTTGGTGGCATGGGGAGAATCTGTCTATGTGGCCAACCTCGCGGGGTTTTGCGTGGGTGCCGCATTCAATGTTCTGCTGATCCGCAGATTCGTCTTTCCGGACAGTCGGTTCAAATTTGGGGCCGATCTGCTCCTGACCATTCTGGCCAACGGTACAATGCTCGGCGTTGGCATGGGAATTCTGTGGCTTCTCGTGGACGTATGGTCGGTAAATCCCTACCTGGCCAAACTGGTTGCCAATGGCATGACCTTCGTCCTCAACTACGCAACCCGTGCCACCTTCTTCAGTGTGAAATGAAATGTGCCTCATTTGAAAAGCGAGTGGGTAATGCCGCCCCGAGGCCGCGGGTCAAGGGCGGGCGAAGCCCGGCGGAGCGAACCCTTGACGTGCGGAATCGGGAAATACGCTGGCCCGTGGCTGGAT
>JBFMET010000009.1:0-11948 GCA_040753235.1 Pseudomonadota bacterium
CAACACTGCCATCACAATATCACCTACCGCTCTACCTGCCATCGGACCGCACAAATGTCGTCGCGCCGTTCGACTTGCACCCATCAACCTGCTAAATATCCTCTGCCGCCCAGACTCCTAGCCCCTAGATCCTAATTCCTAACCCCTAATATGCCCTGGCAATCCGTCCGCCTCCTCGTCGATTCCAAGCAGGCCGAGCCGCTGTCGGACGCGCTGATGGACGCGGGTGCGCTGTCGGTGTCGCTGGAGGACGCCGACGCCGGCACGGTCGACGAAACGCCGCTGTTCGGCGAGCCCGACCACCCGACGGCCGAGCTGTGGCCGCACAGCATCGCGGTCGCGCTGTTCGGGGCCGACGCCGATGTCGCCTCGATGCTGGCCGAGGCGGCGCGCGCCGCCGGCGTGCCGGTGCCGACGGATTACACCGTCGAGACCGTCGCCGAGCAGGACTGGGTGCGCCTGACGCAGTCGCAATTCGACCCCATCCCGATTTCGCCGCGGCTGTGGATCGTGCCGACCTGGCACGCAGCGCCCGACGGCAGCGCGATCAACCTCAAGCTCGACCCGGGGCTCGCCTTCGGCACCGGCAGCCACCCCACCACGCGGCTGTGCCTGCGCTGGCTCGACGACAACCTGCAAGGCGGCGAGACACTGCTCGACTACGGCTGCGGCTCCGGCGTGCTGGCGATCGCCGCGGCCCGGCTGGGCGCGGCGCGGGTCGACGGCGTCGACATCGACCCGCAGGCGGTCGAGGCCTCGCGCGACAACGCGGCGCTCAACGAAGTCGTCGCGCAGTTCGGCCTGCCGGGCGAGCTCGCGGCGGGCCGTTATGATGTGGTCGTGGCCAACATCCTCACCAATCCGCTGAAAGGCATGGCGCCGCTGCTCGCCGGCCGCGTGCGCACGGGCGGACGGCTGGTGCTGTCGGGCATCCTCGCCGAGCAGGCCGGGGACGTGATGGCGGTCTACCGCGAATGGTTCGATTTCGACCCGCCCGCCATCGACGAGGGCTGGGTCCGGCTGGCAGGAACACGCCGGTGACGCAGCGCTTCCGCACCACCTGCCCGCACTGCGCCAGCGTGTTCCGCCTCGGCAGCGAGCAGCTCGATGCCGCATCGGGCTGGGTGCAATGCGGCGTGTGCGGCACGGCCTTCGACGCCTATCCCGCGCTCATCGCCGAAACGCCCGAACCGGCCGCCGAGCCTGCGCCGCCCGTTCCATCCGCGCCCGGCCACGCGTCCGCGCCCGCCACGCCGCACCTCGATCACGAAGCGGACCTGCCCTCCATCATCCTGATCGACCCCGACCAGGCCGCGCCCGAGGAACCCGGCCCGCTGCCCGAGATCCCGCCGCCGAAGCCCTTCGTGCCGGTGCCGCCGCGCGCCCCCGCAGTCGAGGCGCCGGCTGCCCGCATCGAATACGCCCAGCCGCTGCCGCCGCCGCAAGCGCCGCGCCGCCGCCGGCCCTGGCTGGCCGCGCTGGCAAGCGTGCTGCTGCTCGTCACCCTCGCCGCGCAATCCGCCTATTTCCTGCGCGACACGCTGGCAAGCCGCCACCCCGAAACGCGGCCCATGCTCGAACAGGCCTGCGCCGTGCTCGGCTGCAGCCTGTCCTTGCCCAGGAACCTCGCCCTGCTGCAGGTCGTCGGCTCCGACCTGCAGACCGAAGACGCCGGCCAGCTGCGCCTCAACCTCACCCTCGGCAACCGCGCCGGCCGCGCCCAGGCCTGGCCGATCCTGGTGCTCACGCTCACCGACCAGCGCAACCAGCCGCTCGCCCGCCGCAGCTTCGCGCCGAGCGAATACCTCAGCGACGCCCGCCTGGTCGCGGCCGGCATGCCGCCGCGGACCGAGCAGCCGCTGAGCCTCGCGCTCACCGTGCGCGACCTCGCCCCCATGGGTTTCAACCTGCAGTTGCGCTACTGACGGGCGGGGCTGGCTGGCGGCCGGCTTCTTCGGTATAGTTCCGGCTCCCGTCGCGGGAGAGCGCGTGGCCGTTGAGTTCAACATGGCACGCCGCCGAAGGCGCAATTCACCCGGAATCGCTCAGGCAAAAGGACCGCAACGGCAGAACACTCTGGAGAGCGCAGTTCGTTGAAACTGCCACCGAAGGGGCAGCGGCCCGCTGGTCACACAGCCGGCCGTAATCTCTCAGGTACCAAGGACAGAGGGGTGAAGCGAATCCGCGCTTCACCCTTTTTTATTTTTGGTGCCCCATGTCCGACCTCAAGAAAACTCCGCTCAACGCCACCCACCGCGAACTCGGCGCCAGGATGGTCGATTTCGGCGGCTGGGACATGCCCGTCAACTACGGCTCGCAGATCGAGGAACACCACGCGGTGCGTTCCGGCTGCGGCCTGTTCGACGTCTCGCACATGCTGCCGCTCGACATCAAGGGCGAAAACGTGCGCGCCTTCCTGCGCCGGCTGGTGGCGAACAACGTCGACAAGCTGCAGGTCTCCGGCAAGGCGCTGTATTCGTGCATGCTCAACGAGGCCGGCGGCGTCATCGACGACCTCATCATCTATTTCATGGACGAGACCTGGTTCCGCCTGGTGGTCAACGCCGGCACCGCGGAAAAAGACCTCGCCTGGATGGAAAAAATGAACGCCGACTGGGGCACGGGCCTCACCCTCACCCCGCGCCGCGACCTCGCGATGATCGCGATCCAGGGCCCCAACGCCACCCGGGCGCTGAACGAGGCGCTGCCCGGCGTCGACCAGATCACCGCGGCTCTCAAGCCCTTCAACGCCGCCGCCATGGGCGAGATGTTCATTGCACGAACGGGCTACACCGGCGAGGACGGCTTCGAGGTGATGGTGCTGGCGAAATCCGCGCCCTTCTTCTGGAAAGCGCTGATGACAGCCGGCGGCAAGCCGATCGGCCTCGGCGCGCGCGACACCCTGCGGCTGGAAGCCGGCATGAACCTCTACGGCCAGGACATGGACGAAACCACCAGCCCGCTGGAATCGGGCCTCGCCTGGACGGTGGATTTGAAAACTGAACGCGATTTCGTCGGTCGCAAGGCGCTCGAAGCGAGCGAAGTGACGAAGCAGCTCGCCGGCCTCGTACTGCTGGACAAAGGCGTGCTGCGCAGCCACCAGAAAGTGCACACCAAACACGGCGAAGGCGAAATCACCTCCGGCACGTTTTCGCCTACGATGCAGCAATCCATCGCGCTCGCCCGCATCCCGCTCGGCATCGCCCCGGGCGAGGAAGTCGAAGTCGAGATCCGCGACAAGAAGCTGCGCGCGAAGGTGGTGAAGTATCCGTTCGTGCGCAACGGCAAGGTTTTGATTTAGGGCGTTAGGGGCTAGGAGTTAGGATTTAGGGGCTAGGGATGGAGCGGGCTTCGCCCGCGCCTAATTATTGAATGACGCGGCACAGCCGCACTTTCCCTAGATCCTAGCCCCTAGATCCTAGCCCCTAGATCCTAGTACCCGATAAGCAACTCATGACGACCCAAGGAAGCCCTACCATGTCCATCCCCGCTGACCTCAAATACACCCCCAGCCACGAATGGGTGCGCGTCGAAGCCGACGGCACGCTGACCGTGGGCATCACCCACCACGCGCAGGACCTGCTCGGCGACATGGTGTTCATCGAGAACCCCGCCGCCGGCCGCACGCTCGCCAAGGGCGAGGAATGCGCGGTGGTCGAGTCGGTGAAGGCCGCGTCCGACGTCTACGCCCCCGTCGCCGGCGAAGTCGTCGCCGCCAACGGCGACGTCGAAGCCAGCCCCGACGCGGTGAACCAGGACGCCTACGCCGCGTGGATGTTCAAGATCAAGCCGGCCAACCCCGCCGACGTGAACGCCCTGCTCGACGCCGCAGCGTACCAGAAGCTGGTCGAGTCGGAAGCACACTAGGGGCTAGGAGCTAGGGGCTAGGATTTAGGGAAGGTGCGGCTGTGCCGCGCCCCCTGAACTCAGCCCCGCCTCCCCTAGTCCCTAGATCCTAATTCCTAGCCCCTAGAACCATGCCCTTCATTCCCCACACTGAAGCAGACGTCACCGCCATGCTCGGCGCCATCGGCGCCAAAAGCATCGAGGACCTGTTCGACGAAATCCCGCCCGCGCTGAAGACCGGCAAGCTGAAGGACGTGCCCGACGGCCTGCCCGAGATGGCAGTCGCGCGGCTGATGCAGGAGCGCGCGTCGGCCGACGGCTTCTGGTCGAACTTCATCGGCGCCGGCGTCTACGAGCACCACATCCCGGCGGCGATCTGGCAGGTCACCACGCGCGGCGAGTTCTACTCCGCCTACACGCCCTACCAGGCCGAGGCCTCGCAGGGCACGCTGCAGCTGATCTACGAATATCAGACCATGATGACCCGGATGACCGGGCTCGACGTGTCGAACGCCTCGCTCTACGACGGCGCGTCGGCGCTGGCCGAGGCGGTACTGATGGCGGTCCGCTCGCACAAGACCTCGCGCCGCGTGCTGGTGCCGAAGACGGTGCACCCGGTCTACCGCAGCGTGGTCGTCACCACCGTGAAGAACCAGGGCATCGAACTGGTCGAGCTCGATTTCGATCCCGCTACCGGCAAGACGGTGCTGCCGGCCGATCCCGGCGTCTTCGCCGGCCTGGTGATCCCGCAGCCCAACTTCTTCGGCGTGCTCGAAGACGTGCACGCGATGACCGACTGGGCGCACGCCCAGGGCGCGCTGGCAATCGCGCTGGTGAACCCGACCACGCTCGCGGTGCTGGAAGCGCCCGGCAAGTGGGGGCGCTGTGTTGATCAAGGCGGTGGCGCCGACATCGCGGTCGGCGAAGGTCAGCCGCTGGGCGCGCCGATGGCCTCGGGCGGGCCGTATTTCGGCTTCATGTGCTGCCGCCAGGACTTCGTGCGGCAGATGCCGGGCCGCATCGTCGGGCGGACGGTCGATCTGGACGGCAAGCCCGGCTTCGCGCTCACGCTGCAGGCGCGCGAGCAGCACATCCGCCGCTCCAAGGCCACGTCGAACATCTGCACCAACCAGGGCCTCGTCGTGACCGCGGCCACGCAGTACATGGCGCTGCTCGGTCCGCAGGGCCTGGCGAAAGTCGCCTCCGCCAGCCATGCCGGCACCGTCGCGCTGGCCGACAAACTGGCGGCGATTCCGGGTGTGACGCGCGCATTCGCTTCGCCCTTCTTCCACGAAGTGGTGCTCAAGCTCAACGACAACGCGAAGGACGTGCTGCGCGCGCTGCGCGCGCAGGGCATCCTCGGCGGGCTGGATATTTCCGGCTGGTATCCCGAACTTGGCCAGGCGATTCTCGTCTGCGTCACCGAGACCAAGACGCCGGCCGACCTCGACCACTACGCGCAACAATTGGAACGTATCCTGTCCAAGCGGCGCGAAGCCCCGCCGTGCGCCTACAAGAGCTGAGAGACCGACATGAGCGACGTGCAGCGCGACAAGCAGTTTTACGACATGGCCGATGCGTACATCAGCGTCGCCAACAACCAGCTGAACGAGACGAAGCCGAGCCGGGTGAGCGCAGCCGCGCTGTTTGCCGCCTCGCGCTTCAACGCCTTCGTGATTGCGGCGGCCTCGGGCAGCAAGGACCAGATGATCGCCGAGAAGGAAGCGGCAATCGCCTATTTCATGGACCAGTACGAGAAGATGCTGCGCGAGAACATCGACGAGCATCTGACGCGTTTCGACCAGCAAGCCGGCTGACCGACGCGCAGCAACGGGCGCACGCGTCCCATTTTCGATAGACGTGATTCAAGGAGAGCAAACATGGCAGTGACCCTCGCAGGCAACCCCATCGACGTCGCAGGCAACTTTCCCAAGGCCGGCGACACCGCGCCCGACTTCAAGCTCGTGAACAAGGACCTCGCCGATGTCTCGCTGGCCGATTTCGCCGGCAAGAAGAAGATCCTCAACATCGTCCCCAGCCTCGACACCCCGGTGTGCGCGACCTCGACGAAGAAATTCAACGACGCCGCCGTCGGCAACACCGCCGTGCTCATCATCTCGGCCGACCTGCCGTTCGCGATGAACCGCTTCTGCGGCGCCGAGAGCACCAACAACGTCGTCACGCTGTCGACCATGCGCGGCGCCGAATTCATGAAGAACTACGGCGTCGCCATCACCAGCGGCCCGCTCGCCGGCATCACCGCGCGCGCCGTGGTCGTGCTCGACGAGAACAACAAGGTCCTGCATTCGGAGCTGGTGCCCGAGATCAAGCAGGAGCCGAATTACGAGGCTGCTTTGGCCGTGCTCTGACGCGCGCGCCGAGGGACTAGGATTTAGGGGCTAGGATTTAGGGAATGTGCGGCTGTGCCGCGCCTGTTTCCAATCCACGCGCCCCCTCCCCTAGCCCCTAGATCCTAACCCCTAGCCCCTACGAACCATGCTGATATTCGACCATTCCCGCCCCGGCCGCACCGCCGCCGCCCAGTTGCCTGCCGCCGGCGGCAGCCTTGACGACCTGCCTGCCGAGTTGCGCCGCAAGGACGCCCCGGGCCTGCCCGAAGTGTCCGAGCTCGACGTCGTGCGCCACTACACGCGCCTGTCGCAGAAGAACTTCTCGATCGACACGCAGTTCTACCCGCTCGGCTCGTGCACGATGAAGTACAACCCGCGCGCGTGCAATTCGCTGGCGATGCTGCCGCAGTTCCTCGCGCGTCATCCGGCTTCGCCTGACGAGACGGGCCAGGGCTTCCTCGCCAGCATGTTCGAGCTGCAGGAAATGCTGAAGGACGTGACCGGCATGGCCGGGGTGTCGATGGCGCCGATGGCCGGCGCGCATGGCGAGTTCGCCGGGGTGGCGATGATCCGCGCCTACCACGACGCGCGCGGCGACACGGCGCGCCGCGAAATCATCGTCCCCGACGCGGCGCACGGCACCAACCCGGCGACCGCGACCATGTGCGGCTACACGGTGAAGGAAATCCCGACCGACGCCACCGGCGCGGTGAACCTGGACGCCCTGCGCGCCGCGGTCGGCCCGCAGACCGCCGGCCTCATGCTCACCAACCCGTCGACGCTCGGCGTGTTCGAGACGACCATCGCCGAAATCCAGAAGATCGTGCACGACGCCGGCGGCCTGCTCTACTACGACGGCGCCAACCTCAACGCCATTCTCGGCAAGGTGCGTCCCGGCGACATGGGCTTCGACGTCATCCACATGAACCTGCACAAGACCTTCTCCACCCCGCACGGCGGTGGCGGTCCGGGCGCGGGTCCGGTGGGCGTGTCCGAGCGCCTGCTGCCCTTCATGCCGATTCCCTTCGTGCTGAACGAAAACGGCTTTTATCGCCTCGCCACCGAAGCCGACCGCCCGCAGTCGATGGGCCGCATGAGCGCCAACATGGGCAACGCCGGGGTGCTGATGCGCGCCTACGTCTACGCGCGCCTGCTCGGCCGCGACGGTATGCACCGCGTCGCCGAGTACGCCACGCTCAACGCCAACTATTTGATGGCGCGCCTGCGCGACGCCGGCTTCGACCTGGCCTACCCGACGCGCCGCGCGAGCCACGAGTTCATCGTCACGCTGAAGAAACTGAAGGACGCCACCGGCGTGTCGGCGATGGACTTCGCCAAGCGCCTGCTCGACTACGGCTACCACGCGCCGACCACCTACTTCCCGTTGCTCGTCCCCGAGTGTCTGCTGATCGAGCCGACCGAGACCGAGAGCCGCGAGACGCTCGACGGCTTCGTCGAGGCGATGATCAAGATCAAGCACGAAGCCGAGACCAACCCCGAGCTGGTGAAGGGCGCGCCCTACAGCCTGCCGGTGCGGCGGCTCGACGACGTCAAGGCCGCGCGCGAACTCGACCTCGCGTACAAGCCTGCGCAATGAACGAACCCGTCAGCCCGTTCAAGGGCAAGACCGGGCTGCAGCGCGTGCTGAACGCGACGCGCTACTCGTGGGCCGGGCTCAACGCGGCGTTCCGCCACGAGGACGCCTTCCGCCAGGAAGTCTTCCTGCTCGTCGTGCTGGTGCCGCTGGCGCTCTATCTGGGCGACACCGGCCTCGAGCGCGCGCTGATGGTCGCCTCGCTGCTCCTGGTGCTGATCGTCGAGCTGCTGAACTCGGCCGTCGAGGCCGCGGTCGACCGCATTTCGCTGGAGCACCACGAACTCATCAAGCGCGCCAAGGACATGGGCAGCGCCGCGGTGATGATCGCGCTCGTCAACGTCGTCGTCGTGTGGGGAATCGTTCTGCTGGGGTGACCTGCCCTGGAAATCGTGCCAAACTGCGGCATTCGCTCAAGTTGTGGCTCGAACCGCCGGAATAGTAGGCATGATCCCCGCATTCCAGACCGCGTGAGACTGAAACCCGCCTTTTTCCTGCTGGGCCTGTGCTACGCCGGCACCGCTGCCGGCCTGGGCCTGGGCGATCTGACCGTGCGCTCCGCGCTCGGTCAGCCCCTGCACGCGACCATCCGCATTCTCGATCCCGAGGCCCACGCGGCCGACTGCTACCGCGTGCTGCCCGCCGACGGCGCCGTGTCTGCCCCCTTGCAGGCCCAGCTTGCGCTGGAGCCCGCCGGCAGCGACGCGCTGCTGCACCTGCGCACCCGGCAATCCCTCGTCGACCCCATCCTGCAATTCGTCCTCGGTTTCAATTGCGGCCCCGCGCTGCAGCGCGAATACGTCATCCTGCTCGATCCGCCGAGCCTGATCGAGGCGCCCGTCGTCACCATGCCGGCAACGGCAGCGCCGACTGCCTCGTCCGCCGTCGCCTCATCCAAACCCGCAGTCGCCACGGTCTCCCCGGTAGCGGAACGCCCGCGCACGCCCCGCGCCCCGCGCAGCGCCCTGCCCGCCGCCGCGCCCCGGCCGGCCGCGCCGCGCGCCGAGGCGCCAACCCCGGACGACAGCCCGCGCCTGGTCCTGTCGGGCCGCCGCATGGCCGGCCAGCGCGACGCCGCCTTCGCGCTCAAGCTCGACACCAACCTGCTCGACCTCGACCGCCCGCCCGCGCCGCTCACCGAAACCGAGCTCTCCGACGAGAACACCGCGCTCACCCGCAAGCTCGCGCACCTGGAGGCGCAACTGGTCGAACTGCAACAGCGCAACGCCGAACTCGAAACCCGCCGTGCCGTCGCGCCGGCGGCGCCCGCGCCCGCCGCACCGTCGAAGGCGAAGTGGCCCCTGGCGCTGCTGGGCCTGGGCCTGCTGCTGGCACTCGCCGCTCTGGTGGCGTGGCTGCGCCGCCGCGGCCGCCCTCAGCCAACCGTCCACACACTGCAGGACGAGTGGACCGCGCCCCCGGCGATGCCCGCTTACGAAGCCGAACGCCCGGCGCCTGCGATGCCAGCAGCCGTGCAAGCGCCCGCGCCGTCCCCCGCGCCCGTCCGCATGGCAGTAATTCCCCATCCGGCTCAGAAAGAAAGCACCGAGGTCAAGGACGACATCCTCGACCAGGCCGAGGTCTATATGGCGCACGGCCACAGCGACCTGGCCGTCCATCTGCTGCAGGAGCACCTGCGCGAGGCGCCGAACGAATCGCCGGTGCCCTGGCTGCTGCTGCTCGACCTCCTGCACCGCGACAGCGATCTCGCCGGCTACGCCGATGCCTGCGCCGAGTGCCGCAAGCACTTCAACATCGCCCTCGGCGATCATCCCGCCGCCAATCAGGCCGAGTTCGGCGAAGGCCTCGAAGCCTATCCGCACCTGCTCGACCGCCTGGCCGAGGTGTGGCGCGCCCCCGACGTCGACGCCTTCTTCAACGACCTCATCTACGACCACCGCGGCGGCACCCGCATGGGCTTCTCGCCCGCCGCCTACCGCGAAATCCTGCTGCTGCGCGCCATCGCGCAGGACGTGCGCGCGGCCGTCTGAGTTTCACCAAACCGTCATCGCGGTTTCATCCGCCTGTCGCATCGGGCGCGCATGCTCGGCGCCATGGATGCGGTTGCCTTTACCTGCCAGACCCTGCCTGCGAAGCGCCCGCAGCTGCGCATCGCGGTGGTCACCGAAACCTACCCGCCCGAAGTCAACGGCGTGGCGATGACGCTCGGCCGACTGGTAGACGGTCTGCAGGTGCGCAACCATCAAGTACAACTGATCCGCCCGCGCCAGCACGCCGGCGACCAGCCGCAGCCGACCGCGACCCTGTCCGAACATCTTCAGCGCGGCATCGCGCTGCCGCGCTACGAAGGGCTGAAGATGGGCCTGCCGGCGAAAACCGCGCTGACCAAGCTGTGGACACTGCAGCGGCCCGACGTGGTGCAGATCGCCACCGAAGGCCCGCTCGGCTGGTCTGCGCTCGCCGCCGCCAACAAGCTGCGCCTGCCGGTGGCGAGCGACTTCCACACCAACTTCCACAGCTACAGCAGCCACTACGGACTCGGCCTGTTGCGGCGCGCGATCGTCGCCTACCTGCGCAAGTTCCACAACAAGGCCGACGTCACCCTGGTGCCGACCGAGGGCATCCGCCGCGAACTGCTCGCCTCGGGCTACGACAACATCGAAGTCATCGGGCGCGGCGTCGACACCCGGCTGTTCCACCCAGGCCGCCGCGACGCCGCGCTGCGCGAAGCGTGGGGCGTACGCGAAGGCGAGACCGTCGCGCTCTACGTCGGCCGTCTCGCCGCTGAAAAGAATCTCGCCCTGGTGTTCCGCGCCTGGGACGCCATGCGCGAAGCCGATCCGACGGTGCGCCTGGTGCTGGTGGGCGACGGCCCCGAACGCGCGAGCTGGCAGGCCAAGCGCCCCGACGCCATTTTCTGCGGCACCCGCATCGGCGAAGCGCTCGCCGCGCACTACGCGTCGGCCGACGTGTTCCTGTTTCCCAGCCTCACCGAAACCTGGGGCAACGTCACCATCGAGGCGATGGCCTCGGGACTCGCGGTCGTGGCCTACGACTGCGCCGCCGCGCAGGAGGTGATCCGCAACGGCGAGAACGGTCTCACCGCGCCGCCCGAGGACGAGGCCGCTTTCGTCACCCAGGCCGTCTCGCTGGCGAGCGCTGCCGCGCTGCGGCAGCGTCTCGGTCCGGCCGCCGCGGCACGCGCCGCCCAGTTGTCGTGGGACGCAATCGTCGACGGCTTCGAGCGCGTGCTGCTGCGGCTCGCCCAACCGGCGACCACCGCCGACGCAGCCGAGTTCGACTGGTCCACCGCCTCGCGCGCCGGCTAAGACACCGAAAGGAACCGAGCATGCTGCGTTCCCGCCTCAGTCTCACCACCCAGTACGGCCTCAACCGCCTCGCCCAACGCGAGCACGCCTGGCTCGAACGCGTGAACGGCGTGCGCCTGCCCGACTGGGCGGTCGCGCTGATGCGCGCCGCCAGCCGGCTCGGCGACGGCGTGTTCTGGTATGCGCTGATGGGCAGCCTGCTCGCTTGGCACGGCCTCGCCGCGCTGCCCGCGGTGCTGCACATGGTCGGCGCCGGCCTCGCCGGCACCCTGCTCTACAAGTGGCTGAAAGGCGCGACCGAGCGCCCGCGCCCCTATCAGGTCTGCCCCACGATCTGCTGCCTCACCGCGCCGCTCGACCGCTTCAGCTTCCCGTCCGGCCACACGCTGCACGCCGTCGTGTTCAGCCTCGTCGCCACCGCCTACTACCCCGCGCTCGGCTGGCTGGTGTGGCCGTTCACCGCGCTCGTCGCCGCCTCGCGCCTGGTGCTGGGCCTGCACTACATGAGCGATGTCGCCGTCGGCGCCCTGCTCGGCGCGTCAGTCGCGGTGCTGGCGCTGGCGATTTGAACGCGTGATGCGAACCGGCCGCTTGCGGCCGGTTCAGGATCATCATAGGGCCGACCGCCCTGCAAGCGGGACGGCCGCAGAAATTCCGAGAAGCCCCCAACAACCGTCATTGCGAGCGAAGCGTGGCAATCCAGTCTGTTCGCTGCATCCGCGAGCGCTGGATCGCCACGGCCCGACGGGCCTCGCGATGACGGGAATGTGGTTGGGCTCGGCCTCTGGTGGAGCCGCACTGGACACAGCCTCGCGCAACGCAGATTCATTCATAAACCGTCATTGCGAGCGAAGCGCGGCAATCCAG
>JBFMET010000009.1:12048-42433 GCA_040753235.1 Pseudomonadota bacterium
CCTCTGGTGGAGCCGCACTGGACACAGCCTCGCGCAACGCAGATTCATTCATAAACCGTCATTGCGAGCGAAGCGCGGCAATCCAGTCTGTTCGCAGAGTGAACGGCCACTGGATCGCCACGGCCCTGCGGGCCTCGCGATGACGGAAGGAAATAGATCGGCGAGGGCTTGGGTCAGCCCAAACAAGTCGTCATTCCGGCGAAAGCCGGAATCCAGTTGAATCAGGCAGCTGGACCCCGGCTTTCACCCGCATGGGGTAGGCCGTGGTTGTAACGCCGCTTAAGCGGCAACAACCACGCTCCGCCGGGGTGACGCCGTGGGTTGGCTCAACCCTTCATATCGAACCGATCCGCATTCATCACCTTCGTCCACGCCGCGACGAAGTCGTGCACGAACTTCTCCTTACTGTCGTCCTGCGCATAGACTTCGGCGTAGGCGCGCAGGATCGAGTTGGAGCCGAACACCAGGTCGGCGCGGGTTGCCGTCCATTTCACCGCGCCGGTCTTGCGGTCGCGCAGCTCGTAGAGGTTCTTGCCCGCCGGCTTCCACACGTTGGACATGTCGGTGAGGTTGATGAAAAAGTCGTTCGTCAGCGCGCCGACGCGGTCGGTGAACACGCCGTGCTGCGTGCCGCCGTGGTTGGTGCCGATCACGCGCATGCCACCCACCAGCACCGTCATCTCGGGCGCGGTCAGGCCCATGAGTTGCGTGCGATCGAGCAACAATTCCTCAGGCATGACGGCGTAGTCCTGCTTCTGCCAGTTGCGGTAACCGTCGGCGAGCGGCTCCAGCACCGCGAAGGACTCCACATCCGTCATGGCCTGGCTGGCATCGCCGCGGCCCGGCGCGAAGGGCACGCTCACGTTCACGCCCGCGGCCTTGGCGGCCTGCTCGACGCCGACGTTGCCGGCCAGCACGATCACGTCGGCGACGCTCGCGCCGGTCTCGGCGGCGATCTTTTCAACCACCGCCAGCACCTTGCCCAGGCGCGCGGGCTCGTTGCCGGCCCAGTCCTTCTGCGGCGCGAGGCGGATGCGCGCGCCGTTGGCGCCGCCGCGCATGTCGGAGCCGCGGAAGGTGCGCGCGCTGTCCCACGCCGTCGCCACCATCTCGCCCACACTCAGGCCGCTTGCCGCGATCTTCGCCTTCACCGCGGCGACGTCGTAGTCGCTGCGGCCGGCGGGCACCGGGTCCTGCCAGATCAGGTCGTCCTTCGGCACGTCCGGGCCGAAGTAGCGCGCCTTCGGGCCCATGTCGCGGTGGGTGAGCTTGAACCAGGCGCGCGCGAAGGCTTCCGAGAAGCAGGCCGGGTCCTGGTAGAAGCGCTCCGAGATCTTGCGGTACTCGGGGTCCATCTTCATCGCCATGTCGGCGTCGGTCATGATCGGGTTGTGGCGCACCGCGGGGTTCTCGGCGTCCACTGGCTTGTCTTCTTCCTTGATGTCGACCGGCTCCCACTGCCAGGCGCCGGCGGGGCTCTTTTTCAGCTCCCAGTCGTAGCCCAGCAGCAGCTTGAAGTAGCCGTTGTCCCACTGCGTGGGATGCGTGGTCCACGCGCCTTCGAGGCCGCTGGTCACCGCATCGCGGCCGACGCCGCGCGTGGCGTGGTTCATCCAGCCGAGGCCCTGCTCCTCGACATCCGCGCCTTCGGGCGCGGGGCCCAGATTCGCGGCGCTGCCGTTGCCGTGCGCCTTGCCGACGGTGTGGCCGCCGGCGGTGAGCGCCACGGTCTCCTCGTCGTTCATCGCCATGCGGGCGAAGGTCACGCGCACGTCGCGCGCCGTCTTCAGCGGATCGGGCTTGCCGTCGACGCCTTCCGGGTTGACGTAGATCAGGCCCATCATCACCGCGGCGAGCGGGTTTTCCAGCTCGCGCTCGCCCGAGTAGCGGCTGCCCTCGCTGCCGCTGGGCGCAAGCCATTGCTTCTCGGCGCCCCAGTAGATGTCCTTCTCGGGATGCCAGATGTCCTCGCGGCCGAAACCGAAGCCGAAGGTCTTGAGGCCCATCGACTCGTAGGCCATGGTGCCGGCGTAGGCGATGAGGTCGGCCCAGGAAAGCTTGTTGCCGTACTTCTTCTTGATCGGCCACAAGAGGCGGCGCGCCTTGTCGAGGTTGGCATTGTCCGGCCAGGAGTTGAGCGGCGCGAAGCGCTGGTTGCCGGTGCCCGCGCCGCCGCGGCCGTCGGCGATGCGGTAGGTGCCCGCCGCGTGCCACGACAGGCGGATCATCAGGCCGCCGTAGTGGCCCCAGTCCGCCGGCCACCAGTCCTGGCTGTTCGTCATCAGCGCCTTCAGGTCCTGCTTCAGCGCCGCGACGTCGAGCTTCTTCAGTTCTTCGCGGTAATTGAAGTCCTTGCCGAGCGGATTGGTCTTGCTGTCGTGCTGGTGCAGGATGTCGAGGTTCAGGGCCTTCGGCCACCATTCCATCGTGTTCGAAGTCGCGCTCGTCGTCGCGCCGCCGTGCATCACGGGGCATTTGCCAGAGGATTTCATGTTCGTGTCAGCCATCGTCAATCTCCGATCGTGGTTAGGTACGTAAGGGGCATGCATCGCGCATGAGACAAGTCGTCACTGCCTGTCGCTTCAAGGCAGCGCGCTTGCTCAAACGATGATTCAGGTTAGCACCCGGAATGCCGCGTGGTGCCGCACGCGCCGATGACTTTTCTGAATCGGCGTCATTGCCGTTTTCAATTCATCTGGCCTGCGGGCACGCTGCGGAACAGAACGGGCGGCGAGTCGAATCCGACCCGACACGCTGCCTGCCGATCTGTCTGAGGCTGGTGTGCGCGAACGGTTCCCTGCGGCCACACTTCGAGTATCGTCTTATGTACATCCTGAACGGGGAGCGCCTTGTCGGTTTCGACAATGGGCGCGGCAAGGGCGATCACAAGCATCTGGACGGAAAGGAGTCGGCCTGCCGCTTCGTTTCCATCGACCAGCTTCTGGATGATTACATCGCAGGAGTGGAAAGGAGGGTCGAATGAAAACCGCTGTCATTGAAATCAACCCGGACTGGAAAGCCGCGCTCAGGGCGGGTGCCAAAGGCGTGCGCCAGGCCGCCAAATCCGGTCGCGTCCAGCAATTCACGTCAGCTACGCCAGCCCCGAACTGCTGTTCTCCGAAATCAGCCCCAAGCGCCGGGGCGTGCTGGAAGCGATGAGCGGCGCCGGCGAAATGAGCCTGCGCGAACTGGCCCGCAGGCTGGAGCGCGACGTCAAGTCCGTGCACCGGGACGTGCATGCCCTGCTGGAAACCGGGCTGCTGGAAAAAACCGGGAGCGGAAAGATCGTGTGCCCGTTCGACAAGGTGCGCGTCGATTTCACGCTGGCGCAGGCGGCTTAGAACCAATCCGGGGTGTTGATGGTTTCGTCAATGTGTTTTTGCAAGACCTGATAATCCTCGATGCTTGCCTGCTTGCCGATGCGCGTGTCATGCGGCAAAAGGGTCGGGTATGGGCTGGCGACCACGGTTCTGCCGAGCAGCAGGGCGCTATTGATTGCCAGACATCGTCGCACGCCATTCCTCGACACGAGCAATCAATGCCTTGGGCCGCTCACTCCTTATCGTTGGCGTGCCAGCGTAGATCGTTCCGGCATCTCCATCCAGGCAGAGCGCGTCGCCTTCGGCAATCATGGCCTGCCCCAGCATGGCCTGATTGGCGGCTTCGTCGATACGCAGGTCGGCGCAGCCTACGAGGCAGATCTTACCCATCTGGCGCGCCACCACGGCGGCATGCGAGGTGCGTCCGCCGCTGGCGGTGAGGATGCCGGCGACGACGGCGATGCCGGCGATGTCGCTGGTGGCGACGTCGTTGCGCACCAGAATGGCGGGGGTGCCGCGCTGGGCGAACGCCTGCGCCGCCTTCACCGAGAAGGCTGCCGGCCCCTGGGCGACGCCGGTCCCGGCGGGAATGGCCTGACCGAGCGGCGGCTTCGCGGAGCGGACGCGGCGGATGGTGATGGCGTCGACATCGATGCCGGACAGCCGGCCGAGCGCTTCCTCGGGGCTGATGAGCCCGCTTTCGACCTGATCGACCGCCATGCGCAGCGATGCCAAAGCCGTGCGCTTCGCGGTGCGGGTTTGCAGCATGAAGAGCTCGCCGTTTTCGACGGTGAATTCGAATTCCTGGGCATCGCGGAAGGACTTCTCCATGGCTGCGCCCACTTCGCCGAGCTTCTGCATGAGCCAGCCGGGAACGTCGTTATCTGCCGTGACCCGGCGGCGCCCGGACACGATGTCCTCGCCCTGCGCCTGCTGCAGCCAGTCGATGTAGAGGCGGTTTTCCCCGTTCGACGGGTCGCGGGTGAAGCCGACCCCGGCGCCGGAGTTGCCGCCGGCATTGCCGAACACCATGCGCTGCACCGTGACGGCGGTGCCGAGATCGTCCGCCAGCCCGTTCAGGCGGCGGTACTCGACTGCCTTGTCCGACATCCACGACGCGAACACGGCATGGGTCGCGGCGCTCAACTGCTCGAACGGGTCCTGGGGGAATTCCCGGCCGGTGTGATCGCGGTACAGATCGAGGTAGACGCGCGCCAGGTCGCGCAGGGCCCGGAAATCGAGCTGGCGCGCAACCTCTGCGCCGGCCCGGCGCAGGGTGGCATCCAGCGCAGCCTCGAACGGCAGGGCCGGGATACCGGCCACGATTTCGGCAAAGGCCTGGATCAGGCGGCGATAAGAGTCCCATACCAGCCGGTGATCGCCGGTCAGCCGCAACAGCCCTGCCAGCGACACATCGTTCAGTCCGACATTGAGCACGGTTTCCATCATGCCCGGCATGGAAACCGGCGCACCCGATCGCACCGACACCAGCAGGGGGCGGCGCGCGCTGCCGAATCCAAGGCCGGTGGCGCGCTCCAGGTCGCGGATGCCGGATTGCAGCGCATCGGGCAAATGCGCCTTCACGCCCTCGCCGTTCCGGAGGGCGCCGCACCAGTCAGTGCCCATGACGAAGCCCTGCGGCACCGGCAGGCCCATCGCGGCCATGCGGATCAGGTTGTGCGCCTTGAAGCCGGCGATGCGCGCGTCCGGCACGCCGTCGCGGCCGTTCAGGTCGAACACGGGCAGCCGTGCGGCGGACTTGCTTTTTCCCTTAGGCATGAATCACCTTGCCCATCACATGATCGCGCAGCAGCAGGGCCACGTGCATGAGTCCGTCGGCCGCCTCCTCGAGATTGCGCGCTGCCTCGACGATGCCGAACACCTCGGCGAATGGACGCGGGTCGCCTGCCAGGGTGCGCTTCACTTCGCGCTCGGCCAGGTCGCTCGCATGCTCCATGGTGCGGATGGCGTGGACCGCCTGCAGAAAATCGTCCATGTCCTCGCGCGGCACGCCGCGGCGGGCATGGCGCGATGCGGCCAGCGCCTTGACCAGTTCGCGGCTGGCATTGGCGACCGGGTCCACCAGTTTGCCCAGAGCGGAAATCGACGTGCCCGGCGCGGTGGGCGAGAGCGTGATGTGGAACACCGCTTCCTCGAGATCGTCGGCGATGTCGTCAGCCGCGCTCATCAGCTGCATGATGAAGTTGTCGCCCTCCAGCAGGGTGCTGCGCGCGCTGTTCAACTCGAGGTCGGCCGCGGTTTCCCAGTCCTTGGCGCGCTCCGCCATCGCGGCGACCTCGTGCTGCCGCCCGGCCTGTGCCGCTTCCAGTGCGGCACGCACGGTGTCGGCCAGTTCCACGATCAGGCCGGCATGTTCCAGTGCCGTGTCCAGCATGGCATCCTCGGCGGAACGTACCTGCGACGCCAGTTCGGTGCGGATCTCGTCCGCCACCAGCGAAGCCGGCTGGCCCTGGGTCAGCCCTTCGAGCGCCTGCTTCAGATTGAAGCGCAGAAACTGCTCGGCCCGGCTTTCCGTCAGCAGATCGTCGAGCCGGTCTCCGGGTCTCAACTGGCTGCCGTAGGCAAAGCTCATGGCGTCGAAGATCAGCTGTTCGCCGCCGGCCTTGAGCCAGGCCATGTGGCCGATATTGCCGTCGGCCGCCCACTTGAGCAGGTCGATCGCCGCCTTGCGCGGAACGAACAGACGCAGCCGCTTGCGCGCGCGGTTCCAGTCGATGAGGAACACCAGCCGCGAACCGAGATGGCCGAGATAGTCGCGTAGCTGGCCGCTGTTGCGCGCCGTATAGCCCCCCACGCAGAGGTGGTAGACGCCGTCCTCCATCCCCGCGTCCTTGCGCGAGCGCGTGTCCTGCCACTGAACCTCGTAGCCGTCGAACAGACTCTGGAAAAACAGCAGGCGCGGCAAATGGACGTCGGTGTAGGTGACGGTGACGGTCCGGCCCGTGACGTGGATCACCAGCACATGCGCATCGGTGGTGCCGATGTCGTTCTGCAGGACCAGCTTGTCGCCGACCCGGGTCGCCGTGGCAGACAGGCCGGGATGGTCGAACTTGAGCGGGGCGGTGCGGTTGATCCCTTCCATGAACGCGGCGATCAGCGCCCGGTCGGCGTCGCGGATGCCGTAGGCGCGGCAACCGCTGATGGTCTCGCTGGCGAGGCTCGCCTGCAGCGCATTCAACGCCCGGTGCATGTCCATCACCAGCAGGTGGAGGCTGTCTCCGGCCGCGCGGTCTCCGGAGGCGATCGCATGGATCTGCTCGGCCGCCAGTTCATCGCCGGCGACATCCGCGATGGCGAGCGCCTGCAGGCGCTGGGCGAATGCCGCGCTGTCCCCGCTCTCGGCCACACGCAGGGGCTCCAGCATTTCAGCGACATCGGAAAAGGCATCACGAACGATGCGGGCGGATTCCGGGACGCGGTAGCGTCCCTTGCCCAGCTGCTCCGAGTCGCCAACCACCCGGTCCAGATTGCCGTCCGGCACCCCGGCGGCCAGACGCTCGGCGCGCAGGCTCGGCGCCACCGCATCCGGCCGCTCGGCATGCGCCTGCGCAGCCTGCAGCAGGGTGAAACGGTACTTGACGCGGTCGTTCGCGGCGAGCGCGCGGTTGACCAGGCTCGGCAACAGCAGGGCCTGTTCGTTCAGCGAATCGAGAATTCGGGTTTTTTCCGGCATCTTAAAAGGATAGGATTGTCACATTAAGAATTTGTTACATCCGCCCGGACGCTTGGATGCCGCTCACAATCAAGACGCTTGCCGCGCTTGAACCTCGACGAAAACTATATATACTGAATATCCTGTTTTACACGCGGAGGAATTTATCATGATAGACGACACCAACAAGCCTGCCGACGTCGCAGCGCCCCCTGTCACAAATACGGGCACAGCCGTGGAAGCCAAGCGGAAAGCGGCCAAACCAGCCACCACTCGACGGGCCGCTACTATCGCCAGGGCTACGCCCACCAGAACAAGGCGAGCGGCGACCACGCCAGCAAAGACCGCCCCAGGCAGGAGCGTCAAGCGTCCTGCAGCGGCCACCAAACCCGCTGCGGCGAAGCAACCCGCACGGGCGACAAAGCCGGCTGCCAGCAAGAATGCCGACAAGCCTGTCAAGGCAAAGAAGGTCAGGCTGGTGCGCGACAGCTACACCATGCCTGAAACGGAGTATGCCGTGATCGCGGAGTTGAAGAAACGCTGCCTGAATGCGGGCGTGTCGGCTAAGAAAAGCGAAATTCTGCGTGCAGCCGTGGCCGGCCTGGCGAAGCTGAGCGACGCCTCGGTGGTTACCGCGATACGCCGCCTGGAAGTGATCAAGACCGGGCGACCAGCCAAAGCCAAGGGTTCAAGGTAAGCACACGCGACCCGCTCCCGCCGACACCCGGCCTTCAGGCTGCGCGGCGCAAGACCGGCTGCGCTTCGGCCTCGAACAAATCCCCCGGCAATGGCATCCGGCACGCGACCGCCTCGGGCGCGTGCGCGGCGATGCGCTCGCGCGCCACGTTCACCGGCGGGCAGTCGGGCAGCCAGGCCGGCGCTTCGCCGGCGAGCACGCGGTTGATCTGCGGCAGGCGCTGGGTGACTTCCTGGATGTAGTAGTCGAAGCGCGCGGCGAGGCGGCGGTCGAGCACGCGGCCGACGCCGTGCAGGATGTCTGCAAGCCGGCTGTGGCGCAGCAGCGCTTCGGCGCCGGCGAGTTGACGGATGGCGCGGCGGCTCGCCTCGGGGCTGCAGTCGAACTGCGCGGCGACGTAGCCGACCAGCCAGTCGTCGCCGCGCAAGAGCGCGGCGGGCGGCTGAAAGACGTGGCGCGCGACGTGGCGGTCCATGGCCCATTCGGACGCGGCGTGGGTGAGCATGGGCACGTTCCACCACAGGTGCTCGTGCGCGGGCACGAAGTGGTTGTGCGCGATGATGTCGACCCAGAGATGGCTGATGGCGCCGACGGCACAGGCGCGCGCTTCGTCGTCGTGCGCGCCTGCGAGCAGCGCGTGGGCGGTGTCCCAGCGGTGGGTGCCGTCGAAGGCGCGGGTGCGCGCAGTGGCGCCGACGAGGGCGAGGTCGGGCAGGCAGGCGCCGGCCATGACGCGCTGCGGAAAACGCCGCACGGCGCGGCGCAGCGCGGGGTCGGCGAGCGGCACGGCCCAGGCGATGAGCTGGGCGAAGTACACGTGGGTGGCGAGCCCCCACGCCAGCGCGTCGCCGGCGAACAGCAGCGCGGGAATCGACCACAACCACACGGCAGCTTGCGTTTGCATGGCGGCAGCATGGCCGCCTTGCGTGAACGTGCGGTATCAGGCGCGTGAATCTTGCGTGAAACCCGATGTGGCGGGCCTGCGTATAATCGCGGCTGTCGTTTTCATTCCACACTCGCCATGCGCACCCTCATCTGCGGCTCGCTCGCCTTCGATTCGATCATGGTCTTCCAGGACCACTTCAAGCATCACATCCTGCCGGACAAGATCCACATGCTGAACGTATCCTTCCTGGTGCCGGAGATGCGCCGCGAATACGGCGGCTGCGCGGGCAACATCGCGTACAACCTCAGGCTCCTGGACGGCGAGCCGCTGATCATGGCGACGGTGGGCGACGACTTCGCACCCTACGCCGAACGCCTCGACGCGCACGGCATTGCGCGCGAGTACATCCGCCACATGCCCGGCACCTACACCGCGCAGGCCTTCATCACCACCGACCTCGCCGACAACCAGATCACCGCTTTCCACCCCGGCGCGATGAACTTCTCGCACGAGAACGACGTGCGCCAGGTGCCCGACGTGAAGCTCGGCATCGTGGCGCCCGACGGCCGCGACGGCATGCTGCGCCACGTGCGCGGCTTCCACGAGGCGGGCGTGCCCTGCGTGTTCGACCCCGGCCAGGGCATGCCGCTGTTCTCCGGCGAGGAACTGCTCGAATGCGTGCACAAGTCGCGCTACGTGATCCTCAACGACTACGAGGCGGAGCTTTTGCAGGCGCGCACCGGCGAGAACCTGGAAACCCTGGCGCGCCGCGTCGAGGCGCTGATCGTGACGCGCGGCGCCGAAGGTTCGACGATCCACACCGCCGGCCGCGAAATCGCCATCCCCGCCGCCAAGCCCGCCGCGATCCTCGATCCCACCGGCTGCGGCGACGCCTACCGCAGCGGCATCCTCTACGGCATCGTGCGCGGCTACGACTGGGAAACCTCCGGTCGGCTGGGGAGTCTCATGGGAGCGATCAAGATCGCCCAGCGCGGCGGTCAGAACCACAAGCCGAGTGCGGCGGAGATCGCTTCCGCGTTCCACGAGCAGTTCGGCTACCGATTCCAGTGAAGGAGCCCGCCATGAACAAACTCTTTGCCCTCACCCTTGTCGCCGGCAGCGCGCTCTTGCTCGCCGGCTGTCCCGCCGGCCTCGGCGGCAAGGATTACGGCCGCACCCAGGCCCGCACCGTGCAGGAGGTGCAGATGGGCGTGGTCGAGTCGGTGCGCGAAGTCACGATCGAAGGCACCAAGTCGCCGATCGGCGCAGGCGCCGGTGCCGTCGTCGGCGGGGTGGCCGGCAGCCAGATCGGCGGCGGATCGGGCCGGGTGGTCGGCGCCACCGTCGGTGCGGTGCTGGGCGGTGTCGGCGGCGCGGCGGCGGAGGAGGCGCTTACCCGACAGAAAGGCCTGGAAATCACGGTCAAGCTCGACTCGGGCCGCATGATCGCGATCACGCAGGCGGCCGACGAGGAATTCCGCGTGGGCGATCGCGTGCGGGTGCTCAGCGGCGGCGGCGTCACCCGCGTGTCGCGCTGAGTCGCCTTCGGGGAAATCCCCCAGCGTCACCCCGGCGCCTGTCCCCGAAGGGGGAACGCCGGGGTCCAGATCCCTGATTCAACTGGATTCCGGCGTGCGCCCGCAAGGGGCAGGCCGTGGTTGTAAAGCCGCTGAAGCGGCAACAACCACGCTCCGCCGGAATGACGAATACCGGCCTGTTCGGGTTTTCCGAAGTCATCAATCCGCAATCCGGCCGTCACGCCGGGTTAACACCCCCTCCCTAAGCTGGGCGCATTCCCTACACGGAGTGTGTCCATGCTCGACGTTCGCAACCAAGCTACTTCCGCCCGCGCCGGCCGCTACCACGTCTCGCTCGCAGTCGACGACAGCGAAATCCGCGAGGCCCAGCGCCTGCGCTACAAGGTGTTCGCCGACGAGATGGGCGCGCGCCTGTCGACGGTGCTGCCGGGTCACGACATCGACCTCTACGACCCCTTCTGCGACCACCTGCTGGTGCGCGACCGCAGCACCGGCGCGGTCGTCGGCACCTACCGCATCCTGACGCCGGAATCCGCGCGCCGCGTCGGCAGCTATTACTCGGAACAGGAATTCGACCTCACCCGCCTGCACTGCCTGCGCCCGCGCATGGCCGAGCTGGGCCGCTCGTGCGTGCATCCGGATCACCGCAGCGGCGCGGTGATCGCGCGGCTGTGGATGGGGCTGGCCGACTACATGACGCGCTACGGCTACGAATACCTGGTCGGCTGCGCGAGCATCGGCATGGCCGACGGCGGGCATCTCGCCGCGCGCGTGCACCGCGAGGTCGCCGCCCGCCATCTGGCGCCGGTCGAATGGCATGTGACCCCGCGCTACCGGCTCCCGGTCGAGGTGCTCGACGACGGCCAGCCGGCCGAACTGCCGCCGCTGATCAAGGGCTACACGCGCCTGGGCGCGATGGTGTGCGGCGAGCCGGCGTGGGACCCGGATTTCAACACCGCCGATCTGCTGATGCTGCTGCCGCTGGCGCAGCTCAACCAGAGCCATGCCCGGCGCTTCATCGGCTGAGCGGGGCGCCCCTTACAATGGGCGGGTGAATGCCACGCCCTTGCCCCTTTTTCTTCGCCGCAGCTGGCGCATCGTCCGCCTGCTGCTGCATGTCGTCCGGGGCGTGCTGCTCGCCGCGCTGGTCTTTCCCTGCGTCGGCGCGGACCGGCGCGATCGCGCCATCCTGACCTGGTCGCGCCGCCTGCTCGCCATTCTTGGCGTGCAGTTGCACGCGGGCGCCGCGCCGCAGGTGCCGGGCGGCGCGCTGCTGGTGAGCAACCACGTGTCCTGGCTCGACGTCTACCTGGTGCTGGCGACGCAGCGCGTGCATTTCGTGTCGAAGTCGGAAGTGCGCGCGTGGCCGGTGGCCGGCTGGCTGGCGCACAAGACCGGCACGCTGTTCCTGGAGCGCGGCCGCCGCGCCGACACCGCGCGCGTGAACGCCGAGATGCGCGAATTGATGGCCGCGGGGGCATGGGTGGCGGTGTTTCCGGAAGGCACGACCAGCGACGGGCGGGGGCTCAGGCGCTTCCTGCCATCGCTCTTGCAGCCGGCGGTGGAACTGCAATGCCCGATCGCGCCGGCGGCGCTGCGCTACCGCACGCCCGACGGGGGTTACTGCGCGGCGCCGGCCTACATCGACGGAGTGAACCTGTGGCAGAGCCTGATGCAGATCACCGGCGAGCCGGCCATCGTCGCCGAACTGCAGTTCGGCGCGCTCATCGAACCGAACGCGCACCGGCGCGAACTCGCCGCGCAGGCCGAGCAGGCGGTCGCCGGCCTGCTGGGCGTCAGCCCTTCGGACGCGCCTGCATCGGACACGCCACCGCAAACACCTGGCGGTCCTCCAGCCTGAGCGCGGACAGCCGCCCGCCCCACAGGCAGCCGGTGTCGAGCGCCACCAGATCGGGCCGGTTGACGAGTCCCAGCGTCGACCAGTGGCCGATGATGCAGGTCACGTCCGCGCTTTTGCGCCCCGGCACGTCGAACCAGGGCAGCCAGCCAGCGGGTTGCGTGCCGGGTGCGCCCTTGTGGTGGAATTCCATCTCGCCCGCCGCCGAACAGTAGCGCAGGCGGGTGAAGGCGTTGACGATGACGCGCAGGCGCTCGACGCCGGCCAGATGGTCGTCCCAGCCGACCGGCGCATTGCCGTACATCTGCGCGAAAAATTCGCGGTAGTGCGGCCCCTGCAGCACCGCCTCGGCTTCCGCCGCGCGCGCCATCACGTCGTCGGCGTTCCATGCGGGCAGCACGCCGGCGTGGACCATGAGCCAGCCGCCTTCGCGCCAGGCGAGCTTCCGGCTGCGCAGCCAGGCGAGCAGTGCGTCGCGGTCGGGCGCCGCGAGCACGGCCTCGAGCGTGTCGCCCTTATGCGCGCGGCCGTGGCCTTCGGCGAGCGCCAGCAGGTGCAGGTCGTGGTTGCCGAGCACGCAGACCGCGGCGTCGCCGAGACCGCGGATGAAGCGCAACACGCCGAGCGAATCCGGGCCGCGGTTGACCAGATCGCCGACGAACCACAGCCGGTCGGCAGCCGGATCGAAGCGGATGGCCTTCAGCAGGCGCAAGAGGGAATCCTGACAGCCCTGGAGGTCGCCAATGGCATAGGTGGGCATATAAAATAGCGGTGTTTGCGTTGTGCCCTGCATCATAGCGCGCCCGCCCGACCCTTCTGTGACGCCTGCGCCATGAGACCCCTGATCCGCCTGTTCTTCCGCACCCTCCGCCTCGTCCTCGCGCCTTTCCTGCTGCTCGGCAACTGGCTGACCCAGCCCAAGGGCGTCGTGCGCACGCCCGAGGCGCAGGCCGCGGTCGACGCGCGCACCCGCGCGCTCGCCCTGTACCACTTTCCGACCTGCCCGTTCTGCCTCAAGGTGCGCCGCACCATGAAGCGGCTCTCGCTCAACATCGAACTGCGCGACGCGCGCAACGACGACGCGCACCGCGCCGCGCTCGTCGCCGGCGGCGGCAAGCCGCAGGTGCCCTGCCTGCTGATCGCCGCGCCTGACGGCAGCCAGACCTGGCTGTACGAGTCGGACGCAATCAATGCGTACCTGAACCGGGAATTCGGCGCGGCATGAGCCTGCTCGCCGCGCTCAATCCGCCGCAGCGCGAGGCGGCGAAATACCTCGACGGCCCCTTGCTGGTGCTGGCCGGCGCCGGCTCGGGCAAGACGCGGGTGATCACCCACAAGATCGCCTATCTGATCGGCGAATGCGGCTACAAGCCCGGCTCGATCGCGGCGATCACCTTCACCAACAAGGCGGCGCGCGAAATGGCCGAGCGCGCGGCCAAGCTCACCCAGAACGTCAACACCAAGGGGCTGATCGTCACCACCTTCCACTCGATGGGCTTGAGGATGCTGCGCGAGGAGGCGGCCTTCGCCGCGCTGAAGCCGAGCTTTTCCATTCTCGATTCGGCCGACGCCGCCGGCATCGTGTCGGAAATCCTCAAGACCACCGACAAGCAGGAAATCCGCCGCGCGGTATCGCGCATTTCGCTGTGGAAGAACGAACTGAAGTCGCCCGCCGTGGCCTTGCAGACCGCCGAGGACGACAACGCGCGCGTCTACGCCAGGATCTACGACCGCTACGACGCCACCCTGCGCGCCTACCAGGCGGTCGACTTCGACGACCTCATCCGCCTGCCGGCCGAATTACTGGACACGCACGCCGAGCTGCGCGAGAAATGGCAGAACCGCCTGCGCCACATCCTCGTCGACGAATACCAGGACACCAACGTCGCGCAGTACCGCCTGCTGCAGAAGCTCACCGGCGTGCGCGCCGCCTTCACCGCGGTGGGCGACGACGACCAGGCGATCTACGGCTGGCGCGGCGCCTCGGCCGACAACCTGCGGCAATTGCGCGAGGACTATCCGCACCTGCACGTGGTCAAGCTGGAGCAGAACTACCGCTCGACGGTGCGCATCCTCAAGGCCGCCAACAGCCTCATCGCCAACAATCCCAAGCTCTTCGAGAAGCGGCTGTGGAGCGACCTCGGCCATGGCGACCCGATCCAGGTGATGCCGACGCGCGACGACGAGCATGAGGCCGAGTCGGTCGTCATGCGGCTGCTGTCGCACAAGTTCCAGCACCGCACCGAGTGGCGCGACTATGCGATCCTGTACCGCGGCAACTACCAGGCGCGCGTGTTCGAGCAGGCCTTGCGCAACGAGAAGGTGCCCTACCAGCTCTCGGGCGGGCAGTCGTTCTTCGACAAGAGCGAGATCAAGGACGTGATCGCCTACCTGCGGCTGATCGCCAACGGCGACGACGACCCCGCCTTCATCCGCGCAGTGACCACGCCCAAGCGCGGCATCGGCGCGGCGACGCTGGAGAAACTCGGCCAGGTGGCCGCGACCCTGCACGTGAGCCTGTTCGAGGCGGTGTTCTCGGCCGCCGCCGCGTCGCAGATCGGCGAGCGCCATCTCGCGCCGCTGGTCGAGTTCTGCAACTTCATCAACCGCTTCGAGGCGCGCGTGGTACGCGAGCCCGCGGGCGAGGTGCTGAACGACCTGCTGAAATCCATCGGCTACGAGAACTATCTCTTCGACCAGGACGACCAGCGCGCGGCGCAGAGCCGCTGGGACAACGTGCTGGAATTCGCCGCGTGGATCGCGAAGAAGGGCGAGGAAGACGAGAAAAACCTGCTGCAGCTGACGCAGACCATCGCGCTCATCACGCTGCTCGAAGGCCGCGAGGAAGAGGAGCCGAACAGGGTCCGGCTGTCGACGCTGCACGCGGCGAAGGGGCTTGAGTTCGGCCACGTCTTCCTGGTCGGGGTGGAGGAGAACATCCTGCCGCACCGCGACGCGGTCGACGAGGGCCGTCTGGAAGAAGAGCGGCGGCTGATGTACGTGGGCGTGACGCGCGCGAAGAAATCGCTCACGCTGACCTACTGCGCGCGCCGCAAGCGGGCGCGCGAGACAGTGGCCTGCGAACCCTCGCGCTTCATCGACGAGCTCGGCGACGACGTGCGCCTGCCGGACCGCCCGGCCGACGCCGACGCCAAAGCGAGTGGCAGCGACCGGCTCGCCGCGCTCAAGGCCATGCTCGGGTAGGCAGGCCGGCCGCGCCGGATTGCGCGCAGCGCGGCTTCAGGCGATCAGCAGGCCAGGATCCATTTCGCCAGCGTCTTCGCATCCTCGACGGGGATCTGTTGCGGCGGCATCGGCACCTTGCCCCACTTGTCCTTCGTCCCCTTGAGGATGCTCTCGGTCAGCATGACGGTGGCGTCGTCCTTGCCGCAGCCGAGACCCATCCTGTATTTCGCCGAGATGTCGTTGAACGAGGGGCCGAGCATTTTCTTGTCGACGCTGTGGCATGACATGCATCGGCTCTTCATCGCGAGTTCGGGGCTGGCCTGCGCCGGCGCCACGACCAGCGGCGCAAGCAGGGTAATCCATGCGAGCGTGCGATTCATACGACCTCCTCACGTGTTCAGTTATATGCAGCCATACGCAGCGAGAATCGCGGCGATCCCAAGCGCCTGCAGCGCCGCGCCTGCCACCGCCCGTCGTTTCGCGTCCTTGCTCAGAGCGTCAACATCCACTTGGCCAGCGCATGAGCGTCGGCCGGGGCAATTTTCTGCGCCGGCATCGGCACCTTGCCCCACTTGCCCTTGACACCCTTGAGCATGCCGTCCACCAGGGTGGCCTCGGCCGTGGCGTCGCCCTTGTACTTGGCGCCGATATCCTTGAACGACGGTCCCAGCGCTTTCTTGTCCATCTGATGGCAGGTCATGCACTTGCTCTTGGTGGCGAGCTCGACACTCGCAGAGGCGGGCACGGCGACCAGGGTCGCGGCAAGGGCAGTCAGAACGGCAAAGGTCTTCATCACCAGGCTCCTTTAAAATGAGGACAACAATATCCTTAAATTATTTTATTCGGGCGAAAGTTTCCTGTCCAGTATGGCAAGAATTGCGCCGGCCGCACGAAAAAAGGGACGCCGCAGCGTCCCTTTGCGCATCAGCTCGCTTGAACCGATCAGTTGACCTTGGGATCCAGTTCGCCCTTGTCGTAGCGCTTCTGCATCTCTTCGAGGCTGAAGACCTTCTTGATCTTGCTGGCCTGGCCGGCGGCGCCGAAGGCTTCGTAACGCGCCTTGCAGATGTCGCTCATGCCCTTTGTCGCTTCCTTGAGGAACTTGCGCGGGTCGAAGTTGGCCTTGTTTTCGGCCAGGTGCTTGCGGATGGCGCCGGTGGAGGCCATGCGCAGGTCGGTGTCGATGTTGACCTTGCGCACGCCGCTCTTGATGCCTTCGACGATTTCCGACACCGGCACGCCGTAGGTCTGGCCCATGTCGCCGCCGTAGCTGTTGATGATGGCGAGCCAGTCTTCCGGCACCGACGAGGATCCGTGCATCACCAGGTGGACGTTGGGGATGCGTGCATGGATTTCCTTCACGCGGTCGATGCGCAACACCTTGCCGGTGGGCTTCTGGGTGAACTTGTAGGCGCCGTGCGAGGTGCCGATGGCGATCGCCAGGGCGTCGACCTTGGTCTTGGCGACGAAGTCGGCAGCCTCGTCGGGGTCGGTCAGCAGCATGGAGTGATCCAGCGTGCCCTCGGCGCCGTGGCCGTCTTCCTCGCCGGCCTTGCCGGTTTCGAGCGAG
Organism: Pseudomonadota bacterium; assembly: GCA_040753235.1. Taxonomy (GTDB): domain Bacteria; phylum Pseudomonadota; class Gammaproteobacteria; order Burkholderiales; family Thiobacillaceae; genus Thiobacillus. The sequence continues at coordinate 28,777 of JBFMET010000009.1, forward strand.
CCCAGGCAGCCCAGTTCGCCTTCGACCGAGACGCCGCAGGCGTGCGCCAGTTCAGATACCTTGCGGGTAGTCTCGACGTTGTACTCGTAGGAGGCCGGGGTCTTGCCGTCTTCCATCAGCGAACCGTCCATCATCACCGACGAGAAGCCGGACTGGATGGAACGGAAGCAGATGCTGGGCGACGCCCCGTGGTCCTGGTGCATGCAGATGGGGATCTGCGGATACATCTCGATCGCGGCGAGGATCAGGTGGCGCAGGAAGGGCTCGCCGGCGTAGGAACGGGCGCCCGCGGAACCCTGCAGGATCACCGGGGAATCGACGGCGGCAGCGGCCTGCATGATGGCATGCACCTGTTCCATGTTGTTGACGTTGAACGCGGGCAGACCATAGCCGTTCTCGGCGGCATGATCGAGCAATTGACGAAGGGAAATCAGGGCCATTTACACTCTCCTAGGTAAAAAACTTGTTTGGATCAGGGTTTCTTGGAAGCGCCCACGCGGACGATCTTCATGGTGTTGGTGCCGCCCGACTGGCCGATCGGCTCGCCGATGGTCAGGAGGATCAGGTCGCCTTCGCGCACCGCGCCGCGACGCCGCAGTTCTTCCTCGGCTTCCGCGAGCAGGCCGTCGCGGTCCTTGTTCGCCGTCTTCAGGTTGATCGGGTAGACGCCGCGGAAAAGAGTGACTTTTCTACGGGTTTGCACCTCGGGTGTCAAGGCGTAGACCGGCACGCGGGTGGACAGCCGGCTCATCCACAGGCAGGTGTTGCCCGACTCGGTGAGCGCGGCGATGGCCTTGATGTTGAGGTGCACCGAGGTGAACACCGCCGACATCGCGATCGCCTCGTCGGCGCGCAGGAAACTGTGGTCGAGACGCTCCTTGGTGAACACCGGCTCGGCTTCCTTTTCGGCCTCCAGGCAGACACGGTCCATCGCCTGCACGGCTTCCACCGGGAACTGCCCGGCGGCGGTCTCGGCCGACAGCATCACCGCGTCGGTGCCGTCGAGCACAGCGTTGGCGACGTCGGAGACTTCGGCGCGGGTCGGAATCGGGCTGGAGATCATCGATTCCATCATCTGGGTGGCGGTGATGACGACCTTGTTGCGTTCCAGCGCCATGCGGATCATGCGTTTCTGCAACGCCGGCACCGCGGCGTCGCCGACTTCCACGCCGAGGTCGCCGCGCGCGACCATGATGGCGTCGGACGCTTCGAGGATTTCTTCCAGGTGCTCGATCGCCTCGGTGCGCTCGATCTTGGCGACCAGCTGGCTCTTGCCGCCGGCAGCGCGCAGCAGTTCGCGCGCCTGGCGCATGTCGGCGCCGGAGCGCGGGAAGGACACCGCGAGGTAGTCGGCGGAGAGCGCCGCCGCCGTCTTGATGTCCTCGATGTCCTTCTCGGTGAGCGCCGCCGCCGACAGGCCGCCGCCCTTGCGGTTGATGCCCTTGTTGTTGGAGAGCACGCCGCCCTGCACCACGCTGCAATGGATTTCGCTGCCCTTGACGTCCTCGACCCAGAATTCGATGCGGCCGTCGTCGAGCAGCAGCGTCACGCCGCGGCTGACGTCGTTCGGCAGTTCCTTGTAGTCGAGGCCGACGCGGGTCTGGTCGCCCAGCGTGCACGCGGCGTCGAGGATGAAGCGGTCGCCGCGGGCCAGCGTGATCTTGCCGTCCTTGAACTTGCCGATGCGGATCTTCGGGCCCTGCAGGTCGACCAGCACGCCGACCGCGCGGCCGCGCGCGCGCGCCAGCGAGCGCACCAGTTCGGCGCGATCGATGTGATCCTGCGCGGTGCCGTGGGAAAAGTTGAGGCGCACCACGTCGATGCCCGCCTCCATCATCCGGTCCAGGGTTTTGGCATCGGAGCAGGCGGGGCCGAGGGTGGCGACGATTTTGGTTCTGCGGATCATTTGGGGGGTATCAGTGTGTGGTGGAATGGCTCAGGGGCTAGGATTTAGGGGCTAGGGACTAGGGGAGGTGCGGCCCGGGGCCGCGCCAATTTCAAATTACGCGGGCGAAGCCCGCACAAAACCCCCTAGCCCCTATCTCCTGGCCCCTAACCCCTATCACTGCGCCCTTTCCTCCAGGATCGCCACGGCGGGCAGGACCTTGCCTTCGAGGTACTCGAGGAAGGCGCCGCCGGCGGTGGAGATGTAGCTCACCTTGTCGTAGATGTCGTACTTCTGGATCGCGGCGATGGTGTCGCCGCCGCCGGCGAGGCTGAAGCCCGCGGCGTTGGCGATCGCCATCGACACGGTCTTGGTGCCTTCGCCGAACTGGTCGAACTCGAACACGCCGACCGGGCCGTTCCACACGATGGTGCCGGCCTTGGCGATGATGTCGGCGAGTTCCTGTGCGCTCTTCGGGCCGATGTCGAAAATCATGTCGTCGTCGGCGACCTCGTCGGCGCTTTTCAGCACGGCGGGCTCGTTGGCGTCGAACTGCTTGCCGCACACCACGTCGACGGCGATCGGGATCGACGCGCCGCGCGCGGCCATTTTCTCGATCAGCGCCCTGGCGGTCGGGATCAGGTCGTGTTCGCACAACGACTTGCCGACGTTCTTGCCCATCGCGGCGAGGAAGGTATTGGCAATGCCACCGCCCACCACCAGCTGGTCGACCTTCTCCGACAGCGCTTCGAGCACGGTCAGCTTGGTGGAAACCTTGCTGCCGCCGACGATGGCGACCATCGGGCGCGCCGGGTTGGCGAGTGCCTTGGCGAGCGCCTCGAGTTCTTCGGTCAGCAGGATGCCGGCCGCGGCGACCGGGGCGAACTTGGCGATGCCGTGGGTCGAGGCCTCGGCGCGGTGCGCGGTGCCGAAGGCGTCCATCACGAACACGTCGCACAGCGCGGCGTACTTCTTCGCGGTCTCGTCGACGTTCTTCTTCTCGCCCTTGTTGACGCGGCAGTTTTCCAGCACCACCAGCTCGCCGTCGGCGACGTCGAAGCCGCCGTCGGTCCATTCGCGGATCAGGCGGATGTTCTTGCCGAGCTTCTGCGCGATGACGTCGACCACCGGCTTCAGCGAATCCTCTTCCTTGAACTCGCCTTCGGTGGGACGACCGAGGTGCGAGGTGACCATCACCTTGGCGCCGGCCTTGAGGCAGTGCTCGATGGTGCGCATGGACGCGGTGATGCGGGCGTCGGACGTGACCTTGCCGTCCTTGACGGGCACGTTCATGTCGGCGCGGATGAAGATCCGCTTGCCAGCCAGATCGAGATCGGTGACGCGTTTGAATGCCATGGTGCTTTCTCCTGATCAGTAAGGTTTAAGGGTTGGCGCGGGGTTGGAGCCGCGCCAGGCCTTAAAGCTCAGCCAGGATTTAGGGGCTAGGATCTAGGGACTAGGGGTGGTGCGGCCGAGGGCCGCGCCATTTTTTGAATGCGCGGGCGAAGCCCGCACAAGACCCCCTAAATCCTAGCTCCTATCCCCTAGCCCCTTACTTCGCCACGTGCTCGACGAAGCGGAGCATGTTGCAGGTGTAGCCGTACTCGTTGTCGTACCAGGACACGACCTTGACGAAGGTGTCGTCCAGCGCAATGCCGGCTTCGGCGTCGAAGATCGACGAGTAGCCGTTGCCGCGGAAGTCGGTCGACACGACCTTTTCATCCGTGTAGCCGAGGGTCTTGCTGATGTCGCCGGACTGCGAGGCCTTCTTCATGGCGGCGCAGATGTCGGCGTACTTGGCGGGCTTCTCGAGTTCGACGGTGAGGTCGACCACGGACACGTCGGAGGTCGGCACGCGGAAGGCCATGCCGGTCAGCTTGCCGTTCAGCGCGGGCAGCACCTTGCCGACGGCCTTGGCGGCGCCGGTCGAGGACGGGATGATGTTCTCGAGGATGCCGCGGCCGCCGCGCCAGTCCTTGGAGGACGGGCCGTCGACGGTCTTCTGGGTCGCGGTGGCAGCGTGTACGGTCGACATCAGGCCGCGCTTGATGCCCCAGTTGTCGTGCAGCACCTTGGCGATGGGCGCCAGGCAGTTGGTGGTGCAGGACGCGGCCGAGACGATGGCCTGGCCGGCGTAGGTCTCGTGGTTCACGCCGTACACGAACATCGGGGTGTCGTCCTTGGACGGGGCCGATTGCACGACTTTCCTGGCGCCGGCCTTGATGTGGGCCTGGCACGATTCGGTGGTCAGGAAGAAGCCGGTGCAGTCGATCACGATGTCGGCGCCCACTTCGTTCCACTTCAGGTTGGCGGGATCGCGCTCGGCGGTCAGGCGGATCTTCTTGCCGTTGACGACCATCGCGCCGCCCTCGACCTTGATGTCGCCCTTGAAGTTGCCGTGCACCGAGTCGTACTTCAGCATGTACGCGAGGTAGTCGGCGTCGAGCAGATCGTTGATCGCGACGATCTCGATGTTGGGGAAGTCCTTCGCGACAGCGCGGAACACCATGCGGCCGATGCGGCCAAAACCGTTGATGCCAACTTTGATTGCCATGTGTCAGTCTCCAGTGAGGTTGAAAATCTTTTTTAGGATTTAGGGGCTAGGATTTAGGGGCTAGGGGAGGAGCGGGCTGCGCCCGAGCCTTTTTCCCTAGATCCTAGCTCCTGGTCCCTAGTCCCTGGTTTTTACAAAACGCTCTTCACCGCGGCCGCGACGGCCTCGGCGGTGATGCCGAAGTGCTTGAACAGCGCGGGCGCGGGGGCGGATTCGCCGAAGGTGTCGATGCCGACCACGGCGCCTTCGAGGCCGACGTACTTGCGCCAGAAATCGGTGACGCCGGCTTCGACGGCGACGCGCGGCAGGCCCTTGGGCAGCACGCTGGCCTTGTAGGCGGCGTCCTGGCGGTCGAAGGTGTTGGTCGACGGCATGGACACCACGCGCACGGCGACGCCTTCGGCGGCGAGTGCGTCCGCAGCCTTCACGGCAAGTTCGACTTCGGAGCCGGTGGCAATGATGACGGCGCGGGCAGAGGCAGCGTCCTTCAGCACGTAGCCGCCCTTGGCGATGTTGGCCAGGGTGGCGGCGTCGCGCTGCATGAACGGCAGGTTCTGGCGCGACAGGATGTGGCAGGTCGGGCCGGTGGTGCGCTCGACCGAGGCGGCCCAGCCGACCATGGTCTCGACGGTGTCGCAAGGACGCCAGACGTCGATGTTGGGGATCATGCGCAGGGTGGCGGTCTGTTCCACCGGCTGGTGGGTCGGGCCGTCTTCGCCAAGGCCGATGGAGTCATGCGTGAACACGTGGATCACGCGCTGCTTCATCAGCGCGGCCATGCGGATGGCGTTGCGCGAGTACTCGGAGAACATCAGGAAGGTGCCGCCGAAGGGCAGCAGGCCGCCGTGCAGCGCCATGCCGTTCATGATCGCGGCCATGCCGAATTCACGCACGCCGTAGCTGATGTAGTTGCCGGGCTTGCCGTGGCGCACCGGATGGCAGCCCGTCCAGTTGGTGAGGTTGGAACCGGTGAGGTCGGCCGAGCCGCCGAGGAACTCGGGCAGCGCGGGCGCCAGCGCGTTGATCGCAATCTGGCTGGCCTTGCGGGTGGCGACGGTCTCGGCCTTGGCGTTGATCGCGGCCAGCTGCTCGGCGACGTGCGCCTTCCAGTTGGCGGGCAGTTCGCCCTTCATGCGGCGCTCGAACTCGGCGGCCTCGGCGGGGAAGGCCTTCTTGTACTCGGCGAACTTGTTGTTCCACAGCGTTTCGAGCCCCTGGCCCTTGGTCTTGGCGTCCCAGCCGGCGTAGATGTCGGCGGGCACTTCGAACGCAGGGTGGTTCCAGCCCATGTGCTTGCGGGTGGCCTCGACTTCGTCGTGGCCCAGCGCGGCGCCGTGCACGTCGTGGGTGCCGGCCTTGTTGGGCGAGCCCTTGCCGATGACGGTCTTGCAGCAGATCAGCGTGGGCTTGTCGGTGCTGGCCTTGGCCTTCTGGATCGCGGCCTCGAGGGCAACGACGTCATGGCCGTCGACATTGGGGATGACCTGCCAGCCATAGGCTTCGAAGCGCTTGGCGGTGTCGTCGGTGTACCAGTGTTCGATGTGGCCGTCGATGGAAATGCCGTTGTCGTCCCAGAAGGCGACCAGTTTGTTGAGCTTCCAGGTGCCGGCGAGCGCGCAGGCTTCGTGCGAGATGCCTTCCATCATGCAGCCGTCGCCCATGAACACGTAGGTGTGGTGGTCGACGATGGCGTGGCCGGGCTTGTTGAATTCGGCGGCGAGGATCTTCTCCGCCATCGCCATGCCGACGGCGTTGGTGATGCCCTGGCCGAGCGGGCCGGTGGTGGTCTCGACGCCGGGCGCATAGCCGTACTCGGGGTGGCCGGGGGTCTTGGAATGCAGCTGGCGGAACTGCTTCAGGTCGTCCATCGACAGGTCGTAGCCGGTCAGATGCAGCAGGGCATAGATCAGCATCGAGCCGTGGCCGTTCGACAGCACGAAGCGGTCGCGATCCGCCCATTTGGGATTGGTGGGGTTGTGGCGCATATGGTGATTCCACAGCGTTTCGGCGATCTCCGCCATGCCCATGGGGGCGCCGGGGTGGCCGGATTTGGCTTTCTCAACCGCATCCATCGCAAGCGCGCGGATGGCATTGGCCAGGTCGTTACGGGTAGGCATTGCGTTCCCTTCTGCTAAGTGAAAAACCGGTCGCACGTCCCGCCCCGAAAAGCCGTGCAGCGACAGCTTGGGCAGAATATGCAAAAACCCTGATTATCCGTCAGCAGGGCGGGCTTCGGCAAGCCAAGGGGCAGGACGGCAAAAAGGGCGGCACGACAAGGACTTGGGCCGGCAAGCTCACGCGCGGCCTGAGAAAGCCGACGCTAAAATCTTTTTATTCGGACCCTGCGGCGGCTTATGCGCCGGCGGCCTTGAGCCAGTCGCGCCAGAGCGCAAAGAGTTCGGGGCTCGCCGACGCGACGACCGAACGCTCCCACACGCTGGCGATGTCGAAACTGCCCGACAGGCAGGCGAGCTGCCCGCCGGCCTCTTCCAGGATGAGGGCGCCGGCGGCGTAGTCCCACAGCTTTTGCCCGCCGTGCAGGTAGACGTCGAAGCGCCCCGCCGCGGTGTAGCACCAGTCGAGCGTGGAGGCGCCGAAATTGCGCTGCGAGGCGTAGGGCGGCCACGACGCCAGGCGGCCCGCGAGTTCGCGGTCGATGCGCTTCATTTCCACCCCCGCCAGCGCGCGGCGCAGTTCCGACACGGGCTGGCGCAGGGGCAGCGGCGCGCCGTTGAGGTGGGCGCCGCGGCCGCGCTCGGCGCTGAACATCTCGTCGGCGACGGGATCGTAGACGACGCCGAGCTGGCGCTCGCCCTTGTAGAGGTAGGCGACCGACACCGCGAAATAGGGCACGCCGGCGACGAAGTTGGAGGTGCCGTCGATGGGGTCGACGCACCACAGGCCGTCGCGCCCGGCGGCCCAGGCGTCCTGCTGCTGCTGCTCGGTCATTTCCTCGCCCAGCACCGGCACCTTGCGGATTCCGGGCAGGCCGCGTTCCAGCGCGGCCTGCGTCGCCGCGTCGGCCTCGGTGAACAGGCTGCCGTCGACCTTGTGGCTGTGCGTGACCTTGAGGTAGCGCGGCAGCACTTCGCGCTGCGCGACTTCCCTGACCAGCGCCTTGACGTCATCGAGCATGATTCAGACCCGCAGGCAGTAGCAGTACACGAATTCCTGATCCTTGCCCGCCGGGGTGTGATGCATCTCGGTCTCGTGACCGAGCAGGCGGAAGGGCGTGCCGAACTGCGCGTGCAGCGCGTCGGGGTCGTAACGCACGACGTCGAGGCCCGAGCATTGCAGCGGCCCGCCGGGGCCGAAGGCGGCGACGATGACATGGCCGCCCGGCTTCACCGCGCGCAGCACCTGTTCGACGTAGCGCGCGCGGTCGGCGGGGTCGGTGAGGAAGTGGAACACCGCGCGGTCGTGCCACACGTCGTAGCGCGCTGCCGGCAGCGCGGCGCGGGTAATGTCGCCGGCGATCCACTCGACCGCCCGGGCCCGTTCGCCCAGCCGCGCGCGGCTCGCCGCGAGTGCGGATTCGGCGAGGTCGAGCACGGCGACATGGCGGTAGCCGGCGTCGAGCAGGTCGTCAACCAGCACCGAGGCGCCGCCGCCGACGTCGATGATCTGCGCGTCCGGCCCGGCGCAACGCGCGATCAGGCGCAGCGAGGAGACGGCGTGCGGCTGGAACCAGCTGACCGCGTCGGTCGCGCGGGTCTGGTAGACGGATTCCCAGTGCTGGCGGCGGTCGACCATGTCATGCCGCCTTCCACTTGATCGAGCAGCCCATGCTGGGAATCTGCTCGGCGGGGCCGCGCTGGGTCTGGGCGACGTGCTTCATCGCCTCGTAGAGGTCGCGGCGCACGCCTTCGGGCGCGGTCTCCTTCCTCGATTCGTCGAAGCGCCCGCGGTATTGCAGTTCGTAGCTGCGGTTGAAGCCGAAGAAATCCGGCGTGCACACCGCGCCATAGGCCTTGGCCACGTCCTGCGATGCGTCGATCACATAGGGAAAGGGGAAGTTGAACTCGTCCGCCACCCGTTTCATGTTGTCGAAGCTGTCCTCGGCGTATTCGGCCGGATCGTTCGACATGATCGCGATGGCGTAGACGCCGTGCTGGCGCAGCTCGGCGAGGTCGCGCACCAGACGCGGGCGGATCGCCTTGACGTAGGGGCAGTGGTTGCAGATGAACATCACCAGCAGGCCGTTCGGGCCCATCGCGTCGGCCAGCGTCCAGGTCTTGCCGTCGACGCCGGGCAGGCTGAAGTCGGGGGCCTTCCAGCCGAACTCGCACACGGGGGTAGTGAGGGAAACCATGGGACGCTCCGGAAACGGGTGACAACGACTGCATAATACCAACGATGACCACGCCCCGTTTCTACCTCGACCAGGCGCTCGCCCCCGGCGCCCGCTTCGGCCTGCCGCCCGGCCCGGCGCGCCACGCGGCGAAGGCGCTGCGACTCGCGCCCGGCGACGCCGTCACCCTCTTCAACGGCCGCGGCGGCGAATACGCCGCGCGCATCGAGCGCATCCACAAGGACGAGGTCGCGGTCGCCATCACCGGCTTTGCCGACGTCGAGCGCGAATCGCGCCTGCGGGTCATGCTGGCGCAGGGCATTTCCAGCGGCGAGCGCATGGACTACACGCTGCAGAAGGCGGTCGAGCTCGGGGTGACGGCGATCCAGCCGATCGCCGCGAAGCGCAGCGTGGTCAAGCTGGCGGGCGAGCGTGCCGACAAACGGGTCGCGCACTGGCAGGGCGTGGTCGCGAGCGCCTGCGAGCAGTGCGGCCGCAATCAGGTGCCGGTGGTCGCGCCGCCGCTGCCGCTGGCGAACTGGCTGGGCGCGCAGCCCAAGGCACGGCTGCTGTTCCTCTCCCCGCTCGCCGAGGCTCGGCTCGCCGACCTGCCGGCACCCGACGGCAGCGACTGCCTGGTCGCCGGGCCCGAAGGCGGCTTCGAGGCCGACGAGATCGCCGCCCTGCACGCGGCGGGCGCCACCCCGGTGCGCCTCGGTCCGCGCGTGCTGCGCACCGAGACCGCCGCGCTGGCTGCGCTGGCGGCGATGCAGACGCTGTGGGGCGATTTCTAGGCACCCGGGAATTCACAAGCCCGGGGAATTCACAGGGAGGACACGGAGGTTGCAGAGGAAAACCTCCCGGAGGGTGGACATCCCTCCGTGTCCTCTGCGTCCTCTTTGTAGTCATTTCACCACTCGCGCGGCCGCAAGGCCTGCGCGCCGCCGGGCTTTTCGGTATCCTTGCCCGAACCCATCCTGATCAGGCCCCCGCGGTGAAAGACACGACCGACTTCGTCCACTGGTTCCGTTCGGCAGCGCCCTACATCCACGGCTTCCGCGGCAAAACCTTCGTCATCGCCTTCGGCGGCGAACTGGTGGCGGACGGCGGCTTCGTGCAGCTGGCGCACGACGTCAATCTGCTGAACAGCCTGGGCGTGCGCCTGGTGCTGGTGCACGGCGTGCGGCCGCAGGTCGAGGCGCGGCTGACCGAGAACGGCACCGCGCTGCACTACGTCGGCGGCCTGCGCGTCACCGACGACGCCGCGCTGGCTTGCGTGAAGGAAGCCGCCGGCACGGTGCGGGTCGAGATCGAGGCGCTGCTCTCGCTCGGCATCGCCAACACGCCGATGGCGGGCGCCGACATCCGCGTCGCCTCGGGCAACTTCGTCACCGCGCAGCCGCTCGGCGTGCGCGAGGGCGTCGACCTGCTGCACACCGGCGAGGTGCGCAAGATCGACGCAGCGGCGATTCGCCGGCGCCTCGACCAGCACGACATCGTGCTGCTCTCGCCCATCGGCTATTCGCCCACCGGCGAGATCTTCAACCTGAGCCTGGAGGACGTCGCCACCCAGGCCGCGGTCGAGCTCGCCGCCGACAAGCTGATCTTCCTCATGGACACCGAGGGCGTGCCGGCCGCGGGACGCGCGGTCCACAACGCGCTCACCGTCAACGAGGCGCGGCAGGTGCTGGAAAAGGCCGCGCGCTCGAAGACGCGCAAGCTGCCCGAGGACGTGACCTACTACCTGCCGTGCGCGATCGCCGCCTGCACCCAGGGCGTCAAGCGCGCGCACCTCATCAGCCGGCATCGCGACGGCGCCTTGCTGTCCGAGCTCTTCACCCGCGAGGGCGTCGGCACCCTGGTCACGCCGGCGCCGCTGGAGACGCTGCGCGCCGCGACCATCGACGACGTCGGCGGTATCCTCGGCGTGATCGAACCGCTCGAGCGCGAGGGCATCCTGGTGCGGCGCTCGCGCGAACTGCTGGAAATCGAGATCGACCGCTTCCTGGTGCTCGAATCGGACGGCGTCGTCGCCGGCTGCGCCGCGCTCTATCCCTTCCCCGAGGAGAAGGCGGCCGAACTCGCCTGCCTCGCCGTGGCGAGGGACTTCCGCGGGCGCGGCTTCGGCGACCTGCTGCTGGCGGAGGCCGAAAAGCGCGGCAAGAAGGCCGGCTTCAGGAAACTCTTCGTGCTGACCACGCGCACCGAACACTGGTTCGAGGAGCGCGGCTTCGTCGACAGCAGCCCCGACAACCTGCCGAAGCGCAAGCAGGCGCTCTACAACTACCAGCGCAAATCCAAGGTCCTGGAAAAGACGCTGTAAGCCGTGCGCGCCCGGCCGGGGGCGCACACGGTGATAAAATGCCGGGTTTTTCCAGCACTCCAGGAATCCGCCGTGCTCACCGCTTCCAACATCACCCTGCAGTTCGCCGCCAGGCCGCTGTTCGAGAACGTCACCGTCAAGTTCGGCGACGGCAACCGCTACGGCCTGATCGGCGCCAACGGCTGCGGCAAGTCGACCTTCATGAAAATCCTCGCCGGCGAACTGGAGCCGACTTCCGGCAACGTCGCGCTCGACCCCGGCGAGCGCATGGCTTGGCTGCGCCAGGACCAGTTCGGCTACGAGGAGCAGCGCGTGCTCGACGTGGTGCTGCAGGGTCACGCCGAGATGTGGCGCGTGATGCAGGAAAAGGACGCCATCTACATGAACCCGGAGGCGAGCGAGAAGGACTATCTGCACGCCGCCGAGCTGGAAGCCAAATTCGGCGAGATGGGCGGCTACGACGCCGAGGCGCGCGCGGGCGAGTTGCTGCTCGGCGTCGGCATCCCCACCGAGCAGCACAGCGGCACCATGAGCCAGATCGCGCCCGGCTTCAAGCTGCGCGTGCTGCTGGCGCAGGCGCTGTTCTCCAAGCCCGACATCCTGCTGTTGGACGAGCCGACCAACAACCTCGACATCAACACCATCCGCTGGCTGGAGAACGTGCTGAACGAGAGCAACGCGACCATCATCGTGATCTCGCACGACCGCCACTTTTTGAACCAGGTCTGCACCCACATGGCCGACCTCGACTACGGCACCATCAAGATCTACCCGGGCAACTACGACGACTACATGCTGGCGTCTTCCGAGGCAAAGGCGCGCCAGGCCGCGCAGAACGCACGCGCCAAGGACAAGGTCGCCGAACTGCAGGAATTCGTGCGCCGCTTCTCGGCCAACAAGTCGAAGGCGCGCCAGGCCACCAGCCGCATGAAGATGATCGACAAGATCAAGATCGAGGACTTCAAGCCGAGCTCGCGCCAGAACCCCTACATCCGCTTCGAGCCCGAGAAGGCGCTGCACCGCCGCGCGCTCGAAGTCGAGAATCTCAAGTTCGGCTACGACGGCACGCCGCTGTTCACGAACCTAGGCTTCTCGCTCGAAGCAGGCGAGAAAATGGCGGTCATCGGCGGCAACGGCGTCGGCAAGTCGACGCTGATGAAGCTCCTGATGGGCGAGCTGACGCCGCAATTCGGCGAAGTGCGCTGGAGCGAGAACGCCAACGTCGGCTACTTCTCGCAGGACCACGTCGCCGACTTCGACATGGACAAGAACCTCACCGACTGGATGCACCAGTGGACGCAGGCGGGCGACGACGAGCAGGTGCTGCGCGGCATCCTCGGCCGCTTGCTGTTCTCCGGCGACGACGTGAAGAAATCGGTGCGCGTGCTCTCGGGCGGCGAGAAGGGCCGCATGCTCTACGGCAAGCTGATGCTCGGCCGGCATAACGTTTTGGTCATGGACGAGCCGACCAACCACATGGACATGGAATCGATCGAGTCGCTCAACCTCGCACTCGACCTGTTCAAGGGCACGCTGATCTTCGTCTCGCACGACCGCCAGTTCGTCTCCAGCCTGGCGACGCGCATCCTCGAAATCACGCCCGAGGGCGTCGAGTTCTATCTCGGCACCTACGACGAGTACCTTCATTCGAAAGGTGTTGAGTGACCTCCCCCTCTCCCCAACCCTCTCCCTCCGGGGGAGAGGGGGCGAACGACGCGCTGCGCGCGCCCAAACCGGTTAACGTCATCATCGGCCTCGGCCAGCTCGGCCGCGTGTTCGCCGGCGGCTTGCTGCGCGCGGGCCACAGCGTGGTTCCGGTCAACCGCGGCGACGATATGTTCAGCGTCGCGCACGCGCACCCCGATCCGGCGCTGGTGCTGGTCGCGGTCGCCGAGAACGATCTCCACACCGTGCTCGCCGCCCTGCCCGGCGCCTGGCGGCCGCGCGTCGCGCTGATCCAGAACGAACTGCTGCCGCGCGACTGGGAAAAATACCGCTACGACAATCCAACGGTGATTTCGGTGTGGTTCGAGAAGAAGAAGGGTACCGACGCCAAACCGCTGATTGCCTCGCCCGCCGCGGGTCCCGGCGCCAAACTCCTTTGCGAAGCACTGGCGTCGATCGACCTGCCGTGCCGCGTGGTCGCGCCGGGCGACGCACTGCTGTTCGAACTGGTGCGGAAGAACGTCTACATCCTCACCACCAACATCGCCGGCCTGAAAACCGGCGGCACGGTGTCGCAACTGTGGGCGCGGCACGAGGTCTTCGCGCGCACTGTGGCGAACGAGGTGATGGACATCCAGGATGCGCTGACCGGCGTGCAGCACGACCGCGAAAATCTCATCGCCGGCATGCTCGAAGCCTTCGACGGCGACCCGAACCACGGCTGCACCGGCCGCTCGGCGCCGGCACGGCTGGCGCGCGCGCTCGCGCACGCCGATCAGTTCGGGCTCGCGGTGCCGACGCTGCGTTCGCTCTCGCAGCGCTGACGCGAAGCTGAACCGGCCCTCTCCCCAACCTCCCCCCGCCCGGGGGGAGGGAGCAAACGCCACGCCCAAACCGATGGCTTCGCCCCCTCTCCCCAACCCTCCCCCGCCCGGGGGG
>JBFMET010000009.1:42533-88063 GCA_040753235.1 Pseudomonadota bacterium
CCCCCGCCCGGGGGGAGGGAGCAAACGCCACGCCCAAACCGATGGCTTCGCCCCCTCTCCCCAACCCTCCCCCGCCCGGGGGGGGAGGGAGCAAACGCCACGCCCAAACCGATTAACGAATCTCGGCCAGCAACCGCGCAGCCATGCGCTGCGCCTGCCCGGCGTAGCCGCCGAACAGATTGGCGTGGTTGAGGATGTGATACAGATTGTAGAGCGTGCGCCGCACCGCATAACCCGGATCGAGCGGCCACGCTTCGCGGTAGGCGGCATGAAACGCCGGCGCGAAACCGCCGAAGAGCTCGCTCATCGCGAGGTCGCACTCGCGGTCGCCGTAATAGACCGCGGGATCGAAGATCACCGGCGTGCCGTCGTCGAGAAACCCGTGGTTGCCGCCCCACAGGTCGCCGTGCAGCAGCGAAGGCTGCGGCCGGTAGCCGCCGAAGAAATCCTCCAGGCGTGCCAGCAGTGCTTCGCCGTCGCGCTGCAGCGCGCCGCCGCAGCCGTTCTGCGCCGCGAGCTTCAGTTGATAGCCCAGCCGGCGCTCGCGCCAGAACGCGACCCAGTCGTCGAGCCAGCCGTTCGGCTGCGGCGTGGCGCCGATCCAGTTGTCGCGCGCATCACCGAAGCGCGCAGCGCTCACCCGATGCTGCTGCGCGAGCTGGCGGCCGAGCACGGCGGCATCGCCGCGCCCGCCCAAGGACAAGGCTTCGAGCACCAGGTAGGCGCGCCCCGCGGCGCTGCCGTGCGCGATCACCGCCGGCACGCGCACCGCCTGCGCCGCCGCCAGTTCGGCGAGCCCCGCCGCTTCCGCCTCGAACAGGTCGAGCCGCGCCGCCGGCTGCGTTTTCACGAAGAAGCTGCGCGCGCCATCGGCCAGCGTGAACGCTTCGCTGATATCGCCGCCGTGCACGGCGCGCGCGGCCTGCGGCGCGAAGGGCTCGCCCGTGGCGCGTGCGATGGCGTCGGCGAGTGCGGCGTGGAAGGCGTTCATGCTTCGACGAAAGGCTGGACGTTCACGCGCAGCGCAGCGTGTGCTTCGCGCAAGACGGCTTCGGCGGCGGCGGGCGTGGCGGCACGGCTGAACAGGAAGCCCAGGTAGCTGGCGCCCTCGGGCGGCGGCGCGACGAGCTGGCCCGGGTGCGCAGTGATCTCGACATCGGTGATGCCGGGCAACGCGCGCGCGGTGTCGACGCCGTCGACACCGCGGAAAATGCCGGCAGCGGGGATGGGGATCATCATCACCCCCGCCGCGGCACCAGGATCCAGAGCCGGCAGCGGCAGGCCGAGCGCATGCCGCAGCACGATCTCGGCCGAGGTCATGCCGAGCGTCGCCGCGAGCACGCGCCCGCACAGGCCGCCGATACCGCGCGGCGCGATTTCGAGCAGCCACACGCCGGCGTCGTTGACGCGCGCCTCGGCGTGGATAACGCCCTCGGTGACGCCCGCCGCCGCGCAGATTTTTTCAACCGACGCCGCAAACGTCGCCTGCGTCGCCGCCGGCAGGCGCGAGGGGGTGACGAACAGCGTCTCCTCGAAATAGGGCCCGTCGAGCGGATCGGGCTTGTCGAACACGGCAAGCACAGACAGCGTGCCGTCGCGCAGCACACCGTCGAGCGCGACTTCGACGCCGGGAATGAAGCGCTCGACGAGGACCGAATCTCGCTCGCGCTGCGCGCGGGCCTGGATGCGCAAGACCCGTTGGAATGCCTGTGCCAGTTGCACGGCATCGTCGGCACGAATCACGCCGCGGCTCGCGTTCAGCCGCCTCGCCTTCACCACCACCGGAAACGCGGGCAGCGCAGCGAGATCCGGCGCGTCATCGACCGTGGCGAATGCCGGATGCGGCAGACCGAGCGCGCGCTGCAGTTCGCGGAAGCACAGTTTGTCGGTCAGCGCCGCTACGGTCTCCGGCGGATTGCCCGGCAGGCCGAGGGCTGCGCGCAGCCCCGCCGCCAGCGCCTGGCCGTGGTCGTCGACGGCGAGCACGGCGTCGACCGGACCGTCCAGGAGCTGCAATACGCGGGGCAGCGCGACGTCGGGCTGGTCGAAGGGCACGCTCATCAGCGGCGGCAGCCCCCAGTCCGGGGCAAGCCGGTGGCAATAGTCGGCGCAGGTGACGATCTCGACGCCCAGCGCGCCCGCGGCTGCCATGAAATCGGCGTTGGTGTAGCCCGCGGCGGGCAGCAGCAGGAGCAGACGCGGCATCGTGCGCTCAGAAGCTCGCGAGTTGGGTCTCGGTCGGCTCGGCACAGCAGTACCAGGGCTCGGAGTGATGCGGGATCATATCGCCGAACTGCACGGGGTCGAGCGGCGGCACCGCTTCGCCGAGCGCGGCGTGGGTGCGCGCCCAGATGCCGGCGAACACCTCGCCGCGCGGCAGGTTCTGTTTTTCCGCCGCCATCACCCAGGCCATGATTTCGGCCTGCAATGCGTCGACGCGCGCGTCGTCCGCCTGCCACGGGTAGCCGAGCAAGGCGTCGTCGAAGGCGCCGACGCGCGCGGCGAAGCCGGGCAATTGCATGAGGTAGGACCCTTGCGGCACCAGCAGGCGGATCGCCAGCTGCACCGGCGGCACCGCCTCGACGAGGCGCAGCTTCAATAGCGTGGCGAGCAGGTCGCGATAGCCCGCGAGCGTGGTCCACGGCGTGAACGGCACGAAGGTCGGCGCGAGCGCGATGCCGAGTGCGCGCGCCTGCGCCAGCACTGCTTCGAAATCGGCGCGGGTATGGCCCTTGGCAAGTTTGTCGAGAATCACATCGTCGACCGACTCGACCGCGGTGACGACGAACAGCAGCCCGCAGGCCTTGAGGCGCGGCAGCAGCTCGGCGTGCGCGAGCAGGTGCTCGACCTTGATCGTCGCGTCCCAGGAAAGATCGGGAAAGCGCGCGTGCAGTGCCTCGGCGACTTTGAGCGCATGCGTCGGCCCGTTGAGGAAATCGGGGTCACCGAAGCTGATGTGCGCAGCACCCGCGTCGACCTGCTGCGCGATGTCGGCGATCACCGTGTCGACCGGCACCACGCGGAACTTGCCCTCGTACACCGGCACCACCGGGCAGTGCCGGCACAGGTGCTTGCAGCCGCGGCTCGCTTCGGCGAAGCCGGTGGCCATTTGCGTGCCGTCGGCGAGGATCAGCTTCGCATAGCGGGTCAGCGGCGGCAGGCCGCTGCGGTCGGGCAGCAGGAAATCGATCCTGCTGCGGCGCACGACGGGCGCGGCAGGCGGCGTGCCGGTCTGCACCCAGGCCAGCAGATCCGGCTCGGATTCGCCGCCGAAGATCGCCTCGACGCCGAGCGACTGCAGCCATGCGGCGTTCACCGGCGCATACAGACCGAAGGCGGCGATGCGCGCATGCGGCGCGAGGGTGCGCAACTTCGGCAGCGCGGCGGCGGCGATGCGGGTGGCGGTGTGCATGCCGAGGTAGACGGCGACGTACTCGGCGTCGGCGAAGGTCGCGGCGTCGAGCGTCTGCTGCGAAAGATCGACGCAGGCGGCACGAATCCCGGCGCGCGCGAACCACGCCGCCGGCTGCGCGAGGTTGAACGGCTGGCGGCCGAGCTCGTACGGACTCAACAAAACAATACGCGCCCCGGAGGGCGCGCAGTTGGGTGCCGTGCAGGCCGACATCGATCGGGCCTTACTTGCCCTTGGGGCGCTGCTCGAACATCTTGGCGATGCCGGGGTCGCGCGAGGCGCCTGCGGCTTCCATGCGCCTGAGGTAGTCCGCCCACAGCGCGTCATGATTCACGCCGAGGTCGTACAGGTATTCCCAGGAGTAGATGCCGGTGTCGTGGCCGTCGGAAAAGAAGAAATTGATGCCGTACAGGCCGACCGGCTCGGCGGCGTTGATCAGCACGTCGCGCTTGCCGGCCTGCAGCACTTCCTGGCCGGGACCGTGGCCGCGCACTTCGGCCGACGGCGAGTAGACGCGCAGGAATTCGAACGGCAGCTCGAAACGGGCGCCGTCGGTGAACGCGATTTCCAGCTTGTGCGAAGCCTGGTGAAGCTTGATGTCGGTAGGAGTCGGGATGGCCATGGTTGCAGCACTCTGAAAGAACAGCGGGGCGAAGTTTACCCCCGCGGAACGGAGAATAAACCCTTTCCGAGCAAGGGACTGGCCCTTCGGAGTCCAGACCGGTCTACCGGTCCCATACTACGCAAAACTGGCGAGGGCGTCATTAACCGATTTAAATCATCAAGTTGCTGCGTACGCATGCGCGGCATTGGGCCTATGCCAAATCGAGTAAAACCGAAAAATGCGTTTTTCAGCGAGATAACCAGCTTATTAACATGCACGCTGATTTGACCCCCGCCTTCCACCTTGAGTGGACCCGCTTGGCCCTCCTGCGGAGCCAGCCAGATCGTCAGTCGCCGATCTCGTAAGCCGTGCTCCGCCCGCCTGCGGAACTCTTCCTCAGGATGCCCAGGGACAGGAGTTCGTTAATGTCCCGAAGGGCGGTATCCGAGGAACACTTGGTCATCGATGCCCACTTGCTGCTGGTCAGCTTGCCCTCGAATCCGTCCAGCATCCTGTTGAGCACCTTGGTCTGACGCGCGTTGAGCGGTGTACCCGCCCAGCGCTGCCAGAAGATCGATTTCGCCAGTACGCGGTCCAGCGCATGATGCGCGTCCTCGACGGCTGCCCTGAGCGTGTCGAGAAACCAGGCCAGCCAGGCCGTCACATCGAGCGCGCCCTTCTGGGTGCGTTCGAGAACCTCATAGTAGCCCCTGCGATGTTTCTGGATCTGCGCCGACAGGCTGTAGAAACGCTGGGCGCTGCCGTCCGCACGCGCCAGCAGCAGATCGCCGATTGCACGGGCGATGCGGCCGTTGCCGTCGTCGAAGGGATGAAGCGTCACGAGCCACAGGTGAGCCAGTCCCGCTTTGAGCAGGGGCGGATCGGCTTCGCTGTCGTTGAGCCAATCGAGAAAGCGCTCGACTTCCTTCTCCAGGTTTCCGGCTGGCGGCGCTTCGAAGTGCACGCGGCGCCGATTCACCGGCCCCGAAACCACCTGCATCGGACCTTCGGCATCGTCGCGAAAGCGGCCGACACGGATCGGGCTCATTCCGCTGTAGCCGGTGGGAAACAAGGCCGCGTGCCAGCCCAGGAGCCTTTCAAGGGAAACGGGCTGAGCAAAGTTCGTCGTTGCGTCGAGCACCATGTCGACCACGCCCTCGACGTTGCGGTCAACGGGCGCCAGCGCGCCGATATCCACGCCCAGATGGCGCGCCACCGACGATCGCACCGACTCCGCGTCGAGGGCCTCGCCCTCGATCTCGCTCGTCTTCAGGACGTCCTCGGTCAGTGTCGTCAGGCTGGCTTGCTCCCGCAGCCCCATGCCGACGTCGGCCAACCGCCCGAGCAGTAAACCCTGAACCCGACTCACCTCGGTCATGGGTCCGACCAGCGCCGCGAGGTCGTAACGCCAGTTCGGCCAGTCAGGCTGCTGCCAAATGTAGTGTTTTTCACCGCTTTTCATGCGGTGATTATTGGCCTTTTTCGCCGCACGCGCAATCAATCAACGCATTTATTGCGTCGATCGAGGGGTTTTTATCAACTCACGCAACGGCAATCCCCTGCAGAAATGGCTGAGAGGGCTTATGCGCCCTTGTCGCTCATTTCAGGCAGGGGCGTGGACCTCGTGCGCGCACAACGTCCCTGCGGTCCAGTTTTTTTGGGTCGCCAGAAAGGGGATGGGCGCCCTTTGCCTAAATTATAAACATTTGATTTTATTGTGTTTTTAAGATTTTCTTCGTGTAGACTTGTGCGGTAAATCAACGCGCGACGCAACCGAGTTAACGCCGTGTCGCCTTCGACCAGGAGAACGTGAAATGACCAAGTCACATTGCCCCCTCGGACCCCACCAAATCATCAGCGTTCGCCTTGACGAAATCGTCGAACAGGATGCCTTCACCGCGCAGTTGCTCGCCGGGGACCCGCATCGATCTGGAAACGATCGATCAGCTATGCCGACTTTTCGGATGCGGGGTGGGGGATCTTTTTGAATACGTCGCGGACGGCGGCAAATCCTGAGGCAAGGCACGGGAAGCACTCGTCAAAAAACACGAGGCGCGTCCGCCCTACACTCGATGCAGGCACGAACAAGGCACAAACTGGGCACGGGATGGGCACAGACGGAAATGGGCCAGACCCGGAAGGTCCAACCCATTGATTTTTGGCGCGCCCGGCGCGATTCGAACGCACGACCCCTGCCTTCGGAGGGCAGTACTCTATCCAGCTGAGCTACGGGCGCCAAGTGCGGCGAAGGATAACGGGTTTGCCCCGCGGCGTCCATTGCGGAACGGTGCGCCGTCCTTTGCTGCACGGGGCGCTTTCCTTATAATCGCGACTTTTGACGTATCCAAGGAACTTTCATGGCCGACTCGCATGCCAAGATGACCCAAGCCACCCCGCAGGAGGTCGTCATTTCCATCCTCGCCGGGCTGATCGCCCCGCTGCTGGCCATTTTCCTCATCGTTCAACTGGTGCTCGGCATCCAGGCGGAACACAAGCCCGACCTCAGCGCCGAAGCGGCCGAGAAGGCCACGCTCAAGCGCATCCAGCCCTTCGGCAAACTGGCTGCGCTCGACGCCAACGCGCCGCGCGTCGAGAAATCCGGCAAGGAAGTCTATGACGCGGTGTGCGCTTCCTGCCATAGCTCGGGTGCACTCGGCGCGCCCAAGTTCGACAGCCGCGGCGACTGGGGCGACCGCCTGGGCCAGGGGTACGACACCCTGGTGAAGCATGCCATCGAAGGCCTTCGCCAGATGCCGCCGCGCGGCGGCGACGACAGCCTTTCCGATCTGGAAATGGCCCGTGCGGTCGTCTATTTGGCCAATTCGGCCGGCGCCTCGTTCAAGGAACCGCCCGCGCCCACCCCGCCCCCCGCACCGGCTGCGGCAACGGCTGCCGCAGGTGACGCGCCCGCTGCCGGCAATGCTGCCGCACCTGCCGCCGCCAAGCCGTAAAACGCGTGGGCGGCACTGCAAAGACTGTCTGGTACCCGCGAGGACTTCCCGATGAAATCGATCGCCGCATTGCTGTTGATGGTGTCTGCTGCGGGCCTTGCCGCCTGCGGCAAGCCGGAAGAGGCCGCTGCCCCCGCAGTCGAGCCGTCGGTCGTGGAAGCGCCGGCGACCGAAGCACCGGCCGCACCGCCGGTGGAAGCAGCCGCACCCGCGGCCGAAGCCTTCGTCGAGACCGCTCCCGCCGCCTCGCCTGCTGAGCGTCCCGCGCCCGTTGCCGCGTCTGCCGTCAAGGCGCCCGTGCCAGCGGTTTCGGCCGCCGCACCGGCGGCTTCGGCACCGGCGGCTGTGCCCGCACCGACCGTCGCCGACCTCGTCCACGGCCAGAAAATCTATCGTCAGGCGTGTGCCTTCTGTCACGACAAGGGCGTTGCCGGCGCACCCAAAACCGGTGATGCCGCTGCGTGGACCGCCCGAATCGCGCAAGGCATGGACACCCTCTACACCGTTGCCATCAAAGGCAAGGGCGCGATGCCCGCCAAGGGCGGCAATCCCGCACTCAGCGAAGCCGACGTCAACGCCGCTGTCGATTTCATGATCGCGCAATCGCGCTGAGACGATCCATGTCGCGCACCTGCCCACAATGCGGTAGCGACAAGATCCGGGGCGGCAACCTGCATGCCCATGACGGCATTCGGAAGCTTCTGCTCTACACGCCGCTGCGCTGCCGCGCCTGCCACCACCGTTTCTGGACGTTCAATCCGCTCAAGCCGGCTCTGCTGCTGACCGGCGTCACCGCTCTGATCGGCGTGACCGCCTGGCTCTCGACCGACCGGCACCTGCCCATGGCGCAGGTGCCGGCCGTCGTGCCGCACACCCGCGCCGAGGCAGGCGACGCCGAAGCCCAGTTGCAGATGGGCATGCGCTACGCGACCGGCGACGGCGTGGTGCAGAACGACAAGGAAGCCGCGAAGTGGTTAGAGCACGCCGCCAGGCAGGGGCTCGCCGAGGCCCAGTATGAATACGGTCTCGCACTCTTGAACGGGCGCGGCGTGGTGCAGGACTATCAGGCGGCCTTTGAATGGATCGAGAAGCCTGCACTGCGCGGCCATGCGAAAGCGCAGTACAGCCTCGGCGAGCTCTATCGCTACGGCACCGGCACCGCGATCGACAAGGCGCGCGCCTACCTCTGGTTCAATCTCGCCGCCGCACAGGGCGTGGATTCCGCCGCCAAGGCGCGCGACAGCCTGGTGTGGCAACTGAAGCCGGACCAGCTCGCGGCGATGCAGGAAGAAGCGCGTCGCATCAGCAAAGCCATGATTACCCCGAGCGCCGCCAGCGCTCAGACCCCTCCGGCCGCTCCCGTCCCCGACACGCCCTGATGCGGCTGTGTCGCCTCAGCGGCGATAGCCCGGCCCCGGGCCAGCACCAGGCCCCATCCCGGCCGGCGGCATGTCGGGCAGCGTCTTGCCCTGCGCCTTGGCACGTTCCTGCATCTGCCTGTGGTGCTCCAGGCGGATCTGCTCGCGCTCCTGCTCCGTTTTTGCTGCGCGCATGCGGGAGTGGTGTTCGTTCCGCTCCTGCGGCGTCATGAGTTCGTACCCGTAGATCCGCTCGCGTTCCTGCGCCTGCCCGGGCACGGGATCGGCGGCCCACGCCGGCGCGGCGAGAACCATGCCGAGGAAGAAAATCAAAAGCGTCACGCGTGTCATGTTGATCTCCCGACCTGATTGCGAAAAAGCTGCAGGCCCGCGAGGGGGTCCGGCAGCATCTCGTCAATGTAGTACAGGAATCCGGCATGCCAAGCCGGCCTGCCGCCAGCGCAGCGCCCGGCTATGGCGCCTTCTGAATCGCCGTCACGGTGTAGTTTCCGTCGATCGACTCGGCGTGAAACTTCACCGTGTCGCCCACCTTCAAGCCGTTCATCAGTTCCGGCGGCTGCACCCGGAACACCATGCTCATCGGCGGCATGTCGAGGTTGACGATGGGGCCGTGGCGCAGCGTGATCTTGGCGTTGGGTACGTCGAGCTTGCGCACCGTGCCTTCGCTCTGCGGAACGGGCTGGGCATACAGCGGCATGGCGACGGCGAGGCCGGCCAGAAGCGTGATCAGCGATTTCATTTTGCAGCTCCTTGCTTGGGGGTAACGGTCAACGTGCCGCGCATGCCGGCCTCAAAATGTCCGGGGATCAGGCAGGCGAACTCGAACTGTCCGGCGCGGTTGAAGGTCCAGACGATCTCGCCGGTCTTGCCGGGGTCGACATGGACCAAGTAGGGCTCATCGTGTTCCATGTTGGGAAACTTCACCATCATCGCGGCGTGCTTCGCCAGTTCCTCGGGCGTGCCGATCACCATTTCGTGCAGCATGCGGCCGCGGTTGCGGACGACGAAGCGCACGGTCTCGCCTTCCTCCACCGTGATCTTGTCCGGCATGAAGCGCATGGCGTCGGTCATGTCGATCGTGATCGTGCGCCGGGCGTCGGCAGGCTTGCCGGCGATGCCCCAGGCTGTCTGTTCGAACACGACGGGCGCGGGCGCATGTTTCTTGTCGCCGTGCGCGTGCGCCGGCAAGGTGGTGAATGCGGCCGTCATCAGCGCGGCCAGCAACAGGGTGGTTTTCATCGGGTGTCCTTTCATGTTGTTCAATGGTTGTGCCCGTCGTGGCCGCTGGGTTTGCGCACCTTGACTTCGATGTCGCCGGGCTTGCCCTGCGGCGACGCGGCCTGCGGCGCGCGCACCGGCTCGGTCGGCGCGGCGGCGACCTCGTAGGCCACCGTGCCCGGCGGGTGCTTGTACCAGCCCGGGTCGGAGTAATCGCCGCGCTTCTGGTCGCGCCGCACCTTCATCACGGTGAACATGCCGCCCATTTCCACCGGGCCATACTGCCCCTGCCCGGTCATCATCGGCAGGGTGTTGTCAGGCAGCGGCATTTCCATTTCGGCCATGTCTGCCATGCCGCGCTCGCCCATCACCATGTAGTCGGGAATGAGCTTCGAAATCTTGCCGGCGAGCCCGCTGTGGTCGACGCCGATCAGGGTTGGCACGTCGTGGCCCATCGCGTTCATGGTGTGGTGGCTCTTGTGGCAGTGGAAGGCCCAGTCGCCCTCCTCGTCGGCAAGGAATTCGATCTGGCGCATCTGCCCCACCGCGATGTCGGCGGTGACTTCCATCCAGCGCGAACCCTTCGGCGTGGGGCCGCCGTCGGTGCCGGTCACCTCGAACTCGACCCCGTGGAGATGGATGGGATGGTTGGTCATGGTGAGGTTGCCGATGCGGATGCGAACCTTGTCGTTCAGCCGCACGTTGAGGCTGTCGATGCCGGGAAAGGCGCGGCTGTTCCAGGTCCACAGGTTGAAGTCGAGCATGGTGTTGACCCTGGGCGTGTAGCTGCCCGGCTCGATGTCGTAGGCGTTCAGCAAAAAGCAGAAATCGCGGTCGACCGGGTCGATCAGCGGATGCCGGCCCTTGGGGTGCGTGACCCAGAAGCCCATCATGCCCATTGCCATCTGCACCATCTCGTCGGCGTGCGGGTGGTACATGAAGGTGCCGGGACGGCGCGCGACGAACTCGTAGACGAAGGTCTTGCCCGGCGGGATCTGGGGCTGATTAAGCCCCCCGACGCCGTCCATGCCGTTCGGCAGCCGCTGGCCGTGCCAGTGGATGGTGGTGTGCTCGGGCAGGCGGTTGGTGACGTAGAGGCGCACGCGGTCGCCTTCGACCACCTCGATGGTCGGGCCGGGGCTCTGGCCGTTGTAGCCCCACAGGTGCGCCTTCATGCCGGGGGCGATTTCGCGCACCACCGGTTCGGCGACGAGGTGGAATTCCTTGACCCCGTCCTTCATGCGCCAGGGCAGGGTCCAGCCGTTGAGCGTCACCACCGGGTTGTAGGGCCGGCCGCTGGGCGGCAGCAGCGGCGGCTGGGTGGCGGGGCTGTCCATGCTCACCACTTCCGGCAGCCGCGCCATCGCGACCGGGCTGACGCTCGTTGCGGCGGCGACGCCGGCGAGCTTGAAAAAATCACGTCTTGAAGTCATGGCAAATCCTTTCAGTGGCCTGCCGCCGCATCGGCGGGGGCGGACGAGGCAGAGGCGACGGCGGTCTTGCTCGGCGTGCCGACCAGCGCCATCGCGAGGTCGGCATCGGCGAGCCAGAAGTCGCGCTGCGCCTCGATGGCGGCGTTGACCGACGCGATCTGCGAACGCGCGTCGGCGAGCAGTTCGAACACGCCGATCAGCATGCCGTTGTAGCGCAGCTGGTTTTCCTCGGAAATACGCTGTTTAAGCGGCACCACCTCGTCGCGCAGATGGCGAGCGATCGCGTACTGGCCCTGCTGCATCGCATGGGCTTCGCGCACTTCCGAACGCGCGTTCACCGCGACCTCGCGCGCACGCTCCAGCGCCTGCCGGTAGCGGCTCTCGGCCTGCACGACGCGCGTCTGGCCGAAGTCGAACAGCGGCAGCTCGAAGCTGATTTCGTAGCCGCGCTGGTGCGGTTCCTCGTTCGAGCTGTTGTTGGCGATGCCGAGTTCGAGCACGTTGATGAAGCGCGTGCTGCGGGTGAGGCCCAGGTTCTTCGCCAGCGCCTCGGTCTGCAGCTTCGTCATCTGCAGGTCGATGCGCGAATCCATCGCCTGCTGCTCGACGTCGGCCAGCACAGGCAGATTCGCCGGCAGATCGGGCAGACGCTCGGGCAGCTTCACCTGGTCCGCCTGCGCCAGGCCCATCAGCCGCACCAGGCGTTCGCGCGCGGCGCGCTTCGCCTGCTCGGCGCGCGCGACCGCGAGCGCCGCGTCGGCGTAGAAGGCCTGCTCGCGCGCGCGCTGCAGGGTGCTCCAGTTGCCGGCCTGCGCCATGCGGCGCGCGAGTTCGGCGCCGGCTTCGGCCGCGTCCATCGCCTGCCGCTGGTAGGCGGCGGTCTGCCCGACGGCGACGGCGGCGACCCAGGCCTTGCGCGTCTCGGCGGCGAGGCGCAGCACCTCGAGCACCAGCGCGCGGCGCGTTTGCTCGAACTGCCGCTGCCCGATGCCGGCGCGCATCGGCATGGTCAGGAGCGCGGCGAGATTGAGGTGCAGGCTGCGCTCCCACTCGACCTCGCTGCCGCGCGTCATGCGGCCGATGGAAAAGCCCGGGTTGGGCAGGCGCTGCGCCGCGACCCAGTCGGCCTCGGCGATGCCGAGCGTATTGAACGCCGCCTGCAGGCCGGGGTTGTTGAGCAGCGCGATCTGCACCGCGGCGTCGGCCGTCAGCGGCTGGGCGAGCAGCGCGCCGACGCGCGCTTCGACTGCGCTGCGTGCCTCGGCGTCGCGCGTCCATACGACGTCCTTCTGCAGACGCGTCTGCGCGGCGGTCTCGACGGCGCCGAAGCCGCCGTCCTCGGAAAAACTGGCGCAACCGCCGAGCAGGGCGGCCGACAGCAGCGCCAGAACCAGCGTGCGCGGTGTTGGGGTAATGGGTTTCATCGCGCCTCCTCAATGACCATGGTGGTGGCCATGATGACCGCGATCGCCGGGCGCCGCCGGCTGCGGCGCCCCGTGGTCGTGTCCGCCACCGCCGGCAGGCTGCGCTTCGCGCAGATAGGTACGCCAGCCGCCGACCTCGCCGACGCGGTCGTTGGCCGCGCGCCAGTCCTGCACCGGCTCGTCGCGCCAGCCCTGGTAGTGCTTGAAGGGTAGGGCCGGGTCGGCCCACACGGGGGCGGTCACGCCGCCCAGGAACAGGCAGGCGTACAGCGCCTGTCTGCGGAATAAAGCGTTTCTCATGTTTCACCTCGCATCGGCCGCGGCACGGAGCCGCAAGGCCGGATCACAGTTCGGGACGAACGGAATCGCCGCGCTTCTTCAGCGCGGTGTCAGGCGAGGAAGGTTCGGGGTGGTCGCTCGGGACCGTCGGGGATGAAGCCGTTGAACGTCACGGCGGACGGCGGCTGGTACTGCGGGGCGGCAGCCGCCCAGCGGACGCTGTCGGTGGCGGGAATCGGCAGCGCCGAGGCCAGCGCGCACACCGTGCAGTGCTTGCACTCGTGGGATTGCGGCGGCGACGGCTCGGGTTCGTGGCAGCCGGCCATCGCTTCGTCGGCCGACGCCATTTGCGCCGGCATGGCCTGATGCGCGCTCGCGCAAACCAGCATGGACGTGGCCGCAAAGGTCTGCACGGGCAGGCCCAGCATCAGCAGGATCAGCAGGAAGCGATGGAATCGGATTCGCACGCGGGCAGTGTATGCAAAAAAACGGAGTCGTCAAACAGACTGCGTCCAGGCATGCCGGGTTCCCGGGCCGGCGCTTGCCGACTACGAACGGCGCTTGCGCGGCTCGTAGTGCACTACCGCACGCATGATTTCCGAGTAGGGAAAATCGTCGGTCGCGCCGAAACGGGCCTGGCCGGCGAGCACGCTCGACGCCACGTCGGTCGCCTCGTCGCCGGCCTCGCCCAGCGCCGTCGCCAGCCCGCGCACGCCGCCGCACTGCGCGCGGATTTCCTTGCCGAACGGCCATGGTGCGTTGATCGGTTTGGGCGTGACGTTTGCCCCCTCTCCCGCTTGCGGGGGAGGGTTGGGGAGGGGGCCGCTTGCCGTGGGGTTGATCTTGAGCGCGAACTGCGCGTTGTCGTGCAGCGCCTGGTAGAAAGTAAGGCAGTGCTCACGCACCGCCGGATCGCCGCAGGCGATCGCCTCGCGCTCGGCCAGGTTCAGCTTGCGCGAACGGCCGCAGCCCACGCAGCGCGACAGCAGCGCCCGCTCGAACGGGCAGCTGTATTCGATGTAGGCCTTGCGGGCCAGCTTGTAAGCGTCTTCGTTGTACTCAGCCATCGGACACCCTCAATAATCTACTGCGCGGGCGTGATCCGGGCGCGTCCGATGCTCGGAATCCTCATGTACATCGAGTACATTCCGGTTCCTGCGCTTCGGGCGCGCCCGGCTGACGCCCTGCTCGCTACGATTCTTGAGGGCGTCCTTCCGTCTTTCAAGCACTGGCCGAAGGATTATTACCAGTCGTCGCCGGAGAGGCTCTTATCCAGCTCGCGCTCGGCGGTCAGCGTTTCCTGCGCGGCGATTTCATCCTCGGCGAAGATCATCTTGTACTTGTCGCCGCTCTTGGGGTCGAGCGTCTTGCGCAGTTCGTTGGTGTGCGCCCTGGCTTCCTTGAAGGTGGCCCACTCGCCCTGCTTTTCGAGCACCTTGAACATGCCCATGCGGAAAACGTAATAAGGCATGGCGCCTCCTAGCTCAGCTTGCCGTGGCACTGCTTGTACTTCTTGCCCGAGCCGCACGGACAGGGATCGTTGCGGCCGACCTTGGGGCCGGCGTGCGCCGGCTTGTTCACGGCAGCCTCGGCCTCGGCGAAATCCTGCGCCTCGTCGTAGCCGGCGTGCTGGTATTGCACGTTGGTCGGTTCTTCGTGCAGTTCGACCGCCTGCATGTCCTCGGGCGCGCGCACCTGCACCGTGGCGGTGATCTGCGTGACCTCGGTCTTGATCGCGGTGAGCATGCCGGCGAACAGTTCGAAGGCCTCGCGCTTGTATTCCTGCTTGGGCTGCTTCTGCGCGTAGCCGCGCAGGTGGATGCCCTGGCGCAGCATGTCGAGCGCGGACAGATGCTCGCGCCAGTGGGTGTCGAGGCTCTGCAGCATGACCGCGCGTTCGAACTGGCGCAGCGGTTCGGCGCCGACGCGCGCTTCCTTCTCCGCATAGACGGCGTCGGCGGCTTCGCACACTTTCTTGCGCAGGCCTTCCTCGTTGAGCGTCTTGTCCTCTTGCAGCCATTGCTGCAGCGGCAGATCGAGGTTGAACTGGGCGGCCAGCAGCTTTTCGAGGCTGGGCACGTCCCACTGCTCTTCCATGCTGCCCGGCGCGACGTAGGTGTCGATGGTTTCGTTCAACACGTCGTGGCGCATGGCGCGGATGGTCTCGCCGACCTCGGCGCTCGCCAGCAACTCGTTGCGCTGCTCGTAGATGACCTTGCGCTGGTCGTTGGAGACGTCGTCGTATTCGAGCAACTGCTTCCTGATGTCGAAGTTGCGCTGTTCCACCTTGCGCTGCGCGTTCTCGATCGCGCGCGACACCCACGGGTGCTCGATCGCCTCGCCCTCGGGCATCTTGAGGCGGTTCATGATCGCGGCGACGCGGTCGGACGCGAAGATGCGCAGCAGCGGATCTTCCAGCGACAGGAAGAAGCGGCTCGATCCGGGGTCGCCCTGGCGGCCGGAACGGCCGCGCAGCTGGTTGTCGACGCGCCGCGATTCGTGACGCTCGGTGCCGATGATGTGCAGGCCGCCGGACGCGAGCACGGCGTCGTGCCGCACCTGCCAGTCGGCTTTCAACTGCGCGGTGCGCGCCGCCTTGTCGCTCTCGGAGAGTTTCTCGTCCTGCGCGATGGCGTCGAGCTCCTTCTGGATGCTGCCGCCGAGCACGATGTCGGTACCGCGGCCCGCCATGTTGGTGGCGATGGTGATGCCGCCCGGCATGCCGGCCTGGGCGATGACCTCGGCTTCGCGCGCGTGCTGCTTGGCGTTGAGCACGTTGTGCGGCAGGCCGGCCTTCTTCAGTTCGGCCGACAGGTGCTCGTTCGCCTCGATCGACGTGGTGCCGACCAGCACCGGCTGGCCGCGCTCGTAGCAGGCGCGGATCTCGTTGATCACCGCCTGGTCGCGCTCGCCTGCGGTGCGGTAGACCTGGTCGTGTTCATCCTTGCGGATCATCGGGCGGTGCGTCGGGATGACGACGGTTTCCAGCCCGTAGATGCTCTGGAATTCGAAGGCCTCGGTGTCCGCCGTGCCGGTCATGCCCGAGAGCTTCTGGTACATGCGGAAATAGTTCTGGAAGGTGATCGACGCCAGCGTCTGGTTCTCCTTCTGGATCGCCACGCCCTCCTTGGCCTCGACCGCCTGGTGCAGGCCGTCCGACCAGCGGCGGCCGCTCATCAGGCGCCCGGTGAATTCGTCGACGATGATGACTTCGCCCCGTCCGTCAGGGCCCGGCTGGACCACATAGTGCTGGTCCTTGAAGAACAGCGCGTGCGCGCGCAGCGCGGCGTACACGTGGTGCATCAGCATGATGTTGGAAGCGTCGTAGAGGCTGCCGCCTTCGGGCAGCAGGCCCATCTCGGTGAGGATGGCCTCGACCTTTTCGTGGCCTGTTTCCGACAACAGCACCTGGCGCGACTTTTCATCCACCGAATAGTCGCCCTCGGATTCCTCGTCCTTCTGGCGCGTGAGGCGCGGCGGGACGAGGTTGACCTGCTGGTAGAGCGCGGTGTTCTCTTCCGACTGGCCGGAAATGATCAGCGGCGTGCGCGCCTCGTCGATGAGGATGGAGTCGACCTCGTCGATGATGCCGAAGGCGAGCGGGCGCTGCACCTTCTGGCCCACCTCGTAGACCATGTTGTCGCGCAGGTAGTCGAAGCCGTATTCGTTGTTGGTGCCGTAGGTGATGTCGGCGGCGTAGGCGGCCTGCTTGGCGTCGTGCGGCATCTGCGACAGGTTGATGCCGGTGGTGAGCCCGAGGAAGCCGTACAGCCGCCCCATCCATTCGGCGTCGCGGCGGGCGAGGTAGTCGTTCACCGTCACCACGTGCACGCCCTTGCCGGTCAGCGCATTCAGGTAGGCCGGCAGCGTCGCCATCAGCGTCTTGCCTTCGCCGGTGCGCATCTCGGCGATCTTGCCGCTGTGCAGCACCATGCCGCCGACCATCTGCACGTCGAAGTGGCGCATGCCGAGCGCGCGCTTCGAAGCTTCGCGCACCACGGCGAAGGCTTCGGGCAGCAGCTGGTCGAGCGTCTCGCCGTTTGCCAGCCGCGACCTGAATTCGGCGGTCTTGCCGCTGAGCTCGGCGTCGGACAGCGCCTCCATCGCCGGTTCGAGCGCGTTGATCGCTTTCACCTTTTGCAGGTATTGTTTGACCAGCCGCTCATTGCGGCTGCCGAAGACTTTCTTGAACAGGGTTTGCAGCATGGGGAATCCGGAATATGCCCGCAGGACGCGGTAAACCGTTGAATCTTAACATAGCGCCACGGCCGCCCCGTGACGCCCGCCGATGAGCGCGTCCAGCCTCGCCGACCTGCTCGCGCGCCAGCTGCCGCATGGCCTGGCGGTGCACGCCCGCGACCTGCTCGCCGCGCAGACGGCGCTCGAACGCGCCCTGCCCGCCGCGCTGTCCCGGCACGTGCGCGTGATGCAGCTCGAACAGGGCGTCCTCGCCCTCGCCTGCGACAGCGGCGCCGTCGCCAGCCGGCTGCGCCAGCAGACCGGGCAGTTGCAGGCCGATCTCGCGCGCCATGGGCTTGCCGTGCAGACGGTGCGCGTCAGCGTGAATCCCGAGCTGATGGCGCGCTACGTGCCGCCGGTGGAGAAGACCGGCCTGCCCCCCACCGCGCTCGACGGCCTGGCCCGGCTCGACGCCAGCCTCGAGGACGGCCCCCTGAAGGAGGCGCTCGACCGTCTGCTGCAGCATCACCGAAAGGGCTGAAGCCCGTTCGGTCTGACAGCTCGTCCCTTATCGCCGACTCAGCACCACCCCTGCAATGCCGCCCAGGATGGCGACCGATGCGAACACCAGCCGCTGCGTGACCGGTTCGCCCAGCAGAACGGCACCGCCTGCCGCGGCAATCACCGGCACGCTCAATTGCACGCTCGCCGCATGGGTGGCGGCGAGCCCGCGCAAGGCGGCGTACCACACGGCGTAGCCCGCGCCGGAAGCCAGCGCCCCCGAGAGCACGGCATAGCCCGCGCCGGCGGCATCGATCTGCAACCACGGCAGCGCGGCCAGCCCCAATCCGATGGCCGGCGGCGCGGCGCGCAGGAAATTGCCGGCCGTCGCGGCGAGCGGATCGGCGCCGCCGCACCCGCGCAGCGAATACACCCCCCACGCGACGCCGGCGGCGAGCATGAGCAGCGCGCCGCCGAGCGGCGGCGCCGACAACCCCGGCAGCAGCAGGTAAACCCGGCCGCCCAGTGCGGGCGCCAGCGCGACGGTCTGGCGACCGCTCAGTCGCTCCCCCGCGCGCAGGCCGGCCAGGATCATCGTCGCCTGCACCGCACCGAACAGCAGCAAGGCGCCGATCCCGGTTTCCAGCGACACGCAGGCAAAGGAAAACGCCGCCGCGTACCGGCCATGCCCGGCCTCGCGCTGCGCAGCGCGACCAGCAGCCACAGCATGAGCGCGCCGGACACCAGGCGGATCATCGTGAAGCTCGCGGCATCGATGGCCGTGCGCTCGAGCGCCAGGCGACACAGGATGGAATTGGCCGCGAATGCGGTCAGCGCAACCAGCGTCAGCAACACCACGCGTGAACGCGTCATCCGCAGCGGCGACCTGCGCTCAATCCGGACCGTCGGCGCGAACGGCGTCGAGGCCCGGCAGGCCGCTGCGTATATGCAGGTCGCGCTGCGGATAGATAATTTTCAATTTAAAAAAAAACCTGCACGCCAGCGAGCAAGAACGCGCCGACGTACAGCAGGCGCGGCGCGAATGATGTGCCCGGCAGCCGGGTTTCGATCCAGCGAAGCTGGTGTTTCTGGATGAGACCTGGGCCAGCACCAACATGGCGCGACGGTACGGTCGTGCACCCCGTGGCCAGCGTTGCGTGGCGGCCGTGCCGCATGGGCACTGGAAGACCACGACCTTCATCGCCGGCCTTCGCCACGACAGCGTGACGGCGCCCCTGGTGATCGACGGGCCCATGGATGGCCAGGTGTTTCTCGCCTACTTGCAATCCATCCTCTGCCCGACACTGCAACCGGGCGACATCGTCATTGCCGACAATCCGGGCAGCCACAAGGTCGCCGGGGTCAAGGAGGCCATTGCCGCAAAAGGCGCGACCATCCTCTCCCTCCCGCCTTACTCACCCGACCTCAATCCCGTCGAAAAGCTGTTTGCCAAACTCAAGGCGCTGCTGCGCAAAGCCGCCATACGCACCGTCGATGCGCTGTGGGATCACATCGGCGTCTTGCTCGATGCCTTCTCGCCCGACGAATGCAGAAACTACTTCGCCTCCGCAGGGTACGTAAACAAGTAAATCAAAATGCTCTAGACTTCGGCGCCGGCCACCCGGTTGCGCCCCGCCGTTTTCGCGGCGTAGCAGGCCGCGTCCGCTGCCCTGAGCGCGTCGTCGACGCCGGCCATGCCGCCCAGCACGACCAGGCCGATACTGGCGCCGAGCGCGAAGCGCCGCCCTTCCCAAATAAAGCAGAAACGGGCAACTTCGTCGCGTATGGCCTCGGCAATCTCGCCGGCCTTGCCGGCATCGCAATTCGCGAGGCCGACGCAGAACTCGTCGCCGCCGACGCGCGCGACCAGATCGCC
This sequence comes from Pseudomonadota bacterium, assembly GCA_040753235.1. Classification (GTDB taxonomy): domain Bacteria; phylum Pseudomonadota; class Gammaproteobacteria; order Burkholderiales; family Thiobacillaceae; genus Thiobacillus. The sequence continues at coordinate 61,790 of JBFMET010000009.1, forward strand.
GGTGCGGACATGCCGCATGAAAGTGCCCGCCACCTGGCGCAATGCCTCGTCGCCGGCCAGGTGCCCGCATTGGTCGTTGATTGTCTTGAAGTGGTCGAGATCGATGTAGAGCAGCACGTGCGATTCGTCGCGCGCGTGCGCCCTGTGCACCAGTTCCGCGAGCCGGCGCCGCATTTCGCGCCGGTTGGCCAGCCCGGTCAGCGAATCGTGGCTGGCCGCCCACGACAGCTTGTCGGCCGCTGCGGCGACGGCCTCGTGCTCGCGCAGCAGCGCCGATTCGGCGAAACGCGAGCGACGGATCACCGCCCACGCCGTCGCCAGGCTGAGCAGCAGCGCCAGGCCCAGCAGGGCCAGCATGTAGCGTTCGGCCTTGCGGAAATCGGCTTCGGCTTCGACGAGTGCGGCCTGGTTGACCTGGTGATATTGGGCGACCAGCGCGTTGAAAGTGGCCAGCAGGTCCGTCTCGGTGGTGCGAACCTCCCCCATCAGCAGCGCCATCGCCTCCTGCCGCCGGCCGGTCTGCGCCAGGTCGAGCACCCTGTCGTGCAGGGCCTGGTCATGCCGGATCAGTTGGCGTGCGCGTTCCCAGATCGCCTGTTCCCCGGGACGCATGCCGAGCGCAATGAGGCGATCACGTGCCTGCACGAATGCACCCGCCTGCTCGTGGAAGCGCATCGTCTCCGCGTCGCGTTCGAAAGGATCGTCGAGCACCACGATCTGCCCCAGACTGGCAAAGCGTTCGCGCGACAGGCTGCGCATCAGGTACACGCTTTCGACCCTGGCGCCGCCCTCGGTAACCAGGTCGACCATGCGCTGCTTCATCGTCGCCAGCCGGGTCAGGCCCAGCACGGTGAGCGCCACCATCAGCAGCAAGACCAGCGCGAACCCGAACGCAATGATGCGCTGGGTGTTGGGGCCGCCGTTCATGCCCGGTAGCACCGGCCGCGGCTCAGTCATGGCCCATCATCGCAGCGCGACCCGTTCGACCAGATAGAACAGCCCGATCAGTACGCCCGCCGCCAGGGCGAAGCGCACGATGCGCCCGATCCATTGCAGATACTTGCGGTTGCCGGTGAAAACCCACGCCAGCGCCGACGCCGCCACGGCAATCAGCAGGGCGACGATCAGCAACCGGACGACGATCATGCAGCGAGCGGATGCAGCCGCACGAAGGCGGGCGGCACGTCTTCATCGTGCGCAAAGCTGACGGTTTCCCACGCCTCCTGGTGCTGCAGCAGTTCGCGCAGCAGCGCATTGTTGAGCGCGTGGCCGGATTTGTGCGCCTCGAAGGCGCCGATGATGGGATGGCCCAGCAGGTAGAGGTCGCCGATGGCGTCGAGCACCTTGTGCTTGACGAACTCGTCGTCGTAGCGCAGGCCGTCCTGGTTGAGCACGCGGTATTCGTCCATCACGATGGCGTTGTCGAGCGAGCCGCCGAGCGCGAGCCCCTGGTTGCGCAGGTACTCGACCTCGTGCATGAAGCCGAAGGTGCGGGCGCGGGCGACTTCCTTGGTGTAGGCAGTGTCGGCGAAGTCGAGGCTGACGGTCTTGCCGCTCTTGTCGAACACCGGATGCTTGAAGTCGATGGTGAAGCTGACCTTGAAGCCGTCGTGCGGCACGAAGCGCGCCCACTTGTCGCCGTCGCGCACCTCGATCGGCTGTTTGATGCGCACGTAGCGCTTCGGCGCATCCTGCTCGACGATGCCCGCAGACTGCAGCAGGAACACGAAGGGCGCCGAGGAACCGTCCATGATGGGGATCTCGGGACCGGTGAGGTCGACCAGCAGGTTGTCGATGCCCAGCCCCGCGAGCGCGGACATCAGGTGCTCGACAGTGGACACCTTGGCGGGGCCGGATTCCAGCATGGAGCACAGCCGGGTGTCGGTGACGAGGTAGGGATCGGCCTTCAACTCCGCAGGGGGATCGAGATCCATCCGCCGGAACACGATGCCGGTGTCGGGTCCGGCCGGGCGCAGGGTCATCTCGACCTTGACGCCGGAATGCAGGCCGACGCCGGTCGCCTTGACCGGCGTCTTGAGGGTGCGTTGCTTGATCATCCGGGCATTTTACCTGCCGCCGGACCGCCGCGCTACGCGGGGACGGGGCCTTTCCCGCGGCGTCAGTCCGCCTGGCGACGCAGGAAGGCCGGGATGTCGAGCGTGTCGATGCCCGAATCGCTCATCGCCTGCACCGTGCGGCTGCGCCGGCTGGTGATCACGTTCGGCACGTCGTCGGCGGCGTCCATCGCGATCGGCTGGCCGTAGGTGGCCTCGCGCACGATCTGCACCGGCTTGGGCTGCGCGCGTGCGACCGGGCTGCCGAGGCCGGTCGCGACCATGGTGACGCGCAGCGTGCCTTCCATGCTGTCGTCGATCACCTGGCCCACGATCACGGTCGCTTCCTCGGCGGTGAAGCTCTTGATCGTGTTCATCACCTCGTGGATCTCGCGCATCTTCACGGCCGACGACGCGGTGATGTTGACCAGCACGCCGCGCGCACCGGCAAGATTGACGTCTTCCAGCAGCGGGCTCGCCACCGCCTGCTCGGCGGCGATGCGGGCGCGGTTGTCGCCGTCCGCCTGGGCGGAGCCCATCATCGCCATGCCCATCTCGCTCATCACGGTGCGCACGTCGGCGAAGTCGACGTTGACCAGACCCGGGCAATTGATCACCTCGGCGATGCCGCCGACCGCGCCGTGCAGCACGTTGTTGGCCGCCTTGAAGGCGTCGAGCATGGAGACATCGTCGCCCAGCACCTGCATCAGCTTCTCGTTGGGAATGATGATCAGCGAATCGACGTGGCGCGCCAGCGCTTCGATGCCGGCGTTGGCGGCGCGCACGCGCTTGCCCTCGAACATGAAGGGCTTGGTGACCACGGCCACGGTGAGGATGCCGAGCTCCTTGGCGACCTCGGCGACCACCGGCGCCGCGCCGGTGCCGGTGCCGCCGCCCATGCCGGCGGTGATGAAGAGCATGTCCGCGCCGTCGATCAGTTCGGCGATGCGCTCGCGGTCCTCCAGCGCGGCCTCGCGGCCGATGTCGGGGTTGGCGCCGGCACCCAGGCCCTTGGTCACGGCGTTGCCCAGCTGCAGCTGGACCTTGGCCTGGTTGCGGGCCAGCGCCTGCGCGTCGGTGTTGATGGCGATGAACTCCACGCCGTTCAAGCCCGAGGTGATCATGTGGTCGACCGCGTTGCCGCCGCAGCCGCCCACGCCGATCACCTTGATCACCGCATCCTGGGTGTCTACATCCATCAGTTCAAACATAGTGCTCTCCTCTTCTACCCAATCAAAAAACCACACTCAAAAACCTTTGGCGTGTCTGCCTCGATGACTTCAGGCCACCCGGCACCACCGCCAAATCCCGTTTCGACGCCGCGCGCACGAACCCGCGCACAGCGTCAGAAATTCCCCTTGAACCAGCTCTTCATGCGCTCGAATATGTCCTTCAGGTTGTTGCCGGACAGCTTCGGCGCGTCGCGCCCGCGCGTGTCGAGGCCGGCGAGCAGCAGCCCCATGCAGGTCGCGTAGCGCGGGTTGTGCATGACGTCGGCGAGCCCGCCCTCGTAGCGCGGCCAGCCCATGCGCACCGGCATGTGGAACACCTCCTCGCCGAGCTCGACCATGCCCTGCATGCCCGCCGAGCCGCCGGTGATGACGATGCCGGACGACAGCAGCTCCTCGAAGCCGGAGCGACGCAGCTCGGCCTGCACCAGCGAATACAGTTCCTCCATGCGCGGCTCGATGAACTCGGCCAGCGTCTGGCGGGAAAGGGTGCGCGGCGGACGGTCGCCGATGCCCGGCACCTCGATCATGTCGCGCGCGTCGGCCAGCTGGCGCAGCGCGCAGCCGTACTGGATCTTGATGTCCTCGGCTTCCTTCGGCGGCGTGCGCAGCGCCACCGCGATGTCGTTGTTGACCTGGTCGCCGGCGACCGGGATCACCGCGGTGTGGCGGATCGCGCCGTTGGTGAACACGGCGATGTCGGTGGTGCCGCCGCCGATGTCGACCAGGCACACGCCGAGTTCCTTCTCGTCCTCGGTGAGCACCGCCATCGCGCTGGCGAGCGGCTGCAGCACCAGGTCGCCGACTTCGAGCCCGCAGCGGCGCACGCACTTGATGATGTTCTGCGCCGCCGACACCGCGCCGGTCACGATGTGCACCTTCACTTCGAGGCGCACCGCGCTCATGCCGAGCGGGTCGCGCACGTCCTCCTGGCCGTCGACGATGAATTCCTGCGGGATGGTGTGCAGGATCTGCTGGTCGGTCGGGATGTTGACGGCGCGCGCGGTCTCCACCACGCGGTCGACGTCCATCTGGGAAATTTCCTTGTCCTTGATGGCGAACATGCCGTGCGAGTTGAAGCTCTTGATGTGGCTGCCGGCGATGCCCGTATAGACCTCGCGGATCTTGCAGTCGGCCATCAGCTCGGCTTCCTCGAGCGCGCGCTGGATGGCGTTGACCGTCGCCTCGATGTTGACCACCACGCCGCGCCGCAGGCCGCGCGAGGGACTGGTGCCCATGCCGATGATCTCGAGCACGCCCTCGTCGTTGATTTCGGCGACGATGCAGACGATCTTCGAGGTGCCGATATCGAGGCCGACGACGAGGTTCTTGGGATCTCTGGGCTTGCTCATGGTGCCTTATGACTCAGGTTGCATTCGGTTTTACAGTTGGCGCAGGCGCGGCGGCGAAGCCGGCAGGCGCGACGCCGCCGGGCATGCGCACGGCCATGCCGTCCGCATAGCGCAGGTCGACCGCCTGCGGCAGCGCCGGCGGCGTCTCGGCCCGGGCGGCGAACAGGCGCGGATAGAGCGCGACGAAGCGCGCCAGCCGCGCGTCGGTCTGGTCGCGGCCGAGCGCGAGCGTGAGGCCGCTGTCGAGCCGCACCCGCCAGGCGCGGCGCTCCGACAGCGTCAGTTCGCTGATCGTCATGCCGAGCGGCGCCAATGCCGATTGGTGACGGCGGAACGCGGCGACCACCTCGGCGCTGCTGTCCTCCGGCCCCGACAGGCGCGGCAGGCGGGCGTCGAACGCGGCGACGAAAACTTCGCCGGCGACGTTGATCAGCGCGGCGTCGTTCCAGCGCGCCAGGGGCGCGTGCTCGACGAGCGAGACCACCAGCGTGTCGGGCCAGCGGCGTTCGACGCGCGCCTCGCGCACCCAGGGCAGTTTTTCGAAGCTGTTGCGCACCTGCGCCAGATCGACGGTGAAGAAGGTGCCGCGCACCTTGCGTTCGGCGACCAGCCGGATCTGCGCTTCGGTGACGTGCGCGACCGGCGTCTTCACCTCGAGCGTGGTCAGCGCGAACCACGGCCGCGCGATCACCCAGCCGATCACGCCGTAGGCGAGCAGCGCGAGCGCCCCCCAGGTCAGCACGCGGGCGACCTGGCACAGCGGATGGGCGTCGAGCTCGGGCGAGGTCACAGGGTCTGCTCCAGGATCTTCAGGCACAGGGTGTCGAAATCCATGCCGGCGACGCGCGCCGCCATCGGCACCAGGCTGTGGTCGGTCATGCCGGGCGAGGTGTTCGCCTCCAGCAGGTAGGGCTTGCCGGCGCGGTCGAGCATGATGTCGACGCGGCCCCAGCCGCGCCCGTCGATGAGCCGGAAGGCGTCGAGCGCAAGCTGGCGCAGCGCCATTTCCTGCGCCTCGGGCAGGCCGGCCGGGCAGTGATACTGGGTGTCGTTGCGGAGGTACTTGGCCTCGAAATCGTAGAAGGCCTTGTCCTGCGCCGGCTGCAGCCGGATCAGCGGCAGTGCGGCGTCGCCGAGGATGCCGACGGTGAATTCGGCGCCGTCGACGAAGCGCTCGGCCAGCACCAGCGCATCGTGTTCCACCGCGGTCTCGAACGCGGCCTTCAGCGTGCCGGCTTCGGTGACCTTGCTCATGCCGATGCTCGAGCCTTCGCGCGCCGGCTTGACGAAAATCGGCAGGCCGAGCTGCCTTTCCACCGCGGCGAAATCGCTGTCGGCGGCGAGGATCGCCCAGTCGGCGGTGGGCAGGCCGGCGGCGCGCCACAAGAGCTTGGTGCGCCACTTGTCCATGCCGATCGCCGAGGCCATGACGCCGCTGCCGGTATAGGGCAGGTTCAGCAGTTCGAGCGCGCCCTGCATGCAGCCGTCTTCGCCGTAGCGGCCGTGCAGCGCGATGAAGACGCGGTCGAATTCGCCGGAAATCAGGTCGCCGAGGTTGCGCGTGGCGGGGTCGAAGGGGTGCGCGTCGACGCCCTGCCGCGTGAGCGCCGCCAGCACCGCGTTGCCGCTGTTGAGCGAGACCGGGCGCTCGCCCGAGGTGCCGCCCAGCATCACGGCGACCTTGCCGAAGCGTTTCGCGGAATGCACTTCACTCACTGCCGTTCTCCGATGATGCGGACTTCGCGGATGAGCTGCACGTTGGTGCGCGCCTCCACGGTGTCCTCGACGTGCTCGATCACGCGCTCGATGTCGGTCGCGCTGGCGTGCCCGAGGTTGACGATGAAATTGGCGTGCTTCTCCGACACCTGCGCGTCGCCGACGCGGTAGCCCTTGAGGCCGCAGGCTTCGATCAGGCGCGCCGCGTAATCGCCGGGCGGGTTGCGGAACACCGAGCCGGCGTTGGGCTGCCCCAGCGGCTGCGCGGCGATACGCTGCTTCAGGAGCGTCTTGATGGTTTCGCGCGAGGCTTCGCCGTCGCCCCGGTCGAGCCGGAACCAGCCGCCGATGAACCACTCCTCGCGCGGATGCCGCAGCGCGACATGGCGATAACCGATGACGTAGTCCTCCGGGCGGCGCTCGTTGAGGTGGCCGTCGCGATCGAGCGTCTCGACCTGCACCAGCCGGTTCCAGGTCTCGCCGCCGTAGCAGCCGGCATTCATCGCGATCGCACCGCCGACGGTGCCGGGAATGCCGGCCCAGAACTCGCCGCCGACGAGGTGATGGTTGGCGGCGAAGCGGGCGAGCTTGGGCGAGGCCACGCCCGCCTGCGCATAGATGAGTCCGGTGGCGCGATCCGCGGGCACGGGCGGCAGGCCGTGGGTGCGGCCTTCGATCGCCAGTTTTTTCAGCACGCCGTGCAGCAGGATGACCACGCCGCGCACGCCGCCGTCGCGCACCAGCAGGTTGCTGCCGAGGCCCACCATGTGGATCGCCTCGTTATGCGGCACCGAGCGCACCAGCCAGATCAGGTCCTCGAGGTCGGCCGGTATGTACACGCGCTGCGCCGGTCCGCCCGCGCGCCAGGAGGCATGCCTCGCCATCGGCTCGTTGTAGAGGAAGCGGCCGCGCAGCACCGGCGCGCCGCCGGTGGTCATGTCGACTTCGCTCATGCGGTAGTTATGGCGCATGGCTGCTCCCGATCGCGGGCGCGACCTGGCCGATGCTGCCGGCGCCCATCACCAGCACGACGTCGCCGTCGCGGGCAAGCTCGTGAATGGCACCGGGCACATCCGCCACCTGTTCGACGAACACCGGCTCGACCTTGCCGGCGACGCGCACCGCGCGCGCCAGCGCGCGGCCGTCGGCGGCGACGATCGGCGCCTCGCCCGCCGGGTAGACCTCGGTCAGCACCAGCACGTCGGTCTCCGACAGCACTTTCACGAAGTCCTCGAAGCAGTCGCGCGTGCGGGTAAAGCGGTGCGGCTGGAACACCAGCACCAGCCGGCGGCCGGGGAAGGTGCCGCGCGCGGCGGCGAGCGTCGCCGCCATTTCCACCGGATGGTGGCCGTAGTCGTCGACCAGGCAGTATTTGCCGCCGCCTTTCGCGGGTTGCTCGCCGTAGCGCTGGAAGCGGCGGCCGACGCCGTGGAATTCGGCGAGCGCCTTGACGATGGCGGCGTCGCTGGCATCGACCTCGGTCGCCACCGCGATTGCGGCGAGGCTGTTCAGCACGTTGTGCAGGCCGGGATGGTTCAGCACCACGTCGAGGTCGGCCATGCCCTCGCGCTGCACCGTGAAATGCATGCGCCCCGCCTCGAAGCGCGCGTTGACCGCGCGCACCTGCGCCGCCTCGTCGAAGCCGTAGGTGGTGATCGGCTTGGTGATGCGCGGCAGGATCTCGCGCACGTGCGGGTCGTCGACGCACAGCACCGCCATGCCGTAGAAGGGCAGGCGCCGGCAGAAGTCGACGAAGGCCGTCTTCAGTCGCTCGAAGTCGTGGCCGTAGGTCTCCATGTGATCGGCGTCGATGTTGGTGACGATCGCGATCACCGGGGTGAGGTAGAGGAAGGACGCGTCGGACTCGTCGGCCTCGGCGACGAGGAAGTCGCCCTGCCCGAGTCGCGCATTGGTGCCGGCGGCGGTGAGCTTGCCGCCGATGACGTAGGTCGGGTCCATGCCCGCCTCGCCGAGGATGCTGGCGACGAGGCTGGTGGTGGTGGTCTTGCCGTGGGTGCCGGCGACCGCGATGCCCTGCTTCAGCCGCATCAGTTCGGCGAGCATGAGCGCGCGCGGCACGATGGGAATCTTCTTCTCGCGCGCGGCGATCACTTCGGGGTTGTCGTCCTGCACCGCGGTCGAGGTCACCACCGCGTCGGCGGCGGCGATGTGCTCGGCCGCGTGGCCGCGATGGATGCGCGCACCGAGCTTCGCCAGCCGCTGCGTCACGGCGTTGTCGGCCAGATCCGAACCCGACACCGCGTAGCCGAGGTTCAGCAGCACCTCGGCGATGCCGCTCATGCCGACGCCGCCGATGCCGACGAAATGGATGTGTTTGACGGCGTGCTTCACCGGCTCACCTCAAAAAAATCGAACAATGAGGACGCGGAGGACACAGAGGCAGGCTCTCCTCCGCATCCTCTGCGCCCTCTTTGTGAAAAGGATTTATCCACGCACCAATTCCTCGCAGATGTCTGCAACGCGTCCGGTCGCGTCGGGCTTCGCCAGCGTGCGCGCCTTGTCCGACATCGCTGCCAGCGCGGTCCGGTCGAGTCCGCCGATCAGTTCGGCGAGCGTGTCCGCCGTCAGGTCCTTCTGCTGCATCAGCCAGGCCGCACCGGCGTCGGCGAGAAAGGCGGCGTTGCCGGTCTGGTGGTCGTCGACCGCGAAGGGGAAGGGCACCAGCACTGCCGGCACGCCTGCGCAGGCGAGCTCGGCGACGGTCATCGCGCCGGCGCGGCAGATGGCGAAGTCGCACGCGCGGTACTCGGCCGCCATGTCCTCGATGTAGTCGCGCAGCTCGGCCTCCACGCCGGCGGCAGCGTAGTTGGCGCGCAACACGTCGAGGTGCTGGCGGCCGGACTGGTGCACGACCTGCGGCCGCTGCCCGGCCGGCAGCCGCGCGAGCGCCTGCGGCACCAGGGTATTGAGCGCGGACGCGCCGAGGCTGCCGCCGACGACGAGCAGGCGCAGCGGGCCGCTGCCTTCGGTGCGCGGCGCGTCCTTGAGCGCGGCGATGTCCGCGCGCACCGGATTGCCGACCCACTCGGTCTCGACGCTGGCGCAGGGAATCGGCTTGTCGCGCGCGCCGCGGAAGGCCTGCGGGAAAGCGGTCAGCACGCGGTCGGCGAGGCAGGCGAGCACGCGATTGGTCAGCCCGCCGACCGAGTTCTGTTCGTGGATGACCAGGGGCTTGTTCAAGAGGCTCGCCATCATGCCGCCGGGGAATGCGGTGTAGCCGCCCATGCCGAGCACGACGTCGGGGCGGCGCGCGAGCATGGCACGCAGGCTCTGCCAGAAGGCGACCAGCAGCATCGCCGGCAGCAGCAGTTTTTTCACGAGGCCCTTGCCGCGCACGCCGCCCATCGCGACCCACACCATGTCGATGCCGGCCGCCGGCACCACGCGCGCCTCCAGCCCGGACTTCGTGCCGAGCCAGAACACGTCCCAGCCGCGCGCGCGCAGCGCGTCGGCGACGGCCAGCGCAGGATAGACGTGGCCGCCGGTGCCGCCGGCCATGACCATCAAGGTCCGGTTCAATCGCTTTGGGCCCGGCGTTCGCCCCCTCTCCCCTTGAGGGAGAGGGGTGGGGAGAGGGGTGGGCGCCTGCACGGCCATCGCCAGATCCACCATCAGTACGCCTTCCCCCGCCCCATCTGGCGGTTTTCCCAGTCGATGCGCAGGAGCAGCGCAATGGCGAGGCAGTTGGCGACGATGCCGCTGCCGCCGAAAGACAGGAAGGGCAGCGTCAGCCCCTTGGTCGGCAGCAGGCCGACGTTCACGCCCATGTTGATGAGCGCCTGCACGCCGAGCCAGATGCCGATGCCCTGCGCGACCAGCGCCTTGAAATAGCGCTCGAGCTGCGACGCGCGCAGGCCGATGAGGAAGGCCTTGACGATGAGCCAGCCGAACAGCGCGACTACCACGGCGACGCCGACGAAGCCGAACTCCTCGGCGATCACCGCGAGCAGGAAGTCGGTGTGCGCTTCCGGCAGGTAGAACAGCTTTTCGACGCTGCCGCCGAGGCCCAGGCCCAGCCACTCGCCGCGGCCGAAGGCGATCAGCGCGTGCGAGAGCTGGTAGCCCTTGCCGTAGGGATCGGCGAAGGGGTCCATGAAGCCGAGGATGCGCTGCATGCGGTAGGGCGAGCTGACGATCAGCAGCGCAAAGCCGGCGAGCAGCACCACGACCAGCGCGGCGAACACGCGCCAGTTGAGGCCGCCGAGGAAAAGAATGCCCATGCCGATGGCGACGATGACGACGAAGGCGCCGAAGTCGGGTTCGCTCAGCAGCAACATGCCGGTGAGCATCATCACCGCCGCCATCGGCAGGAACCCCTTCTTGAAGTCGTGCATGAAGGCCGCCTTGCGCGTGGTGTAGTCGGCGGCGTAGAGCACGGCCAGCAGCTTCATCAGCTCCGACGGCTGCAGGTTGGCGAAGCCGAGCGGGATCCAGCGGCGGCTGCCGTTGACTTCGCGGCCGATGCCCGGGATCAGCACCACGACCAGCAGCAGCAGGCCGGCGAGGAAGAGATAGGGCGCGGCCTGCTGCCACACCCGCATCGGCACCTGGAAAGCCGCGAGGCCGGCGGCGACGCCGATGCCGATGAAGATGCCCTGGCGGATCAGGTAGTACTCGCCGTTGTGGCCGGTGTAGCGCGCGGCTTCGGCGATCGCGAGCGAAGCCGAGTACACCATGACCAGGCCCAGCGCCAGCAGGCCCAGCGCCAGCCACAGCAGGTTGAAGTCGATTTCGGCGCCCGGCTGCGCGGCGCGGGCGGAATAGCGCATCATGCCGTCGCCCCCCTTTCCGCTGCCCGCTTCTGCACGGCAGCGACGAAGACCTCGGCGCGATGAACGTAGTTGCGGAACATGTCGAAGCTCGCGCAGGCCGGCGACAGCAGCACCGCGTCGCCCGGCTGCGCCAGACCGGCCGCGGTCTCGACCGCTTCGTCCAGGCTCGCCGCGTGGCGGGTCTCGACGCCGCTGCCGGCGATCGCCGCCTCGATCTGCGGCGCGTCGCGGCCGATCAGCACCGCAGCGCGCGCATTCGCCGCGACCGCGGCCTTGAGCGGACCGAAATCCTGGCCCTTGCCGTCGCCGCCGAGGATGACGACCGCGCGCCGCCTGCCCATGCCGTACAGCGCCGCCTCGGTGGCGCCGACGTTGGTGCCCTTGGAATCGTCGTAATACGTCACGCCGTCGATCTCGGCGACCTTTTCCACGCGGTGCGGCAGGCCCTGGAAGTGGACGAGGCCGCGCAGCAGCGCTTCCATCGGCAGGTCGAGCGCGCGCGTCAGCGCCAGCGCGGCGAGCGCGTTGGCCGCGTTGTGCAGGCCGGCGACCGGCAGCGCGGACAAGGGCATCAGCATGTCGCCGCCGACACACAGCTCGTCCTCGCACAGGCCGAAGTTTTCGTCCCGAGGGCAGCGGTCGAGACCGAAGGTGACGACGCGCCGGCCGGGGCGCGCCATCGCCAGCGTGCGCGCGTCGTCGCGGTTGAGCACCAGCACGCCGTCGCCGCTGAAAATGCGCGCCTTGGCGGCGGCATAGGCGTCCATGTCCGGATAGCGGTCCATGTGGTCTTCCGACAGGTTGAGCACGGTGGCCGCATCCGCATCCAGGCTCGCCGTGGTCTCGAGCTGGAAGCTGGAAAGCTCCAGCACCCACACCTGCGGCAGCGGCGCCTGGCCCTGCTCGATTTCGAGCAGGGCGTCGAGCACCGGCAGGCCGATGTTGCCGGCCACGCAGGTGGTGAGTCCGGCCATGCGGCACATGTCGCCGCACATCGCGGTGACGGTGCTCTTGCCGTTGCTGCCGGTGATCGCGATCACCCGCATCGGCCCTCTCGGATCGGCAGACGCGGCGCGCTCGGCGTTGAGCACGGCGACCGCACGTGCGAACAGCTCGACGTCGCCGACGACTTCGACGCCAGCCGTCAGGGCTTCGCGCACCGCCGGTTCGGCAAGCGCCACGCCGGGGCTCAGCACCAGCAGGTCGGCGGTCTTCAGCTGCACGGCGTCGAACGGGCCGGTGGCCAGCGGCACCTGCGGCAGCAGTTCGGCGAGCCGCGCGGCGTGCGGCGGCGCGGCGCGGCTGTCCGCCACGCGCACCTGCGCGCCGCGCGCCGCCAACCAGCGCGCGCACGACAGGCCGGTGTCCCCGAGCCCGAGGACCACGGCCTGCTTGCCGGCGAGATCGAGGCGGTCGTAGTTCATCTGAGCTTCAGGCTCGACAGGCCAATGAGCACCAGCATCATCGAAATGATCCAGAAGCGGACCACGACCTGATTCTCCTTCCACCCCTTCAACTCGTAGTGGTGGTGGATCGGCGCCATGCGGAACACGCGTTTGCCGGTGAGCTTGAACGAGGCGACCTGCACCATCACCGACAGGGTCTCGACGACGAACACGCCGCACATGATGAAGAGCACGATTTCCTGGCGCACGATGACGGCGACGACGCCGAGCGCGGCGCCCAGCGCGAGCGCGCCGACGTCGCCCATGAAGACTTCGGCCGGGTAGGCGTTGAACCAGAGGAAGGCGAGGCCCGCGCCGGCCATGGCGGCGCAGAAGATCGCCAGCTCGCCCGCGCCCGGCACGTAGGGCACGCCGAGGTATTTTGAAAACACCGCGTTGCCGGCGACGTAGGCGAAGATCGCCAGCGCGGAGGCGACCATCACCGTCGGCAGGATGGCCAGGCCGTCGAGGCCGTCGGTGAGGTTGACCGCGTTCGACGCGCCGACGATGACGAAGTAGGTCAGCACGATGAAGGCCAACGCCGTCAGCGTGAGCGTGGCGTGCTTCGCGAAGGGGATGATGAGTTCGGTATGCTGCGGCAGCGTCGCGGTGTTCCACAGATAGATCGCGACGGCCAGACCGATGACCGACTGCCAGAAGTATTTCCAGCGCGAGGGCAGGCCGCGCGAGTTCTTCTCGACCACCTTGCGCCAGTCGTCGACCCAGCCGATGACGCCGAAGCCGACCAGCGTCAGCAGCGCGACCCACACGTATTCGTTCGACAGATCCGCCCACAGGAGCGTGGTGACGGCGACCGACACCAGGATCAGCGCGCCGCCCATGGTCGGCGTGCCGGCCTTGACGAGGTGCGTCTGCGGACCGTCGTCGCGCACCGACTGGCCGATCTTCAGCGCGGTCAGTTTCCGGATCACCGCCGGGCCGACGATGAAGGAAATCGTCAGCGCGGTGAGCGTGGCGAGCACCGCGCGCAGCGTCAGGTAGTTGAAGACATTGAAAGCACGGATGTCTTCGCCGAGTTGCTGGAAAAGCCAAAGCAGCATGTCAGTGTCCCTGCGGCCCGGCTGCGTTGCCGGCGCCTTCCGTAAAACTTGTCACCACGCGCTCCATCTGCATGAAGCGCGACCCCTTGACCAGCACCGTGGTGTCCGGATCGAGCGCGTTTTCCAGTTCGGCGAGCAACTCCTCGATGCGTTCGAAATGCATCGCGCCGGCGCCGAACGAAGCGGCGGTCTCCCGCGTCAGCTCGCCCAATGCCAGCAGGCGATTGACGCCGGCGGTTTTCGCGACCAGGCCGATCTGCGCGTGCATGGCCGCGGCATCCTTGCCGAGTTCGCCCATGTCGCCCAGCACCAGAATCTTCTTCCCGTGCTGGCGCGCCAGCACGGCGAGCGCGGCCTTCACCGAATCCGGGTTGGCGTTGTAGGTGTCGTCGATGAAGGTGGCGCCGTGCAGCGCCGCCTTCTTCTGCAGGCGGCCCTTGATGCCGCTGTAGGCCGACAGGCCGGCGACGATGCTGCGATGGCTGACGTCGAGCGCAAAGGCCGCGGCCGCCGCGGCGAGCGCGTTCTTGACGTTGTGTTCGCCGGGCACCTTGAGCTCGACGTCGAGCGTCGCGTTCGGCAGGCTGAGGGTCAGCGCGGAGCCATACAGCGTGGGCAGGAAATGCCCGCACACCGCGGCGGGTTCGCGCAGGCCGAAATCGACGACGCTGCGATGCATGTTGGCTTCGCGCCACAGCCAGGCATGGGGGTCGTCGGCGTTGAAGATCGCGATGCCGGCGTCCGTGAGCCCGTTGAAGATCTCGCCCTTGGCGCGGGCGATGGCCTCGACCGAGCCGAGATTGCCGATGTGCGCGGTCAGCGCGTTGTTGACCAGCGCCACGTCCGGGTGTGCCAGCCGCGTCAGATAGTCGATTTCGCCGGCGTGGTTCATGCCCATTTCGAGCACGGCGAACTGGTGCTGCGGGCGCAGGCGCAGCAGCATCAGCGGCACGCCGATGTCGTTGTTGAGGTTCCCCTCGGTCGCGAGCACGGCGTCGGCCGTGCCGGCTTCCGCCTGCAGGATCGCGGCGAGCATTTCCTTCACCGTGGTCTTGCCGTTGCTGCCGGTGACCGCGACCAGCGGCACGCTGAAGCGCTGCCGCCACGCCGACGCCAGTCGCCCCAGCGCCAGGCGCGTGTCGTCGACGCGGATCGCCTGCGTGACGTCGGGCGCCTGCAGCGGATCGAGCACGACGCCGGCCGCGCCCTGGCGCAGCGCTTCGGCGGCGAAGGTGCCGCCGTCGAATTTGGCGCCGCGCAGCGCGATGAAGAGGTCGCCCGGCCGCAGGATGCGGCTGTCGGTGACGACGCGGCGCACCGCAGCGCCGGGCCCGGCGCAAGGCACGCCCAGCAGCGCGGCGGCTTCGGCAAGCGTCAGTTTCATGTCCATGCCGCGAGCGCCCTCCCGGCCACGTCGACATCGGAAAACGGCAGCTTCTCGCCGCCGATTTCCTGGGAGTCCTCGTGCCCCTTGCCGGCGACGAGCACCACGTCGCCGCAGCGCGCCTCGCCGATGGCCTCGAAAATGGCGCGCGCGCGGTCCGGCTCGACGCGCGGCGCGCCGTCGCAGCCGGCGAGGATGTCGTCGATGATGTGTCGCGGATCCTCGTTGCGCGGGTTGTCGCTGGTGATCCAGACGGCGTCGGCGCCGCGGCTCGCCGCGGCGCCCATCAGCGGCCGTTTGCCCTTGTCGCGGTTGCCGCCGCAGCCGAACACGCAGACGAGGCGGCCGCCGGCGACGATTTCGCGCAGCGTGGCGAGCACCTTCTCCAGCGCATCCGGGGTGTGTGCGTAGTCGACCACCACCAGCGGCTGCGCACCGCCGCCGAGCGTCTGCATGCGCCCCGGCGGCGGGGTGATGGCCGCGAGCGCACGGCAGGCCGCGTCGAGCGGCACGCCGGACACCAGCAGCGTCGTCAGCACGGCGAGTGCGTTGGCCGCGTTGAAGCGCCCGAGCAGCGGCACCTCGAACGTCGCTTGCCCCCAGTCGGTGCGCACGGCAAGCTGCAGCCCTGCCTGCGACAGGCGCAGCGACTCGCCGATCACCGCGCCGCGCCGGAAGCCGTAGCCGGCGACGCGCGCCGGGCGCGGTGCGGCCTCGAGACGCTGGCCGAAATCGTCGTCGGTGTTGAGTACGACCCATTCCAGTCCCGGCCAGTCGAACAGGCGGGCCTTGGCGGCTGCGTAGTTTTCCATATTGCCGTGATAGTCGAGGTGGTCGCGCGAGAGGTTGGTGAGCACGGCGACGTCGAAGCGCGTGCCGTTGACGCGCCCCTGCACCAGGCCGTGCGAGGACACTTCCATCGCGCAGCCGGCGGCGCCCTGCTCGCGATACCGCGCCAGCCGCTGCTGCAGTTCGATCGCGTCGGGCGTCGTGTTGCGCGCCGACGTCAGTGCGCCGGGAAAGCCGTTGCCGACGGTGCCGATCACCGCCGTCTTGCGGCCGTACGCACTGAAGGCCTGCGCCGTCCAGTGCGCGACCGAAGTCTTGCCGTTGGTGCCGGTGATGCCGACCATGTGCAGCGCGTGCGACGGCTCACCGTAGACGTGCGCGGCGATTTCGCCGATGCGTTCCCTGAGATGGGGCACGCCCGCGTTCGGCACGCCGAGCGCCGGGTCCCACTGGTAATGGTCGGCCTCCCACAGCACGCCGTCGGCGCGCTGGGCGACCGCCTGCGGAATGAAATCGCGGCCGTCGCGCGACTCGCCCGGATACGCGGCGAACACGCTGCCGGGCCCGGCGCGACGGCTGTCGCTGGTGAGCCCGTGCACCCGGATGCCGAGGCGTTCGAGCAGATGCGGCACGGATTCGGCGTGCGCCGGCAGCGGCGACGCGTTCGGGGTCGAATGGGAGCGGGCCGCGGCCATTACACGCCGCCTCCCGTGCGCTGCGGCGCCTGCGTCATGCGCGTGACGCTTTCCGGCGCGTCCGGCGGCAGCGCCAGCTGGCGCAGGCTCGCCGCCATCACCTGGGCGAATACCGGTCCGGCGACGCTGCCGCCGTAGTACACGCCGCCGGAGGGCTCGTCGATCATCACGCCGATGATGAGGCGCGGATTCGACGCCGGCGCCATGCCGACGAAGGACGACAGGTAGCGGTCCGGCGCGTAGCGGCCGTCGACCAGCTTGTGCGCGGTGCCGGTCTTGCCGGCGACGCGGTAGCCCGGCACCCGGGTGCGCATGCCGGTGCCGCCTTCCTGCGTCACCGCCTCCATCATTTCGCGCACCTCGCGCGCCACCGTCGGCGAAAACACGCGCACGCCGGAGATTTCCTGCGGCTCGCGCTTGAGAAAAGACAGCGGCATCACCTCGCCGTCGTTGGCAAAGGCCATGTAGGCCCGGGTCAGTTGCAGCAGGCTCACCGACAGGCCGTAGCCGTAGGCCATGGTGGCGTGCTCGACCGGCTTCCAGCCGGCGGCGTCGCGCAGCCGCCCGGCGGTCTCGCCGGGAAAGCCCGAGCCGGGCAACTGGCCGAAGCCGGAACGGTTGAGCGCGTCCCAGTATTGCGCCGGCGTCATCGACATCGCCAGCTTCACCGAGCCGACGTTGCTGGATTTCTGGATGATTTCGCGCACCGTCATCTGCGGATGCGGGTGGACGTCGCGCACCAGCTTGCTGCCGACGCGCCAGGTCTCGGGGGTGTCGACCACGGTGTCGGGGCGCACCAGGCCGCGCTCGAGCGCGGCGGCGGCGACGAAGGGCTTGATGGTCGAGCCCGGCTCGAAGGTGTCGATCACCGCGCGGTTGCGCATCGGCCCCGGCTGGTAGTTGCGGCGGTTGTTGGGGTTGAACACCGGCTGGTTGGCCAGCGCGAGGATCTCGCCGGTCTTGGCGTCGAGCACCACCACGCTGCCGCCCCTGGCCTTGTTGCGCGCGATCGCTGCCGCCAACTCGCGGTGCGCCAGGTACTGGATGTTGAGGTCGAGCGAGAGCGCGAGGTTGCCGCCCTGCTGCGCGGTCTTGATCGGCGCGAGGTCGCGGATGGTGTTGCCGCGGCGGTCGCGCATGATGTGGCGACGGCCGTCGCGCCCGGCGAGCCAGTCCTGGTAGGCGCGCTCGACGCCCTCCTGGCCGAGGTCGTCGATGTTGGTGAAGCCGACGACGTGCGCGGCGACTTCGCCGGCCGGGTAGTAGCGGCGGAATTCGCGCCGCAGGTGCAGCCCTGGCACGCCCAGGGTGGCGATCTTCGCCGCCTGCTCCGGCGTGACCGGGCGGCGCACGGCGAATTCGCCGCGCGTCTTGCGCGCCAGCGTCTTCGCCAGGTCCTGCGGCTTCACGCCCAGCACCTTCGCCAGTTGGGCATGCTGCTCGGGCGTCAGCTTGAGCTCGTCGGGCCGCGCCCACAGCGATTCGACCGGCGTGCTGATCGCCAGCAACTGGCCGTGGCGATCGGTGACGTGGCCGCGCTGCGCCGGCAGGGTGAGGTTGCGGTTGGCGACGGCGTCGCCCTTGCCCTGCAGGTAGTCGGTGTGCAGGCCCTGCAGATAGAACGCCCGCCCCGCGACGACGCCGAGGCCGACGAGCAGCAGGCCGCCGACGGTCGCCATCCGCCAGGGCGCGAGGTGAATGCCGAGCAGGGTCCTGGCGTGGTAATTCATGGCGCGGCCGTCAGCGTCTCGATGCGTACGCGGTCGTGCGCGGGCGGAACGAGTCCGAGCTGGGTGCGGGCGATGGCGTCGACCCGTGCCGGGTTGGCCCAGGTGCTCTGCTCCAGCTGCAATTGTCCCCACTGCTCGTCCAAACCATGCGCCTGCTTTTTCAGGCGTTCCAGTTCCACAAAATACGTGCGCGCGCGATGCTGCGACTGGATCACCGCAAGCGCGCACACCACCAGCAACAGCGCCAGCACGATGTTCACCCGGCTCACCGCGCGTGCCCTCCTGCATCCACGTCTTCAACCCGCTCCGCGACGCGCAGCACGGCGCTGCGCGCGCGCGGATTCGCAGCGATTTCCGCCTCGCCCGCGTGCTGCGCGCGACCCACCAGCCGCAACCGGCCCGGCTTCAGCATCGCTGCCGGGATCGGCAAGCGGCGCGGCGCCTGCTCGCCCTGCGCCTCGTCGCGCAGATAGCGCTTGACGATGCGGTCTTCCAGCGAATGAAAGCTGATCACCGCGAGCCGCCCGCCCGGATTCAATCGGTCCACGCATTGCGGCAGCACGGCGCTCAGCTCTTCCAGCTCGCGGTTGATATGAATCCGTATAGCCTGGAAGCTGCGGGTCGCCGGGTGCTGCCCCGGCTCGCGCCGTTTGACCGCGGCGGCGATGAGCTCCGCAAGCCGACCCGTGGTGCGGATCGCTTCTTTTTGCCGTGCCGCAACAAGCGCGCGCGCAATCGATTTAGCAAACCGCTCTTCCCCGTAGCTGCGGATGACTTCACTGATCTCCCCTTCGTCCGCCGTCGCCAGCCAGTCGGCCGCCGACACCCCGCTGTCCGGATCCATGCGCATGTCGAGCGGCGCATCGAACCGGAAGCTGAACCCGCGCGCGGCGTCGTCGAGCTGCGGCGACGACACGCCGATGTCCAGCAAAACCCCGTCCACCTTCGCCACGCCCAGTTCGTCGAGCACGGCGCCCAAACGCGAAAACGCGGCGCGCTTCAGCGTCAGCCGCGCATCGCGCAAACCCTCGCCGGCGCGAATCGCCGCCGGATCTCGATCCAGCGCGACCAGGCGCCCCGCCGGCCCCAGCTGCTGCAGGATCAGCCGGCTGTGACCGCCACGACCGAAAGTGCCGTCGACGTACACGCCATCGGGCCGGATTGCGAGCGCCGCGACCGCCTCGTGTGCCAGCACCGGCACATGGGCGGGGTCGCTCACAACGTGAAGCCCTCCAGTTCGGGCGGCAGCGTGTCGTCGCGGAAGGTGAGCGCCTGCGCCACCTGCGACTCCCAGCGCGCCTCGTTCCACAATTCGATCTTGCTGCCCTGGCCGACCATCACCACGTTCTTGTCGAGTTCGGCGAACTTGCGCAGCATCGGCGGCAGCAGCACGCGGCCGGCGCTGTCCATGTCGGTGTCGTGCGCGTAGCCGACGAGCAGCTGTTTCAGGCTGCGGGTGCGGGGATTGAAATCGGACAGCCCGTTGAGCTTCTTCTCGATCGGCTCCCACTCGGGCAGGGGGTAGAGCAGCAGGCACTGGCCGGGGTCGGCGGTGACGACGACGCGCCCCCCGCCGTTGACCAGCAAGGCGTCGCGGTAGCGCGCCGGCACGACGAGCCGGTTCTTGCTATCCAGACTGACTGTTGCGACCCCGCGAAACATGCTCCCCCGTCCTTTGATTTGGCTGTGTTTGGCGGGCGCATTCTCCCACAACTTCCCACCATTCACCACTTCGACCCACTATAGGGGATAGTTTTGGGAGGGTCAAGCAGGTAGACGCAAAAAAATCCCTATGCCTCAAGGACTTAGGGATGGTTTGGGCTTGTGGATAAGTTTCTGGAAAAACCGCAACTTAGCGGGCTAATCTGCCCGTTATTTTAGGTAACTTATCTAAGTTGCTGAATTAAAAAGAAGAGTGGGAAAGTCGGCCGATAAGCCGGGTTCTGTCGTGGACAACCATTCCTCTAGGCCGGCCATTGCTGACCGGCTCCAGCCACCTACCCGCAGACTCGGCGAGCCGCGTCATCGTCTGCCTATTTGGTGTTGCTCCGGATGGAGGTTACCGCGTTTCACGTCCACCCGGCGAACCGGGTTTACTCGTCTCTGTGGCCCTGTTCCTCGCCTCGCGGCGTCCGGCCGTTAGCCGGCATCCTGCTCTGTGGAGCCCGGACTTTCCTCTCCCATTCGCATGGCAGCGGTTGTCTGACCGGCTTTCCCGACCGTCATTATAAATAAACCCTGCTTGACTGCCGCAGGGGATTTGCTAAGCCGAAAACTCCAGGCCCGCACGGGTCCGCCCAAGGAGAACATCATGAGGAGACGTTTGTATTTCATGGTGCCGGACGTCGACAGCGCCCGACAGATCCGCGACGAGCTGCTGCTCGCCCGCATCGAAGACAGTCACATTCACGTGCTGGCCAAGGACGGCATTGCGCTCGCCGGCCTGCACGAAGCCTCGATCCTGCAAAAATCCGATTTCGTCCACGGCGCCGAAACGGGCCTCGCGGTCGGCGGCGGCATCGGCATCATCGCCGGCCTGGTCGCGGTGTTCTTCCCGCCCGCCGGCGTCGATCTGCAGCTCGTCACCATCCTGCTTACCGCGCTTGTCGGCGCCGCGTTCGGCGCCTGGGTCGCGAGCATGGTCGCCAGTTCGATTCCGAATTCGCGGCTCAGGAATTTCGAATCGGCGATCGCCGCCGGCCAGGTCCTGATGATGGTCGACGCGCCCAGCGGTCGAGTCGACGAAATCCGCAAGCTGGTCGCCGCGCGCCATCCCGAAGCGATGAACTCGGGCACCGAGCCCACGATTCCGGCGTTCCCCTGACGCCTCCTCCCGCGCAGCGCAACGCTGCGCGCCCTCGGAAGTGCATCTGGCTTCCACACGGCAGACACCCCGGTCTGCCGTTTTTGTGTCAGGCCACGCGCCAGCGCACGGCTTCGCCGGCACGCAGCGGCACGACGTGCGTATCGCCCAGCGCGATCCGCTCCGGCGCCGTCCAGGCTTCGCGCCGCAGCGTGATCGTGTCCGTGTGGCGGGGCAGGCCGTAGAAATCGGCGCCGTAGTAGCTGGCGAAAGCTTCGAGCCTGTCGAGCGCGCCCGCGTCCTCGAAGGCTTCGGCGTAGAGCTCGATCGCGGCGTGCGCCGTGTAGATGCCGGCGCAGCCACAGGCGGTTTCCTTCGCGCCGACCGCGTGCGGCGCCGAATCGGTGCCGAGGAAGAATTTCGGGCTGCCGGAAATCGCCGCCGCGACCAGCGCCTGGCGGTGCAGCTCGCGCTTCAGCACCGGCAGGCAGTACATGTGCGGCCGGATGCCGCCGCGGAACATGGCGTTGCGGTTGTACAGCAGGTGATGCACGGTGATGGTCGCGCCGACGTTGTCCGGCGCGGCCGCGACGAATTCGGCGGCGTGCCGCGTGGTGATGTGCTCGAGCACGACGCGCAGCTTCGGAAAGTCCTTCAGCAGGCGCGTGAGATGGCGGTCGATGAACACCGCCTCGCGGTCGAACACGTCGACGTCGGCGTCGACCACTTCGCCGTGCAGCAGCAGCGGCAGCCCCGCCGCTTCCATCGCCGCGATCGCGGGATAGGCGCGCGTCAGCTCGGTGACGCCGGAATCCGAGTTGGTCGTCGCGCCCGCCGGGTAGTACTTCACCGCGTGCACGAAGCCGCTCGCCTTCGCGCGGCGGATTTCGTCGGGCGCCGTGTTGTCGGTCAGATAAAGCGTCATCAGCGGCTCGAACGCGGTGCCGGCGGAAGCCGCCAGCAGGCGCTCGCGGTAGGCGGCGGCGTCCGCCACCGTGACCACCGGCGGCTTCAGGTTGGGCATGGCGATGGCGCGACCGAACACGCGCGCGGTGTCGGGCACCACGCTTTGCATCGCGGCGCCGTCGCGAAAATGAATGTGCCAGTCGTCGGGGCGGGTGAGCGTGAGGGTGTCGGTCATTTGTGTGCGAGCGTCATCTGGTAGAGATCGGCCTTGGATCGTCCGGTAATTTTAGCCGCGAGTTTGGCGGCGAGCGTCGGCGGCAGGTCGGCCGCCAGGATGTCGAGCACGCGCAGCGCCTCGGCGTCGCTCGCCGTCGCGGCCTCGAGGGGCGGATGCACGATGACGACGAATTCGCCGCGCGCGTGATTGGCGTCGGCGGCGAGCCAGGCCGGGGCCTCGGCCAGCGGCAGGGTGACGATGCTTTCGAATTTCTTGGTCAGTTCGCGCGCCAGCGTCACCGGCCGTTGCGCGTCGAGCGTTGCCGCCATGTCGGCGAGCGTTTCCTCGATGCGGTGCGGCGCCTCGTAGAACACCAGCGCGCACGGCAGCAGCGCGAGCGCCTGCAGTTGCGCGCGGCGCGCGCCCGACTTCGGCGGCAGAAAACCATGGAACAGCCAGTCGCCGGCTTCGACCCCGGCGGCGGAGAGTGCGGCCGTCACCGCGGAGGCGCCGGGAATCGGCACCACGACGTGGCCAGCCGCGCGCACCGCCGCCACCAGGCGTGCGCCGGGGTCGGACACCGCCGGCGTGCCGGCGTCGGACACGTAGGCGACGGCCTCGCCGGCGGCGATCCACGCGACCACCCTGTCGGCGGCCTCGCGCTCGTTGTGCTCGCGGATCGAGACCAGCGGTTTCGAGATGCCGAAATGCGCGAGCAGTTGCCCCGACACCCGCGTATCCTCGGCCGCCACTCGATCGGCCTGTTTCAGCGTATCGAGCGCGCGCAGCGTGATGTCGCCGAGGTTGCCGATCGGCGTGGCGACCACGTAGAGCGCCGGCGGCAGGCGGGTATGATGAGGCGATTCGTCCATCCCGGCATTGTCGCAGATGTTGAAATCGCAGATCGGACAGCAGGCCGAGGCGCAGGCCGAAGCCTTCCTCGCCGCACAAGGCCTCGCGCCCGTGACGCGCAACTGGCGCTGCCGCTTCGGCGAAATCGACCTCGTGATGCGGGACGGCGCGACGCTGGTGTTCGTCGAGGTGCGGCTGCGCGCCCGCGGCGACTTCGGCGGCGCGGCGGCGAGCGTGACGCCGGCCAAGCAGCAGAAGCTCGTTGCCGCGGCGCGCCAGTATCTCGCCGGACTGAAGACGCAGCCCGCGTGCCGCTTCGACGTCGTCGCGCTCGACGGCAAGGCTGCGCCCGAGTGGATCCGGAACGCCATCGACGATATGGGATAATCCCGCCCGACCATGCCCCTGCACGACCGCATCCTCGATCATTTCCAGACCTCGGCGCAGACCAAGCTGGACGCCGCGTCCGCGCTTGCGCCCGCGATCGAGGAAGCGGCGCGCCAACTGGTGCACAGCCTCGCGCAGGGCAACAAGATCCTCGCCTGCGGCAACGGCGGCTCGGCGACCAACGCCCAGCATTTCGCCGTCGCCATGGTCAACCGCTTCGAGCAGGAGCGTCCGGGGCTTGCGGCGATCGCGCTCGCCGCCGACGCGTCGACCATGACGGCGATCGCCAATGCCCAGCACTTCGACCAGATCTTCGCGCGCCAGGTGAAGGCGCTCGGGCAGCCGGGCGACGTCCTGCTGGTGATTTCGGCGAGCGGCCATTCGGTCAGCGTGCTGCACGCGGTGGCCGCCGCGCACGCGCGCAGCATGCCGGTGATCGCGCTCACCGGTCGCAGCGGCGGCGGCCTGGCGGAACAAATGCAGGAAGACGACGTCTTCCTGTGCGTGCCCGCCGAATCCGCGGCGCGCATCCAGGAAGTCCACCAGCTGATCATCCATTGCCTGTGCGATGCGGTCGACAGCGTCTTGTTAGGAGTCGAGGAATGAACAAACTGATCTCTCTTGCGCTGACCGGCCTGGTCGTGTCGCAACTGCACGGCTGCGCGGCGGTCGTCGTCGGCGGCGCCGCCACCGGTGCGGCGGTGGCCACCGACCGCCGCACCGCCGGCGTCTTCGTCGGCGACCAGGAAATCGAGCTGCGCGCGATGAACCGCCTGCGCGAAGCCCTGCCGTCCAAATCCGCCAGCGTCGCCGTCACCAGCTTCAACCGCCAGGTGCTGCTCACCGGCCAGGTGCCGGACGACACGACCCGCGCCCGTGCGACCGAAGTCGTGCGCGGCGTGCCCGACGTGCGCACGGTGTTCAACGAGCTCAGCGTCTCCGGCGTCACCTCGCTGACCTCGACCG
Organism: Pseudomonadota bacterium; assembly: GCA_040753235.1. GTDB lineage: Bacteria > Pseudomonadota > Gammaproteobacteria > Burkholderiales > Thiobacillaceae > Thiobacillus. The sequence continues at coordinate 86,169 of JBFMET010000009.1, forward strand.
CCAACGACACCGGCATCACCGCCAGCGTGAAGACGCGGCTGCTGCGCGACGAGCGCGTGCCCGGCACCAAGGTCAAGGTCAAGACCGAAGCCGGCGTCGTCTACCTGATGGGCCTCGTCACGAACAACGAAGCCGAGGCCGCGGCCGAAATCGCGCGCACGACCTCGGGCGTCACCAAGGTCGTCACCCTGTTCGAATACCTCAACTGAACCCCGCAACGACCCGCCGCCGCCCATGATCTACCGCGACCTGCGCGACTTCGTCGCCCAACTCGAAGCCCTGGGCGAGCTCAGGCGCATCGCCGTCGAGGTCGATCCGAAGCTCGAGATGACCGAGATCGCAGACCGCGTGCTGCGCGCCGGCGGCCCCGCGCTGCTGTTCGAGAAGCCGAAGGGCCACACCATCCCGGTGCTCGCCAACCTGTTCGGCACGGTGAAGCGCGTCGCGCTCGGCATGGGCGAGGACGACCCCGCGCGGCTGCGCGAAGTCGGCAAGCTGCTCGCCTATCTCAAGGAACCCGAACCGCCGAAGGGCCTGCGCGACGCCTGGGAGAAGTGGCCGGTGCTGAAGCAGGTCCTCAACATGGCGCCGAAGGAAGTGAAAGGCGCGCCCTGCCAGGACATCGTGTGGGAAGGCGCCGACGTCGATTTGAGCCGGCTGCCGATCCAGCACTGCTGGCCGGGCGACGTCGCGCCGCTCGTCACCTGGGGGCTCACCGTCACCAAGGGTCCCCACAAGAAGCGGCAGAACCTCGGCATCTACCGCCAGCAGGTCATCGGCCGCAACAAGCTCATCCTGCGCTGGCTGGCGCATCGCGGCGGCGCGCTGGATTTCCGCGAGCACACGCTCGCACATCCGGGCGAACCGTTTCCCGTCGCGGTCGCGCTCGGCGCCGACCCGGCGACCATCCTCGGCGCGGTCACCCCGGTACCGGATACGCTGTCGGAATACCAGTTCGCAGGCCTGTTGCGCGGCGCCAAGACCGAAGTCGTGCAATGCCTCGGCAATACGCTGCAGGTGCCGGCATCCAGCGAGATCGTGCTCGAAGGCGTGATCCATCCGAATGAGACCGCGCTGGAAGGGCCCTACGGCGACCACACCGGCTACTACAATGAGCAGGAGACCTTCCCGGTCTTCACCGTCGAGCGCATCACGATGCGGCGCGACCCGCTCTACCACAGCACCTACACCGGCAAGCCGCCGGACGAGCCGGCGATCCTCGGCGTCGCACTGAACGAGGTGTTCGTGCCGCTGCTGCAAAAGCAGTTTCCCGAGATCACCGACTTCTACCTGCCGCCCGAGGGCTGCTCCTACCGCATGGCGGTGGTCAGCATGAAGAAGGCCTATCCGGGCCACGCCAAGCGCGTGATGTTCGGCGTGTGGAGCTTCCTGCGCCAGTTCATGTACACCAAGTTCATCCTCGTCACCGACGACGACGTCAACGTGCGCGACTGGAAGGAAGTCATCTGGGCGCTCACCACGCGCGTCGACCCGGCGCGCGACACCTTGCTGGTGGAAAACACGCCGATCGACTATCTCGATTTCGCCAGCCCCGTTTCGGGCCTGGGCAGCAAGATGGGCATCGACGCCACCCACAAGTGGCCGGGCGAGACGACGCGCGAATGGGGTACGCCGATCGCGATGGACGCGGCGGTGAAGGCGCGCGTCGACGCGATGTGGAAAGATTTGGGTCTCTAGAAAACGCGGATTCATTCGAAAACATGCCTCTAAACCATTTTCAGTTTGATCTGAGTGTGCGTCAGGCAGACGTTGAGCAGGCGGAATGGCAACTCGGCCTCCCGCTCGCGTCGGTTGAATCGGTAGCAGAACTCATTGAGATACTCTTGCAGATACCTGGACGAAACACCGTGATAGGTGCCCAGCAAAAACGCCTT
>JBFMET010000010.1:0-87493 GCA_040753235.1 Pseudomonadota bacterium
ATTGAACATGAATCGTTAATCGGTTTGGGCGCGCGCAGCGCGTCGTTTGCCCCCTCCCCCGTTCGGGGGGAGGGTTGGGGAGAGGGAGGCGGCGCCGTCGGTTTGGGCGCGCGCAGCGCGTCGTTTGTCCCCTCCCCCGTTCGGGGGGAGGGTTGGGGTGAGGGCGGCGGCGCCGTCGGTTTGGGCGCGCGCAGCGCGTCGTATGTCCCCTCCCCCGTTCGGGGGGAGGGTTGGGGTGAGGGGCTGGGTGCCGCGTTTCTTGTTCCCTTCGGGCGTCGGCCAGGTCTTGTCCTTGTATTCGCACAGGTCGGCGATGAGGCATTCGCCGCACTTGGGTTTTCTCGCCTGGCACACGTAGCGGCCGTGCAGGATCAGCCAGTGGTGGGCATCGACCAGAAATTCCTTCGGCGTGGTCTTGAGCAGTTTCTTCTCGACCTCGAGCACGGTCTTGCCCGGCGCGAGGCCGATGCGGTTGGCCACCCGGAAGATGTGGGTGTCGACCGCCATGGTCGGCTGACCGAAAGCGGTGTTGAGGATGACGTTTGCCGTCTTGCGCCCCACCCCGGGCAGGGCTTCGAGCGCGTCGCGCTCGGCCGGCACCTCGCCGCCGTGGCGCTCGACCAGCAGGCGGCAGGTTTCGATCAGGTGTTTCGCCTTGCTTTTGTAGAGGCCGATGGTCTTGATGAAATCCTCCAGCCCCGCCTGGCCCAGCGCGTGGATCGCCGCCGGCGTGCGGGCGACCGGGAACAGGCGGCGCGTGGCCAGATTCACGCCCTTGTCGGTCGATTGCGCGGAGAGCACCACCGCCACCAGCAGTTCGAACGGGGTCGAATATTCGAGCTCGGTGGTCGGGTGGGGATTGGCCGCGCGCAGGCGGCTGAAGATTTCGCGGCGCTTGGCTGGATTCATGGCGCCGCGATCACTGTTCGGCGAGGCGCTTCTTGAGCGCCTGCTTTTCGGCCTGGCGTTTGGCGCCGGCGGATTTCTCATGCTCACCCGCCTTGCGCGCGATCGCCAGTGCAACGTAGGGATTGCGCGGCTTGGGGACGCGCTTCTTCAGCGGCGGCTTCATGCGGCGACCGGGACGGCGGCGCGGGCGTGCTGCTCGGCGCGCGACTTGCGCCAGTTGTGCGCGGCGATCAGCAGCCCCAGCGCGATGAAGGCGCCGGGCGGCAGCACGGCAAGCAGGAAGCCCTGGTAGTCGGGCACGACATGCAGCACGTACTGCTGCGCGTCGGCGCCGAACACGAGATCGATGCCCGAAAGCAGCGTGCCCTGGCCGGCGAGTTCGCGCATGCCGCCGAGCACGATCAGCACCAGGGTGAGGCCGAAGCCCATCGCGAACGCGTCGACCACGCTGTGCAGCGGGCGATTCTTGGAGGCGAAGGCGTCGGCGCGCGCCAGCACGATGCAGTTGGTGGTGATGAGCGGAATGAAAATGCCGAGCACCAGATACAGCGGATGCACGAAGGCGTTCATGGTGAGATCGACCACCGTCACCAGCGAGGCGATGATGAGCACGAACACCGGGATGCGGATTTCGTGCGGCACGAAGTGACGTGCGCCCGATACGGCGCCGCTGGCGGCGACCATCACCAGCATGGTCGCCAGTCCCAGCGACACTGCGTTGACGACGGTATTGCTGATCGCCAGCAGCGGGCACAGGCCGAGCAGTTGCACCAGGCCGGCGTTCTGCTTGTCGAGTCCGTTGTGGAACAGGGTGCGGAATTCGTTCAGGGTCATGGTGCGTTCTCCTTCACGTAGGACGCGGGCGCCGCGACGATGGCCGCGCGGTGCCGCGCAAAATACTCGAGTGCCTGGTGCACCGCCTTCACCACCGCGCGCGGGGTGATGGTCGCGCCGGCGCGGGCGTCGAATACGCCGCCGTCCTTGACGACCTTCCAGCCGCGCGGCGCCGGGGCCAGCAGGTGTTTGCCGGCGAACTGGTCGATCCAGGGGCTCTTGGCGCGGTCGATGTAGTCGCCGAGGCCCGGCGTTTCGCGATGGGCGGTCACGCGCACGCCGGTCACGCGGCCGTCGACGTCGATGCCGACCAGGAGATGTATTGCGCCGCTGTAGCCGTCGGGCGCGATGGCCTCCAGCACCACCGCGGTCACGGCCTCGCCGCGGCGCGCGATCCACATCGACGACGGCTGGCGCGTGCCGAGCCGCTCGTCCGCAGGCAGCGTCCGCCGGCTCGCCAGCAGGTCGTTGTCGTAGAGCGCGGGCGGCAGCACCTGGCTCAGCAGGGCGAGCCGCTTGGCCTGCTCGCTCTTCTCGATGGTGGGCTGCGTGCGGGTGAAGGTCAGGCTCAGCAGCGCCGTGGCGATGAGCGCGAACACCAGGAGGATTGCGCCGGTGCGCAGGGCGTTGCGCGCGGCGGCGCGAACCGGGTCCCTCATGGCGAGGCGCCCTTGTCGCGGCCGCGCGCGCCGCCGTAGATGCGCGGCTGCGTGTACTGGTCGATCAGCGGCACGCACAGGTTCATCAGCAGGATGGCGAAGGCGACGCCGTCCGGATAGCCCCCCCAGGTGCGGATCACGATGGTGAGCACGCCCGCGCCGAAGCCGAAGATCAGCTTGCCGAGCGGCGTGGTCGAACCGGACACCGGGTCGGTCGCGATGAAGAAGGCGCCGAGCATCACCGACGGCGCGAACAGATGGAACCACGGCGCGCCGTAGCGGCCGGCGTCGAAGAAATGCAGGAAGCCGGCGGCGAGCCAGATGCCGGCGAGGAAGGCCAGCGGCACGCGCCAGCCGATGATGCGCAGCGCCCACAGCGCGAGGCCGCCGAGCAGGAAGGCGAAGGCCAGCCACTCGAAGCCCGTGCCGCCGAAGCGGCCGAAAATCGGCTGCGCCATGACCTCGTCCACCGTGAGTTGCTGCAGCAGGCCGGTGCGTAGCGCGTCCAGCGGGGTGGCCATGGTCACGGCGTCGAGCACGGCCTTCGGTGCGCCGCCGAAAATCAGGGCGGCGCTGTCGGCCAGCGTGAGCGACGCGCCGGTGAGCGCAAGCGGGCCGGGCCACGACGTCATCTGCACCGGGAAGGAAATCAGCAGCACCGCGTAGCCGACCATCGCCGGGTTGAAGATGTTCTGCCCCAGCCCGCCGTACAGATGCTTGGCGACGACGATCGCGAACAGGGTGCCGGTGACGACCAGCCACCACGGCGCCAGCGCCGGCAGCGACAGCGCAAGCAGCCAGGCGGTGACGATGGCGGAGAGATCGGTCAGGAAAGGCATGGCCGGGTAGCCGCGCAGCTTCAGCATTGCCGCCTCGGCGGCGAGCGCGGTGGCGGTGGCGAGCGACAGCGTGACGAGGATGCCGGGGCCGAACAGCCACACATGGGCGAGGATGCCGGGCACGAGCGCCGCCAGTACCCAGGCCATGACCTGGGTGACGCTGCTGCGGTCGATGACGATTGGCGCGGGCATCAGGGTTTGTTCTCGTCGGTTTCCAGCGGCTGGTGCGCCAGTTCGCGGATTTTAGCCCGGCGCGCCTCGATTTCCTCGATCTCGCGCTGCGTGTCGGGCGGCAGGTTGTCGACGTTCTTCGGCGCGACCTCGGCCTTCTTCGCCTGTGCGCGCGCCAGCGCGGCGGCGATCAGCGCCTTCTTGGCGTCGGCGTCGCGGGTTGCGCTCTGCGCAGGGGCTTCCGCCGCCAATTCTGCACGCTTTGCCTGCGCCTTGGCGGCGAGCTTCTCGGCCTTTTCCTGCTTCTCGCGCTCGAGCCGGAACTGGCGGAAATCGTGGCGATCGCGTGCGAGGTCGGCAGCGCGCTTCTCGCGTTCGCGCGCCCAGATCTCGCTCTTGGCGTAGCGGTAATAGTCGACCAGCGGGATGTGGCTGGGGCACACATAGCTGCAGCAGCCGCACTCGATGCAGTCGAACAGGTGGTATTCCTGGGCGCGGCCGAAGTCGCCGGCCTTGGCGAAGCGGAACAGCTCCTGCGGCTGCAGCTCGGCCGGACAGGCGTCGGCGCAGCGGGTGCAGCGGATGCACGGCAGCATCTTCGGCAGCGGCGGGAACAGCGCCTCCGACTTCACCAGAATGCAGTTGGTCGCCTTCACCACCGGCACTTCGGTGCCCGGCATCGGCATGCCCATCATCGGCCCGCCCATCAGCACGCCGGTGGTGCCGTCGCGGTCGCCGGCGAGGTCGATCAGCCGCTGCATCGGCGTGCCGATGAGCGCCTCGAAATTCTGCGGCCGCAGCACGTGGCCGGTGACGGTGACCAGCCGCGAAATCAGGGGCTCGCCGTGGAACACCGCGCGCGCCAGCGCATGGGCGGTGCCGACGTTGAACACCTGGATGCCGATATCGGTGGAGAGCCCGCCTGTCGGCACCTGCCTGCCGGTAAGCGTCTCGATCATCTGCTTGGCGCCGCCGCCCGGATAGATCGTCGGCACCGCGACGACCTCGACGGCGAAATCCAGCTTCGCCGCCGCGGCCTGCATGGCGGCGATCGCTTCCGGCTTGTTGTCCTCGATGCCGACCAGGATCTCGGTGCTGCCGAGCAGCTGCCGCATCACCGCCACCCCCTGCAGGATTTCGTCGGCGTAGTGGCGCATCAGCACGTCGTCGCAGGTGATCCAGGGTTCGCATTCGCCGCCGTTGAGAATCAGCGTGGGGCAGACGTGCGCGCCGGGGTCGAGCTTGACCGCGCTGGGAAACACCGCGCCGCCGAGGCCGGTGAGGCCCATGTCGCGCAGCCGCATGCGCAGGTCGGCCGGTGCCAGCGCCCGGTAGTCGATCGGCGTGCGTTCCACCCATTCGTCGCGCCCGTCGGTCTCGATCGTGATGCAGTCGTCCGGCAGGCCCGACACGTGCGGCACCGGCGCCGGGCCGATCGCCGTCACCGTGCCCGAACTCGACGCGTGCACCGCGGCGGAAATGTAGCCGTCGGCCTCGGCGATCAATTGCCCCTTGAGCACGTGCTGGCCCACTTCGACAACCGGCTTCGCCGGATTGCCGATGTGCTGGCGCAGCGGAATGACCAGGGTGCGCGGCACCGGCGCGGTGTGGACGGGGCGGCCGTTCGACTCCGTCTTGTGCCCGGGCGGGTGGACGCCACCCTTGAAGCGGTGGAGTTCGCGGCTCATGTGCGCTCGCCCCGCACCTGCTTCATCATCACCACCGGATGCCTGAACTTCCAGTGCGGCAGATCCTCGGCGATCGGCACCATGCTGATGCAGTCGACCGGGCACGGCGGGATGCATAACTCGCACCCGGTGCACTCCGCCGCGATGATGGTGTGCATCTGCTTGGCGGCGCCGGAAATCGCATCGACCGGACACGCCTGGATGCACAGCGTGCAGCCGATGCAGGTGTTCTCGTCGATGAAGGCGACCGCCTTGGGCTTGGGCGTGCCGTGGGTTTCGTCGAGCGGCTTCGGTTCCACGCCCAGCAGCTCGGCGAGCTTCTTCACGCCGTCCTCGCCGCCCGGCGGGCACTGGTTGATGTCGGCCTCGCCCCGGGCGATCGCCTCGGCGTAGGGTCGGCAGCCGGGAAAGCCGCACTGGCCGCACTGCGTCTGCGGCAGGATGGCGTCGATTTTCTCCGCCAGCGGATTGCCTTCCACCTTGAAGCGGATCGCCGACCAGCCGAGTACCAGCCCGATCGCGACGGCGATGCCGACCATGACCAGAATGGCGGTGAGCATTATTTGACCAGACCCGAGAAGCCCATGAAGGCGAGCGACATCAATCCGGCGGTGATCATCGCGATGCTGGTGCCCTTGAACGGCGCCGGCACGTCGCAGGTTTCCAGCCGCTCGCGGATGCCGGCAAACAGGATCAGCACCAGGGTGAAACCGATCGCGCCGCCGGCGCCGAAAAACAGCGACTCGACGAAATTGTGGTTCTCCTGCACGTTGAGCAGCGGGATCCCCAGCACCGCGCAGTTGGTGGTGATGAGCGGCAGGTAGATGCCCAGCACCTGATACAGCAACGGGCTGGTCTTGTGGATGAACATTTCGGTGAATTGCACGATGCCTGCGATCACCACGATGAACGACAGCGTGCGCAGGTAGAACAGCTCGGTGCCGAGCAGGTATTCGTTGATGAGGTAGCTCGCGCCGGAGGCGAGCGTGAGCACGAAGGTCGTCGCCAGCCCCATGCCGATCGCTGTCTCCAGCTTCTTCGACACGCCCATGAAGGGGCACAGGCCGAGCACCTTGGCCATCACGATGTTGTTCACGAACACCGTGGAAATGAGGATGAGGAGATAGGTTTCCAAAACAGGCTGAATCCAGACAATGCTGCATTATCCGCCGCGGGGGGCGGGGGATTCAAGCTGCCGGGGGCAGGGGTATAGAGCGTCTGTGGAATTGTTCCGCCAATCGTCTCCCGGCGCGCATGCCCTGTCTGCCTTTGCCATGGGCGGCATTCTTGAATTCAACCCGCACGCGGTGAGGGTGTCGACTGTGCCGGAGGAGTCAAGCCGGGACGGTTTCATCCCCGCGCGAGCGGGGAACAATTGTCATCGCCCGATTCAATGGCGTTCAGCATCAAACACGCCACGCCGCCAACAGGGATGTGAGTCCGCACGCCAGTTTTGTCGACCACGACAAAAGCGCCGTCGAGCACGTCGAGATGGCCGTACTCAATGTAGAGGATCGACAGGCGATCCTTGATCGGAATAGGTTTGAGCGGCGGGAGCAGATCGGCCATCAGGCCACCAAAGGCAGAGGGCGCTGGCGGATGCCTGTCTTGTTGACGGTGACAAACTGACCGTTCAGTCCGTCTTGGCCAAGATCGATCAAGGCATTGAGGACTATGCTCAGGAATTCCGGGTCTGGCGGTTCCAGCCTGAGATAAACGACCGTTCGTGGCGGCACGACGCCATGCCGGAAAATCAGTTCGCCGTGATCGCGGTCGAACGACAGGAGGACCCGGTCGTCCAGCCGTGCAAGTTCAATCACCGCCCGGTCCGGGATGTTGGGAGAAAACTCGGATACCGAAACGACATCCTCGCCGCGCGATCGCAAATAGGTGATAGCCTGGCGCGGAATATTCTCGTCCACAAGCCAGCGCATCAGGCCACGCGCGGCAAAGGCAGAAAGTGTTCCTCTTCGATAAGCGACTGCGCGAAGGCAAAAACTGCCTGCAGGTCTTCGGCCGTCAAGTGCGGGTAGCTGTCGAGAATCTGCGCCTCAGTCCAGCCTGCCGCCTTGAGCCCGAGCAAGAACTCAACAGCGAGCCGCGTGCCTTTTACACGCGGCCGGCCGCCGCAAATCTCGGGGTCGGATTCAATACGATCATGCCAGTCCATGGAAAATCTCCTTTCGGTCAGCATAGCTGCAATTTAACCCAGGCGGCGGACGAGCAGCAAACCGCAGCCGAAGGCTTTGGCGGGACCGACGCCTATCTCATCCAGCCAATCGAGCTAGTGACAGCAAACCGAGCCCCATCGCCTTGCCATGTCCCAAGCCATCCTGCGCGCGCTGGACGGTGTTGACGATGACCACGCCATAGCCGCCGCCGGACAGGCCTTCCATGGCCGCCGAGGCAAGATCGTCGAGCCCTTCGGCAATGTGGGCGACCGTGATGGGGTCGAGCGGCCGGCAGGGGGACGTGTTCGCCATGAACACCGGCCTCGCTGGCGAGAAGCACGCGGGGATAGGGTTTTTCCGGTGCCTTGTCCACGCCCCAAGCTCGCAGGAATGCGGCGCGGCGCTGGGCCGGCAGGGTGGCGCTCATCAGCACCACCGAGCAGTTCATGGCCTTGAACCAGCGCAACAGGGCTTCGATCAGGCCGCTGGTGTAGGTGTCGTAGGCGTGGATTTCATCCAGAACCACGACCCGGTTGGCCAGTCCCCACAGGCGCACGAAGTGGAGTTTGACATGGAGGGCGGCAAACAGGGCTTGGTCGATAGTACCGACGCCATAGGGCGACAGCAGCGGACGCTTGAGCCGGGAGAACCAGGTCGATGAGGCGATGGATTCACCCTCGGAAGCATCCACCCCGCGCAGTCGATGGGCCCGCTCATCCAGCATGGCCCCGCCATGGACAAGCTGGATGTCCAGGCGGACATCCGGCGATAAGCCTTTCAGGAATGTCAGGGCACGGTCGAACATTGTGTTGCCGGTTGCTTGCGTGGGCAAGGCGACATACAAACCACGATGTCCGTTTGCTGCCTGAAGGCGAAGGTGGGCGAGGCAGGCCAGTTCGGTCTTGCCTTCTCCCATGGGGGCGTAGCCGCCGCGCTCGGGATCGTGATCCAGCGGCGCGCCGAGCTTGTCGCGCAGGTCGGCGACCAGTCTGGAAAGGGTGGAGCGCGCGAAGCCATGCGCACCGATCAGGTCGGCGCGCGGGATGCCGGTGCGCCGGCCGTCAAGCAGGCGGTGCAGGCGATAGAGTTCGTCGAGTTTGCTCAAGGTCTCGGAGTTTCTTGTTGTTGGACTTCTCCGCAGTGTTTTCTTGTTTGAGCCAGTGTGCGGCAAGCATCGTGTTGTGGCAAGCCGCGGCACTTGAGCTGCTTGCAGAAACTACGGCCCGATCGGCCCGGGGGCGGGCCTCCTGCGGGGCAGGGCTGATGCCGCGAATGGAATGGATCGGCGCGCCACGGGTGTGCGGCCCAAAGGCCTCACGCCGGACAGCTCTGCCCGCCCAGGCTGCCCGGCGCCCAGAAATCGTAGCCCTTGGACAGAAACTCGTCCCACGGCAGGTAGTGCGAGCCGTCGCAGGAGAAGGTCAGCCCGACCATGCCGTTGAAGATGTTGAGCGAGCCGGCGCGCAGGTAGAAGGTCTCGTCCATGAAGCGCAGCGCGCGCAGGGCGTCGAGCACGGGGCGGATCTTGTCCTTGGGCACCAGGGCGTTGGCCGGGTAGTCGACGTGCGGGTAGATCAGGCAGGTGTCGGGGTCGGTGAGCGCCTGGATATCGAGCAGGCGGTAGCGGTAGGGGTCGTCGACCAGCCACACGGTGGCGCGGCTGCTGGAAAAATGCAGCTTGCCGTGGAACACGCCGTGGTCTTCCATCAGTTCGCTCAGCACGCCGAGCACGGTGTCGAGCTGCAGGTCCATCTGGCTGTCGCTGCGGGTCTGTTGGAACACCGCGCTGCGGATCGCCGGGTCGCCCTTGATCTGCCGCCAGTAGGTGGGCTCGTCGTAGAGCTTGGCGGTGATCGGCAGGTCGCGCAGGTCGAAGTCGGCGCCGACGAAGCCGAGTACCTGGCCGTCGTCGTTGCGCACGATCTGGATCGCGGTGAGCGAGGGCCGCTTGGCGCGCAGGCTGATGTAGGCCTGGGACAGCAGGAAGCCCTGGTTCGGCACCGCCTCGTTCATGTAGGGGCGGTCGGAGCGGTCGCGCTGGTAGTCGGTCTCGATCAGGCCTGCGCGGCTGATGTTGTCGGAGAGCTGCACCGCGCGGGTGTCGAGCGCGTACAGATATTTGGCGAAGGGCAGCGTGGCGAGCGCGTGCAGCAGCGCGGCGTTGAGGCCGGCGCGGCTCGGCCACGCGCGGCTGCACGCCTCGGCGGCGAGCGCCAGCGGCTCGCGCAGCAGGTTGGCCAGCGCCTCGCGCTGGCGCGCGACGCTTTCGGCAAGCGTGGTGGGAGCGTTCATGCGGGCATGATACCGCCGCGGCATGACGAATTCATGCGTGCCGGCTCAGGCGGCGGGCGGATTCACCCCGGCGGCAATGAGGATTTCGCGCACGTGACGCAGCTCCTGCTTGGTGCAGGTGTTGCTGTTGTGCGGGCGGTGGAGAAAGTTCTCGACGCCGTTCAGCGTGACGCGGAAGCTCGCGCCGTGGTGCGGCTCGACGCGGGCGCCGAGGTGGACGAGCAGCGACTCGACCTCGCGCCAGTGGACGTTGCCGCTCACCGGACCGTCGAGGATCGTGCGCAGCAGGGTTTCGTGCTTGTGGCTCATGGCGGGTCATTGGCGGGGAACATGATTCCAGCGTATGACATCGCTGCGCAAAGAAAAGGGCTCAGTGCGAAGGCGGGCGGCCTTCGCGCAGCGAGATCACCGGCCAGCCGTGGGCCAGGGCGTGGGCGTGCAGCGTCGGGTCGGGATCGACGGCGACGGGATGGCGCACCTGCTGCAGCAGCGGCAGATCGTTGTGCGAATCGCTGTAGAACCAGCTGGTTTCGAGCTTTTCCAGCCGGGTGCCGCGTGTTTCGAGGAAATGTTCCAGCCGCACCACCTTGCCTTCGCGGAAGCAGGGCGTGCCGGCGACTTCGCCGGTGAAACGGCCGTCGATTTCCTCGGGGTCGGTGGCGATCAGGTGCGGGATGCCGAATTCGCGCGCGATCGGGGCGGTGACGAAGCTGTTGGTCGCGGTGATGACGGCGACGAGGTCGGCGCTGTCGAGGTGTGTGTTGACGAGATCGCGCGCCGCCTGCGTGATCATCGGCCGGATGCGCGTGTCCACGTATTCGGCGCGCCAGGCGACGAGCTCGGCACGGCTGTGGCTGGCGAGCGGGCGCAGGGCAAAGGCGAGGAAGGCGTAGATGTCGAGCCGGCCGGCCTTGTAGTCCTCGTAGAACGCCTTGTTCCGGGCCTCGTAGTGGGCACCGTCGACCGCGCCCTTGGCGATGAGGAACTGGCCCCATTCGTAGTCGGAGTCGCCGGCGAGCAGGGTGTTGTCGAGGTCGAAGAGGACGAGTTTCATGGCTGGGGGGCAGGGGCTAGGGGCTAGGATCTAGGGGCTAGGGGTCAGGGGCTAGGATCTAGGGGCTAGGGGTCAGGGGCTAGGAGTTAGGGGCTAGGAGTTAGGGGCTAGGATCTAGGGGGGCTTGTGCGGCTTCGCCGCGCCTCATGAATTCATGCAATGCGGCGAAGCCGCACAAGACCCCCTAACCCCTGAATCCTGGCCCCTAGATCCTATTAGGTACCGCAGCACTTCTTGTACTTCTTGCCGCTGCCGCAGGGGCAGAGGTCGTTGCGTCCGGGCTCGGCTTCCTTGCGGATCGGCGCGATCGGGGCGACGCCGCGGTCGAGCCAGAATTCGCGCAGGTCGTAGAGCGACCAGATCGCCTGGGCGACGTGTTCCATGCGGCTGAGTTTCTTTTCTTCCGGCGTCCATTCGGCCTCGGGGGCAAGCAGCGTGTAGAAGGGGTCGAGGCAGGCGTCGACGAACTGCTCGTCCTTGCTCTCCGGCGGCAGCGCCCAGTCGTCTTCCCAGTGCTCGACCGCCTGCACGAGGCCGGCGGCCCACAGCTCGCCGTAGCCGGGCACGCCTTCGGCGCGCAGCGCGGCGGCCTCGGCCTTCGGCATGTCGGCGAGGATCGCGTCCCAGTCGAGGATCAGCGGCGCCAGCGCGCGCGGGTCGGCGAGATTCTCCACCGGCGCGGCGAGCGCGCGTTCGAGTTCGGCGCGGCGGCGCTCGAAGCAGTCGACAAAGCGCGCGCGTTCGGCGTCGTCGCGCAAGCCTGCGAGCCCCCCCTCGCCCAGCAGCACCGGAAAGTAGTCCTCGGGCGCGAGCCGGCGCGGCCCGACCAGCAGCGCGGCAGTGAAGCCGTCGACGCCTTCGACCGAGAGGTCGCGGTCGATGCGTGCGCCGATCTCCTGCAGCAGGTCGTCGTAGGCGGCGATTTCATCGTCGGTCAGCGGTTTTCTGGAGGGGGCGGGCATGGCGGCATCGCGTAGAATTCGGGCATGAATTCTACCGCGCTGGGCGTGACCGCGACGGTCCTGCCCGACTCCTATCTCTTCTTCGGCTGGCTGGGCCTTGCCCTGCTGGGCTGGCGCTGGCTGATGTCGGGCGACTGGCGCCGGCTCGCCGACCCGGCGCGGCTCAATCTGCTGCTCGGCGCCACCGTCGCGGTGCTCGCGCTGTGGCAGATCCGCACCGGCATCCGCCCCGGGCTCGGCTTCCATCTTTACGGCATGGCGGCGCTCACGCTCATGTTCGGCTTCTGGCGCGCGACCTTCGCCGGCGTGCTCATCCTGCTGGTCAACGCTTTCTTCGGCCGCGGCAGCTGGAGCGCGCTCGGGGCCGACGCGCTGATGCAGGTGGCGCTGCCGGCAGCGGTGAGCTGGCAGGTGTACCGCGCGCTGGAGCGCTGGCTGCCGAAACATTTCTTCGTCTACGTGCTGGGCAACGGCTTTTTCGGCGCGGCGCTGTCGGTGGTGGCGATCGGCCTCACGGTGACCGCGGTGATGGCGATGTCCGGCACCTACACGCTCGATTATCTGTTTGCGCACTACACGCCCTACGCCATGCTGATGCTCAGCTGGGCCGAGGCGTTCTCCACCGGCATGGCGATCACCGTGATGGCGGTGTACAAGCCGGCCTGGCTCGAAACCTTCGATGACGTCAAATATCTCCAGAACAAGTAGTCCGCTGCGCATCGAGTACCCCGACCTGCCGGTCTCCAGTCGCCGCGACGACATCCTCGCCGCGCTCGGCAAGCACCGCGTGCTGATCCTGTGCGGCGAAACCGGCTCGGGCAAGACGACGCAGATTCCCAAGATGTGCCTCGAGGCGCAGTCTGCATTCGGGACGGCGAAGCCCGGCAGGATGATCGGCTGCACCCAGCCGCGCCGCATCGCCGCGCGCTCGGTGGCGGCGCGCATCGCGCAGGAGCTGGGGCCCGAGCTCGGCGGCCGGGTCGGCTACAAGGTGCGCTTCACCGACACCGTGCGCGCAGACACCGCGATCAAGGTGATGACCGACGGCATCCTCTTGGCCGAGAGCCAGGGCGACCCGCTGCTCTCGCGCTACGACACGCTCATCATCGACGAGGCGCACGAACGCAGCCTCAACATCGATTTTCTGCTCGGCTATCTGAAGACGCTGGTGGAAAAGCGCAACGACCTGCGCGTGGTGATCACCTCGGCGACCATCGACGCCGGGCGCTTCTCGCAGCATTTCGGCGGCGCGCCGGTGATCGAGGTGTCGGGGCGACTGTATCCGGTCGAGATCCGCTGGCGGCCCATCGAGCGCGAAGAGCCGGCGGTGCTTGCCAAGGCCGGCCGCGAGAAGAAGGACAAGGACGCGCCCTCACCCTCTCCCCAACCCTCCCCCCGTAGCGGGGGAGGGAGCAAACGAGATGCCCAAAACGATATAACTGCCATCCTCGACGCCACCGACGAACTGGCGCGCGAAGGCCCGGGCGACATCCTCGTCTTTCTCCCGGGCGAGCGCGAGATCCGCGACACCGCCGAAGCGCTGAGGAAGCACCACCCGCCCGGCACCGAGATCCTGCCGCTGTTCTCGCGGCTATCGGTCGCCGAGCAGGACGCGATCTTCAAGCCGACCTCGGCTTTGCGGCGCATCGTGCTGGCGACCAACGTCGCCGAGACCTCGCTCACCGTGCCCGGCATCCGCTACGTCATCGACCCCGGCACCGCGCGGGTGAAGCGCTATTCGGCGCGCAACAAGGTCGAGCAGCTGCTGATCGAGAAAGTCTCGCAGGCGTCGGCCAACCAGCGCGCCGGCCGCTGCGGGCGGGTGGCCGACGGCATCTGCATCCGCCTCTACGACGAGGCCGATTTCGGCAACCGCCCGCGCTTCACCGATCCCGAGCTGCTGCGCTCCTCGCTCGCCGGCGTCATCCTCAGGATGAAATCGCTGAATCTTGGCGACGTCGTCGGCTTCCCCTTCATCGACCCGCCGGGCAACCGCCTCGTCACCGACGGCTACCAGCTCCTGGCCGAACTGCACGCGCTCGACGAGCAGGGCCAGTTGACCAAGATCGGCAGGCAGCTCGCCAAGCTGCCGCTCGACCCGCGCATCGCACGGATGCTCTTGGCCGCCGAGCAGCAGCGCTGCGTGCGCGAGGTGCTGGTGATCGCCAGCGCGCTGTCGGTGCAGGACCCGCGCGACCGCCCGATGGAGCGCGCGCAGGCCGCCGACGAGAAGCACAAATTGTTTTCGGATGAGCGCTCCGATTTCATGGGCTGGTTGAAGCTGTGGAAGTGGTACGACGAGCAGCTGAAGCACAAGAAGACCAACCGCCAGTTGCAGGCGCTGTTGCAGGACCATTTCCTGTCGCCGCGCCGCATGCGCGAGTGGCGCGACATCCACGGCCAGTTGCACGCGCAGATGAGCGAGCTCGGCCTCAAAGAGAACGAGAAGGACGCCGGCTACGACGCGATCCACCAGGCCTTGCTGACGGGCCTGCTGGGCAACATCGGATTTCGTTCCCTCACCCCAACCCTCTCCCCGAGGGAGAGGGGGCAAACGCTGAGCCCAAACCCATCTCACGGCAACTACCAGGGCGCGCGCGGCATCAAGCTGTCGATCCATCCCGGCTCGGCACTGGCGAAGAAGGGCCCGAAGTGGATCGTCGCCGCCGAACTGACCGACACCGGGCGGCTCCTCGCGCGCACCGTCGCCGAGGTGCGGCCGGAGTGGATCGAGGCTGCGGGCCGCCATCTGCTCACGCGCATGTATCTGGAGCCGCACTGGGAGAAGGATGGCGCGCGCGTCGTCGCCTTCGAGCGCGTGAGCCTGTACGGCATCACCCTGGTGCCGCGGCGCAAGATCCACTACGGGCCGGTCGATCCTGTGCTCGCGCGCGAGCTTTTCATCCGCGGCGCGCTGGTCGCGGGCGATTACGCCACCGATGCGAAATGGCACGCGCACAACCGTGCGCTGATCCAGGAAATCGAGGCGCTCGAGCACAAGGCGAGGAAGTCCGGCGTGTGGCTCGACGAGGAGCGCATCTTCCGCGTGTTCGACGCGCGCATCCCGGCCGACCTCCACAACGGCGCGGCCTTCGAGCAGTGGCGCCGCGAGGCCGAAGCGGCGAATCCGGAAGCCCTGTTCCTCGCGCGCGAGGACATCCTCGGCGAGGGCCTCGGCGCCGATCACACGCTGTTCCCCGAGACGCTCGCGGTCGACGGCGTCGCGTGCAAGCTGAAATACCGCTTCGAGCCCGGCCACCCGCTCGACGGCGTGACGCTGCGCCTGCCGCTGTATCTCTTGAACCGCGTCGAGCCCGCGCAGGTCGACTGGCTGGTGCCCGGCCTCATCCGCGAAAAACTGACCGCGCTCCTGAAGAACCTGCCCAAGGACAAACGCCGGCCGCTGATCCCGCTGCCCGACACGGTGACGGCCTTCCTGTCGGTGGCGAAGCCTGCCGGGCAGCCGCTGACCGAGGCGCTCGCCGCCTACATCCGCAAGAAGACCGGCACCGACATCCACCCCGACGAGTGGAAGGGCGAGCTGCCGGCGCACCTGAACATGAACGTGAGCGTCGTCGACGACAGCGGTCAGGAACTCGCCGGCGGCCGCGATCTCGCCGCGCTGCGCGAACAGCTCGGCGGCGCGGCGCGCATCACCTACGGCGGCGCCGAGGACAATCCCTTCGAGCGCACCGGTCTCGTCGAATGGACTGTCGGCGACCTGCCGGAGCAGGTGAAATTCAGGCGCGGCGGGCGCGAGCTCACCGGCTATCCGGCGCTGGTCGACAATGGAGAAAACGTCGACCTGCGTCTGCTCGACGAACCCCATGCGGCGGAAGCCGAAACCCGCCGCGGCGTGGTGCGCCTGCTGCGGCTCGCGCTCGCCGCGCAGTTCAAGCAGCTCGACAAGGACTTGTCGCGCGAGACTGCGCTGGCGATGAAATACCGCGGTTTCGGCAGCGCCGAGCAACTGCGCGCCGCGCTCATCGACGCGATCGCCACGCGCGCCCTGCTGGGCGACGACGACACGCCGCGCAGCCAGAAGGCCTTCGACAAGCAGAAGGAGCGCGCCAAACCGCGCGTCGCCGTGGTCAAGCAGGCCTTGCTGCGCGACGTCGCCGAGATTCTCGACCTGCACGCGCAAGTGGCCGCGCGGCTCGCTGCCAAGCCGCAATTCACCGCCGCGATGCGCGACGAGACGACGCATCTGGCCGCGCTGGTGCCGGCGGATTTCATCACCGCCACGCCGTGGGCGCACCTGAAGGATTTGCCGCGTTATCTGCGCGGCATCCTCAAGCGCCTGGAAAAGCTGCCCGCGTCCGAGCCGCGCGATTCGCGCGGCATGGCCGGCGTGCTCACGCTGCAGAACAAGTACGCGGCGCGACGCGCGCAGGTGAAGGGCGCGGTGACGCCGGCGCTGGAAGACTTCCGCTGGCAGCTCGAGGAGCTGCGCATCTCGCTGTTCGCGCAGGAACTGAAGACACCGTACCCGGTGTCGGTGAAGCGCCTCGACAAGCTGTGGGACGAACTTGCCAGGCAGCCGCTGAATTGACTACGGTTAGAACCCGGATAATTCATTAGGGTGCGAGATGATGGCGAGCGGATTTGCGAGGCAGTTTTGGTGCTTGGGAGAAGTCCATGGTTGTTCCATGGACGCCGGGCAAGCGGCGAAAATGTCCGCAAAGCTGCCGCCAGCACTCGCACAGGCGCGCAGTGCCGCCTAATGGATTACCCGGGTTCAATATGAGCGAACGCGTCCTCAACCTGCCGAATGTCATCACCCTGCTGCGCATCGCGGCGGTGCCGGTGATCGCCTGGCTGATCCAACAGCGGATGTGGGAATCGGCGTGCTGGCTGTTCCTCGCTGCGGCGGTGTCGGACGGCATCGACGGCTTCATCGCGCGGCGATTCAACATGATGACCCAGTTGGGCGCCGCGCTCGACACCGTCGCCGACAAGGCGCTCGGCGTCGTCACGCTGGTGATGCTTACGCTCGAAGAAGCGATCCCGATGTGGGTGACGCTCGCCATCCTGCTGCGCGACACCGTGATCGTGCTGGGGGCGCTGAGCTACCGGGGCCTGGCCGGCCACATCGACATCCACCCGACCTGGCTCGGCAAGACCCACATGTTCGCCGAATTCGCGCTGCTCGCGCTGGTGCTCGGCGGGCTCGCCGGGATACTCGCGATGGACGCCTGGCTGACGCCGCTCTTCGTCGCGGTGTTCGCGATCGCGGTCGTCTCGGGCGGGCAGTACGTGTGGATCTGGGGCGCCAAGGCGCGCCGCGAGCGGCTGCTCGGGCGCTGACCGGCGTCAGGTACGCGCGCCCTGCAGTTGGCGTAATGTCTGGGCGACCTCGGCGGCGTGGCGCGCCGTGTCGACCTTGTCGAAGCGTGCCGCAATGCGGCCTTCGGGGTCGATGATGAAGGTATGCCGGCGCGCGAAGCGCGCCACGCCCAGGTTCAGGAGGCTGCCGTAGGCCGCCGCCGTCTTCCCTTTCGTATCGGCCAGCAGCGGGAACGGCAGGCTGAACTTGCGCGCGAATTCGGCGTGCGAGGCGACGTCGTCGACGCTCACGCCGACCACCGCCGCACCGAGTTCATTCAGGCTGCCGATGTCGTCGCGCAGGCTGCACGCCTGCTGCGTGCAGCCGGGCGTGTCGTCCTTCGGATAGAAATACAGCACCAGCCAGCGGCCGGCGTAATCGCCGAGGCGATGCGTCTGCCCGGCCTGGTCGGGCAGGGCGAAGTCGGGCGCGGCGCTGCCGACCGGCCGCTGCCCGCCGGCACGCAGCATCCACAACAGGACGCTTGCAACCACCAGCACGACGGCCAGACCGGCGAGGATGTGTTTGAGCATGGGATTCTCCTTGCGCGCATCATAGCGCCGCGACTCGGTGAACGATGCGGCTTTCGGTACAATGCGCGCCACGCCCCGGTAGCTCAGTGGATAGAGCAACCCCCTCCTAAGGGGTAGGTCGGACGTTCGATTCGTCTTCGGGGCGCCACCATCTTGCGCCACCATCTTGATGGCGCAAACGAAAAAAGCGGCCAAGGCCGCTTTCGACTTGATGACTGCCTGATTGTGTGCACCTTACGGAAGGTAAGGTGGCGTCCCCACGGGGATTCGAACCCCGGTTATCGCCGTGAAAGGGCGGTGTCCTAGGCCTCTAGACGATGGGGACCCGGACGACGGCTTGCGCCGTCAACACTGCTGCACTGCTACTTTCTGGACATCTGGGTGAGGGTCACGCCGAGCAGCAAGGCAACGAAACCCAATGGTACCAGCGAGATCCATGTTTCGGCGTTCTCACTGCCATTCACCATCTTCCAGAACCCGACGCTCAGTCCGACGATGCTCAGTATCAGCCCCAGCCAAGTGGTGATGACGCCAAGTCGGTGCATCGAACATCCTGTGAGTTGGTGGAGGTAAGCGGGATCGAACCGCTGACCTCTTGCATGCCATGCAAGCGCTCTCCCAGCTGAGCTATACCCCCAACGAAGCCGCGCATTCTATACATGCCTTTTTGGCTTGTAAAGTCTTTGCGGCGATTTCGCGCGCTTCGGTCAGTCGGGAAAAAGCTTGCCGGGATTGAGCAGGCCGAGCGGGTCGAACTGCCGTTTGATCGCGCGCATCAGCCCGAGCGTGGCGGGATCGATCTCCTGGGGCACGAAGCGGCGCTTTTCGGTGCCGATGCCGTGCTCGCCCGAGAGCGTGCCGCCCAGCGCGAGCACGCGCGTCATGATGGCGTCGAGGGCGACGCGGGCGCGTTCCATTTCGTCGGCATCGTCGGGGTGCACCATCAGGTTGACGTGCAGGTTGCCGTTGCCGGCATGGCCGAACGACACCACCGCGAGGTCGTGCGCCGCTGCGGTATGGTCGATGAATTCGACGAAGCCGGCGAGTTCCGACACCGGCACGACGACGTCCTCGTTGATCTTGAGCGGGGCGATTTGCTTGACCGCGTGCGACAGCGACTTGCGCGCGGTCCACAGTTGCACGATCGCCTCGCGGGTGAAGCCGCTTTTGGTTTCGAGCAGGCCGTCGCCGGCGAGCGCCTGTTCCAGCGCGGCGATCTGGCGTGGCAGGTCGGCGGCGGCGCCGTCGGCCTCGACCATCAGCAGCGCACGCGTGCCGGCGGGGAGGTCGTCTGCGGTGCCGGTGGGGCGGATGGCGTCGATCGCGCGGTGGTCCATGAATTCCAGCGCACAGGGCATCACCGCCTGGCGCATGACGCGGCCGACCGCGTCGAGCGCGGCGCGGCTGCTGGCGAAGCACAGCCGCAGCGTGGCGACCGCTTCCGGCGCCGGCAGCAGTTTCAGCGTGGCTTCGGTGATGAGCGCGAGCGTGCCTTCGGAGCCGACCAGCAGGCGGGTGAGGTCGTAGCCGGTGACGCCCTTGGTGGTGCGACAGCCGGTGCGGAGGGTCTGGCCGTCGCCGGTGACGGCGCGCAGGCCGAGCACGTAGTCGCGGGTGACACCGTACTTCACCGCGCGCGGGCCGGCGGCGTTCATCGCGAGGTTGCCGCCGATGCGGCAATAGGGATTGCTGCCGGGGTCGGGCGGGTAGAACAGGCCGGCGCTGCGTGCGACGCGATCGATCTCCTCGGTGACCACGCCGGGCTCGACGACGATGAGGCGGTTGGCGGGGTCGAACTCGAGCACGCGCCGCATGCATTCGAAGCTCACCACCACGCTGCCGGGCGCGGGCAGCGCGCCGCCGACGTTGCCGGAACCCGCGCCGCGCGGCGTCAGCGCGATGCGCTGCTCGAAGGCCACGCGCGCGAGCGCGGCGACCTCGTCGTGCGAAACCGGGAAGAGCACGGCGTCGGGCTCGATCCGGCGCGGCGTTTCATCGCTGGCGTAGAGCGCGCGCGTGACGGCGTCGTCGAATACGCGATCGGCGCCGAGCGCGGAACGGAAGGCGGCAAGCGCGCGGTCGGACAGCATGGCGGACAGGAAAACGGAGGACTCAGGCCGCGTGTTCGGGCGGCAGTTGGGCCAGCAGTTGCGCGATCGTGTCGGCGTCGAAATCCATGCCGACATCCCAGCCCGGATTCAGCGTGATCGGCACGCCGCCGCCGATGCGGCGCAGCAGCCAGGCGAAGTCGGTCAGCAAGCCGCCGGTGAATTCGGGGTAATACTCGGCAAACGGCTTGGCGCGCTCGGGGCTGGTGAAGATCACCAGCACGCGCTCGCCGTCCTCGTCCTCGATGATGAGCGGCTCGGCCTGAGTGCTGCGCTGGAAGCCCTGGATCGGATTCTTTTCGTCGCGCACCGGCATGAACACCTGCTGCGCCGGCAGCTGCAGCACGAAGGCCTCGGGGTCGAGCGAGCCGGCGTGGACGGCGGCGAGTTGTTCTTCCAGCGCGTTGTGGGGGACGAAGTTCATGGGCGTGGCGCAGTGCGGGGTAGCGCCCAGTTTAGCGCAAGCGCCGGGCTTGCGCAGGGCGGGGCATGTCGCGACCCGCCTGCTTCCGCGTGGGGCGGGCCGGTGCGCCTCAGGGCTCCCAGCGTTCCGGGTTCGCCCAGAAGCGCGCGTTGAGCCAGTCCGGCACGGTCTTGTAGGTGTCGAGGTCGAAGGCGTGCAGGCGCACCTGCGCTGCCGTGTCGTGCGCGGCCAGCTCGAAGCCGAGCGCGAGGAAGGCCGCTTCGTCGAGCGCGCAGTCGGCATGCGCGACGAGCAGCAGGCGCGGCGCGACGTAGAGCCGGGTGCGGTGAATCAGGGCCTCGGCCGCGCGGGCGTCGAGCCCGTTCAGCGCGTCGATCCCCAGCGCGAGCGAACAGGGCTGGGGCGCGGGCGCGCCGGCCGGCGTGACCGCAATCGCCGGCAAGGCCTCGCCTGCGAACGCCAGGGCTGCGGCGTCGAGCGCACACACGCCGGCCGGGCTGGCCGCGGCCAGTTGCGTGCGCAGGGCCGTGCGCCAGTCCATGTCAGGCCTTGCGCGGCACGCGCACCAGCCGCGTACCGAGCAGGCGGTCGTGCAGGAACTGGCGGTCGCGATCGAAGAGCGCCCACCAGAATCCGGCGCCGGCGGGCAGCAGGCTCGCCCATGCGAGCAGATAGCGCTGCAATGCCAGCTTCAGCGAAATGCGCCCGCCGTCCGGCCCGACCAGGCGGATGCGCCAGGTCTTCATCGCCAGCGTTTGTCCGCTGCGCCGCCAGAAGGTGGCGAAGTAGGCGAACAGCAGCCCCACCAGATAGACCTGGAAGGCGAAGTGCCGCCACCCGCTCTGCGCATCGCCGACGACATAGAGAAAGGGCAGCGAGGCGATGAACAGCACGGCCAGCACGAGCAATGATTCGTACACCATCGCGGCGAGGCGCGCCCTGAAGGAGGCGGGAACGGGGGCTATTGCGCTGTCTTGCATGGTGGCTCTATATTGCGGAAAAGGCCGGCTGGGCGAACCGGGCGGCGACACAACCATAAATCCAGAAATCAATGTCGAAGAGGGGGCGTGCCCGATGCATATCGTAAAGCAACTCATGGCGATTCCCGGCGTCATCGCCGCCGGCGAGTACGCCTACCGCGGCGACCGGTTCTCCTACCAGGGCGCGCTCACCGACGAATTCGCGCGCATGGCCTCGATCCTGTGCCGCGCCAACACGCTGTCGGTCAACATGCAGTCGGAGATTTTCGATTCCTTCGCCGAGAACTGCGGCTGCCGCCCGGTGCAGGGCTGGATCGTGCGCGGCAGCAACATCACCATCTGCGCGGTCGGCAACTATTTTGCCTTCATCGAAAACCGCGACGAACTGCTCAACGACGTGATGACCATCATGCGCGCCAAGGTCGGCGACATTCACGACGACCTGCTGGTCAACCTGTATGCCAAGCTCGGCGGGGATACCCGCGAAGCGCTGTACTGACGCCTGCCGGCGATAACAAGGGAGAGTTGTATGGATTTGCAGAAGATGATGGATTTGCCGGGTGCGCTGGCCGCGTTTACCTACAGCGACAAGGGCGAACTGCAGTCGCACGTGCTGCGCGAGGGCACCGAGCTGACCCCGCAGGTGCTCGACCTGCTGGCGCGTTCGTGCGTCGCCAACATGGCCATCGCGGCGATGGAGGCGCGCGGCTGGGAAGCGCTCACCGGGCAGAGCGGCTTCCAGCCGCTGAAGGGCTTTTCGGTGGTCGGCCTCGAATGGTCGGTGGTCGTCGACGGCAACTGCGGCGTGGTGGTGAAGAACCGCGACGCCGACTACGAAGCCACGTTCAACGCCTTGCAGGCTGCCTGAGGAGCGCGTATGTCGCTGAGAAAAATCCTGGTGCTCGACGGGGTCACCGCCGTGTGCCGCTTTCGCGACGACGGCGTGGTGATGGATGCCGAGGGCATGCTGCCGCCCGAGCTGATGGCGCGTCTCGCCAAGTTCGCCCAGTGGTATCGCCGCATGGTCTCCGGCAACACCGACCTGCTGTCGCTGTTCTCGCAGATGCGCGGCTGGTCGCCGTCGCAGGGCTGGATCGTGCAGGGTGTCGCGATGACGGTGTGCAGCGTGGGCAACGTGGTGTGCCTGGTCGAAACCGAGCAGGGCTCGCTCAACGAGGTGATGCGGGCGCTGGGCGACATCGCGCACGAATAGCGCCCGGCGCGCCCGGATCCAGCAAACCCTCCGTTCGCGGAGGGTTTTTTGTGCCCGGCGCCGCGCACCGCCGGATTGCCGTTTCTTGACCGGAACGGGACAAAACGATTACCCTCACGGGTTCACCAACGAATTGATTTTTGGTCATTTTATGGAAGCCACGGGCGCCGAGATCGTCGTACGTTGCATGGCCGAAGAGGGAGTCGAGTTCGTGTTCGGCTATCCCGGCGGGGCCGTGCTCAACATCTACGACGAAATCTTCAAGCAGGACAAGTTCAAGCATGTGCTGGTGCGCCACGAGCAGGCCGCGGTGCACGCCGCCGACGCCTATGCCCGCGCCACCGGCCGCGTCGGCGTTGCGCTGGTCACCTCCGGCCCCGGCGTCACCAACGCGGTCACCGGCATCGCCACCGCCTACATGGATTCCGTGCCCATCGTCGTCGTCACCGGCCAGGTGCCGACGCCGGCGATCGGTCTCGACGCGTTCCAGGAGGTCGATACCGTCGGCATCACGCGTCCCTGCGTCAAGCACAACTTCCTCGTCAAGGACGTCAAGGACCTTGCCGCGACGATGAAGAAGGCCTTCATCATCGCCGCCACCGGCCGTCCCGGTCCGGTCGTCGTCGACGTGCCCAAGGACATCACCTACCACAAGACCGATTTCGTCTACCCGGCCAGCATCGAGATGCGTTCGTACAACCCGGTGGTCAAGGGCCACAGCGGGCAGATGAAGCGCGCGGTGCAGATGCTGCTCGAAGCGAAACGGCCGATGATCTACACCGGCGGCGGCGTGGTGCTGGGCGACGCTGCGGCGCAGTTGACCCAACTGGCCACGCTGCTGGGCTTTCCCGTCACCAACACGCTGATGGGCCTGGGCGGCCATCCCGCCACCGACAGGCAGAACCTCGGCATGCTCGGCATGCACGGCACCTACGAAGCCAACATGGCGATGCAGCACTGCGACGTGCTGCTCGCCGTCGGTGCGCGCTTCGACGACCGCGTGATCGGCAACCCCGCGCACTTTGCCAGGGAGCAGCGCCGCATCATCCACGTCGACATCGACCCGTCGTCGATTTCCAAGCGCGTGAAGGTCGACGTGCCCATCGTCGGCGACGTGAAATCCGTGCTCACCGACATGCTGGCGCTTCTCAAGCAGGCGAAGGAAAAACCCGACGCCGCCGCGCTCAACGCCTGGTGGACGCAGATCGAACTGTGGCGCGCCAAGAACTGCCTCAAGTACAACAAGCAGAGCCCCATCATCAAGCCGCAGTACGTGGTGGAAAAGCTGTGGGAAGTGACCCGGGGCGATGCCTTCGTCACCTCCGACGTCGGCCAGCACCAGATGTGGGCGGCGCAGTACTACAAGTTCGACAAGCCGCGGCGCTGGATCAATTCGGGTGGCCTCGGCACCATGGGCGTCGGCCTGCCGTATGCGATGGGCGTGCAGCTTGCGCATCCGGAGGCGCAGGTCGCCTGCATCACCGGCGAATCCTCGATCCAGATGTGCATCCAGGAACTCTCCACCTGCAAGCAGTACCGGATTCCGATCAAGGTCATCACGCTCAACAACCGCTACATGGGCATGGTGCGGCAGTGGCAGGAATTCTTCTACGGCAGCCGCTACGCCGAGTCCTACATGGAGTCGCTACCCGATTTCGTCAAGCTCGCCGAATCCTACGGCCATATCGGCATGCGCATCGAGAAACCCGAGGACGTCGAGGCCGCGCTGAAGGAAGCCTTTTCGCCGGCCTTGAAGGAGCGCCTGGTGTTCATGGATTTCCAGACCGACCAGACCGAGAACGTCTTCCCCATGGTCGAAGGCGGTAAGGGCCTCTCCGAAATGATCCTGGCTGAGGAGCTGTGATGAGCAACAACAATCACCGGCACATCATTTCGCTGCTGATGGAAAACGAGGCGGGCGCGCTCTCCCGCGTCGCCGGCCTGTTCTCCGCGCGCGCCTACAACATCGAGTCGCTCACCGTCGCGCCGACCGAAGACGCCACGCTGTCGCGCATGACCATCGTCACCGTCGGCTCGGAAGACATCATCGAGCAGATCACCAAGCAGTTGAACAAGCTGGTCGACGTGATCAAGGTGATGGACCTCACCGAAGGCAGCCACATCGAGCGCGAGCTGATGCTGGTGAAGGTCAAGGCGGTCGGCGCCGGGCGCGAGGAAATGAAGCGCACCGCCGACATCTTCCGCGGCCGCATCATCGACGTCACCGACGCCACCTACACCATCGAGATGACCGGCACGGGCTCCAAGCTCGACGCCTTCCTGGAGGCGATCGACCCCGCCTTCATCATCGAAACCGTGCGCACCGGCGCATCCGGCATCGGCCGCGGCGAACGCAGCCTCAAGGTTTGAAATAACGCAGTCTCAAAGTCTGATTTTTCTTTTTCTACTCAGGATTTCATCATGAAAGTTTATTACGACAAGGACGCCGACCTCTCCCTCATCAAGAAGAAGAAGGTCACCATCGTCGGCTACGGCTCGCAGGGCCACGCCCACGCCGCCAACCTCACCGATTCCGGCGTGAAGGTCACTGTCGGCCTGCGCAAGGGCGGCGCCTCGTGGGACAAGGCCAAGAAGGCCGGTCATGCCGTGAAGGACGTCGCCGCTGCGGTGAAGGACGCCGACGTCGTCATGATCCTGGTACCGGACGAGCAGCAGCCCGGCGTCTACTACAACGAGATCGAGCCGAACATCAAGAAGGGCGCCACGCTCGCTTTCGCTCACGGCTTCAACATCCATTACAACCAGATCGTGCCGCGCGCCGACCTCGACGTGATCATGGTCGCGCCCAAGGGCCCCGGCCACACCGTGCGTTCCGAGTACAAGCGCGGCGGCGGCGTGCCCTCGCTGATCGCCATCTACCAGGACAAGTCCAAGAAGGCGCGCGACATCGCCCTCTCGTACGCCGCGGCCAACGGCGGCACCAAGGGCGGCGTCATCGAGACCAGCTTCCGCGAGGAGACCGAAACCGACCTGTTCGGCGAGCAGGCCGTGCTGTGCGGCGGCGCCGTCGAGCTGGTGAAGATGGGCTTCGAGACCCTGACCGAAGCCGGCTACGCGCCCGAAATGGCCTACTTCGAGTGCCTGCACGAGCTGAAGCTGATCGTCGACCTGATGTACGAAGGCGGCATCGCCAACATGAACTACTCGATCTCGAACAACGCCGAGTACGGCGAGTACGTCACCGGCCCCGAGGTCATCAACGAGCAGTCGCGCGCCGCCATGAAGAATGCGCTCAAGCGCATCCAGACCGGCGAATACGCCAAGATGTTCATCCTCGAAGGCAAGACCAACTACCCGGCCATGACCGCCCGTCGCCGCCTCAACGCCGAGCACCCGATCGAGGTGACCGGCGCCAAGCTGCGCGACATGATGCCGTGGATCAAGGCCAACAAGCTGGTTGATCAATCGAAGAACTGAGGATCTAGGGGCTGGGGGCTAGGATCTAGGGGGCCTTGTGCGGCTGCGCCGCGCTTCCTTATTTCCCTGGCCCCTAGCTCCTAGCCCCTAGCCCCTAAACATGAAGAATCCCCTCATCGCCCGCGAAGGCTGGCTGGTTCTCCTGGCCGCGTTTGCGGCTGCGCTCATTGCCACCTGGCTGGTCGGCGGGTGGTCGGTGCCGTTCTGGATCTGGGCGGTGTTCGCGCTGCAGTTTTTCCGCGACCCCGAGCGCGTGCCGCCGGCGGACGCCGACGCGGTGATCGCGCCGGCCGACGGCCGCATTGTCGCCGTCGAGAAAGTCCACGACGAATACCTCAAGCGCGACGCACTGAAGATCAGCGTGTTCATGAACGTGTTCAACGTGCATTCGAACAAGAGCCCGGTCGACGGCGACGTGAAGGGCGTGTGGTACACGCCCGGCAGCTTCGTCAACGCCGACCTCGACAAGGCCTCGACCGAGAACGAGCGCAACGCGATCCATATCGCCACCGCGCGCGGCGACGTCACCTGCGTGCAGATCGCCGGTCTCATCGCGCGGCGCATCCTGTGCTACGTGAAGGCGGGCGACACGCTCGCGCGCGGCCAGCGCTACGGCTTCATCCGCTTCGGCTCGCGCGTCGACGTCTACCTGCCGGTCTCGGCCCGGTCCGAAGTGACCATTGGCCAGAAGGTCACCGGCGGGCGTACCATACTCGCTCGCTGGTAAACCCGATACCTTAGATGGCCGATTCCCCGCGCAGACTACCCGAACGCGAGCGCCTGCGGATGCGCGACCGCGGCATCTACCTGCTGCCCAACCTGTTCACCACCGGCGCGCTGTTCGCCGGCTTCTACGCCATCGTGCAGGCGATGAACGGGCGCTACGAATATGCCGCCGTCGCCATCTTCATCGCCATGGTGCTCGACGGCCTCGACGGCCGCGTCGCCCGCATGACGCGCACGCAGAGCGCGTTCGGCGCCGAGTACGACAGCCTGTCCGACATGGTCTCGTTCGGCGTCGCCCCGGCGCTGGTGATCTACGAGTTTGCGCTGCAGGGGCTGGGCAAGCTCGGCTGGATCGCCGCCTTCGTCTACTGCGCCGGTGCGGCGCTGCGGCTCGCGCGCTTCAACACCCAGCTCGACCAGCCGACCGACAAGCGCTTCTTCCAGGGGCTGCCGAGTCCCTCGGCGGCCGCGCTCGTCGCCGGCTTCGTCTGGGTGATGGTCGAATACGGCATCCGCGGCGAGGAAATGCGCTGGCTTGCCGCCCTCATCGCCCTGTTCGCCGGGCTGTCCATGGTCAGCAACTTCCGCTTCTACAGCGGCAAGGAAATCAACCTCCGCAAGAGCGTGCCCTTCTTCGTCATCCTGCTCATCGTGCTGCTCTTCATCCTCATCTCGACCAGCCCGCCCGAAGTGCTGTTCGCCGGCTTCGTTCTGTATGGGTTGTCGGGCTATGCCGATGCGGTGTGGCGGCTGGCACACCGCAAGCCGAAGCCCGCCGGGGCGCCCCCCTTGCAGGGCGATGAAAAATGAATAGAATTTGGACCATGTCTAATTGGTCGCAACCCTCCTTCCTCCTCTGCCTGTCGGGCCTGCTGTTCGGCAGCCTGCTGCTGCGCGTCGCGCGCGCACATTGAACCCCCTCCCCCCGAGCTGTACCCCCGCGCCGCGAGCCGCTTGCGGCAGCCTTATATAATGCGTCGGCATGATGCGCCCGAAGGCGCCGCCGACACACCATGGAGCCCGCCATGAACGACCGTTTGTACATTTTCGACACCACCTTGCGCGACGGCGAGCAGAGCCCCGGCGCGTCGATGACCAAGGAAGAGAAACTCCGCATTGCGCGCCAGCTGGAAAAGCTCGGCGTCGACGTCATCGAGGCCGGCTTCGCCGCCGCGAGCCCGGGCGACGCCGACGCCATCAAGGCCATCGCCGAGGCGATCCAGAACTCGACCGTGTGTTCGCTCGCGCGCGCCAACGAGCGCGACATCCGCGCCGCCGGCGAGGCGATCAAGCCGGCCAAACGCGGCCGCATCCACACCTTCATCGCCACCAGTCCCATCCACATGGAGAAGAAGCTGCGCATGACGCCCGACCAGGTCGTCGAGGCGGCGGTGAAGGCGGTGAAGCTGGCCAAGGAATACACCGACGACGTCGAGTTCTCGGCCGAGGACGCGGTGCGCTCCGAGATGGATTTCCTGGTGCGCGTGTTCGACGCGGTGATCGAGGCGGGCGCGAAGACCATCAACGTGCCCGACACCGTCGGCTACTCGATCCCCGCGCTGTGGGGCGAGCGCATGAAGGAGCTCATCGCACGCGTGAAGAACTCGGACAAGGTGATCTGGAGCACGCACTGCCACAACGACCTCGGCATGGCCGTCGCCAACTCGCTCGCCGCGGTGATGAACGGCGCGCGCCAGGTCGAGTGCACCATCAACGGGCTGGGCGAGCGCGCCGGCAACGCCTCGCTGGAAGAGATCGTGATGGCGGTGCGCACCCGCAAGGACGTCTTCAACTGCGACTCGAAAATCGACGCCACCCAGATCGTGCCGGCCTCGAAGCTCGTCTCGACCATTACCGGCTATCCGGTGCAGCCGAACAAGGCCATCGTCGGCGCCAACGCCTTCGCACACGAATCCGGCATCCACCAGGACGGCGTGCTGAAGCACCGCGAGACCTACGAAATCATGCGCGCCGAGGACGTGGGCTGGCACGCGAATCGTCTGACCCTGGGCAAGCTCTCCGGCCGCGCCGCGTTCAAGAGCAAGCTGGGGGAACTGGGCATCGTGCTCGAGACCGAAGAGGCGCTCAACACCGCGTTCGCGCGCTTCAAGGACCTTGCCGACAAGAAGCGCGAAATCTTCGACGAGGACCTGCAGGCGCTGGTGTCCGACGAGGGCTATGCCGCCGAGCACGAACGCTTCAAACTGGTGTCGATGAAGGTCTGCTCCGAGACCGGCGAAGTGCCGCACGCCAGGGTCGTGTTCACCGACGACGGCGCCGAGCAGCGCGCCGAGGGCGACGGCTCGGGCCCGGTCGACGCCGCGTTCAAGGCGCTCGAATCGGTGGTCGCCAGCGGCGCCGACCTGCTGCTCTATTCGGTGAACAACATCACCAGCGGCACCGATGCGCAGGGCGAGGTCACCGTGCGCCTCGCGCTCGACGGCCGCGTGGTCAACGGCCAGGGCGCCGACACCGACATCGTCGTCGCCTCGGCCAAGGCCTACCTGCACGCGCTGAACAAGCTGCACGCCAAGCTCGAACGCGCGCACCCGCAGGTGTAAGACGGAGGCACAAGGAGGACGCTGAGGACACGGAGGCGGCCTTCGGGAATCTTTCCGCGCCGTCCTCGTTCGCAGCCGCCTGCCCGGTCGGCAGCACGCGTCCGGACGACGTTCGCCTTGACAGAAAACGAAATGACGCAGAGGGGGCGCGTGCGGGGTTCCTCCGCGTCCTCCGTGTTTACGCCTGCCGAGCCTGCCGCGACGGCGCGCTGAATTTCGCGTAGTAGATCGCGGCGAAGAAGAACACCACCGACAGCACGGTTTCGAGGCCCGCCAGCCAGGCCGACAGGCCGGTCTCCGACCACGCGCGCACCACGCCTTCGGTGAAGTAGGCGAGCACCAGCATCGGCGCCCATTGGTAGGTGTAGCGGCGGCCCTTGAGGATGCCCATCAGCGGCAGCAGCAGCGGCAGCGCCTTCAGCACCAGCCACGAGCCGCCGGGGCGGAGCGGTGCGAGCCACAGTTCCCACGCCACGCACAGGAAAATCAGCGCGATCAGGCTCGCGCTCGCGACGTGCTGCAGGACAAAGGTCTTCATCAGGTCGGCCTCGTCGTGCGGGCCGCTCGGGGTGTCGTTCATGTCAGTTTGAGGGCGGTTTCGGCGAGCCGGCGGCCGAGCGCGAGGCAGAGCGCACGTTCGTCGTCGGTGAGCGGCTGGTCGTCGGCGGGGCCGGCCCAGTGGCTGGCGCCGTAGGGGGTGCCGCCGCTCGCGGTGCGGTTCACTTCCGGCAGCGTGTAGGGCAGGCCGAGGATGAGCATGCCGTGGTGCAGCAGCGGCAGCATCATGCTGGTCAGGGTGGTCTCCTGGCCGCCGTGCAGGCTGGCGGTGGAGGTGAACACCGCGGCGGGCTTGCCGACCAGCGTGCCCTTGGCCCACAGCGCGCCGGTGGTGTCGAGGAAGAATTTCAAGGGCGCCGCCATGTTGCCGAAGCGGGTCGGCGAGCCGAGCGCGACGCCGGCGCATTGTTCCAGGTCGGCGAGCGTGACGTAGGGCGCGCCTTCGTCGGGCACCGGCGGCGCGGCGACCTCGGTGCGCGGCGCTACCGGCGGCACGGTGCGCACGCGCGCGGACGCGCCGGCGACCTGGTTGACGCCGCGCGCGACGAGTTGCGCCATTTCGCGCACGCTGCCGCCGGCACTGTAGTAGAGGACGAGAATCTCGGTCATCAGGAAGCTTCTTCGAAAATGCTGAAATCGATCAGATCGAAGCTGGGCGTCGGGTCGAGCCGCTTGCCGAACACGATCAGGTAGCGGTGCGGCCCGTGCGTCACTTCGGCCTCGATGCCGAGCTGGTAGACGTGGCGCGGCAGCATCAGACGGTCGGCCTGCTGCATTGCCGCGACGCCGGGTACGAACAGCGCGGCTTCCGTCTGGCTGGCGCGATGCCCCTGCAGCGGACGCACCCACACCGCCTCGACCTTGGGCGAGAGGCGCTCGACGCCGAACTCGACCGCCTGGGCGTCGCGCATGCGCAGCCAGCGGATCACGCCGAGCGACCAGTCGGCGGTGCCGGGTGCCTGCAGCGCCAGCGCGTCGCCGACCTTGAGGCTGAGCGGCGCGTCGGGCGTGCCGCGCAAGGCGAGGCCGGCCGCACTGTCGTTGACGACGGTCCAGTGGCCGGGCGCGACCGGCGCCGGCGTGACGACCGGCGTCAGGTCGTCGGCGTCGGGCGGCGGGCCCGGATCGAGCAGGCGATGGATGTGCCCGAGCCCGGCCACGGCGGTGACCGAGGCGTCGTCCGGCGTGTGGCGGCGGAACGCGCGCTGCGGGCCCGCGCACCACTGCTTGATGAGATGGCCGCACAGGATCTGCGTGGTCTCCGCCTCCATGCCATCCGGCAGGCGGATCTTGCGCGGCGTGTCGCCGGTGCGCAGGTGCAGCGCCACTGCCTCCAGGTGCCGGCACAGCACGTCGGTGTCGAGCCAGAGCGCCTCGCGCGCCGGGCCGGCGATGGGCGAGGGCGCGGCATCGCCCTCGATCGGCACGCTGAAGCCCGAGTGCCCGGCCACCGGCGCCGCGGCGACCGTCGTGCGGCGCGCGTACTTGCCGAGGTAAAGCCGGGTGTGGATCAGTTCGGCGTGGCTCATGTGCGGCGGATCGGCGCGCGCCAGCAGCAGCACCTGCGCGTAGGCCGCGGACGGGGGCAGCGTCTCGCCGGCTTCGAGGTAGGCCACACCCGCGGTCTGCGCGTAGGCGTACACCTGGTGCGTCTCGCGCCACAGCCCGGCCGGCAGCGCCACCCGCGTCAGGTGGCAGGCGAACTGCACGTCGTGGAAGGCGCGCAGCGTCCGTGCCGCGGCTTCCGCGAGGCGCTTGCTGCTGGCGCGCACGATGCGCCGGTTCGCCAGCGCCTGCAGCACGTGCTTGTAGCCGGTGCCGAGCTCGATCTGCAGTTCGCGCAGCAGCGCGCCGACCTGCCGTTGCTGCGGCGCGGGCGGCAGGCCGGTGTCGCCGAGCTGGTCCTCGAGGCTGTCGACCATGCGCGCGACCACCGGGCGGTACAGCGCGAGGAGCTCGGCGCGGTCGTCGCCGTCGAGCGTGTGGCGGTTGAGCGCGTACAGCGCCATCAGCAGCTGCTGGGCGACCTGCTGCGGGTTGGCGTAGGGCAGACCGTCGAGCCATTGGACAACGGCCCGGGGGCGGGTTTCCACCTTCTGTGCGATGACCGGGTCGGTGCCCGGCAGGGCCAGTGCAAGCATGCTCAGTCGAACACCACGGTCTTGTTGGCGTATTCCAGCACCCGGTTGTCGAGGTGCCACTTCACCGCGCGCGAGAGCACCACCTTCTCCAGGTCGGCGCCCTTGGTGATGAGGTCTTCCAGGCTGTCGCGGTGCGAGATGCGCGCCACGTCCTGCTCGATGATCGGGCCGTCGTCGAGCGTCTCGGTGACGTAGTGGGCGGTCGCGCCGATCAGCTTCACCCCCCGTTCGAACGCGCGGTGGTAGGGCTTGGCGCCGTGGAACGCGGGCAGGAAGGAGTGGTGGATGTTGATGATGCGGTTGGGAAAGTGGCGGATGAACTCCGGCGACAGCACCTGCATGTAGCGCGCCAGCACGATGAAGTCGATTTTCCGGTCGCGCAGGATCGCCAGCTGGATCTGCTCGGTTTCGTGCCTGGCGTCCTTGTGCACCGGCAGGTGCTGGTAGGGCACGCGGTAGGCGTCGGCGAGCCAGCGCGTGTCCTCGTGGTTGGAGACGATGATCGGCAGCTCGCAGTGCAGCTCGCCGCTCTGGTAGCGGTACAGGAGGTCGGCCAGGCAATGGTCGAACTTGGAGACGAACACCGCCAGGCGCGGCTTGCGGCTCGATTCGGCCAGCCGCCAGGCCATGCCGAAGCGCGCGGCGATGGGCGCGAAGGCGTTGCCGAACTCGGCCAGGTCGAGGTCGAAGCCCGCCAGGTCCCATTCCACCCGCATCAGGAACAGCTTCAGCTCGGCGTCCTGGTGCTGGTCGGCGTGGAGGATGTTGGCGTCGTGCTGCAGCAGGAAATCGGCGATCGCGGCGACCAGTCCCTTCTGGTCGGGGCAGGAAATCAGCAAAACGGCGGTATGGCGCATGGAGGGGTCCCCGCGGGCCCGGATTGTGGTTATTTGTCGTCATCATAACCAAATATGCCGGGCACGCGCAGGGCATGCATGTACCGTTGCACAGGCTTTTGGCAGCTTTTGCGCGCCGGCAGCCCGCATCTGTCCATGAGCAAATGCTGATGTTTAACGCATTCACGGGCCGTATCCGGCGATTCTCCCCGGCAGCCCGCATGCAGCCGTGACGGCGGTCATTTTTTGGGCGCAGGCCCCGGCAACGCGTTTGATTTGCCTTGGGATTTTTCGGCCCTGAAAAAAAGTGGTCCAAAACGCGCCCTCCCCGGTTGACATGCCCGCCGCGCCACCTAGAATTTGTACCTGCCCTGCGCCAAGACCACAATATGTTGTGAATAAAGCTGTTGGCGCAGGCTGGGCAAGCTGTGGATAAGCGGTGGGTTCTTCCCCGTTTCCGCCCGGCAAACCCAGGTTTTTCGACCCCCCACCAAGGAGCCCCATTGATGCTGAACGTCGCCACCGAGTCCGCCGCATCCGCCCCCCTGCCGCCCATGGAACCTGCCGAAACGGCAGCGCCCGACACCCGCTACGTCGACTACAAGCTGATCCGTCGCAACGGCGCCGTCGTCGGCTTCGCGCCGGGCAAGATCGCGATCGCCGTCACCAAGGCCTTCATTGCGGTGCAGGGCGGCCAGGCCGCGGCGTCGGCGCGGATCCGCGAACTGGTCGAGGCGATCACCGCCCAGGTCACGCAGGCCCTGATCCGGCGCCAGCCCAACGGCGGCACCTTCCACATCGAGGACGTGCAGGACCAGGTCGAACTCGCGCTGATGCGCTCGGGCGAGCACGAGGTCGCCCGCGCCTACGTGCTGTATCGCGAGAAGCGCGCGCAGGAGCGCGCCGCCGCCAAGGCCGCCGGCGTGCCCGAGGTGCAGCTCCACGTCATCGAGGACGGCCAGAAAAAGCCGCTCGACACCGCGCGGCTGGCCGCCATCCTCGCCGACGCCTGCGCCGGCCTCGGCGACAACGTCAAGGCCGAGCCCATCATGCAGACCGTGCTGCGCGACCTCTACGACGGCGTGCCCATGGCCGAAGTCGAAAAGGCGCTGGTGCTCGCCGCGCGCTCGATGATCGAGCAGGACCCCGGCTATTCCTTCGTCTCCGCGCGCCTGCTGCTCAACTCCATTCGCCACGAAGTGCTCGGCGAAGCCGTCACCCAGGCGCAGATGGGCGCCCGCTACGCCGAATACTTCCCGCAATTCATCAAGAAGGGCATCGACGCCGAACTGCTCGACGAGCGCCTCGGCCACTACGACCTCGCCCGCCTGGGCAAGATGCTCGACGCCAGCCGCGACTACCAGTTCGGCTACCTCGGCCTGCAGACCCTGTACGACCGCTACTTCCTGCACATCGAGGAAAGCCGCATCGAGCTGCCGCAGGCCTTCTTCATGCGCGTGGCCATGGGCCTCGCCATCAACGAGATCGACCGCGAAGCGCGCGCGCTCGAGTTCTACCAGGTGCTGTCGTCGTTCGACTTCATGAGCTCGACCCCGACCCTGTTCAACTCCGGCACCCGCCACAGCCAGCTTTCCAGCTGCTACCTCACCACCGTGACCGACGACCTCGACGGCATCTACCAGGCCATCAAGGAAAACGCCATGCTGCAGAAGTACGCCGGCGGCCTGGGCAACGACTGGACGCCGATCCGCGCCATGGGCTCGCGCATCAAGGGCACCAACGGCAAGTCGCAGGGCGTCGTGCCCTTCCTCAAGGTGGTCAACGACACCGCCGTCGCGGTGAACCAGGGCGGCAAGCGCAAGGGCGCGGTGTGCGCCTATCTCGAAACCTGGCATCTGGATATTGAAGAGTTCCTCGACCTGCGCAAGAACACCGGCGACGACCGCCGCCGCACCCACGACATGAATACCGCGAACTGGATTCCGGACCTGTTCATGCAGCGCGTGATGGAAGGCCCTGACGCCACCGGCGTCAACCCGAATCAGGGCATGTGGACGCTGTTCTCGCCGTCCGACGTGCCCGACCTGCACGACAAGTACGGCCGCGTCTTCGCCGAAGCCTACGCCGAATACGAGCGCAAGGCCGACCGCGGCGAGATCAAGCACTTCAAGCGCATTCCCGCGCTGCAGATGTGGCGCAAGATGCTCTCGATGCTGTTCGAGACCGGCCACCCCTGGATCACCTTCAAGGACCCGTGCAACATCCGTAGCCCGCAGCAGCACGTCGGCGTCGTCCACAGCTCCAACCTGTGCACCGAGATCACGCTCAACACCAACGACCAGGAAGTCGCGGTGTGCAACCTCGGCTCGGTCAACCTGGTGAACCATCTCAAGGACGGCGTGCTCGACCTCGACAAGCTCAAGGCCACCATCCACACCGCCATGCGCATGCTCGACAACGTCGTCGACGTGAACTACTACGCCGTCGGCAAGGCGCGCAATTCCAACCTCAAGCACCGTCCGGTCGGCCTCGGCATCATGGGCTTCCAGGACGCGCTGCAGGAACTGCGCGTGCCCTACGCGTCGAACGCCGCGGTGGAGTTTGCCGACCGCTCGATGGAAGCCGTCGCCTACTGCGCCTACTGGGCGTCGACCGAACTCGCCGAAGAGCGCGGCCGCTATTCCAGCTACGAAGGCAGCCTGTGGAGCCGCGGCATCCTGCCGCAGGATTCGCTGAAACTGCTGATGGAGGAGCGCGGCGGCCACCTCGAAGTGGACACGAGCAGCACGCTCGACTGGGATGCGCTGCGCGCCCGCATCGCCGAGCACGGCATGCGCAACTCCAACTGTCTGGCGATCGCCCCGACCGCGACCATCGCCAACATCGTCGGCGTCTCCGCGTCGATCGAGCCGACCTACCAGAACCTGTACGTGAAATCGAACCTGTCGGGCGAATTCACCATCGCCAACAAGTACCTCGTCGCCGACCTGAAGAAGCTCGGCATGTGGGACGAGGTCATGGTCGCCGACATCAAGTACTTCGACGGCAGCCTGGCGAAGATCGACCGCATCCCCGCCGACATCCGCACGCTCTACGCCACCGCGTTCGAAATGGAGCCGCAGTGGCTGATCGAATGCGCCAGCCGCCGCCAGAAGTGGATCGACCAGGCGCAGAGCCTCAACATCTACATGGCGGGCGCCTCCGGCAAGAAGCTCGACGAGACCTACAAGCTCGCGTGGATCCGCGGTCTCAAGACCACGTATTACCTGCGCACCCTGGGGGCGACTTCCGCGGAGAAATCCACCGGCAAGGGCGGTGAGCTGAACGCGGTGTCGGCCCACGTCGGCGGCGGCATGAGCGCCAGGTCCAGCGCGATCGACGCCACCGCGGCCAACCTGCCGGTGCCCGAGATCGAAGGCAAGGTCTGCACCATGCGGCCGGGCGATCCGGGGTTCGAGGAATGCGAGGCGTGCCAGTAAGGCTTTGCCGTCATTCCGGCGCTTGTGCCCTTTAGGTAGACGCCGGGGCGACTACAGAGTTGGGGAGGAGGAGAAGCAGGAGAAGAAGAAGAGGCAGCCGGCCAGTGGACCACAGTGCGGAAAGCACGGGTGCGTTGGCCGGGAGTCGCCCGGCAGCGAGTGACTTTCTTTGTCTCGCCGCTGTTTTGATGGGAGTACATGCCAAGGCATGTACTCCGAAGTAACCAAAGAAAGGCGACCCCGCTGCGCCACCCCTGCGGGGCGGGCCTCGACTGAACCGAACCATCGGGGCGGCTGCGCAACTCGCCCTGGCCCGACGTGCTGAGCACGTCGGCATTAAGGTCTGGCGGAGCTCGAACAGTGCTCGCCTTCATCCCCGCCGGCTCGATTCAGTCGAGGTGGCGCAGAAGGGGAGCCTTTACCCCTCTCCCCTGGGGAGAGGGGCAGGGGTGAGGGAAAAAGCGGCCCGCGGATATGTGTACTTGGAAATACAAGGTGGGCTCCGCCCACCGCCAGATTAAAAGCAGTGTGGGCCTCGGCCCACTTTGGTGTAACCAAAGGAGAACCAGAACGATGCTGAACTTTGAAGAAGATTTCACGCCTGCCCTGCAGCCCCGTGTGGATGTGCCGGCCTTCCTGCGCAAGGAATCCGGGCCCGCCGCCGTTGCCGACGAAGCGCCTGCCGCCGCCACCCGCGTGCGCGCCGCCGACAAGCGCGTCATCAACGGCGCCACCGACGTGAACCAGCTCGTTCCCTTCAAGTACAAGTGGGCGTGGGAGAAATACCTCGCCGGCTGCGCCAACCACTGGATGCCGCAGGAAGTGAACATGAGCCGCGACATCGCGCAGTGGAAGGACCCCACCGCGCTGACCGAAGACGAGCGCCGCATCGTCAAGCGCAACCTCGGCTTCTTCGTGACCGCCGATTCGCTCGCCGCCAACAACATCGTGCTCGGCACCTACCGCCACATCACCGCGCCCGAGTGCCGCCAGTACCTGCTGCGCCAGGCCTTCGAAGAGGCGATCCACACCCACGCCTACCAGTACATCGTGGAAAGCCTGGGCCTCGACGAAGCCGAGATCTTCAACGCCTACCACGAGATCGAATCGATCCGCGACAAGGACGATTTCCTCATCCCCTTCATCGACACGCTCACCAACCCCGAATTCAGGACCGGCACGCCGGAGAACGACCAGGCCCTGCTGAAGTCGCTGATCGTCTTCGCCTGCATCATGGAAGGCATCTTCTTCTACGTCGGCTTCGTGCAGATCCTCGCGCTCGGCCGCCAGAACAAGATGACCGGCGCCGCCGAGCAGTACCAGTACATCCTGCGCGACGAGTCCATGCACTGCAACTTCGGCATCGACCTCATCAACACCATCAAGCAGGAAAACCCGCACCTGTGGACCACTGAATTCAAGGCCGAGATCCGCGGCCTGATCCAGAAGGGCGTCGAACTCGAATTCCGCTACGCCGAGGACACCATGCCGCGCGGCGTGCTGGGCCTCAACTCCGCCCAGTTCAAGGAATACCTGCGCTTCATCGCCAACCGCCGCTGCCAGCAGATCGGGCTGGACGAACTCTTCCCCGGCGTCACCAACCCCTTCCCCTGGATGGCCGAGATGATCGACCTGAAGAAGGAGAAGAACTTCTTCGAGACGCGCGTCACGGAGTATCAGACGGGCGGGGCGTTGAGCTGGGATTGATTCGTGCATAAGCACCGCGTTGTTTTGTGTATTCGTGTGTATTAGAATATGAACAGCGCGGAACTCATCAAACGCCTGGAACGCGAAGGCTGGGTGCGAGTGGGCGGCAAGGGCGACCATGCCAAGTACAAGCACCCCGGCAAGCCCGGGCACGTTGTGATCCCCCATCCGCGCAAAGACATGCCGACAGGCACCCTGCGCAACATCTACCGGCAAGCCGGTTGGGAATGGAGGTAAGCATGCTGTATCCGGTTTACGTTCACATGGGAGACGCTACCCACGCACACGGCGTCACCGTCCCCGATTTTCCGGGCTGCTATTCCGCTGCGGATAACTGGGACGAGCTCCCCGCCAGAATCCAGGAAGCGATCGAAGTCTATTGCGAGGGTGAGGACATGGACATCCCGGCGCCCACTCCGCTGGAAAAAATTGCCGCCAAACGTGAATACAAAGGCGGCGTGTGGATGCTGGTGGACGTCGATGTCTCCCAACTCTCCACGCGGGCCATGCGGTTGAATGTCTCCTTGCCGGAAGGGCTGGTCAGGCGGATCGATGCCTACGCCAAGGCGCATCACCTGACCCGCTCAGGTTTTCTGGCGAAGGCTGCAGTTTCAGAGATGGAGCGGCAGTGATGATGAAACCGAATGCCAACCGCCGCTGCCAGCAGATCGGGCTGGACGAACTCTTCCCCGGCGCCAGCAACCCCTTCCCCTGGATGGCCGAGATGATCGACCTGAAGAAGGAGAAGAACTTCTTCGAGACGCGCGTCACGGAGTACCAGACGGGCGGGGCGTTGAGCTGGGATTGAAAGATGGCAAAGCTCAAGAAGCTGATCGATGCTCGGCCGCAGCGATGACAACATCGGCTTCGACGAGCTGTGCCATGTCCTGATCGGCCTGGGTTTTCCGCAGCGCACCCGCGGCAGCCATCACATCTTCAGTCATCCCGACGTACTGGAACTGATCAACCTCCAGCGCGATGGCGGCAAGGCCAAGCCCTACCAGGTTCGCCAAGTCCGCGCCATAATTCTTCAGTACAAACTTGGAGCCGCGGAATGAACCCGAAGTACGAAATCATTCTGTACTGGAGCGAGGACGACCAGGCCTTCGTCGCCGAAGTGCCCGAACTGCCCGGCTGCATGGCGCATGGCGACTCACAGGCGTCTGCACTTGCCAGCGTGAACGAAGCGATCGCGCTCTGGATTGCCACGGCCGAGGAACTCGGACGTTCCGTGCCGACCCCGAAAGGCAGGCGCTTGGCCTATGCCTGATGATTGTTTCGCTCCGCGGCCTCAGTGATGAAGGTTTTGGGGGTGAACATTTTTGCTGGATCGCGAGAGCCTGAGGGAAAGGTGGTGTCGTTTTGCAAGCCCCCGTCTGTTTGTTTAATACCTCGGTAGCAGACTTGGCCTGGGGCTCGGTCGCAAAAGCCAGAAGCAGGATGGCTTGGAAAACACGTGGGCACGTACTCGTGTTGCTCCTCTGTCTTGTAGTTGGGAAGCCATGACGCGCGTCAGCATTAAAAGGGGCATCATCGATTCGGTGAGATCGCGTCCCCTTCAACCCGACGCCGGCCAGGCAACGTCCAATCCCAACACCCTCGCGGCTTTATTGAGCCGGTTATCGAAGCAGCTGAACGCCACGCCGCCAGGCGCGACGGTCAGAATCTCGCAGGCTGCGGCCAACTGGACGCTGTCGTAGCCGCGCAGCGCGAAGGTCTCGGCAAGCTCGCCTGCGCGTTCGACCACGGCCTGAGTAACTTCGACGACGAAGAAGTGCGGCCAATCGCGTGCCAGGGCCTGGCGTGCGGCGATGATGGCGGGTTCGTCAGCGGCGACTTCACGGGCACGGCGCGCCAATGCCGCGCAGGCCTCGGCCCAGGCAATGCGACACACCGCGACGGTTTCGGCCTGGGCAACGGAAGCGTGGACGGATGGGCTCTCGGCTTCGATGATGTAGAGCTTGACCAGCGCGGAGGTGTCGAGAAACAGGATCACTATCGCGTTACCCGCGATCTTCCAGCACAAGCCTGGATACGGGCGTGCCGCCCTGCGAAAGGGCGATGTGCGCACCCTGCGGCTTGTGGCCGTCCCATTGCGCGGCGCCTCGGGCGATCAATTCGCCCAAGGCCGGCGAGCCAGATTCGGGAATGCCGGTGACGCGGGCAACGACACGGCGGTGGGAGGTGATTTCCAGCGCAGTGCCTTGGCGAGCCTGAGCCAGGTAGCGTGACAGATGGGCTTTCAGTTCCCGGATGGATACTTGCATTTGTGACCTCAAAGTTTGGGTAATTGGACACAAATGTAGTCCCATATTGCGGGTGGGTCAATTCGGGTTGGGCGGGTGCTGATTTGAGACGGCGACGTCAGGCTCAGGTCTTGCAAAACAACATCTCTCAACAGAGTAAATGGGGTCACCACTACCACCCATTGCCTTCGGATTAATAAGCCAGGGTCGGGTTTCGTGCCGCACAACCCCGTGCGGATCGCGAATCAAATGAGCGTCACGGCAGCAAGCCACCCGGCGGCGATGGCACCGGTGATGAAATCGCGATGGGGCGAGCGCCATACCGCGGCGAACAGGAAAACGTTGTAGGGCAGGGGTGCGAAGTGCAGTGCGACGGCCACCGCAGGAGGGGCGCCCTGGACCATGACGGCGAGAGCGAGGACGGTGGCGACGATATTGATCAGGGTGCCGACGCCGAGCATGTCGCGCCAGAGCAGGGCGGCGAGGGGTACCTGGCCGTGCCAGCGGCGCGCGAAAAAATTGCCGGGCGCCGGCGGCTTCATTGCAGCACCTGGGTGAACAGGAAGATTGCGGTCTTGACCATGGCGAAGACGACGCCGGATACGACGACGGCGGATGCGATCGCCACGCCCAGGCCGGCGATCACCCACAGGCCGTCGCGTTCGAGGACGCCCAGGGCCATGAGGCTGATCGCCAGGGCGGGCAGCATGTTGCCGAAGGGGATGGGCAGCACCAGCACCGCGGCCAGCAGCAGGCAGACGAGGCCGATGAGGTATTCCATCGGCGGCAGGGCGAGCACGCTTGCGCGGG
This sequence comes from Pseudomonadota bacterium, assembly GCA_040753235.1. GTDB lineage: Bacteria > Pseudomonadota > Gammaproteobacteria > Burkholderiales > Thiobacillaceae > Thiobacillus. The sequence continues at coordinate 40,627 of JBFMET010000010.1, forward strand.
GGCGCAGCAGCTTTTCCGCGCGTTCGAGCCAGGGGCCCATGCGCTGCATGAGCGCCTGAAAATCGGCGCGGGCCATCGAGCGGCGGGTGACGAGCGCGGGCAGCCAGGGCTTGCGGCCCAGGGTGAGCTGGGCGGCGAGGAAGATCAGCGGCGCGCCCAGCACCGCCGAGGTGCCGGGGGGCGTGGGCAGGATGTTGGGGAAGGCGAAGATGAACAGCAGCGCGCCGAGCGCGCGGTCGCCCAGCGCGGCCAGCAGGTCGCCGATGGAGATGCGTTCGCGGCCGGGGTCGTCGCCGATTTCGCGCAGCAGCGCGGACAGGGCGAGTTTGCGGGTCGGGGATTGCATTGGCGAGGGTCTCATGCAGTCGCTGCGGTGGCGGGCAGCGCAAAGCCGAAGCAGATTGAGGCGTGCGGTGCGAGGTCGACGACGTCCCCCGCCGCATCGCCCGCCTTGAGGCCGATGGCATGGCGGGAGAGCGTGCCCGCGTTGTCGAGGCAGACCTCGAAGCGCGCGTCCTGCCCGGCGAACACCGGCGTGCTGCGGCCGGCGCGCACCGTGAGCTTCGCCAGGTTGCGCCAGGTGTGCAGGATGGACACCACCGCCAGGCTGCCGAGCAGGAAGGTGAGCACGAAGCCCATGCTGTTGGCGTAGTTGATCGAGCCGAGCAGCATCACCCCCAGCATCACCGCGAAGATCAGCCCGGGGCGGGTCGGCAGCCCTTATTTCTTCGCCGTCCGCCGCAGGCGGTTCAGCAGCCGCCGCGCCAGTTCGCCGAACAACTCGGTCTGCGTCGGGTGCGGGAAGATGGCCTTGGCGACCTGGGTCAGCGTCATCTCGCCCGCCACCATCATCACGCCGGTGCCGATCAGGGTGTCGGTGTGGTCGGCGAGATAGTGCACGCCGATGATGCGGCCGCTGGCCTTGTCGGCGACGAGCTTGATCATGCCTTCGGTCTCGCCGGTGATCATCGCCTTGGCGTCGATGCTCATCGGCATCTTGGCTTCCACCGCGTCGATGCCCTTGGCCTTGGCCTGCGCGACCGAGAGGCCGACGAAGCCGGCCTGCGGGCGCGAGAAGGTGACGCCGCAGTCCTTGTCCTGGTCGTACTCGCTGCCATGACCGAGCAGGTTGTCGGCGGCGACGCGGCCTTGCGTGGCGGCGGTGTGGGCGAGCATGTAGCCGCCGATGACGTCGCCGACGGCGTAGATGTGCGGCGCGCTGGTCTGGCAGCGGGCGTTGACCTTGATCGCCGCGCCGTCGAGCTCGACGCCGACCTTGTCCAGACTCAGCTTGCTGGTGTCGGGGCGCTTGCCGGTGGCCATCAGCACGATGTCGCAGTCGAAGGTGGATTCGGCGCCTTCAGCATTCGCATAACGCAGCTTCATCTTGCCGGGCTTGCCGCTGACTTCCTTGATGTCGGCGGCGGTGACGACGGTGATTTCCTTCTCCAGCGAGGCGATCAGGGTCTTGGCGATCTCGTCCTCGATCTCGGCGAGGATGCGCGCGTTGCGCTCGAGCATCAGCACCTCGGTGCCGAAGTCGCGGAAGATCTGCGCCATTTCGACGCCGATGACGCCGCCGCCGACGATGCCGAGTTTCTTCGGCGGGGTGGCGAGGTTCCAGATGGTGTCGGAAGTGACGACGCCGCCGGTCGCGAGGTTCTCGCGCGCGCCGGGGATCGGCGGCACGAAGGCGGGGGCGCCGGTGGCGATGATCGCCGCGCCGAAGCTGACGGTGTAGGCTTCGCCCTCGACCGGAGTGATCTTCAGCGTGTGGGCATCGACGAATTCGCCGAAGCCTTCGCGCACGTCGATCTTCATGCCCTTGTCGGCCTTGAGCGCCATCTCGCCGCGGCTGGTCTGCACCCAGCGGCGGTGCTTCTCGACCTGCACCCAGTTCAGTTTGGGTGTATTGGTGCCGTCGACGCCCATCTCGGCGTCGTGTGCGCGGTTGCGGATGTTGTCCGCGGCGGCGCGCCAGGCCTTCGACGGGATGCAGCCGCGCCACAGGCATTCGCCGCCGGGGAAGGGCTCGTTGTTGACCATCATGACCTTGACGCCGTGGTCGGCGAGGTCGCGCGCGCAGTCCTCGCCGCCGGGGCCGCCGCCGACGACGACGACTTGAACATCCCAGTTACCCTCGGGGATCGGCGAGACGGCCGGTGCGCTGGTGGTGGCTGCAGCGCCCGCGACGGTTTCAGCCGCCGCCGCGCCGCCCGCCATCCAGGCCTCGGGCGCCTCGATGGTCTGCTTCAGCGTGGCCAGGTACAGCGCGACGTCGGCGCCGTTGAGCACGCGGTGGTCGCCGGTGATGGTGAAGGGCGTACCCTGCGGACCGTTGGCGGCAATCGCCAGAATCGCGGCGATGCCGGGGGTGGGGATCGCGGTGAAGTGCGACACGCCCAGCATGCCCATGTTGGAAATGGTGAACGTCGGGTTGGCGTATTCGGCCGGCGCGAGCTTCCTCACGCGCGCACGCTCGACGAGGCCCGTCCAGTCGCCCTGCAGCGCTGCCAGCGACTTCTTCTCGATGCCGTGCAGGATCGGCACGACGAGGCCGCCGTCGTTCGACATCACGGCGACGCCGAAGTCGTGGTTGGCGCGCTCGACCAGCTTGTCGACCGGCTGGTAGGCCCAGTTCATGCGCGGGAACTTCGCCATCGCAACCGAGCAGGCCTTGGCGATCGCCACCGTCACCGACACCTTGTTCGCCTTGGCGGCGGCGGTGAGCTTGCTGGTGTCGATGTTCACCGTGACGTTGAAGGTCGGCAGGGTGAGCGAGGCGGCCATCGCGTGGGAGACGGCCTTTTCCATCGAGGTCATTTTGCGGCCCTGGCCGGGCACGTCGACCTGCGGCAGCGCGTGCGCGACTTCCTGCATGGAGGGCCGCGCGCGCGCGACGTCGGCGGCGACGATCACGCCGGCGGGACCGCTGCCGGCGAGCCCGGCGATGTTCACGCCGAGCTGGCCCGCGACCTTGCGGGCATGGGGCGAAGCCGGGCGGCCCGGCACGCGCGCGACCGGCGGCTGGCTGCCGCCGACGGCGACCGGCGCGGGCGCGGCCTTGGGCAGGGGAATGGTGGGCTGCCTGTCGGCCGGGTGCGGCGCGACCTTGTGCATGTCCTTGACCTTGTGGTCGGCGGAAATCGTCACGCCGGTGTCGTTGGCTTTCGACGCGTCGTCGACGATGAAGGCCATCGGGTGGCCGACCTCGACCACGCTGCCGACGTCGGCGATGGGGCCCGAAAGATAGCCTTCCTGGAACACTTCCACGTCCATGATGGCCTTGTCCGTCTCGACCGTGGCGACGATGTCGCCGCGCTTGATGGCGTCGCCCGGCTGCTTCTCCCAGGTCACCACGACGCCTTCGGTCATGGTGTCGGAGAGCTGCGGCATCACGATCGGCGTGCCGGCGTGATGCGGGATCATCTCGGTCTGGGCCTTCTCCTCGACCACTTCGCCGGCGGCAATCGCCACGTCGCCCGCGGTGTCGGTGATGTAGCCCATCGCGGCGCCGACGGCGATCGTCGCGCCGACGTCGGCGAGCGGCCCGGCGAGATAGCCGGCCTTGAACACCTCGACGTCCATGATGGCCTTGTCGGTCTCGACCGTGGCGACGATGTCGCCGCGCTCGACGCGGTCACCGGCCTGCTTTTCCCAGGTGACGACCACGCCCTCGGTCATGGTGTCCGAGAGCTGGGGCATGGTGATGGCGTAGTGATTCATAGGATCTAGGGGCTAGGATTTAGGGGCTAGGATTTAGGGGCTAGGATTTAGGGGCTAGGATTTAGGGGGCAGGGGGCAGCTTGCTTTGTAGCGATTTGCGCAAACCCTGCAACATGCGTCCCAACTCATCAGTGGTGGTAAACAAGGCATCGCGCTGCTCGATGCCCAGATAATTCAAGCGTGTGGCGAGTTCGATCTGGGTTTCGACTTCTGCCAGCGAACTCATCGCTATCGACACGAACCGCAGATAGTCGCGCGTGGTATTGCGCGCGTGACCCTCTGCAATATTCGACGGAATGGATACCGCCGCGCGTTGCAACTGGTTGGCCAGGGCATAGAGCTCGGATTGGGGGAACGTCCGGGTGGCCGAGTCGATCGCTTCGGTCAACTGCATCGCCACCTGCCACACCGACAAGTCGCGATAGCTGAACACCTCCACCCCCTAGCCCCTAAATCCTAGTCCCTAGCCCCTGCCGTCAGGCCTTGCCGAACATCTTCAGCACCGCCTTAACCACATCCTCGTGATCCGGGATCGTCGCCTTTTCCAGCGTGTGGTTGTAGGGCTGCGGCACCAGCGCGGAATGCACGCGCACCGGCGCGGCATCCAGCTCGAAGAAGCATTCCTCGTTGATGATGGCGATGACTTCGGAGCCGACGCCGACCGGCGCTTCGTCTTCTTCGGCGATGACGGCGCGGTGGGTCTTGCTGACCGAGGCCTTGATGCCGGCGCGGTCGAGCGGGGCGAGCGAGTAGAGGTCGATCACTTCGGCCGAGATGCCGTACTGCTTGTCGAGGATTTCGGCGGCCTTGAGGCACCAGTGCACCGAGATGTTGTAGCCGAACAGCGTGACGTCGGTGCCGGCGCGCGCGACGTCCGAGCCTTCCAGCGGGTGGAAGTATTCGGTGTCGGGCACTTCGCCCTTCATGTTGTACATGAGTTCGTGCTCGTTGATGAACACGGGGTCATCGCAGCGGATCGCCGACTTCAGCAGGCCGTAGGCCTGCTTGGGGTTCGACGGGGTGACGACGCGCAGGCCGGCGATGCCCATGAACACCTTTTCCATGCGCGCCGAGTGCTGCGCGCCGAGCTGGTGGGCGGCGCCGCCGGCGGAGCGGAACACGCACGGCGCGGCGAGCTGCCCGCCGGACATGTAGCGCACCTTGGCGGCGGAGTTGAACATCTGGTCCATCGCCAGCCAGGCGAAGTTGACCGACATGAGTTCGATGACGGGGCGCACGCCGAGGAAGGAGGCGCCGATGCCGAGGCCGGTGAAGCCGCCTTCGGAAATCGGCGTGTCCATCACGCGCAGCGGGCCGTATTTTTCGTACAGGCCCTTGGTCGCCTTGTAGGTGCCGCCGGCGACGCCGATGTCTTCGCCCATGCAGATGACCAGGGGGTCACGCGCCATTTCTTCGTCGTGGGCGCGCTGAATCGCTTCCCAGTACATGATGTTTGCCATGCTGTCTTTTCCTTAAACCTTAAGCGGCCTTGCCCGTGAGCCACGGGAGCTGGGTGTCGCGATCCGCGAAAACGTATTTTTCGAGGTCCTCGACGCGCGGCTCGGGCGACTCCTCGGCGAACTTGATCACTTCGTTCTCGATGTAGGCGTCGATTTCCTTTTCCATCGCCTCGAAGTCGGCCAGGGTCAGCGCCTTTTCGGCGATGAGGCGGTCGCGCAGGATGAAGATCGGGTCACGCTGCTTCCACAGTTCCTCTTCCTCGCGCGAGCGGTAGCCGCGCGAGTCGGACATCGAATGGCCGCGATAGCGGTAGGTCATCAATTCGAGAAAGTAGGGGCCGTTGCCCGAGCGCACGTGGTCGACCGCCTTGCGCGCATGCTCGTAGACGACTTCGATGTCCTGGCCGTCGCATTCGTCGGCCGGGATGTTGTAGGCCGCCACGCGCTTGTGCTGGTGCACCACGGCGGTGGAACGCTCGATCGAGGTGCCGATGCCGTAGAGGTTGTTCTCGCACACGAACAGTACCGGCAGTTTCCACAGCGCGGCCATGTTCAGCGTCTCGTGGAACACGCCCTGGTTGTTGGCGGCGTCGCCGAGGAAGCAGATCGCGATCTCGTCGCCGCCCTTCAGCTGGATCGCTTTGGCCATGCCGGCGGCAAGCGGGAAGGGACCGCCGACCAGCGCGTAGCCGCCCATGAAGCGCTTGCCGGCGTCGAAGATGTGCATCGAGCCGCCGCGGCCCTTGGAGGAACCGGTTTCCTTGCCGTACAGCTCGGCCATCACTTCCTTCGGATCGGCGCCGCACTTGATCGCGTGCACGTGGTCGCGGTAGCCGGTGATCACGTAGTCGTGGCCGGGGCGCGCGGCTTCCATCACGCCGTTGCAGCAGGCTTCCTGGCCGGGATAGAGGTGGAGGAAGCCGCCGATCTTGCGTTCGATGTAGGCCTGGTAGCAGCGCTCTTCAAAACGGCGGTGCAACACCATTTCGCGCAGCACGCGTTTCTTGTCTTCAATCTTCATTCGGTTACCCTTGTTGGATGGGGCGGAAAATGCGCTGTGAAAAAAATCAAAAGCACGCAATTATCCGGGAAACCCCGCCGACCATCAAGAAAAACGCCACCCCCAAGGACTCGTGATGCTGCCCAAACTTGCTGAAAACAAAAAGGAAATCCCCGCAAAAACCCTGGCCGCCGCAGGTCATGCGCTGATCCTGCTGCCGGAATCGAAGACCCTGCCCGACGTGCCCGGCGCGACGGAACTCAAGGCGGTGATGAAGCGCCGCGAACTCAAGCTCGACGCGCTGGCGAAGTCGCCGGTGGCGGTGCAACTGCCCGGCGGCACGCTCGCGGTCTACGCGATGCTGAAGGCCGACGCGTCCACCTTTGACACGCACGAGCGCGTGCGCAAGGCGCTGGCCTTGCTGATGGCCGAGCACCCGAAGGCGCTCACGCTCGCCGTGTTCGGCGACGCCGCGTTCAAGGCGCGCGCGGCCGAGGCCGCGGTGTACGCGACCTGGGTGAACGCCGTGCCGCTGCCGGCGCGCAAGTCAAAGAAGGATCCGGTGCTGAAGACGGTGGAGTTGCACGGCCATGCGTCGGCCGACGGTTTCGCGCGCGTCGCCGCGCTCGCCGAAGGCAACCTGCTCACGCGCAGCCTCACCGTGCAGGGACCGGATGAACTCACGCCCGGCGTCTATCGCAAGCGCATCAAGGCGCTCGCCAAACAGTACGGCTGGAGCGTCGAGGAATACCCCTACGCCAAGCTGAAGAAGATGGGCGCGGGCGCGTTCTGCGCGGTGGCGCAGGGCTCGCCGGCGAAGGATGCGGCGATCGTGCGCATCCGGTATGAAGGCGGCAAGGGCAAGAAAGCAGGGGTCAGGAGTCAGGGGTCAGGGAAAGCCGTGGCCTTCGTCGGCAAGGGCATCTGCTTCGATACGGGCGGGCATAACCTGAAGCCGGCCAAGTACATGCAAGGCATGCACGAGGACATGAACGGCTCGGCGGTGGTGCTCGGTATTCTCGCCGCGGCGTCGAAGCTGAAGCTGCCGGTCGCGCTCGACGGCTGGGTTGCGCTCGCCGAGAACCACATCAGCCCCGAGGCCTATCGCCAGAACGAAGTGGTGAAGGCCTTGAACGGCACTACCATCGAGATCGTCCACACCGACGCCGAAGGCCGCATGGTGCTCGCCGACACCCTGACGCTGGCCGCGAAATCCAGGCCCGACCTCATCGCCGACTTCGCCACGCTCACCGGCACCATGCACTACGCGCTCGGCAGCCGCATGTCGGGCGTGTTCGCGAGTTCCAGCGCGCTGGCGCACCAGGCCTCGCGCGCCGCCATTTCAAGTGGTGAGCGCATCGTCGTCTTCCCGTACCCCGAGGATTACGACAGCAGCCTCGACTCGACCGTGGCCGACGTCAAGCAGTGCAGCATGGAAGGCGAGGCCGACCATATTCTTGCCACCCGCTTCCTGTCGCGCTTCGTCGGCGACACGCCGTGGCTGCACATGGACCTGTCGGGCCACAGTTGCAAGGGCGGCCTCGGCGCGGTGATGAGCGATGCCAACGGTTTCGGCGTGGCGTGGGGCATCGCGCTGCTCGACAGCCTGAACGCCCGGGCCTGAGCGTTCGCATGACCGGGCAGGTCCTGGCGGTGGTCCACGCCGACGCCGCCCTGCTCGTGCTCGACAAGCCGAGCGGGCTGCTGTCGGTGCCGGGGCGCGGCCCCGACAAGGCCGACTGCCTTGCCGCCCGCGCGCAGGCGCTGTACCCGGATGCGCTCGTCGTGCACCGGCTCGACATGGACACCTCGGGACTGATGCTGATGGCGCGCGGCGCAGCGATGCAGCGCGCGCTCTCGCAGGCCTTCGCCGCGCGCGCGGTGACCAAGCGCTACGTCGCGGTGGTCGCCGGGCGGCTCGACGCGCCTGAAGAAGGCTGGGGGACGATCGACCTGCCGCTGATCGGCGACTGGCCGAACCGGCCGCGGCAAATGGTCGACCCCGTGCGCGGCAAGCCGAGCGTGACGCGCTGGCGGGTGCTGGGTTATGAAGGCGAGACGACGCGGGTCGAGCTGGAACCGGTCACCGGGCGCTCGCACCAGTTGCGCGTGCATCTCGCCGCGCTCGGCCATCCGATCCTCGGCGATCCCCTGTATGCGCCGGCATCAAGGGCGCCGCGTCTGCTGCTCCACGCCTGCGCGCTGCGACTCGCGCATCCCGTGACGGACACCGAACGCGCGTTCGAATCGCCGGCGCCGTTCTGATTCAGCACGCCGATTCAGCGCGCCCGCAGCACCGAGGTGCGCGGCACGACCACGCGCACGTAGTCGAGCATTTCGTAATTGCGGATCTGCGAGGGGCCGCTCGGCGCGACGTCGATGTAGGCGGGGAAGTGCTCGGACGCGAGGCCGCGCCAGCCGGCGTAGGTCTCGCACACGTGCACCGGGATGCCCTGGTCGCGGCTGAGACTTTCGGCGAGCTGGTGGATTTTCTGGTTGCCGGCGCGCTGGCTCGCCTGCAGGGCGAACATTTCCTGGCCGTGGGTGACCAGCGCCATCGGCACGCCGGGGTGGCGGGCCTTCAGGCGTTCCGCGGCGTCCTTCACCCAGGGCAGGGCGAGCTCCAGCGCGCCGGGGTCGCGGTCGACGATTTCGAACACCACGCCCGGCGGCGGCGACGCACGCGCCAGCAATGCGTCGAGCGTGGCGGTGGCCGCCGCAGCCTGGGCGCTCAGGGCGAGGCCGAAGCAAACGGACAGGAAGCAGGCGAGCAGACGGGTCATGGTGTGCATTCCGGTAAGTGGGCGCGGCAGCCGCCGCGCCCGGTGTGCATGGGAGGCGCGCCCGGGCCGATGGTTCCGCGGGTGCAATATACCCATTTGCCCGGGCGCTGTGCCGCGGGTAGTCTTTTTGTCGGGGGCTGCGGCCCGACTGTTCAATTTCGAGGAGATACCCATGAAAATCCTGCAATCGCTGCTTGCCGCGGCCCTGTTCGCATGCGCCGCATCCACCCTGGCGCAACAGCCTGCCGCCGTGCCCGATGTGCCCGAAATTGCCCCTGCGCCTGCGGCCAAGGAAGATTGCGAGAAGTGCAAGCAGGGCGGCATGGGCAGGATGGCCGGCGGCGGCATGGGCGGCATGCAGCACGGCGGCATGGAGGGCATGGCTTGCTGCAAGGGCAAGCAGGAACGTGCCGGCGGCAAGTGCGACAAGTGCAAGGAAGGCGGCATGGGCATGATGGCTCACGGCGACATGGGCGGCATGCAGCACGGTGGCGGCGGCAAGGGCTGCTGCGGCGGGATGGGTGGCATGCAGCACGGCCGGTCGGGCGGGATGGCCTGCTGCGGCGGCATGGGCGGCGGCGATTCCGCCGCGCTCGAGCGCCGCATCGCCGAACTGGAAAAGCGCCTCGACCTGATGCAGCAGTTGCTGGCGCAGCCGCGCAAGCGCTGAGCGGCGGGGCCGGGCGCCCCGGTCGTTCAGTTCTTCTTGCCGATCAGCTGCAGGAATTCCTGCCGGGTGCGGTCGTGATCGCGGAACGCGCCCAGCATCATCGACGTGATCGTCCACGAGTTCTGCTTCTGCACGCCGCGCATCATCATGCAGAAGTGCTGCGCCTCGATGACGACGCCGACGCCGGCCGCGCCGGTGGCGATCTGGATGGCTTCGGCGATCTGGGTGGTGAGCTGTTCCTGGATCTGCAGACGGCGCGCGTACATGTCGCTGATGCGCGCGATCTTCGACAGGCCGATCACCTTGCCCTGCGGCAAATAGGCCACGTGGACCTTGCCGACGAAGGGCAGCAGATGGTGCTCGCACATCGAGTAGAGCTCGATGTCCTTGACGATGACCATTTCGTTGTTGTCCGAATCGAATACCGCGTCGTTGATGATCTCGTCGAGCGACTGCGCGTAGCCCTGCGTCAGGAATTTGAACGCGGCGGCCGCGCGCTCGGGCGTCTTCAGGAGGCCGTCGCGCGAGATGTCCTCGCCCGCGCTCTGGATGAGTTGTGCGTAGAGCTTGGCGGTGTCCATGCTGCTGGCCTCGTGGATCGGGGGAGGGGTCGAATTTGGCAGAGGCCGGCGCGAGCGTCAACCCGGCGACGCGTGTGGGTGTTCAGCGCGCCGACAGGTAGCGCGGGAAGGCGTGCTTGTCGAGCAGGATCTCGATGAGGTTGATGCCGCCGGCGAGGTCGGCCGATTCGAACATCGCGTCGAGTTCGGCTTCGTTTTCCACCCGGTAGTGCGCGACGCCGAAGGCCTTTGCGAGCAGTCCGAAGTCGGGGTTCGCGAAATCGCAGTCGATGTAGCGTTCGCCGTAGAGCTGGAACTGGTTCTTGCGGATGAGCGAGAGCGTGCCGTTGTTGATCACCACGACGTTGAGCGGGATGCGGTGGTTCACCGCCGTCATCATCTCGAAGCCGCACATCTGGAAGCCGCCGTCGCCGAGGATGGCGAAGGCCGGGCTGTCCGGCGCGGCACAGCGCGCGCCGAGGGCGGCGGGGATGGCGTGGCCGAGCGAGGAGATGCCGGTGTTCGGGAAGTAGTGGTTGCGGTCGGAGACGTTGTAATAGCTCTGCGCGAACACGATGTTGTCGTCGAACACCAGCGCGCCCTGCGGGAAGCGCTGCGCCAGCCGTTCGTAGAACAGCCGCATCAGGCGGAACTGCGCGTCGTGCGGGTCGGCGGCGGCCGGCGTGGCGGTGGCGCGGTGGGCGCCCAGCCGGTCGAGCGCTTTCGGCGGCATGGCCTCGGCCCTGAGTCGGGCGGCGAGGTCTTCGAGCACCACGCGCAGGTCGCCGCACAGCGCGACGTCGGGCTTGAACACGCGGCCGAGCTGCGCGGGGTCGCGGTCGACCTGGGCGATCTTCTTCGCGCCCAGCAGCTTGGCATCCCACAGGTAGCTGGTGCGCTCGTTGAAGCTGGCGCCGAGCACGATCAGCAGGTCGGCGTGCTCGACGAGGTAGCGGTAGGCGTCGCCGTTGGAGGTGACGCCGAGGCAGCCGAGCGCAAGCGGCGTGCCTTCGGCGACGACGCCCTTGGCCTTGAGGCTGCTGGCGACGGGAATGTTGAAGTCCGTCGACAGCGCGGCGACGACGTCGCGCGCGCCGGCACGGATGCAGCCGTCGCCGGCGACGATGGCGGGGCGCTGCGCTTCGCGGATCAGCGCGGCGAGCTCGTCGACCGAGGCGGCGTGGCGCACGGTCGGCGCGCGCGGGATGTGCACCTGCTCCAGCGCCGCGTCGTCGATCGTCTCCTTCTGCACGTTGTAGGGGATCGACAGCAGCACCGGCCCCGGCTCGCGCCCGAGCAGCGCCTGCGTGATCTGGTTCAGCACCTGCCCGAGGTAGTCGGTGCGCTCGACCCGCTTGTGGTAACGCGTGATGCTGGCGAACAGCGCGCCCTGGTCGAGGGTGCCGCCTTCGCCCGAGCTTTCCTGCAGGCCGCCGCGGCCGAAGATGTAGGTCGAGGTTTCGCCGGTGATCGCGAGCACCGGCAGGCGCTCGACCCAGGCATTGGCGATGCCGGTGATGAGGTTGGTCGCGCCGGGGCCGGCGGTGGCGATGCACGCCGACGGCTTGTGCGACGCACGCGCGTAGCCGCCCGCCATGAAGGCCGCGCCCTGCTCGTGCTTCACCAGGATGCTCTTCACGCCGGAGTCGTGCAGGCGGTCGTAGATCGGCAGCACGTGCGCCCCGGGCATGCCGAACAGGGTGTCGACGCCGATGCGTTCGAGGTAGCGGACGAGGAGTTCGCTGACGGAAAGATTCATGAGCTTGTTATCGGGTTGCGGTCTCGCTCCGTCCGCCGCGTGGGCGCGCGGACGCCCCCGATTTGAGCACAAGACGCCGCGCGCGGAAACCTTTGCGGTGTCGCGGGCGTTCAGGCGGTCTGCGCGAGCAGCTTCTGGAAGGCGTCCTCGAACAGCTTCACGCCGTCTTCCTGCAGGCGATGGCCGACGAGTTCCATGTCGATGCCGAGCCGCGCCAGTTCGGCGAGCTGCATCCCGGCCTCGTCGACGCCGTCGGTGACGCGCAGCGCCGGCTGGCCGTGCGCGCGCAGCGCGGCGAGCGTCTTGTCGGGCAGGGTGTTGATCGTCTCCGGCCCGATCAGCGGCTCGACGTAGAGCAGGTCGTGGTAGTCCGGGTTCTTCACGCCGCTGCTCGCCCACAGCAGGTACTGCGGCGTGGCGCCCTGTTTCGCCAGCCCCGCGAAGGCGTCGCCGCGGAAGGTCTGCAGATAGGCCTGGTAGGCGTGCTTTGCCATCGCCACCGCCGCCTTGCCGCGCAGCGACAGCGCTTCCTGCGTGCCGATCTCGGTGAGCTGTTTGTCGACCAGCGTGTCGACGCGGGAGAGAAAAAGGCTCGCCACCGCCTTGCTGCGACGGATGTCGGCGCCGGCATGCGCACGCGCGGAGAGTCCGCGGATGAAGGCGTCGAACACCGCCTGCACCTGCGCCACCGAGAACAGCAGCGTGACGTTGACGTTGACGCCGAGCGTGGTGAGCGCCTCGAACGCGGCGAGGCCTTCCGACGTGCCCGGCACCTTGATGAGCAGGTTGCGGCGGTCGACCAGACCCGCCAGCCGCTGCGCCTCGGCGACCGTCCTCGGCGCGTCGCAGGCCCAGCGCGGCGCGACTTCCAGGCTGACGTAGCCGTCGTTGCCTCCGCTCGCTTCAAAGACGGGATCGAGGAGATCGCACGCCACCTGCACGTCGGGAATCATCAGCGCCTCGTAGCGCCGTTCGGGGTCGGGCTGCGCGGCCTTGAGCCGCGCGAGATCGTCGGCGTAATATGGACTGGTCGCGAGCGCGTTCTGGAAAATCGACGGATTGGACGTCACGCCGGAGACACCGTCCTCCGCGATCAGCCTCGCCAGCGTGCCGTCGCGGATCAGGCTGCGCGAGAGGTTGTCGAGCCAGAGGCTCTGGCCGAGGGTGGTGACGTGTCGGGTGGCGTTCATGAGCGGTCCTCGTCGTGTTGAAGTATCAGGATAGAACACGCACATGACGGCAAGTTCATCCGGAGTTTTCGCGTATTCCTGCACAAGCCGTCACCCCGGCGGAAGCCGGGGTCCAGCGCTTGTTTTAACTGGATTCCGGCTTGTGCCGGAATGACGACTATGGAGCCATTCCGGGTTTCCACAAAGGCTTGCGAGGCCTCGCCTGTGCTAGACTCCGGCGCATTCCAACGCCTTTCCTTCTGCGCATCCCATGTCCGGCAGCACCCTCGGCAAACTGTTCTGCGTCACCGTGTTCGGCGAATCGCACGGCCCCGCGATCGGCTGCGTCGTCGACGGCTGCCCGCCCGGCATGGCACTCAATGAGGCCGACATCCAGCACGACCTCGACCGCCGCAAGCCGGGCACCTCGCGTCACGTCACCCAGCGCCGCGAATCCGACACGGTCGAGATTCTCTCCGGCCTGTATGAAGGCAAGACGACAGGCACGCCGATCGCACTGCTGATCCGCAACGAGGACCAGCGCAGCAAGGACTACGGCAACATCGCCGACACCTTCCGCCCCGGCCACGCCGACTACACCTATACGCAGAAATACGGCTTCCGCGACCCGCGCGGCGGCGGTCGCTCGTCCGCGCGCCTGACCGCGCCCATCGTCGGCGCCGGCGCCATCGCCAAGAAGTGGCTGGCCGAAAAACACGGCATCGTCGTGCGCGGCTACATGAGCGCGCTGGGGCCGATCGACCTGCCCTTCGAGTCGTGGGACGAAGTGAACAACAACGCCTTCTTTTCCGCCAGCGCGGCCATCGTGCCCGAGCTCGAGGCCTACATGGACGCGCTCAGGAAGTCCGGCGACTCGGTCGGCGCGAAAGTGACCGTGGTCGCCGAAAACGTGCCGCCCGGCTGGGGCGAACCGCTCTACGACAAGCTCGACGCCGATCTCGCGCACGCGCTGATGGGGCTCAACGCCGTCAAGGGGGTCGAGATCGGCGACGGCATGCAGGCCGCGCGCCAGAAGGGCACCGAGCACCGCGACGAGATCACGCCCGAGGGCTTCGTCTCCAACCACGCCGGCGGCGTGTTGGGCGGCATCTCGTCCGGCCAGGCGCTCGTCGCCCACGTCGCGATCAAGCCCACCTCGTCGATGCGCCTGCCCGGCCGCTCCATCGACCGCGAAGGCCGGCCGATCGAGGTCGTCACCCACGGCCGCCACGATCCCTGCGTCGGCATCCGCGCCACGCCCATCGTCGAGGCGCTCACCGCCCTCGTGCTGATGGACCACGCGCTGCGCCACCGCGCGCAGTGCGGCGACGTCGCGTCCACGACGCCGGTGGTGTCGGGGCAGCCCGGCTGACCCCACGCGGCTCCGGATGCGCGCGCTCCGGCAGTTCGTTCTCTTTCTGCTGCTGACGGCCGCCGCCGTGTCCGCCTGGGCCACGTCGATGGCTGCCATCGACGCCGAAATCGCCGCGCATCCCGGCCAGACCGGCGCCTACCTGCTCGACACCGGCGAGGAAGCCCTGCTGGCACGCGCCTGGCTCGCCGATCACGCCGAGCGCTCGATCGAAGTGCAGTACTTCATCTGGAGCTGCGACAACGTCGGCATCCTCGCCACCGAGGCGTTGCTGCGTGCGGCGAAGCGGGGCGTCCAGGTGCGCGTCATCGTCGACGATCTGCTGATCGACGCGCCCGACAAGACGCTGCTCGCGCTCGCGAAGCATCCCGACATCGACATCCGCATCTACAACCCCAAGCACAAGGTCGGCACGCCGCTGCACACGCGCGTGCTCAACGTGCTCACCGACTTCCGCGGCGTGAACCAGCGCATGCACGACAAGACCTTCATCGTCGACGGCAAGATCGGCATCACCGGCGGCCGCAACATGGCCGACGAATATTTCGACTACGATCACGCCTACACCTTCCGCGACCGCGACGTGCTGCTGATGGGCGCGGCGGTCGACTCGATGCGCGCGAACTTCGAGGCCTTCTGGGCGAGCCGGCTCGCGGTGCCGGTGGAAGACCGCTTCGACGGCCTGGGCCTGATGCAGAAGCACGTGAAGGTGAGCGACGCCCGGGTGCAGCAGGTTTACGCCGAGCTGCATGCCTACGCCGAACGGCCGGAGAACTTCGCCCCCGAAGTGCGCGCCGCGATCGCCGCCACCCCCGCCGCGTTCACGCGCGTCGCGCGCGACATGGCCTGGGGGCCGGTCGAATTCATCCACGACGTGCCGGGCAAGAACGGCCGCCGCTGGAGCCTGGGCGGCGGCGGGCAGAGCGGCGCCGCGCTGGCGCGGCTGGTCTCCGGCGCGCGGTCGGAAATCCTCATCCAGTCGCCCTACCTGGTGCTGTCGGACGAGGCGAAGGCCTTGTTCAGGGCCGCCGTCGCGCGCGGGGTCAAGGTGCGCATCCTCACCAATTCGCTCGCCTCGACCGACAACCTGCAGGCCTTCTCGGGCTACCGCAAGCAGCGCAAGGCATTGCTGAAGATGGGCCTCGACATCCGTGAGTACAAGCCCGATCCCGCCAGCCGTGCCGTCCTGTTCTCGCGCGTGTATGCCTCACCCACTGCGCAACCCGCGGTACCGTCGGTGTTCGCGCTGCACGCCAAGAGCATGGTCGTCGACGGCCAGGTCGCCTACATCGGCACCTTCAACCTCGACCCGCGTTCCGAGAACCTCAACACCGAAGTCGGCGCCATCGTGCGCCACGAAGGCCTGGCGCAGCGCCTGCGCGCGATCATGGAAGCCGACATGGCGCCGGAGAACAGCTGGAGCGCGGCCGACGAGCCCGACCAGTACGTGCCGCTCACCAAGCGCGGCCACGTGCGGCTGTGGCAGCTGCTGCCGCTGAAGCCGTTGCTGTAATGTGTCGTCAGCCCGGCGCAGGTCGGGGGCCAGTGCCTTGATTGAGCTGGATGCCGGCTTGGGCAGAAATGGCCGGTGAGTGCGTGTCATTGCGAGCACGGCGAAGCAATCCAGCTAGTATGCGGAGTAGTAAACTCTGGATCGCCACGGCTCTACGAGCCTCGCGATGACGGAATCTTGTTCGTGCGCTTTGCGGAGGACGCCCCCATGCGACTGCCCATCAGCCTCAAGATCTTCAGCATCACCCTGGCGCTGCTGGCGCTGATGCTCGTCGTCACCTGGCTGTCGGTGCTCAATTTCCGCAACCTCAACAACCAGGTCCACGCGCTGTCCGACTACTACCTGCCGCTGCAGCAGCAGGTGGCGAGCGTGGAAATCCTCATCCGCCAGCAGATGGTGCACATGGAGCGGGTGATGGCCGGCATGGAGGCCGCGCAGCCCGACGCCGACTATCTGGCGAAGGAATCGACCAGTTTCGACATGCGCGGCATCAACGCCGACCAGATCATCGATTCCTCGCTGCGCTTCCTCGGCGAGGCCGAGGCGGAACAGGGCATCGCGCTCGATCGCGTCACGCTCGCCAAGCTCGGCGAGCAGCTGCCCGCGATCCAGACCGCGCGCCAGCAGTTCCACCGCACCTTCCGGCTGTTCCAGATCGAGGCCGAGGAAGGTACGCCGCGCTCGCAGACGCTGGTGCGCGAAGCCCTGCTGCGCGAGAAGGACACCGTCGACGTCGAGATCGGCAAGACCCTCGATCTCCTCAACAAGCTGACGCAGGACACGGCGACGCAGGCCAAGAAGGAAGAGGCGCGCGCCACCCAGCTCAACTGGATCGTCACCGGCATCGCCACCGCGCTCGGTCTCATCTTCGCGGCCTTTGTCACGCGTTCGCTGGTCGACCCGATCAAACGTCTGCTCGGCGGCACCCGCGCCGTGGAAGACGGCGACCTCGAAGTGGAAATCCAGGTGCGCACCCACGACGAACTCGCCACGCTCGCCACTTCGTTCAACCACATGGTCGTCGGCCTGCGCGAGAAGGAGCGCATCCGCGAAACCTTCGGCCAGTACGTCGACCCGCGCATCGTCAAGAATCTGCTGGAGAACCGACTCGTCGCCGACCGCGGCGAGCGCCAGGTGATGACCGTGTTCTTCTCCGACCTCGAAGGCTTCACCCGCCTGTGCGAAGGTCTCACCCCCGACGCCGCGGTGCGCTTCCTCAACCGCTACTTCGCCATGATGGCCGAGGTCATCCGCGCCCAGCAGGGCATCGTCGACAAGTACATCGGCGACTCCGTCATGGCCTTCTGGGGCCCGCCCTTCACCGACCCCGCCGACCACGCGCGCCTCGGCTGCCTCGCCGCGCTGGAGCAGATGCAGAAGATGGAGGCCTTTCGCGCCGCGCTGCCCGAGCTCTTCGGCGTCAGGCACGGCCTGCCCGAGGTCAACGTGCGCATGGGTCTTGCCAGCGGCGACGTCACCGTCGGAAACATCGGGTCGGAAACCTCGCGCGGCTACACCGTCATCGGCGACACCGTGAACCTTGCCTCAAGGCTGGAGCAGGCCAACAAGTTCTACGGCACGCGCATTCTGGTGAGCGAAGGCACGCGCACCCTCGCGGGCGATACGCTCGCCTTCCGCGAGATCGACAGCCTGCGCGTCGCCGGCAAGCTGGAGCCGGTGAAGGTCTTTGAGCTGATCGGACTTGCCGATGAAGTCAGCGACACCACCCGCCTGGCGGTGCAGGCCTACGAATCAGGACTCGCGCGCTACCGCGCGCAGGACTGGGACGTAGCCGAAGCAGCGTTCCGCGATTGTCTGGCGAACGCGCCAGGCGACCAACCGAGCCAGGTCATGCTGGAGCGGATTGCTGCATTCCGTCAGATGCCGCCGGAGACGGGGTGGGATGGGGTTTGGGTGGCGGGGAGTAAGTGAGGTGTGCTGATAACACACGCCTTAAATGACGTTATGTAGTTGTGCCAGCTGCATTGGTGTCCATTAAGGTCTCTGACTTTTTAATGATGTCAGCCGCTTTCTTGAGCGTATCTTGGTCAGACTCGTCACCTCTTAACATTACCTCGAATGCCGCGAGTAAGTTGTTTTCAAGCTCTTCGAGCAAATAGTGAAACGCACCGGGACCGTGCTGTTCAATGTATTGCAGCTGATGTGGTAGAGCAACCTTCACAAGTTCGGTGACTTTTTTTGTATCGATGACTTCAACCATGTCGATGCCATTCTTAAGCATGTGCAAGCGGGCGACGGCGTGAAAAACGACAGCTTGGTAAGCTGAGTAATAGGCCCATGCAAGAGGCGATACAAATGGCCTGGTTTTTAGTGCCTGATTGGCTGGCAAGCCGTTTAGATCAATGCCGCCGATCATCGTGAACATCTCCCGAAATCTAGGGTTCTTTGCGGCCTCTTTTGCTGCCGCCTCGAACTTTACTACCGCCATCCATGCAGAGACGGCCTTAGCCGGTCCGAGCGAAACTACCGCATCCCACAGCTGCTCAATTGCTGCTAACCGTCGTTGAAAGATTGCCGACTGTCGACTGGTAACGCCCGATAACACCCCACTTCTCAGGGCGTCTATTTGTGATGCCTTTGCTTTGAGATCAGCTTTTAGGTTTTCGATTTTCGTGTCGTATTCATGTCTTACCGCGTTGGTGAGTCTTGTGATAATCAGATTGCGTGCCAGCCATAACGCTCCTGCGAAGAGTGAGGTCGTTGAAATTGCGGCGATCCATTCCATAGTTGTTTCGCGGGTTCAATAAGGGTGATAAGGGATCAGCATCAAGCCGCTTCCGCATGGAGCCTGACCCCTAGCGCTTTCGCGACTTTCAACACTGTCGCGAGGCTCGGATTGCCGTTCTCGCTAAGCGCCTTGTAGAGGCTTTCCCTGCTGAGTCCCGCGTCGCGCGCCACCTGCGTCATGCCCTTGGCACGCGCAATATCGCCCAGCGCACGGGCGATGCCTGCGGCATCGTCCGGTGCCTCTTCCAGCCAGGCGTCAAGATAGGCAGCCATTTCCTCGGGCGTGCGCAGTTGTTCGGCGACGTCGTAGGGAATGGTTTTCGTCTTGGTGGTTGATTTGGCTGTCGTCTTGGGCATGGCTTTACTCCTGCAAATTGCTCGCGAGTGCGACGGCGGTCTTGATGTCCTGTTGTTGCGTCGACTTGTCGCCGCCGGCGAGCAGGATGATCAGTTCGCCGTTGCGCTCGGCGTAATACACCCGGTAGCCGGGACCGACGTCGATCTTCAGTTCCGAGATGCCGTGCGTGAGATTGCGATGCTGGCCGGGATTGCCGTGTGCCAACCGGTCGATACGCATCTGGATGCGGGCGCGACCGGCGCGATCTTTCAGGCCGTCGATCCAGTCCCTGTAGACCTCGGTCATCGAAACACGCATGGCCGAAGTGTAGTCTATGGGATACGTGTGTCAAGCGTGACGAGCCGGGCGTCACTCGATGACCCCGTCATCCCCCCGGCACGTGCACCCCGGCTCGGTGCTGGTGGTGTTGTCGCAGCACACGATCTTGCCGGCGCGGCAGCCGCAGACGCCCTTGTGGGCCTTGCAGCAGCTGAGCTGGGCGACGAGGTCGCCCTTGGCGCGGGCGAGGCAGGCTTCGGCTGAGATCGCTTCCGGTTGTGCGGCAGCGGTTGTGACGGCAGGGGAAGAATCGGCGGCGGCCGGCAAGGCGAAGCCGGTGGCGATAAATGCGAGCGTGGCGAGCAGGGTCCGGATGCGCATGGCGGTCTCCTTGGGAGAAACGGGCTGCCTCACTATAGCTGAGTGAGGTTGTTTGGTGTGGTCGGAGAGTGTGCTAAACGGGCATTCTGGATTGCTTCGTTTCACTCGCAATGACGGTGTCTCTTACCCGTCGCGCAGCAGCAAGCCCAGCATCAGCGCGGCGGCGACGAGGATGGCGGCGAGCAGGGCGAAGGCGCTGGCGTAGCCGGCGACGCCGACGACGAAGCCGGTGAGCACGGGGCCGATCGACTGGCCGACGTCCATGACCGTGCGCAGCACGCCCATTGACGAGCCGAAGCGGCCGTCCTTGGTGAGATCGGCGACGAGCGCAGCGGTGGACGAGGTGACGGTGGCGAAGCCGAGGCCGAACACCAGGCTCAGCACCGAAAGCCCGACGACGTTGGGGAAGACCGGCAGCAGCACCACGCTCGCCGCACCGATGAGCAGGCCCGGCAGGATGACGCGGCGTCGGCCGACGCGGTCGGAGAGGCGGCCCATGACCGGCTTGGCGAAGACGATGCTGACCAACTGCACGCCGAGGATGACGCCGATCTGCCAGGCGGGGATGCCGAGCGAGGACGCGTACAGCGCGAGGAAGGCCTCGATGGCGCCGAACACCAGGTATTGCGCCGCCTCGACCGTGCTCACCAGCATGATGCCGCGGTCGCGCAGCACGGTGCGCAGGCTTGACCAGAAATGCGGCAGCTCCAGTTTGGTTTTCGGTTTCGGCTCGTGGTCGCGCAGCAGCAGCCCCGCGCCCAGCGCCAGTACGCCGGTGATGGCACAGGCGACGTACACCGCGCCGAAGCTCGCCAGCGAGATCAGCGTGCCGCCGAGGAAGGGCGCGACCGAGCGGCCGACGATGGTGACGGAGGAATAGGTGGAGAGTCGCGCGGCGCGGTCGGCGCGGTAGCGCTCGGCGATCGCCGCGGTGGCGACGGTGCCGAAGATCGCGGTGGCGAAGCCGTGGTAGAAGCGCACCGCCATCAGCTCCCACGCGCTGTCGATGATGAGATAGAGGAAGGGCGCGGTGGCGAACACGACGAGCGAGGCGAGCAGCAGGCGCCGCTTGCCGAGGTGGTCCGACAGCGCGCCTGCGGGGTAGCTGATGAGCACGCCGGGGAGCGTCGAGGCCATGACGATCCAGCCGATCTCCGCCGGCGTGGCGTTGAGCGAGGCGGCGAACAGCGGCAGCACCGGCGTCTTCGACAGCGTGGAGCTGAAGATCGCGAGGCCGCCGATCAGGGCGATGAGGACGAAGAAGGAGGGCTGAGCGGGCTTCATTGCGGGCGTGGCGTTTTTTTGTGACTGTAGTGCGAAATCGCGCGGTGTGCGGAAAAACGTGGGAAGTGTGAACTGCTGTCTTGAAAGGCAGCCGTCATTGCGAGGCGCGAAGCGGCGCGGCAATCCAGTAGGGTGCAATAAGCTGTGGTCTGGATTGCTTCGCTCTGCTCGCAATGACGGCGCTATCGGAATGGCTGGTCTTACGAAATATCCGGAATGCAGATGACGAACCCTCATGCCTCGCCGGTCCTCTTCGGCGCCTTCGACCGCCACAACGTCGGCGACCTCCTGTTTCCGCACCTGCTGGAAGCGCTGCTGCCGGGACGGGGGTTCGCCTGCGCAGGGCTCGCCGCGCGCGACCTGCGTCCGCTCGGCGGCCATCGCGTGGCGCCGCTCGTGCCGGGCGCGGCGCATCTCGTCCACGCCGGCGGTGAACTCCTGACCTGCACCGCCTGGCAGGCGGCGGTGATGCTGCAGTCTGTGGGCGAGACGGCCGAGCTGATCGCGCGCTACGACGCCGACCCGGCGGCCGCCGCGGTCTGGGCGGCGCGCAAACTCGGCACCGCGCGCGCGATGCCCTACATCGCCGGGCGCGAATGGGTGGCGCCGGGCGGCAGGCTGATCTTCAACGCGGTGGGCGGCGTCGAGTGGGACGCGCTGACGGAGGCGCAACGTGAAGAAGTCAAGGCGGCCTTGCGCGGCGCCGACTGGCTGAGCGTGCGCGACAGCGTGACCCAGGCCGCGCTCCTGGCCGAAGGCATCGCCGCGCCGCTGTGCCCGGACGCGGCGGTGATGCTGGCCGACTGCTGCGGCGACGCGATCCGCACGCATCGCAACGGCGGCGCGCTGCGCACGGCGCGCGCGGCCTTCCCGCAAGGCTGGCTCGCCTGCCAGTTCAGCGCCGACTTCGCCGACGACGCCAGCCTCGACGCGCTCGCGCTGGGCCTCGGCGAGGCGGCCGCCGCGACCGGCCTGGGGATCGTACTGTTCCGCGCCGGCGCCGCGCCCTGGCACGACGACCCGCTGCTCTACCAGGGCCTGCTGCATCGCCTGCCGGCGGGGTCGGCGCGGGTGTTTCATTCGCTGCATCTGTGGGACGTGTGCGCGCTCGTCGCCGCCAGCCGCGGCACGGTGGCGAGCAGCCTGCACGCGCGACTCGCCGCGCTCGCCTACGGCCTGCCGCGGGTGAGCCTGGCGCTGCCGCAGCAGGGCGCGCGTCCCGGCAAGGTCGCGGCCTTCGCCGACACCTGGGAGCCGGATTCGCAACCGCGCGGCGTCGAGCCGAGCCGCATCGGCGCGGCGGTGCGGCAGGCCTTCGCCGCGCCCGCCGACGTGCTCGCCGACAACGCCGCCGACCTGCGCCGGCGTTTTCGGGAGAGCCTGGCGCAGTGGGCCGAACTGTTGCCGGCCGCGCCGCTTGCGCAATAATCACCGGATTCCCTTCCCGCACGCCGCCATGCCGATCACGCCGCTGACTCCCGCCGACCTGCGCCTCGCGATTGACCCCGCGTCGCTGGGATTTGCCGACACCGCCGAACTGCAGGACGAGACGCTGCCGTGGATCGGCCAGGCGCGCGCCGAGGCGGCGACGCGCTTCGGGCTCGGCATGGACCAGCCCGACTACAACCTCTTCGTGCTCGGCGAAGTCGGCAGCGGCCGCTCGTCGCTGTTGAAGCAGGCGATGCACGAAGCTGCGGCCAGGCGGCGCGTGCCGCCCGACCTCTGCTACCTGCACAACTTCGACGCACCGGAACGGCCGCTGGCGCTGCGCCTGCCGGCGGGAGAAGGGCGGCTGCTGCGGCAACTGCTGGCGCAGGCGGTGAAGACGCTGCAGGACGAGATTCCCAAGCGTCTCGAAGGCCAGGACTACAAGACCGAGAGCGCGCACATCGAGCAGGCGTGGAAGGACCAGGTCGCGCGCCACTACGCCGAACTGACCGCGTTCGCCGAGGCGCGCAGCTTTTCGCTGCACCGCGAGGCCGGGCGCATGGTGTTCACCCTCACCGGCAAGAAGGGGCAGGCGCTCACCGAGGACGAGGTGCTGGCGCTGCCGAAGGCGCGCCGCGCCGAGGTCGAGCAGGGCGAACTGGAGCTGCGCGCCGAGATCACCCGCTACATCGAGAAGACGCAGCCGCTCGAGCGCGCGATGAACGAGGCGCTGGCGGCGCTGCGCCGGCAGGTGGTGAAGCCGCTGGTCGAACGCACGCTCGCGGCGATCCGCGACGGCCTGAAGAAGCAGATCAAGGACGCCGCCAAGCTCAACGCCTGGCTGGAGGCGATCGAGGCCGACGTGTTCGACAACCTCGAACTGTTCGGCGGCGGCGAGGACGACCTCGAGCGTGCGGCCGCGCTCGCCGCCGTGCTCGCGCGCTACCGCGTGAACCTGGTGGTCGACAACGGCGGCCGCACCGGCGCGCCGGTGATCGTCGAGGACAACCCGCTGTTCCGTGCGCTCTTCGGCAGCATCGAATACCAGTCCGAGAACGACGTGCTGGTGACCGACTTCACGCGCATCCGCGCCGGCAGCCTGCTGCAGGCGCACGGCGGCTTCCTCATGCTGCATCTGGCCGACGTGCTCGCCGATCCGCTGGTGTGGGAGAAGCTCAGGCGCTTCCTGCGCAGCGGGCGGCTGCAGGTCGAGGAGCCGGGCGGCGCGTACACGCCCATCGCGACGGTGTCGCTGGTGCCGGAGGCGGTCGACGTCGAGGTGAAGCTGGTGCTCATCGGCTCGCGCGACCAGTACTACGAACTGCAGGAACTGGCGCCGGAAATCGCACGCCATTTCCGCGCCAAGGTCGACTTCGCCGACAGCTTCAAGGCCGGCCCGGAGACGCGCCGCGCCTCGGCGATCTTCGTCGCCCACGCCTGCCGCGCGCACGGCCTGCCGCACTTTTCGGCGGCGGCGGTGGCGCGCCTGCTGGAGGAATCGCACCGCGAGGCGGACGACCAGATGCGCCAGAGCGCGATCTTCGCGCGCACCGAGGCGCTGGTGCTGGAAAGCGCGGCGATCTGCCGCGCGCGCGGGCCGCGGATCGTCGGCGCGGACGACGTCGAGGCGGCGCTGGCCGCGCACGTCGCGCGCCACGACTACCCGGCGCAGCGCCTGCGTGAGGAAATCGCCGAGGGCGACCTCGTCATCGACGTCGCCGGCGAGGCCGTCGGGCGCGTCAACGGGCTCACCCAGATCGACCTCGGCGACGCCCGCTTCGGCCTGCCGGTGCGGCTCTCCGCGCGCACCCATGCCGGCGAGGACGGCCTGCTCAACATCGAGCGCGAGGTCGAGCTCTCCGGCCCCATCCACGACAAGGCGGTGTTCATCCTGCAAAACTACCTGGCCGGGCTGTTCGGCCATCTCGCGCCGCTCTCTCTCAACGCCTCGATCGCCTTCGAGCAGCAGTATCACGAAGTCGAAGGTGATTCCGCCTCCTGCGCCGAACTCTACGCGCTGCTCTCCGCGCTGTCGGGCCTGCCCTTGAAACAGGGCGTCGCCGTCACCGGTGCGCTCAACCAGCACGGCGACGTGCTGCCGGTGGGCGGCCTCAACGAGAAGATCGAGGGCTGGTTCCACGTGTGTGAAACGGCGGGGCTCGACGGCCGCCAGGGCGTGCTCATCCCGGCGCGCAACCGGCGCCACCTGATGCTGGCGCCGGAGGTCGTCGCGGCGGTGGCGGCCGGGCGCTTCCACGTCACGACCGTCGACCACGTGAGCGAAGGCATCGAATTGCTCACCGGCCTCGCCGCCGGCGAACCCAACGCCGCCGGTCATTACCCTCACGACAGCGTGCTGGGCCGGGCGGAGGAGACGCTGGCGGGCTTCCGCCGCGCCGTCCAGCAGCAGGAGCACCCCAAGCCGGCGCGCCGCCATTTCCGCACGGGCGAGCATCCGAAGCGGCGCTGACGGCAGGCTGCGGGCTGCCCGCGGCGGTCTATAGTGAAAGCCGATCATTCCGGAATCCAAGGAGACGGCCATGAACGCACTGCATCGCATGGAGCGCTTTCTCGACGCGCACCACATCCCCTTCGACCTCGTTGCCCATCCCCGCTCGCAGACCAGCGCCGAAACCGCGCGCATGGCGGGGCTGCCTGCCGGACGGCTCGCCAAGGGCGTGCTGCTCAACGGCACCGACTGCCAGATGGTGGCCATGATCCCGGCCGATCAGGAGGTGCATCTGGGCAAGCTCGGGCTCGACCACGGCGTGGAATTCAGCCTCGCCGA
Organism: Pseudomonadota bacterium; assembly: GCA_040753235.1. Classification (GTDB taxonomy): domain Bacteria; phylum Pseudomonadota; class Gammaproteobacteria; order Burkholderiales; family Thiobacillaceae; genus Thiobacillus. The sequence goes on from JBFMET010000010.1 coordinate 65,884, forward strand.
CGAGGCCAGCGTGAGCCGCCTGTTCAGCGAATGCGAACCCGGCGTGGTGCCGGGCCTGCCGAACGCCTGGGGCGTGGAAATGGTGTGGGACGACGATTTGATGGCGCAGCCCGACGTCTACCTCGAAGCCGGCGACCACGAGCGCCTGCTGCACATCGAGACGCGCTACCTGCGCGAAGCCTTCGGTGACGCGCCGCACTGCCACTTCTGCCATCCGCGCACCCATCACTGAGCGGGGCGGCAGGCGATCGCCGCCGAGGCGGCGGGTGGGGTAAGCTTGGTTCTGCGTCCGATAGCGGGGCGCTTTGCTGAACATTTCCCTGTGCCCATGGTCTTCCTGCCGTGAACCCGAACGACGCGCCCTCCGACAACCCCCACCGCGGCCTCGGCCGCGGCATGGCGCTGGTCGCCAGCCTGCTGCTGCTGGGGATGTTCTATCTCTATTTCGAGAGCAGCCTGCAGGCGCGCGACAACCCCAACCGCGCGCTGCAGGTCGCGCCCGGCGCCGAGCTGGTCCTGAAGCGCAGCCGCGACGGCCACTACGTGTTTCCCGGCGAAATCAACGGCCAGCGCGTCACCTTCCTGCTTGACACCGGCGCCACCCTGGTGTCGGTGCCGGCACGCCTCGGCGACGCGCTCGGCCTGCGCCCCGGCGCGCCGATGCAGGCGGTCACCGCCAACGGCACGGTCACCACCTATGCCACGCGCATCGATTCGCTCGCCTTCGGCCCCTTCGACCTGCGCGGCGTGCAGGCGAGCCTCAACCCCGGCATGCGCGGCGAACAGATCCTGCTCGGCATGAGCGTGCTGAAGCATCTCGAATTCACCCAGCGCGGCGACACCCTCGTGCTGCGCCCGCTGGGCGGTTAAACCTAAAAACCGCAGTTGACCGCTCTGTACTCTCGCGCACGCCGCATGAACGCTAAATTTTCCGCCTTCGATGGCCTTCACCTGTTGGGTGGGGGCGCTACGCACCCGCTGGCACGCCTGCTCACGCGCCTGCCGTTGTACCCGCAAGGGGCAGGCCGGATTCGTAAAGCCGCTCACGCGGCAACGACTCCGCTCTCGCGCCTCCTTGCAGGCCCCGGCCTGCGGCGTCGTTGCTTCGCGGCAGCCACGCGATCAGACGCACCATCGGGCGCGCCCAACTGCGGTTCCTAGGTTAAAAAAAGCTTGGATATTCCGAAATGCTGTGTTATCAATGCCGGGTCTGTTGGATTCAAGCTCTAAATTGCGGTACCTCTGGTAAGCGTTTTCCTTGAAATTCGATCGATAGGGCATGTCGCCCAATTTTTTTAGATAGATAGATAGGAAACAAAAGATGGAAACGGGTACCGTTAAGTGGTTCAACGATGCAAAAGGTTTTGGTTTCATTACGCCCGACAACGGCGGTGAAGATCTGTTTGCACATTTCTCCGCAATCAACGCCAATGGCTTCAAGACCCTGAAGGAAAACCAGAAAGTCAGCTTCGAAGTGACGACTGGCCCCAAGGGCAAGCAGGCCGCCAACATCCAGATCGTTTCGTAATCCCCGCGATCGGATGTGAAGAAACCCCGGTTCGCCGGGGTTTTTTTATTGTCCCGGGAATCTTCATGGCGCTCAAAGCCACCATCTACAAGGCCGACCTGCAGCTCGCCGACATGGACCGCCACGTTTACGGCGACCATGCGCTGACGCTCGCCCTGCATCCTTCCGAAACCGTCGAGCGCATGATGGTGCGCGTGCTCGCCTACGCGCTGCATGCGCAGGAAGGCATCGCGTTCACCCGCGGCCTGTCGGAAGTCGACGAGCCCGACATCTGGGTGAAAAATCTGTCCGGCGAAACCACGCTGTGGATCGACCTCGGCCAGCCGGACGAGGCGCGCATCCGCCGCGCGTGCAGCCGCTCGGAGCAGGTCGTCGTGCTGTGCCACACGGCAAGTTGCGACGTCTGGTGGAAGCAGATCGCGAGCAAGCTCACGCGCTTTGCCAACCTCAGCGTGCTGCAACTGCCGGCCGACACTGCACAGGCGCTCGGCGCGCTGGCCGAGCGCGGCATGCGCCTGCAATGTCTGGTGCAGGACGGCGAAATCTGGATGAACACGGAAACGCAGAGCGTGCCGGTCAAGCTGACGCGGCTTCAGCCCGCCGCCTGAGACCTCATTGCGCCGGCGGGCAGTTTCGGATGCAGCGCGTTTCGCTGATGCGCTGGCCGCCGCAGCCGACGAAGCAGGCGTCGAAAGCGGGCAGGCAGCCGCAGTCGTCCTGGCAGGTTTCCTTCACCAGTTGCGCGCGCACGCCTTCGCGTGTCGGCTGCTTCGGTTCACGGTAGGGCGGCGGGAACGCCGGCCACATGCCCCAGCCGTACGGCCAGTAATACGGATAGCCGTGCATCCACTCGAAGCGCAGCTGCATCTCGTACTGGCGCAGCGCGGCGGCGTACTGCTGCAGCTCGGCTTCATAGCGCTTCAGCGCCTCGACGTAGCGCGCCTCCACTTGCGGCTCGACGGACTGCGCGCAGGTCTCGTAACGTGCCCGGCACCCGGTCTGGCAGGCGGCCAGCGTCTTCTCGCAATCCTGCACGCAGGCGCGGCCGGCGGCGTCGGTAGGCGGCACCACGCGCACGGTCGTCTGGTACTGCGGCGTGGCGCAGCCGGCGAACGCGGCGGCGAGCAAGAGGGCGGCGAAGCGGACGTCCATGCGAAAACCTCCGTTTCCAGCATAGGCGGTTTTCAGGCAGTGCCGAGGAAGCGCGGCGCGAGTTCTTCCAGGTTGAGTTCGACGAGGATCTGCTGCAGCCGTTCGCGCGCGTTGCGGCGCGGGTGGCCGGTGTGGCTGGCGACGATGAGCTCGTTCTTCAGCGAATGCTCCCAGCCGACCAGTTCGGTGACGGTGACCGCGTAGCCGTGCGCTTCGAGCTGCAGGCAGCGCAGCACGTTGGTGAGCTGGCTGCCGAATTCGCGGGTGTGGATGGGGTGGCGCCAGATTTCGGACAGCGGCGTCTTGCCGAAGGAATCGTTCTTGTGCTTGCGCAACGCGGCGGCGACCTCGGCCTGGCAGCACGGCACCAGCACGATGTGGCGGGCCTGCTTCGCCAGGGCAAACCGGATGGCGTCGTCGGTCGCGGTGTTGCAGGCGTGCAGCGCGGTGACGATGTCGATCGTGGCGGGCAGCTCGTCCGACGCAATCGAGTCGGCCACCGTCAGGTTGAGGAAGCTCATGCGCGGGAAGCCCAGCCGGGCGGCGAGTTCGCGCGACTTCTCGACCAGTTCCTCGCGCGTTTCGATGCCGTAGACGTGGGCCGGGCGTTCCTTGAGGTACAGGTCGTAGAGGATGAAGCCGAGGTAGGACTTGCCGGCGCCGTGGTCGGCGAGCGTGAGCGTGTCCTGGCGTGCCAGCACCTCGTCGATCAGCGGCTCGATGAAGTGGCACAGGTGGCTCACCTGCTTGAGCTTGCGGCGGCTGTCCTGGTTGAGCTTGCCGTCGCGGGTGAGGATGTGCAGTGCCTTCAGGAGCTCGACCGACTGGCCGGGGCGCAGCACCTCGGCGAGCGGATCGGTCAAGGCGGGCTTGGGCTTCGGCTTCATGCGTTGCCGAGCAGACGCACTTCGCACTGCGGGTAGGGAACTCGGATGTCGCGCGCGCGCAAGGTTTCCAGCGCCGCGCGGGTGAGGTCGCTGGCGGCCTGGTGGAAACCGGCCACTGCGACCCAGGGCCGGATCGCGATATTCACGCTGGAGTCGCCCAGTGCGAGCACGCCGATCACCGGCCTGGGTTCCTGCGAAACCTTGGGATGCGCGGCGAACACGTCGTCGATGGCGGCGAGCGCCTGTTTCAGATCGGTGTCGCAGGCGACGCGCTCGCCGACGTCGAGCAGGCGCAGGGTTTCGTCGAGGTGCAAGCTGGTGAGCATCGAATCCGCGACGCGGCCGATCCAGCGACCGGCGAAATAGCCCGCCGCCAGGGTGCGCAGCGCGGCCACCTTGGGGCCGAACTGGACCGCGAGGTCGACCGCGGTCTTCTGGGCGTGTTCGAGGATCTGCAACGGGTCGTCCATGTCGGTTCGCCGGTAGGGGGAATCCGGGAAGGGTATCAAAACCCGCCGGCGGGGGTAATGGGCGTCAGCCGGCTTCGTATAATGCCGCCTTGTCATCCGGAAACATGGCCGTGCCCGTCGTCAACATCTCCTGCTACAAGTTCGTCGGCCTCGACGACCGCGAGGCGCTGCGCGCCGATCTCAAGGCGCGCTGCGATGCGCTCGATCTCAAGGGCACCATCCTGCTTGCGCCGGAAGGGATCAACGTCTTCCTCGCCGGCATGCGCGAGGCGATCGACGCCATCGTCGCCCATCTGCGGCGCGATGCGCGTTTCGCCGATCTTGCGCCCAAGGAAAGCCTCTCCGCCGAGCCGCCGTTCAAAAGGATGCGGGTGCGGCTGAAGAAGGAAATCATCACCATGAAGCATCCGCTGATTCGTCCGGAGGCGGGCCGCGCGCCGGCGGTCGCCGCCGCGCGCCTGAAGACGTGGCTCGACCGCGGCACCGACGACGAAGGCCGCCCGGTGGTGATGCTCGACACCCGCAACGACTACGAAGTGGCTGCCGGCAGCTTCGACGGCGCCGTCGACTATGGCATCGGCGTGTTCAGCGAATTTCCGCCCAGGCTCGCCGCGCATCTGGCCGACTTCGCCGGCAAGACCGTGGTGTCGTTCTGCACCGGCGGCATCCGCTGCGAAAAGGCCGCGATCCACATGCAGCAGATCGGCGTCGAGCGCGTCTATCAGCTCGAAGGCGGCATCCTCAAGTATTTCGAGGAAGTCGGCGGCGCGCACTATCGGGGCGACTGCTTCGTGTTCGACGAACGCGAGGCGGTGAGCGCCGACCTGCAGCCGGCGTCCGGCCGCCTGCATCGCTGAAGCTCCGGGGCAGGATGCGATGAGCGAAATCGCCGCGATCCTGCTCTTCACCATCGTCGCCGGCGCCTGCATTCCGCTGGGCGGCTTCGTCGCCAGCTTCGAACACATCCATGCCCGCTGGCTGGAGCAGGAACTGCGGCATTTCCTCATCGCCGTGGGCGGCGGCATTCTCGTCGGCGCCGTCGCCGTGGTGCTGGTGCCGGCCGGCGTCGCCAGCATGCAGGGCTCGCTGTGGGCGATTCCCATCGTGCTCGCCGGCGGGCTGGCGTTCTTCGTGATCGAGCGCGCGTTGGGCCTGCGCCGGCGCGAGGCGCCGCAGGTGACGGGCATGCTGCTCGACTACATCCCCGAGGCGACCGCGCTGGGCGGCCTGGTCGCGCTGGGTTCCGGGCAGGCCGCGCTGCTCGCGCTGCTGATCGGCCTGCAGAACCTGCCCGAAGGCTTCAACGCCTTTCGCGAACTGCATGCGCTGGGGGTGCGCAGCGCGCGCCGCACGCTCGCGATCATGGCGTCGCTGGTCGCGATCGGTCCGGTCGCCGGGCTGGCCGGCTATTTTCTGCTGGCCGGCTTTCCGGCCGCGCTCGGCGCCATCATGCTGTTCGCCTCCGGCGGCATCCTGTATCTCATCTTCCAGGACATCGCCCCGCAGTCGCGCCTCAACCGCCACTGGGCGCCGCCGCTCGGCGCCGTGGTCGGCTTCAGCGTGGCGCTGTTCGGGGACATGCTGGTGCGGGGCGGCTGAACAGCCTGCAAGGCATGAAAAACGGCCTGTTCCTGCCCGTTTTTCATGCAACTTTCGGCTGCGTCAATTTGTCACAGTCCAAGGATATTTTCAGGGAAATAATGAATATCCTAAAAATTTCAATGGGATAGCAATCCCGGACTGTTGCCAAAGGAGGTGTGTATGTTCAAAAGAAGCTTGCGTGCGTTGCCCATTGCCGTGGCAGTCGCAGCCCTGGCGGGGCCCAGCTCGGCCAAGGCACCGGAAGAGGTGTTGCAGTCGATCATCGACAAGCACCAGTCGTCGTATCTGACGCAGAGCCCGCAAAACCTGATGATGATGCCGGACAACCCGGCCTACGACCTGATCGAAGACGGCGAGAAGCTGTTCAAGCAGGCGCGCGGTCCCAAGAATGCTTCGCTCGAGAAGTGCGATTTCGGCAAGGGTCCCGGCGTGGTCGCCGGCGCCTACGTGGAAATGCCGCGCTATTTTGCCGACACCGGCAAGGTCATGGACGTCGAAACCCGCCTGGTTCACTGCATGAAGACGCTGCAGGGCTTCACCAATGACGATGCGGCGGTTAAGACGCGCCACGGATCGAATTCGGACATGATGAAGCTGCAAACCTACATTGCCAGCCAGTCCAACGGCATGGCTTGGAACCCCCCGATGAACCATGCGATGGAGAAGGCCATGCGCAACGCCGGCGAGGTGTTGTTCTTCCGCCGCTCGGGCACCATGGACTTCAACTGCGCGACCTGCCATACCCAGGACGGCAAGCGTATCCGCGCCTCGGTGCTGCCCAACCTCAGGGCCCCGCACGAGTGGACGAAGGCGATTTCCTGGCCGGCCCAGCGCGTCAGCCACGACAATGTCCGCAGCAGCCAGCATCGCGTGCTGGAATGCCTGTGGCAGATGCGCTATCCCAACATCAAACCCGGATCCGACGCCTCGATCGCGCTGATCTCCTACTGGACCGACGCGGCGCGCGGCCAGCCGGCGATCCTGCCCGACCTGAAACGTTGATCGCATATCGATAGGAGATCCGAATCATGACCAATAAGACTTCCATCGCGGTCGCCGTGGCTGTGGCCGCCACGCTGGGCCTGTTGGCCGCAGGGTGCACCACGCCCGAGACCGGCAAGCCGGCCGCCGCCAAGCCTGCAGCCGAGGCCAAGCCGGCCAAGGTCGACTACGCCAGCATGAGTCCCCATGCGCTCGCCGAGTACCTGGTTTTCGAATCCAATAGTTACGATCTGAAGCAACCCACCCAGGAAGGCACTACAGGACGAGAGCGGCTGGTCCAGGACGAGACGATGAAACTCTGCTCGGAAGCCGCGCGAACCGGCAAGGACCTCGACGCCAAGACGGCGGATCGCATCCGCGAGATCGCTCAGGCGTCGATCAAGTACCCGGAAGGCGGCATCAAGCTGGGTGACTGGAAGGTCGGACGCGAACTCGCCTGGTCGGGCTTCGGCTTCCGTACTGCGCACAACCCGGACAAGCACGAGCCGGGGCGCGCGCCGGGCGCCAACTGCTACAACTGCCATGCGCTGGCGGAGGATCGCACCGGCGGTACGCTGGGCCCCAGCCTCACCGGTTTTGGCAAGCTGCGGGGCAACAGCCCGGAGGTGCTGAAGTACACCTATGACGTCATCTACAACGCCCACGCCTACTTCGCCTGCACCAGCATGCCGCGCATGGGTGCCAACGGCGTGTTGAGCCAGCAGCAGATCGCGGACGTGATGGCCTACCTGTTCGATCCGGCTTCACCCGTGAACAAGTAGGCGGCACTCGCCTGCAGGCCGCTCAACTGGCGGCCACAATAAAAAAGCCATCGGCGCGCCGCCGATGGCTTTTTTCTTTGAGAGACGCGGGCCGCCCGTTCTCCGGGGCGCATCGAGCGTGCCTACCGGCACCCGATGCCAAAAAATCCGGAAGTGTCACCAAACTGTAACAGTCGATCCCTATCGTAATGCTCGCTGAACGACGGAAGCGCATCGTTCGCGCAGTTTGCATCGAGTCACCCCAGCCATCGTTACAACATTGGAGATCAAGCATTATGGTTAAGAACAAAATCGTCGCCGCACTCGGCTTCCTGGCGGTCTCGCTGGCCGGCCACGGCGCGTTCGCCCAGGCCGTCAAGGTCGACCCCGCGCTGCCGTCGTACCAGAAGGCCAGCGGCGTGTCCGGCAACTTCACCAGCGTCGGTTCCGATACCCTGAACAACCTGATGACGCTGTGGGCCGAGACCTACAAGCGCAACTACCCGAACGTCAACATCCAGATCCAGGGTGCCGGTTCCTCGACCGCGCCGCCCGCGCTGATCGAAGGCGCCGCCAACTTCGGCCCGATGAGCCGCCTGATGAACGCCAAGGAAATCGAGGCCTTCGAGAAGAAGTACGGCTACAAGCCCACCCCGGTGCCCGCCGCGATCGACGCGCTGGCCGTCTACGTGAACAAGGACAACCCCATCAAGGGTCTGTCGATCCCGCAGGTCGACGCGATCTTCTCGGCCACCCGCAAGTGCGGCGCCTCGGCCGACGTCACCACCTGGGGCCAGGCCGGCATGACCGGCGAGTGGGCCAGCCGCACCATCGCCCTGTACGGTCGCAACTCGGTGTCCGGCACCTACGGCTATTTCAAGGAAAGGGCGCTGTGCAAGGGCGACTTCAAGCGCAACGTCGCCGAGCAGCCCGGTTCCGCCTCGGTGGTGCAGAGCGTGACCGGCCAGATCAACGCCATCGGCTACTCGGGCATCGGTTACAAGACCTCCGGCGTGCGCGCGCTGCCCCTGTCGCTGAAGGACGGTCAACCCTATGTCGAGGCCGATGCCCAGAACGCCATCGACGGCACCTACCCGCTCGCCCGCGTGCTGTACTTCTACGTGAACAAGCGTCCGAACCAGCCGCTGCCGCCGCTGGAGCGCGAGTTCGTGAAGCTGGTGCTGTCCAAGCAAGGCCAGGAAGTGGTGATCAAGGACGGTTTCGTGCCGCTGCCTGCCGCCATGGCTGCCAAGGCCCTCAAGGACCTGGGCATCAACTAAGCCTGCCGCCCATCCAGGCCGGGCGCGCAATCGAGCGTGCCCGGCACGACTGATACACGGAGACCCCTAACATGCCCGCAAACAAGCGAAACCTGTCCTACGCCGCCGCGTCCCTGCTGGCGCTCGGCGTGCTGGGCGGCTGCGCCAGCCAGGCGCCCGCCAAACCCGAGAGCAAGCCCGCGGCCGCGGCCACGCCGGCACCCGCACCCAAACCGGCGCCCGTGGCCCAGGCCGCGGCACCCGTGCAGCCCGTTGCCGCCGTCACCGAAAACTACTTTCTTCTATTCCACGAGAACGGCCGCATCTATCCGATCGCCGATGCGAAGAACTACCGCGAGTTCCTGCACACCGGCGAGCTGATCTTTACGCGCACCCGCGTCGGCGCCGGTCCGGAAGGCGAAACGCTGGTGTTCGGCATCGAGAAGAAGGAAGCCGACGATCTGGGCAAGCCGGCCAAGGCCGAACTGATCTACGACGGCAAGTACGAGCCGACTGGCCCGTTCTACGGCGAAGTGATCCGCGACGGCCGCTTCTATGTGTTCGGCGAATGGGCGGATTTCAAGGACTACCTGGCGCACAAGGAAATCATCTTTACCTTCGCCGAGATCGGTACCGGTCCCAAGGGTGAAACCGTGATCTACGCGCTCAACAAAAAGACGGTCAAGGAAGGTCGTCCGACAAAACTGATCGAACAGTTCAGGACGCTGCACCAGATCAATTAAGCAGGTCCGAGGCATCGAAGGGAGGGGAAGCCTCGCTTGCCCCTTCCTGCGCTGCTTTTGACGACAGCCAATACGAATCACAACACGCGGTGAATCATGGAAAAGATTGAGTCCAATATCAGCAGGGTGGGCGGCCACACCGGCCGCCGCATGGCCAAGGACAAATTGTTCAAGCACGTCATGAGCTTCGGCGGCTTGAGCGTGATCATCGCGATCAGCCTCATCTTCTTTTATCTGGCCAGCGTCGTCGTGCCGATCTTCACCCCGGCGAAGATGGACGCACTCCAGTCCTTCGCGCTGCCTGGCGGCACGCAGGCGCGGACGGTCTATCTCGCCGCCGAGGAGCAGGCGGAAATCGGCGTGCGCATGACCGACCGCGGCGGCGTGCACTTCTACGACCTGCGCGACGGCCGCCCGATGGCGGACGCGCGCGTCGCGCTGCCGGAAGGCGCCGCGATCACCGCCTTCGCCGCCGGCGATCCGTCGCAGCGCAGCGTCGCCTACGCCCTGTCTGACGGCCGCATGCTCATCCTGCAGCAGGACTTCAAGGTGACCTTCCAGCAGGATCCGGAACATGCCGAAAAGGACATCCGCACCATCACGCCCGCCATTGCCTACCCGGTCGGCGAGACGCCGCTCGTCGTCGACGAGTCGGGCAAGGGCCTGAAATTGCTGGCGATGCAGCACAGCGACGAGCAGACCACCGCAGTGGCGCAGACCGAGGACGGCCGTCTGGTGCTGGCGGCGTTCGAAAGCCGCAGCAACATGATCACCGGCGAGGTGACGACCGAGCGCGCCGGCATCGAGCTGCCGCCGGTCGAGGGCGAGGTCAGCCAGATCCTGCTCGAAGTGAAACAGCGCGACCTCTACGTGGTGCACGACGGCCGCTTCGTCACCCACTACGACGTGATGGACAAGCAGGCGCCGCGCAAGGTGCAGACCGTCGCGCTGGTGCCGGAAGGCGAGCGCGTCACCGCGGCGGCGATGCTGAGCGGCGGCTACTCGCTCGTCGTCGGCACCGACCAGGGCAGGGTCGCGCAGTGGTTCCAGGTGCGCGACGATCAGAATAACAACCGCCTCACGCACATTCGCTCGTTCAAGCCGATGGCGGGCAGGATCACGACGATTTCGCCAGAGCATTACCGCAAGGGTTTCATCGCCGGCGACGACCAGGGCAAGGTCAACCTGTATTACGCCACCTCGCAGCGCCTGATCCTGTCGCGCGCGACCGGCAGCGAGCCGGTGCGCGTGGTCGGCATCGCGCCGCGCGCCAACGCGGTCATGGTCGAAAGCGCGGGGGGCAGCCTGCAGGCGGCGCGGGTGAAGAACGACTACCCCGAGGTGTCGTTCCATGCGCTGTGGCAGAAGGTCTGGTACGAGAGCTACCAGGAGCCCGAGTACAACTGGCAGTCGTCTGCCGCGACCTCGGATTTCGAACCCAAGCTCAGCATCGCCCCGCTTACCTTCGGTACGCTCAAGGCGGCTTTCTACGCCATGCTGGTGGCGGTGCCGCTGGCGGTGCTGGGGGCGATCTTCGCCGCGTACTTCATGTCGCCCAGGATGCGCAGCGTGGTCAAGCCCTCGATCGAGATCATGGAGGCGCTGCCGACCGTGATCCTCGGCTTCCTCGCCGGCCTGTGGCTCGCGCCCTGGGTCGACAACAACCTGCCGGGCACGCTGGTGGCGATCTTCCTGCTGCCGTTCAGCTTCGTCATCACGTCCTATCTGTGGAGCCTGATGCCGCACGGGGTCCGCGCGCGCGTCGGCGCGGGCTGGGAGGCGGCGCTGCTGATTCCGGTGATCGTCGCCGTGATCTGGGCCGCGATCCAGATCGGCCATCCCATCGAGGCGGCCTTCTTCGGCGGCAACATGCCGCACTGGCTGACGAACGAACTCGGCATCACCTACGAGCAGCGCAACTCTCTGGTGGTCGGCATCGCGATGGGTTTCGCCGTCATCCCCAATATCTTTTCGATCGCCGAGGACGCGGTGTTCAGCGTGCCCAAGCACCTCACCTCGGGTTCGCTCGCGCTGGGCGCGACGCCCTGGCAGACGCTGTTCTACGTGGTGCTGCTGACCGCGAGCCCCGGCATCTTCTCCGCTGTCATGGTCGGCATGGGCCGCGCGGTGGGCGAGACCATGATCGTGCTGATGGCGACCGGCAACACCGCGGTGATGGATCTCTCCATCTTCACCGGCTTCCGCACCCTGTCGGCCAATATCGGCGTGGAAATGCCGGAGGCAGCCGTCGGCACCACGCACTACCGGCTGCTGTTCTTCTCGGCGCTGGTGCTGTTCGTGTTCACCTTCTTCGTGAACACCATCGCCGAACTGGTGCGTCAGCGCCTGCGTGAAAAATACAGCTCTCTTTAAGAAAGATTCGCCATGCGCACCTGGTACAAGAGCGGAGAACCCTGGATCTGGACGACGGCCGGCGCCGTTGCCCTGTCCCTGATTGCAGTCTATGCCGTCGTCTGGCTCACCGCGGCGCGCGGCCTGACGCACTGGTGGCCGAAGCCGGTCGCCGAGGTGACGTATCAGGAGCGCAGCGGATCGCCGGTGCGGCTGATCGGCGAAATCCGCGAGAAGGAGGAGGTCTCGGTGGTGCGCCTGCGCGAGCAGGGCTATGCGCTGGAGACCGACGACCTCTACGCCTACCGCTACCTGATCAAGCTCGGCAACAAGGATCTTACCGGTGTCGACTTCAAGTGGTTCCCGGCGCCCATGCTCGGCGAATTCACCTATCCGAAGAACCTGCTTACCGTCGAGCGGCGCGAGTGGGGCAATTTCTACGGCCACCTGAAGGCGGTGAAGGAAAACGGCCAGGTCGTCGCCGAGGGCGAGGCTGCCTGGAGCGAGGCCGAGCGTCGCCTCGCCCGGGCCAACGTGCTGTTCCGCCAGGCACTGAAGATCGAGAAGGCCGAGATCGGCAAGATCAACCATGCGCTGGAAAGCCTGCGGCTGCGCGAGCGCAAGCTGGAACTCGACGACGCGCTGACCGAAGCGGACAAGGCCGGGTTCGCCCGCCAGCGCGAGGCGCGCGAGGCGGAATACGGCGTGCTGCAGCAGAAGCTCGACAAGGTCCGCCAGGATCTGGAACGCGACAGCGTGACGGTGGAGACGAGCGACGGCCAGGAGGTCGACATTCCGTTCTCCAAGATCGCCGACCTCTATATGCCGAATGCCATGAGCGTGTGGCAGAAGATCGGCTTCTACGTGCACAAGTTCTCGGAGTTCGTCAGCGACGACCCGCGCGAGGCGAACACCGAGGGCGGCATCTTCCCCGCGATCTTCGGCACGGTGATGATGGTGCTGCTGATGTCGGTGATGGTGACCCCGCTCGGCATCATGGCGGCGGTCTACATGCGCGAGTACGCGAAGCAGGGGCCGATGATCCGGGCGATCCGGATCTCGGTGAACAATCTCGCCGGCGTGCCCTCGATCGTCTACGGCGTGTTCGGCCTCGGTTTCTTCGTCTACGTGCTGGGCGGCTCGATCGACCAGCTGTTCTTCCCCGAGGCGCTGCCGGCGCCGACCTTCGGCAGCCCCGGCATCCTGTGGGCTTCGCTCACGCTGGCGATCCTGACCCTGCCGGTGGTGATCGTCGCCACCGAAGAAGGCTTGTCGCGCGTGCCGCGCACCATCCGCGAAGGCAGCCTCGCGCTCGGCGCGACCAAGGCGGAGACGCTGTGGCGCACGGTGCTGCCGATGGCGAGCCCGGCGATGATGACGGGCCTCATCCTCGCGGTCGCGCGCGCCGCCGGCGAGGTGGCACCGCTGATGCTGGTAGGCGTGGTCAAGCTCGCGCCCAGCCTGCCGGTGGACGGCAATTTCCCCTTCGTGCACCTGGAACGCAAGTTCATGCACCTGGGCTTCCACATCTACGACGTCGGCTTCCAGAGCCCCAACGTGGAGGCGGCGCGGGCGCTGGTCTACGCGACGGCGCTGCTGCTGGTGGTCATCATCGTCGCGCTCAACCTCTTCGCGATCCGCCTGCGCAACCGACTGCGCGAGAAGCTGCGCGGCCTCGAAGGCGTTTGACGCCCCGCTGGCCCACGATCAAAGACTCAAGGACATGCTGAACATGAACGATACAACCACGAAGACCCACGCTCTCAACATCGGCGACATCGCGCGCACCGAGACGGAACACACCGGCGAAGTGACGCTGCGGGTCGACAATTTCAACCTCTACTACGGCGACGCGCAGGCGCTGAAGAACGTCAGCATGGACATTCCGAAGAAGCGCGTGACCGCCTTCATCGGCCCCAGCGGCTGCGGCAAATCGACCCTGCTGCGCTGCTTCAACCGTATGAACGACCTGGTCGACATCTGCCGGGTCGATGGCAAGATCCTGCTCGACGGCAAGAACATCTACGACCAGGACGTGAACGTGGCCCTGCTGCGCCGCCGCGTCGGCATGGTGTTCCAGAAGCCCAACCCCTTTCCGAAGTCGATCTACGAGAACGTCGCCTACGGTCTGCGCATCATGGGCGTGAACAACAAGAGCATTCTCGACGATGCGGTCGAGAAGGCCTTGCACGGCGCGGCGCTGTGGAACGAAGTGAAGGACCGCCTGCAGGAGAGCGGCATGAGCCTGTCCGGCGGCCAGCAGCAGCGCCTGGTGATCGCGCGCGCAATTGCACTGGAGCCTGAAGTCCTGCTGCTCGACGAACCGGCTTCCGCGCTCGACCCGATCTCGACCGCCAAGATCGAGGAACTGGTCAACGAGATGAAGGCGCAGTTCACCATCGTCATCGTCACCCACAACATGCAGCAGGCGGCGCGCGTGTCCGACTACACCGCCTTCATGTACATGGGCGAGCTGATCGAGATGGGCCGCACCAACGAGGTGTTCCTCAAGCCCACGGTCAAGCAGACCGAGGACTACATCACCGGCCGTTTCGGCTGAACCCGAACGAGCGCACTGCCGTGCAACTGGAAGGCCCGGATGCGATGAAGGGTATGCATGCAGCCGTACAGGCCGACTGGCGCCACGCGGACGCCAACGGCGTGGACGCGATCTTCGCGCCGCGGCTTGGCCTCCTGGATCCCAATCCGGTCACGCGGGCGCTGCTGGCGGAGCTGCTGCACGACAAGGGTTTCGACGTCGTTGCGGCCGCGGACATGGCGGCCCTGCCGCCGACGGTCGATGCCCTGATCCTCGCCGTGGACGGCATGCCGTCGCATGCGAAGCGGCCGTCGTGGCTGCTGGAGAAGCCGGCCGCTCCGGTGATCGTCCTCGATCGGCCGCATGTGCTGTCCGGCCTGGCCGCGCCGCTCGGCTTCACGCCCGATACGCGACTCAGCCTGCCGGTTCCGCCGCGCAAGCTGGTTGCGACGATCCGGCAACTGCTGAGCCGCGCCCGCGTCGATGCCGTTGCAACCGGCGATGCGTCTGTCCGCGCCTACCGTTTTTGCGGCTGGACGCTGCATGCCGGGGCGCGACAACTGGTATCGCCCGCGGGCCAGTCGGTCGCGCTCGGCAGACAGGAATGCGAGGCATTGAAAGCCTTGCTGGCGTTTCCCCGTCAGGTGCTGACCCGCGAGCAGCTGAGCGCCGCGATCTGGGGCGCCCGCAAGCCCATTTCCCTCCGCATGCTGGATGGCCCGATCAGGCGCCTGCGCCATCATCTCGGCGAGGACGTCCGCTATCCGCGGCTGATCAAGACGGTGGTCGGCGTCGGCTATCGTCTCGACGCCGACGTCGAGACGCTCAGATAACGCGCTGCCGCGCTCACCCCAGCGCGCGCAGCGACTGCATCGGCGGCACCTGCGTGATGTGGCGCGTGGTCAGCCAGCCGCTCATGCCCACCATCAGCGCGCCGGCGGCCGGCAGCGCCAGCCACAGCCAGGGATGCAGCCGCGCGGGCAGGTCGAACAGGCGGTCGGCGATGAGCGCCATCGCGATTTCCGCGCACACCGTCGCGAGCAGGCCAGCGAGCAGGCCGAGCGCGAGGAACTCGCTCCACAAGCCCTTCGCCAGATACGCGCGCTGTGCGCCCAGGGTGCGCAGCAGCACCGCTTCCTGCTGGCGGGCGTCGAGGCTCGCCAGCAGGGTCGCGACGACGACCGCCATGCCGGCGGCGAGCAGGAAGCCCAGCAATAGCTGGATCGCCGCGACGATCTGCGCGAACACGCGCTCGATATTGGCGATGAGCTTGTCGAGCGCGAGCAGGGTGACGCCGGGGAAGGCGCGCACCAGCCCCGGTAGCACCGTGGTCGCGTCCGGCGGCACGTAGACGCTGGCGATCGCGCTCGCCGGCAGGTTGTCGAGCGCGCCGGGTGCGAAGATGACGAAGAAGTTCGGCTGCATCGATTCCCAGTTCACGCTGCGGATGCTGGTGATGCGTCCCTCGACCACCAGGTCGCCCGACTCGAAGCCGAGCGTGTCGCCGAGCGCGAGGTTCAGGCGCTCGGCCATGTTGGATTCGACCGAGATTTCCGGCGCGCGCCGGTCGCCATGCCAGGTGCCGGCCAGCAGCGCGTTGTTGGCGGGCAGGGTGGCGGTCCAGGTGAGGTTGAGCTCGCGCCGCAGGGTGTTGTTGTCGCGCGCCTCGGGCGGCAGGGTGTCGGCGATCGGCACGCCGTTCTTCGTTACCAGCCGGCCGCGCACCATGGGGTAGACCTCGGAGGCTTCAAGCCGGTGTTCGGCGAGGTAGTCGGCGACGGCCTGCTGCTGGTGCGGCGCAATGTTCACCAGAAAATGATTCGGCGCGTTTTCCGGCAACTGCTGGCGCCAGCCGTCGACGAGATCGCTGCGCACCAGCGTCAGCAGCGCGACGAGAAAGAGCGCGAGCGTGAAGGCGCCAAGCTGCAGCGTGCTGTCGAAGCGGTGGCGCAGCATCTGCGCCAGCCCGAAGCGCACCGGGCCGTAGCTGATTTTTTGCACGCCGCGCCCCGCCACCAGCGCCAGCCGCGCCAGGCCCGCCAGCACCACGACCAGCGCGGCGAGCGCGCCGACGAAGCCGGCCACCAGCTTGGCGTCGCCGGCGTACCAGGCGATCAGGACCAAGAGCGCGCCGCCGGTGATGGCGGCGCTCAGCCACGCACCCACCGGCAGCGGCGGCAGGTCGCGCCGCAGCACCCTGAGCGGCGGCACGCGGACGAGGCGCATCAGCGCCGGCAGACTCGCACCGGCGAGCGCCAAGAGGCCGCTGGCGATAGCGACGCCGACCGGCGCGATGCCGAGCGACGGCAAGCGGGTGACGGCCTCGGGCAGGATGAGCCCGGCGAGCGCCTGCTGCATCAGCGCGCCGATCGCGACGCCGGCTGCGCTGCCCAGGATGCCGAGCGTGAGAAGTTGCACCGCGTAGAGCACGCGCAGTTGCGCGGTCGTGGCGCCCATGCAGCGCAAGAGCGCGGCCTGGTCGTAGTGCCGGATGGCGTGGCGGTGCGCGGCGATGGCGATCGCCGCGACCGACAGCAACAGGCTGATCAGCGCGGTGAGCTGCAGGTAGTGGTCGGCGTTGGCGAACGCGCCGCGCAGGGTCTCGACGCCGTCGCGCGAGCCGAGCAGGCGCTGCGTAGGTTCGAGTTGCGGCTTCAGCGCCGTGCTGAACGCGTCGAGTGCATCCGCGCTGCCGGCAAATTGATACAGATAGGTGAGGCGGCTGCCCGGCTGCAGCACGTGCGTCTGGTCGACCTCGTCGGCGCGCAGGAACACGCGTGGCGCGAAGCCGAACACGCCGGCGAGCTGGCCCGGCTCCTCGACCACCACGCCGGCGATGCGGAAGGACGCTTCGCCGATCTGCACGCTGTCGCCGACCGCGGCGTTCAGCAGCGTGAGCATTTCCTGGTCGACGTAGACCGCGCCCGGCGGCGGCTGGGCGGGACGCGGCGCGCCGGCTTCGAAGGGACGCTCGGCGATGCGCACTTCGCCGCGCAGCGGGTAGGCGGCGTCGACCGCGCGCAGCGTACCGAGCTGGAAGGCGTCGCCGCGGCTCACCATGCTGGCGAATTCGAGCGCGGCGCTGGCCTCGAGCGTGTGGGCGGGCCAGGCGTCGATCGGGCGCGGGCTGGTGACGAGGAGGTCGGCGCCGAGGAAGCGCGCGCCCTGTTCGCTCATCGCGCGCTTGACGCGGTCGCCGAGAAAGCCGGTGGTCGACACGCTGCCGACGCCGATGACGAGCGCGAGCAGCAGTACCCGCCATTCGCCGGCGCTGCGCTCGCGTCGCAGCAGCCACAGGCCGATGCGGGCGAAGCTCATGCTGCCACCGCTTCGGCGACGCGGCCGGCAACCAGATGCAGGCGGTGCTGGCAACGCGCGGCGAGCGCCGGATCGTGGGTGACCAGGATCAGCGTGGTGCGCGCCGAAGCATTGAGCTCGAACAGCAGGTCGATGATGCGCGCGCCGGTGTCGGCGTCGAGGTTGCCGGTGGGCTCGTCGGCGAACACGATTTCGGGGTCGGTGGCAAAGGCGCGGGCCAGCGCGACGCGCTGCTGTTCGCCGCCCGAGAGCTGGCGCGGCGTATGTGCGGCGCGCGCAGTCAGCCCTACGCGCTCGAGCCAGTGCGCGGCGCGCTCGCGCGCGTCGGCGCGGCCGGCGAGTTCGAGCGGCAGCAGCACGTTCTCCAGCGCGGACAACGCGGGCAGCAATTGGAAGGACTGGAACACGAAGCCGACGCGGCCGGCGCGCAGGCGCGCGCGGGCGTCTTCGTCGAGGTCGTTTAGACGCTGGCCGAGCAGGGTGATCTCGCCCGCCGAGGGTTGGTCGAGCCCGGCGAGCAGACCCAGCAGCGTCGACTTGCCCGAGCCCGAGGCGCCGGTGACGGCGAGGGTGTCGCCCGCCTGGACGGCGAGCGCGATATCGAAGAGGATGGTGAGCGTGCCGTCGGCAGTGGCGACGCGTTGCGAAAGTGCACGGGCGGCGACCACGTCGCCCTCTTTCCAACCCTCTCCCGCTTGCGGGAGAGGGGGCGAAGGCGATGCCCACTTCGATTCAACGGGGAACTGGGCGTTGTCGGCAGGCGTCATTGTGTTGGCTTCAATTAGAGGTTGAGAGATGAATTATCGCTTGTGCTTGCTGTGGCTGCTGGTATGGCCGGGTTGGGCGCTTGCCAATGCGTGCACGGTGTTGATCGTCGGCGACAGCCTGAGTTCCGGTTATGGCCTGGCAGCGGGCAAGGGCTGGGTCGAACTGCTCGACGCGCGCCTGCAGCAACGCGCACCCGACTGGCGCGCGGTCAACGCCAGCATCACCGGGGACACGACGCAGAACGGCGTCTTGCGCCTGCAGCCGGCGCTCGACCGCCATCGCCCGCAGGGCGTGCTGATCGAACTCGGCGGCAACGACGCGCTGCGCGGCGCGCCGCCGGCCGAAATCCGGCGCAACCTGCAGCGCATGATCCGGCAGGCCAAGGCGGCGGGCGCCTGGGTCGCGCTGCTCGAGGCGCCGGTGCTGCCGAACTACGGCAAGGCCTACGCCGATGCGGTGGCGAAGCTCTACGTCGACCTCTCTCGCGAGGAGAAGATCGTGCGCGTGCCGTGCTTTGTCTGCGACGTGGGCGTGAAGGCCGGCATGATGCAGGCCGACGGCATTCACCCCAACGACAAGGCACAGCCGAAAATGCTCGACGCGGTGTGGCCGCACATCCGGCCGCAGCTGAAGTGCCCGGCGAAGCGGCCATGAGCGGCTGCCCCTGCGGCTCGGGCCGCGCGCTCGAACAGTGCTGCGGCCGCCACCACGCCGGCGAGGCCGCGTCCGATGCCGAGGCGCTGATGCGCTCGCGCTACAGCGCCTACGTGCTCGGGCTCGAAGATTACCTGCGCGCGACCTGGTATCCTTCGACCTGCCCGGCCACGCTCGACCTGCATGCGCCGCCCGTCCCGCAATGGCGCGGGCTGGAGGTGAAGGCGCACGTGCCGCAGGACGCGACGCACGCAACGCTCGAGTTCGTCGCGCGCTACAAGCTCAACGGGCGCGCGTTCAGGCTGCACGAGACCAGCCGCTTCGAGAAGGTCGATGGCCGCTGGCTGTACGTCGATGGCATCCGGCACGAATAGGAACACACGATGCACGTGAGCAAACTCGGCCACGCCGTCCTCAAGGTGCGCAGTCTGGAAACATCGGTGCCGTTCTATCGGGACGTGCTGGGGCTCGCGGAAGTCGCGCGCCACGGCGGGCGCATGGTGTTCTTCTCCTGCGGCGAGAATCATCACGACCTCGCGCTGCTCGAAATCGGCGAGCAGGCACCGCTGCCGGTCGACAGGCAGGTCGGCCTCTATCATCTCGCCTTCAAGGTCGGCGACTCGCTCGACGACCTGCGCGCCTGCCGCGAGCATCTTCTGGCGCACGGCGTCGACATCGACGGCCAGTCCGACCACCGCGTCAGCCAGTCTGTGTATTGTCATGATCCTGACGGGATCATGATCGAGCTCTACGTCGATGCCGATCCCGCGCTGTGGCGAGACGACCCGTCGGCGGTCGCCTATATCGGTGCGCTGAAACTGTAGGGCACCTCTTTAAATTCAATTTCCGTCATTGCGAGCGTAGCGAAGCAATCCAGAATCGCTGACGTATCAACGATCTTTCTGGATCGCCACGTCGCTTCGCTTCTCGCGATGACAATTTATAGAAGTGCCCTGTAGAAACAACGAAGCCCGCTTGCGCGGGCTTCATGATGCTTGGGGTGGATGATGGGCTTGTGTCCGGCGCGGTTGCCTCCCGTGCCGGCCATCCCTCGCCGCAGGCTCGGGACCGCCCGCCCATTGGCCGGGCGTCCTGCGCGCGCCTTGCGCGCTGGTCGAACCCATGGGTTCTCGTCCCCTCATCCCGGTGCTTAAATGGACAAAGCCCGCTTGCGCGGGCCTTGTAATGTTTTGGGGTGGATGATGGGACTCGAACCCACGACAACAGGAATCACAATCCTGGACTCTACCAACTGAGCTACATCCACCATTGTTGTCGTCAGCGACGCTGGCGACGGAACCTTGGCCTGCCCGACAGGAATCGAACCTGTAACCCCCAGCTTAGAAGGCTGGTGCTCTATCCAGTTGAGCTACGGGCAGAGACTCTCATCCCACGGGCGTACTCTCTTACTTGCCGGATAGGGGTGGTCGGGGTGAGAGGATTCGAACCTCCGACATCCTGCTCCCAAAGCAGGCGCGCTACCGGGCTGCGCTACACCCCGAAATCCTCGCACCCCAGATTCCGGGCGCATTTCGGAGAGGCGAGACTATACCTTGGCGCTGTGGCCCGGTCAATTTTCGCTTGAGTCGGACAGGGGGTTTCCGGGAAAATCACCCTTTTGCTTCAGGGTTGTCCGATGCGTGCACACATTCTCGACGGCAAGGCGATGGCCGACACCATCCTCGCCGTGATCCACGACAAGGTCGCCGAGCGCGAAGTGCAGGGCAAGCGCCGGCCGGGGCTTGCGGTGATCCTGGTCGGCAGCGATCCGGCTTCGGCCGTCTACGTGCACAACAAGAAGAAGGCCTGCGAGCGTGCCGGCGTCGTCAGCGTATCGCACGATCTGCCGGCGACCACCACGCAGGACGAACTGCTCGCGTTGATCGACACGCTCAACGCCGATGCGGCCATCGACGGCATCCTGGTGCAACTGCCCTTGCCGGTGCACATCGACGCCGAGACGGTGATCGAGCGCATCCGTCCCGACAAGGACGTCGACGGCTTCCACCCCTACAACATCGGCCGCCTGGCGGTGAAGATGCCGACGCTGCGCCCCTCCACCCCGCGCGGCATCATGACGCTGCTGCGCGCCACGGGCGAGGAATTGCGCGGCAAGAACGCGGTGATGGTCGGCGCCTCCAACATCGTCGGCCGCCCGATGAGCCTGGAACTGCTGCTCGCCGGCTGCACCATCACCGTCTGCCACAGCGCCACGCGCGACCTCGAAAGCTTCGTGCGCTCGGCTGAAATTCTGGTGGTGGGCGTGGGCAAGCCGCGCATGATCCCGGGCGAGTGGGTTCGCGAAGGCGCGATCGTGATCGACGTCGGCATCAACCGTCTGCCCGACGGCAAACTGGTCGGCGACGTCGATTTCGACACCGCGGTCGAACGTGCGAGCTGGATCACGCCAGTGCCGGGCGGCGTGGGGCCGATGACGGTGGCGACGCTGCTGGAAAACACGCTGGAAGCGGCGCTGATGCACAATCCCTAGGGGCTAGGGGCTAGGGGCTAGGGGCTAGGGGCTAGGGGCTAGGGGCTAGGGGCTAGGGGCTAGGGGCTAGGGGCTAGGGGCTAGGGGCTAGGGGCTAGGGGCTAG
>JBFMET010000011.1:0-79545 GCA_040753235.1 Pseudomonadota bacterium
GGCTAGGGGCTAGGGGCTAGGGGCTAGGGGCTAGGGGCTAGGGGCTAGGGGCTAGGGGCTAGGGGCTAGGGGCTAGGGGCTAGGGGCTAGGGGCTAGGGGCTAGGGGCTCTATAAATTTCGCGGCCTGCGGCCGCTCATTCCCTAAATCCTAGCCCCTAGATCCTAGTCCCTGATTCCCGCCCCCTTCCCCTGCGGCACGAACAGATACCCCATCCCCCGCTGGGTGCGGATGTACGCCGGGTGCGCGGGATCGTCCTCGATCTTCTTGCGCAGGCGGTTGACGCGCACGTCGATGCTGCGGTCGAAGGGGTCGCGCTCGAAACCGCGCAGCCGGTCCATCAGCCAGTCGCGCGACAGCGCGCGGTTGGCGTGGGTGACGAAAATTTCCAGCAGCTCGTATTCGCCGCCGGTGAGCGTCACCTCGACGCCGTCGCGGGCGAGGGTGCGCGCGTCGAGGTTGACGCTGAACGGGCCGAAGCGCACGGTGCGCGCCGTTTCGGCCGGCGCCGTCTCGACCGCCCCGCCCTGACGCCGCAGCACGGCGCGGATGCGTGCCAGCAACTCGCGTGGATTGAAAGGCTTGGGCAGATAGTCGTCGGCGCCGACCTCGAGGCCGATGATGCGGTCGATGTCCTCACCTTTGGCCGACAGCATGATGATGGGCGGGAAGCCCGGCTGCGCGCGCAGACGGCGCGCGACCGACAGGCCGTCCTCGCCCGGCATCATCCAGTCGAGCACCAGCAGATCCGGCCGCTTCGCTTCGAGCAGTCGGTCGAGCGCGGCGGCGTCCGCCGCGGTTTCGACCGCGTAGCCCTGGGCTGTCAGGTATTCGGCGACGAGTTCGCGGATGCCGGGGTCGTCGTCGACGACGTAAATGCGGTCCTTGTCCATGCGGCAACTATAGCAGCGGCCCCGGCCCGGCTTGCCCCGGGCGGTTACACACTGTTACAAAATCGGGCTTGCGCGAAACAGCGCGCTTACTTTCCCCGACCACAATGCGAAGCGTGGAAGCGAATCTTCGCGACCGCACAAGGAGATCACGATGACTGCACGGAAAAACTGGATGTTCGGAATGGCTGCACTGGGACTGGCGATGGCCGCCCCGGTTCAGGCGTCGCCCGACGTTTGGGCAGACCCCGTGTGGATCGTGGCAAAACGCGAGGCGGATCGCGAGACCCGCCGCGACGCGCGCGAATCGCGCCAGGAAGAGCGCCGCGACATGCGGCACGAAGCCGAACGCGAAGACCCCGAGGGCTACGGTTACGGCTACGAGCGTCGCCAGCAGCATCGCGACGAACGGGACGACCGCCGGCGCGATCGCCGTTGAACCCATTCCCTGCACGCATGAAGGAGAGCAGCATGAACGCACGCACCCTCAACACCACCCTGATCGCCGCCCTCATGGGCCTGAGCGGGGCTGCCGTGGCGAGCCCCGACTACCACCGCGGCGACGCCTTCACGGTGCGCGCCAAGGTCGTGTCGAGCACCCCGATCTACGACACCCTCAACGAACCGCGCCGCGAATGCTGGACCGAAACCGTCGGCTATGAAACCCGCAGCAGTGGCGGCGGCAGCGGCGGCGCGGTCATCGGCGCCATCGCCGGCGGCCTGCTCGGCTCCACCGTGGGCAAGGGCGACGGCCGCGTCGCCGCCGCTGCGGTCGGCGCCGCCACCGGCGCGGTGGTCGGCGACCGCATGGGCAGCCGCACCCGCTACGAGACGGTTCCGCAGCAGGTCGAGCGCTGCCGCACCATCGACGACTATCGCCAGGTCGTTACCGGCTACGACGTGCGCTACCGCTTCCAGGACCGCGAGTACAGCACGCGCCTGCCCTACGACCCGGGCAGGTGGGTGACCCTGAACGTGAGCTTTTCCGTGGCGCACGACGAGCGTCCCGGCCGCTGGCACAACGGCCGCAACGGATGGCGCGACTGAACGGCGCACGCCGCTTCGTCCACCCCTTCCTGAAAGGAGACCGACCATGATCCGCACACTTCTCGTCGCTTCCGCCCTCCTCGCCGCTTCGGGCAGCGTGTTCGCCTACGACAGCTACGGTTACGGCCGCGTCGTCAGCGTCGAGCCCTACGTCTCGTTCGCGTTCGGCAGCGGCCGCCACGACGGCTTCCGCGTGGTGTATGAGAGCGGTGGCCGGCATTACTGGACCCATGCGCCCTACCATCCCGGCCACGTGATCGTGGTGCCGCCGCCGCACCGGGTGTACTACATCCACCACTACGCACCGAAGGTCAAGCACCATCACAAGGACCACAACAAGCACTGGCGCGACGACGACCGTCACGATTGGGACGACGACCGTCACGATTGGAACGATCACCGTCATCACGACCGCCGTCATGACCGGCGTCACGACCGGCGCGGCGACTGGCGCTGACCCCTGAGGGCGGCAGGCATCTGCCCTGCCGCCCTGCCTGCTGCATGGCGTATGCTTTCGGCATGCCAACCCTGCAGCAGGACAGTTCTTGAAACCACGGCATTGCACCTGGTATGTGCTGCTCGCCGGCGCGCTGAGCGGATGCTATCCGCTGCACGCAACCATGGGCCATCTCGACCTGATGGCACGGCGACAGCCGCTCGAAGCGCTCAGCGCCGACCCCGCCACGCCGGAAGCCTTCAAGGTCCGCCTCGAACGGGTCGCGGCGATGCGCGACTTCGCCAGCGTCGAACTGGCCCTGCCCGACAACGGCACCTACCGGCAGTACGTCCGGCTCGACGAGGACTACCCGGTGTGGAGCGTGTGGGTCACGCCGGAATTCGGGCTCGCGCCGCACCAGTCGTGTTTTCCGGTGTCCGGCTGCGTGCCCTACCGGGGCTACTACACGCGCGCATCAGCCGAGGAATACGCTGCCGGCTTTCGTGCCCAAGGCGACGATGTGCTGGTGGGCGGCGTGACGGCGTATTCGACCCTCGGCTATTTCGACGATCCGCTGACCTCGGCGATGCTGCGCCTGCCCGAGGATCGCCTGGCCGGCCTGCTGTTTCACGAACTGGCGCACCAGGTCGTGTACATGCCGGGCGACGCCACGTTCAATGAGTCTTTCGCGCGCGCGGTGGAGATCGAAGGCACCCTGCGCTGGCTCGCGCACCGGCAGGACGTGACCGGGCTCATCGCGTATCGCGCCGCGCTCGAACGCGCCGAGGTTTTTTTTGACTCAATCAAGGCGGCGCGCACCGCGCTCGCCGAACTCTATGCCTCATCGCGCGACGATGACGCCAAGCGTGCAGGCAAGGCACGCCTCCTCGAGGCGCTGCGCGCGAGCCATCGCCGACGTGTTGCCGAGGACGCGGCCTGGTCGCTGTACGATCCCTGGTTCGAGGGCGAACTCAACAACGCGAAGCTTGCCGCGGTGTCGACCTACTTCGATGAAGTGGAAGGGTTTCGCGCCCTGCTGGCGGAAAACCGCCACGACTTCGCCGCGTTCTACTCAGCGGTGAAGCGGCTCGCCGCCGAGCGGCGCACTGCAGTTCTCAACCCTTGATGCAGACGAGCGGTCTGAGCTTGGCGACCTTGCGCGCCAGTCCCGCGCGATCGGCCGCCTCGACCACCGCGCTCACGTCCTTGTAGGCCCCCGGCGCCTCTTCCGCGACGCCGCGCAGCGAGGGGCTGCGGATCAGGATGCCCTGGCTCGCCAGCTGGTCCACCAGCGCGCGGCCGTGCCACTGGCGCGTCGCCTGATGCCGGCTCATCGCGCGGCCGGCGCCGTGGCAGGCCGACGCGAACGCGCGCGTCGCGCCGACCTCGGTGCCGACGAGGATGTACGAGGCCGTGCCCATGCTGCCGCCGATCAGCACCGGCTGGCCAACGTCGCGCAGGTCGGGCGGCAGCGCCGGATGGCCGGGGCCGAAGGCGCGCGTCGCGCCCTTGCGATGGACGTAGAGCTGGCGGGTCTGGCCGTCGACGGTGTGCGGCTCGCGCTTGCAGGTGTTGTGCGAGACGTCGTAGACGAGGCTGAGATGCGTGCCGGGCAGCACGTCGGCGAACACCTGGCGCGTCAGGTGGGTAATCACCTGGCGATTCGCCAACGCGCAATTGATCGCGGCGCGCATCGCACCGAGGTAGGCCTGACCGAGGCTCGAGTGGATCGGTGCGCAGGCGAGTTCGCGGTCGGGCAGGTCGATGCCGTGACCGGGCGCCGCGATCACCATGTCGCGCAGGAACTCGGTGCCGATCTGGTGCCCCAGGCCGCGCGAGCCGCAGTGGATGCTCACCACCACCTCGCCCTCGCGCAGCCGAAAATGCTCGGCAGCTGCCGCATCGTGGATTTCGACGATTTCCTGCAATTCGAGGTAGTGGTTGCCCGAGCCGAGCGTGCCGACTTCCTCGCGCTGGCGGCGCTTGGCCTGTTCGGACACCTTGTCCGGCGCGGCTCCCGCCATGCAGCCGTGTTCCTCGATGCGATCGAGATCGGCCGCGCTGCCGTAGCCGCGCCCGACGGCCCAGCGCGCGCCGCCGTGAAGCATCGCGTCCATCTCGGCGGCATCGAGCCGCAGTTCGCCGGTGCTGCCGACGCCGGCCGGAATGCGCGCGAACAGGCGGTCCGCCAGCCGCTGCTTCAGCGGTTCGACGTCGGCGACGGTGAGGCCGGTGTGCAAGGTACGCACGCCGCAGGAAATATCGAAGCCGACGCCACCGGCCGAGACGACCCCGCCGGCGTCGGCGTCGAACGCGGCAACGCCGCCGATGGGGAAGCCGTAGCCCCAGTGCGCGTCCGGCATGGCGTAGGCCGCCTCGACGATGCCCGGCAGCGTGGCGACGTTGGTCAACTGGTCGAAGACCTTGTCGTCCATGCCGCGGATCAGGCCGGCGTCGGCGAAGATCACCGCGGGCACGCGCATCCTGCCGAAAGGCGCAACGCGCCATTCGACCTCGGACACCTGCTCGAACCGGGCGAGATCCATGGGCGCTCCTTTAACCCAAATAATCCATCAGGCGGCCCTGCGGGCCTACGCGCGCGCTGGCGGCCGCTTTGCGGCGTCTCGACGCCCGTGCTTCGCGCCCATAGGCCGGGCTATGGGCTTGTCGCCCGTGCGCCGATCCGCTCGCAAACCGCCTCGCCATCATCGCGCGCCCTCATGGATTACCTGGGTTTAAACGTCGATCACGCACTGGGCGAGCCAGTGGCCCGCCGCATCCTGTTCCACGCCGAGTTCAGTATAGGTCGCGCCCTTGATCTCGACCGCCGGCTGGTGCCGCGCCGGCTCGACGCGCTCGCCCCACGCCGTGGCATGCAGCCGATGGCCCTCGATGCGCACGTCGAACCGGCCGAACAGCAGGCCGCGCGCCGCCATTTCGAGGATCAGCGCGTTGAGCCAATCGACCAACAGCAACTCGTCGTCCGGTGCCTCGCATTCGATCTCGACGCCCTCGACCGCCGCCACGCCGGCCGGGTCGGTGATCACCGCGGTCATCGCCAGCGCGGCCTGCTCGAACGCGGCGGCAAGCGTGGGGCCCACCCCGCGCACGCCCATGTCGGCCCGGTGAGGGAAATGTTCCCAGCGCGCGCCGCCTGGATGACGCAAGGCGGCGACGGCCTGCGCGCGCGCCTGAAACACCGCTTCCTTGATGCGCGCCGGTGCCACGCTTTGCGCCACCGCACCGGCGTCGACCGCCTGCGCGGCGCGCAGCGATGCGCGCAAATGGTCGGGGGCGGGAAAGGGCTTGTCCTCAAAACCGGGCCGCCCGCGGAAATCGCATTCGCAGGCGAGCAGAAAGTCTTCGAAGCGCTCCGGCCGGCGGAAGGCATCGACGCGCTCCAGCAACTCGACGACGGTGCCGGGACGCAGTTCGAGCGCACGGTGGACGATGCCATGTTCGCGCGCCACGGCAACGGCCAGGTCGCGGCAATCGGTCGGCACGCGCAGGCGCTCGCACACGGCGCGCACGAGCTCGACGCTTCTCGCCTCGTGGCCGATATGGCGCGGCCATTGCTCGGGCGGCGTCACACCCTTCCCAAGATCGTGCATCAGCGCGGCGAAACGCACCGGCAGACAGAGCCCCTGGCGTGCAGCCCAGTCGACCACCAGCATGACGTGCACGCCGGTGTCGACTTCGGGATGATGCTGGGGCGGCTGCGGCACGCCGAACAGGCGGTCGACTTCCGGCAGCAGGCGCGCCAGCGCACCGCAGTCGCGCAGCACCGCGAACATGCGCGAAGGCTGCTTTTCCATGAGCCCGCGCGCAAGCTCCTGCCACACCCGCTCGGGCACCAGCGCGTCGACTTCGCCGTCGGCGACCATGGCACGCATCAGCGCGTTGGTTTCCGGCGCCACGGTGAAACCGGTGAAGCGCGCGGCGAAGCGCGCCACGCGCAGGATGCGCACCGGATCCTCGGCGAAGGCTTCGCTGACGTGGCGGAAGATCCGTGCGGCCAGATCGCGCTGGCCGCCGTAGGGGTCGATCAGCGCGCCGGATTCATCTTCGGCGATGGCGTTGATGGTAAGGTCGCGCCGGTGCAGATCCTGTTCGAGGGTAACGTCGGGCGCGGCGTACACGGTGAAGCCCTTGTAGCCGCGCCCCGACTTGCGCTCGGTGCGCGCGAGCGCGTATTCCTCGTGGGTGTCGGGGTGCAGAAAGACCGGGAAATCCTTGCCGACCGGCTGATAGCCCTGCGCGACCATGTCGTCGGGCGTGGCGCCGACCACGACGTGATCGCGGTCGGCCACCGGCAGGCCGAGCAGCCGATCGCGTACTGCGCCGCCGACGATGTAGGTCTTCATGGCGGCATGCGGGAATCAGCGGCGGGCGTGTTCCCGGTAGCCCTCGTAGCGCGCGCGCGGCGTGTCGGCGCGCAGGTACTCGGGGGCGACCGCTTCCAGCGCAGCCGGCTGGAAGTCGAACACGGACGGCCAGCCGCCGTCGCAGACGTTGTCGGTCAGCATGGCGAAGTGGTTGTCGCGCGTCATCAGCTTCCTGCCGGGCATCAGTTCCAGCGCCCACGCCTGCAGGTAGGACGCCATGTCGCCGAGCGGCAGGATGCTGCGCTTCTTGCCGGTCACCTCGCCGACGTATTGCACCAGTTCCTCCAGCGTGTAGGACTCGGGGCCGCACAGGTCGTAGGTCTGGCCGAAGGTCGCCGTGTTGTCGAGGCTGTCGGTGAAGGCGCGCGCGACATCCTGCACGTGGACCGGCGCGAAGCGCGCGCCGGCATTGGCGAGCGGCAGCACCGGGAAAGCCTTGAGCAGGCGGGCGAACATCGACAGGAAGGAATCGCCACGGCCGAAGATCACCGAGGGCCGGAAGATCGTGACGTCTAGGCCGTAGCCGTGGATGAACTTGGGTCCGTTGAGATACCAGTTCTCATGCTCGATGTGATGGCGGCCGGCTTCGCGCACCAGCGCTTCGGCGATGCCCTTGGAACGCTGGTAGGCCGAGCGCGAATTGGCGTTGGCGCCGAGCGCGCTCATGTGCAGCAGGCGGCCGACCCCCGCTTCGCCCATGGCGTGGACGACCTTGCGCGCAAGCTCGATGTGGACTTTCTGGAAGTCGCCGCGGCGCGCGCTCGGCAGGTCGACGCGGCCGACCCTGTCTTCGTGCAGGATGCCGACGAGGTTGATGACGGCATCCATCCCGCGGAACTGGCGGATCAGCGCCTGCTGGTCGTGCACGTCGGCTTCGACCACGTCCACGGTGGGCAGCAGGATCAGTTCCTTGGCGGCTTCGCGGCGGTGGGTGAGCACGCGCACCTTGAGGCCGCGCGCGGCGAGCTGGCTGACGAGATGCGTGCCGACAAAGCCGGACCCGCCGAGGATGCAGATGCGTTCAATCTTCATGGTGGAATGCGAATCGGGTATATAAGGCAACGCTGATTTTAGCCCGAATGCGCCGGCTTCGGCCATGCCGGCTAGCTTTCCGCCGGCGCCTCCTCGTCCGGCTCGGCCGCCGGCGGCGCCGGCGCCCGGCGCGGCGGCACCGTGCCGAGCCGGTCCTTCAGCAGCACCGAGGGCTGGTCGAATCGCTGCGCGTAGTACATGGCGTTGCTCATCACTTTCTTCACGTAGTCGCGCGTTTCGGCGAACGGGATCGACTCGATGTAGACCGCGGCCTCCATCTCGCGGCTGTCGCGCCAGCGCTGCGCGCGCCCGGGGCCGGCGTTGTAGGCGGCGGTGGCGAGCACCGGCGAGCCGTCGAGGCTGTCCTGCACGTGGCGCAGGTAATACGCGCCGAACTGGATGTTGCGCGCAGGATCCTGCATCTCCCTCGGGTGGAAGCCCTTGATGCCGAGCCGCTGCGCGATCCAGCGCGCAGTCGCCGGCATGACCTGCATCAGCCCCGAGGCGCCGACGTGCGAGCGCGCGACGTTGATGAAGCGGCTTTCCTGCCGCATCAGGCCGAACACCCAGGCCTCGTCGATGCCGTTTTCGCGCGCGGCTTTTTGCGCCAGGTCGCGGTAGGGCGCGATGAAACGCAGCTCGAAGTCGTGCAGGTCGCGCGTGCGCTCGGCGGTGTGGATGGCGCGGTCGTACCACGCCATGCGGCGCGCGAGTTCGGCCGCCGCCAGCAACTGGGCGTCGGAGAACGTGCGGATCGCCCAGTTCCATTCCTGCGCCGCATCCTGCCGCAGACCCAGTTCGTACAGCGCCACCGCGCGCGCGATGCCGGGGTCGCGCGCAACGGCGGCGAGCGCCTCGCCGCCGGTCTTGATGTTGATGAGCGGCGCCTGCGCCACCGGGCCCAGCTCTTCCTGCGCGAGCTGGCCGTAGTAATGATGCTCGCGCGACAGCGGCAGGAAAATCACGTTGGCGGCGAGGCGCTGGCCGCTTGCCGCGAGCGCCCGCGCGCGCCAGTAGCGCCACACGGCTTGCGTGCGGGCCGCCTCGTCCATGCTGTCGATCGCGCTGCGCACGGCCTGCCAGTCGCCGGCACGCAGCGCCGCACGCGCCCACCATTCGCGCTGGAAATCGTTGAGCGCCCCCCCGCCCGCCTGCGCAAACCAGGCCAGCGCGCGCGGCTCGTGGCGGCGCGCCGCCCAGGTGGCGAGCCGCGCCCAGGCGACGCGCTGCTCCGCCTCGGAGAACTGCGCGACCCAGCGGCGCAGCGCGCGCTCGGCTTCGTCCGAACTGCGGCGGGCCACGCCATCCAGTGCGTAGAGCGCGACTTCGCGGTCGCCGCGGCGGCCGAAATCGAGCGCGCTGCCGGCATGAAGCAGGCGTGCCGGATCGCGCGCGGCCTGGTCGATGCGCGCGGCGTCGGGACGCTCGGCAGCCGGCAGCGCCTGGGCGACGACGCGCGCGACGTTGAGATTGCCGGCCTCGAACGCCAGCCGCAAACGCCGCCAGACGTCCTCTTCGCGCAGCAGGCCTTCTTCGAGCATGCGAGCAAACAGCGGCGTGCAGGCCGACGGCATGTCGCGCCCGGTGAACCACAGCGCGACCGCCTCGCGCTGACGGCCGCGCTGGCCCTGTGCCCACTCGGCACGGTGTGCGTAGCAGTGATGGACGGGTTCGGGGCGCACCAGACGCGGATATTCGGCGAGAACCAGCGGCCAGGCTTCGCGCACGCCGAGCGACTTCAGCCAGTCGGCGCGCAGCACTTCGGCCATGCGGCTGCCGGGATGGCGCGCCAGGAAATCGGCGATGCGGGCGTCGGCAGCGCCGTGGGTGAGCATCAGCCGCCAGAATTCGACATAGGGCGCCAGCACATGCTCGGCCGGCACCTCGCGCGCCGCGCGTTCGAGGTTCGCAGGCTTGCGCGCCTCATACGCCTGCTGCGCCTGCCGCACCGCGCTGTCGCCCGGCGCCGCCGCAGCCGACGCCGCGACCAGCACCCCTAACCACAAAAATCCGACTTGCCGAAACATGCAGCGAGGTTACCACGACGACGACGTGCCTCGCCCGCGCGCAATGATTCTGCCGCGCGACGCGCTATAGTGAACGCACCTCGCCGAGGTCCTTGCCTGTTTTCAGGAGCCTGACATGAACGTAAACGTTGGTAGCACCGACCGCATCATCCGCATCGTCGCCGGCCTCGCCCTCATCGCCTGGGCCGCGCTCTTCAACGGCCCGGTGTGGGCGTGGATCGGCGTCGTGCCGCTCGCCACCGGCATTTTCCGCATCTGCCCGGCCTACAGCCTTTTCGGCATGAACACCTGCGGCACCAAGCAATAAGTCAGGCGAGGAAGAGCTTGTACGCCGGGTTGCGCGATTCGTCCCAGTAGCGGTAGCCCAGCCCATCGAGGAATTTCTGGAATGCGGGCTTTTCCTTCTCCGGCACCTGGATGCCGACCAGCACGCGGCCGTAATCGGCGCCGTGGTTGCGGTAGTGGAACAGGCTGATGTTCCAGCCGCGGCTCATGCTCTGCAGGAACTGCATCAGCGCGCCCGGGCGCTCGGGGAATTCGAAACGATAGAGCACCTCGTTGACCGCATCGGGCGCGCGCCCGCCAACCAGGTGGCGCACGTGCAGCTTGGCCATTTCGTTGTCGGTGAGGTCGATCGCCTCGATGCCGTGGCGCTGCAGCAGCTCGACCACGCGCGTGCTTTCGCCCGCACCCGGCACCGACAGGCCGACGAAGACCCGCGCCGCCCTGGGGTCGGAATAGCGGTAGTTGAACTCGGTGATGTTGCGCGCGCCCAGGAGGCTGCAGAAATGCTTGAAGCTGCCGGGCGTCTCGGGAATGGTCACGGCCAGCACGGCCTCGCGCTTTTCGCCCAGTTCGGCGCGCTCGGCGATGTGGCGCAGGCGGTCGAAGTTCATGTTGGCGCCCGACGCCACCGCGACCAGGGTCTTGCCGCGCAGCTTGTCGCCGGCGACCGCGGCCTTGAGGCCCGCCACCGACAGCGCGCCCGCCGGCTCGAGAATCGAGCGGGTGTCCTCGAACACGTCCTTGATCGCCGCGCAGATGGCGTCGTTGTTGACGCGGACGATCTCGTCGACATACAGCTGCGACAGCCGGAAGGTTTCCTTGCCGACCTTCTTCACCGCCACGCCGTCGGCGAAAATGCCGACGCGCGGCAGGGTGATGCGCTCGCCCTTGCACAGCGAGCGCGCCATGGCGTCGGCATCTTCGGGCTCGACGCCGACGATCTTGATCTCCGGCCGCAACCGCTTGATGTAGGCGGCCATGCCGGCGATGAGTCCGCCGCCGCCGACCGGGACGTAGACGGAATGGATGGGGCCGGGATGCTGGCGCAGCAATTCCATCGCGACCGTGCCCTGACCGGCGATGACGTCGGGGTCGTCGTAGGGATGGACGAAAGTGGCTTTGGCTTCCTTGGCGAGCTGGGTCGCGTGCGCGCAGGCCTCGTCGTAGTTGTCGCCGTGCAGCACCACCTGCGCGCCGCGCGCGGCGACGGCGTCGACCTTGATCCTCGGCGTCGTCGCCGGCATCACGATGGTGGCCGACACCCCGAGCTTCTGCGCCGCCAGCGCCACGCCCTGCGCGTGGTTGCCGGCCGACGCCGCGACCACGCCGCGCGCCAGCTGCGCCGCCGTCAATTTGGCCATCTTGTTGTAGGCGCCGCGACACTTGAACGAGAACACCGGCTGCAGGTCCTCGCGCTTCAACAGCACCTGGTTGCCCAGCCGGTGCGAGAGATTGTGGGCGACGTCGAGCGGCGACTCGATCGCGACGTCGTAGACGCGCGAGGTGAGGATGCGTTCGAGATAGTCGTCAGGGTGGCTCATGGCGAGGTTTGTAAAAAGGGCGCGATGCCGCTATCTTAGCCGGCTGCATCCAAATCGACGAAACCATCATGACCCAGGACGAAATGAAGCAAGCCGTGGCACGTGCCGCGGTGGATTATGCCAAGGGCGGCATCATCGGCGTCGGCACCGGCTCGACCGCCAACTATTTCATCGACGCGCTGGCCGAGGTGAAGGGCCGCATCGACGGGGCCGTCGCCAGCTCCGAAGCGACCGCCGCGCGCCTGAAAAGCCATGGCATCCAGGTGCTGGACCTGAACAGCGTCGGCGAACTCGAGATCTACGTCGACGGCGCCGACGAGATCACCGAGCACTTCGCCATGGTGAAAGGCGGCGGCGGCGCGCTGACGCGCGAGAAGATCGTCGCCGCGTGCAGCAAGCAGTTCATCTGCATCGCCGATTCCAGCAAGCTGGTCGGCGTGCTCGGCAGCTTCCCGCTGCCGGTGGAAGTGATCCCGATGGCGCGCTCCTACGTCGCGCGCGAACTGGTGAAGCTCGGCGGGCAACCCCGTCTGCGCGAGGGCTTCACGACCGACAACGGCAATATCATCCTCGACGTGCACGGCATGAGCATCGTCGACCCGGTGTCGCTGGAAACCGCGATCAACCAGATCGTCGGCGTGGTGACCAACGGCCTGTTTGCGCGCCGCGGCGCCGACGTGCTGCTGCTCGGCACCCCCGACGGCGTCAAGGCCTACAAGAAGTAATCACTGCGGCTGGGGCGGGGACTCGTCGTCGGGTTCCTGCTCCTCGGCCGGCACCCGGTACTTCTCGGTCGCCCACTGGCCCAGGTCGATGAGCTTGCAGCGCTGGCTGCAGAAGGGCTTCCACTTGCTCTCGCCCGTCCACGGCACGGATGCGCCGCAAATCGGGCAACTCACGACGGGCGGAACGGCCGGACTCACAGCGTACAGAACGTCAGCTCGAAATCGATCGCCTGGTCGGTGCAGCTGCGGATCGCCGTCGCCCCCACCTGCACGAAGCGGATGTTGAGCACGTACTTGTTGGCGGAGATTTCCGGCACGCACGGCAGGCCTTCGTCCAGCCCCACCCGGATGAGTTGCGGGTTGCGCGATTCGAGCATGCGCTGATAGCTGCCATGACTGGCGTGCTGCAATTCCGGACGACCGCTGTCGCGCAGGAGTCCCAGCACGATGCCCACCGCGGCCCGGATCGGCAGGAACGGCTCCAGCCAGTGCTGCAACTGGTGCATGCGTGCGTCGGTGCTCCGGTGCAGCCAGTAGTGGTAGGACGGCAAGTCGAATTCGCACATGCCGCCGGGTATGGCTGCGCGCTGCTTGATCGCCATCAGCCACTCGTCGTCGCGCAGATGCTGGCCGACGCGTCCGGGCAACTGGTAAATGCCGTGATGGGCCGTTTCGATCGCGGCCAGCACCTGCTCCAGCGTCTCGCCCTGCACGTTGGGGTTGCCGCGCAGGGCGACCAGCACGGCTTTCTGCCGATCGAGTTCCTGCAACAGGTCCGACTTGAGATCGGCGCGCGCCGCCACCTCGGCAAGTTCGAACAGGGTGAGCAGCGCGGCATGGTGGGCGTGCGGCTCGGGCGACGCGGCGAAGGCATCGAAGCGATCGAACAGGTCTTCCAGCCGCAGCAGGGTGCGGATGCGTTCGCTGAGGGGGTATTCGTAGTGGATCACGCCGCGACGCGTTGATTGGAATGGGGCGATTGTCACCTATTCATGCGGAAAATCAAGGTGAAGCCGCTGTCGCCAGGGCCAGATAACGCGCGTGCAATGTTGCCACGGCAGCGCGCAGCGCGTCGAGCGAACGGGTGTTGTCGATCACGTCGTCCGCCTCGGCCAGCCGCTGCGCGCGCGTCGCCTGGGCCGCCAGGATCGCCTCGACGTCCTCGCGCGCCAGACCGCTGCGCGCCATTACGCGCTCGATCTGCAGCGCTTCGGGGCAATCGACCACCAGCACGCGGTCGAGCAGGTCGCGGTAGGCGCCGGTTTCGACCAGCAGGGGGATCACGACGAGGGCATACGGTGCTTCGAGCGCGGCAAGCGCCCGCCGGACCGCCTCGCGGATGCGCGGGTGCAGGATGGCCTCCAGCCGGCTGCGCGCGGCGACATCGCCGAACACCAGACGGCGCATCGCCGCCCGGTCGAGCCCGCCGTCAGGCTGGATCAGCGAAGCGCCGAATGCGGCGCGAATGTCGTCGAGCGCTTCGCCGCCGGGCGCCGTCAGCTGACGGGCGATGACGTCGGTGTCGATGACCGGCACGCCCAGTGCCGAAAACAGGTCGGCGACGGTCGACTTGCCGGAACCGATGCCGCCGGTGAGTCCCACCGTGAACATCAGAACTGGCCGAGGTAGGCCTGCGTCAGATCGGCACCGAAGAACAGCGCCACCAGGCCGCCGCCCGCCAGATAGGGGCCGAAGGGAATGGGCACCCGCCGATCGTGCTTCACCAGCACGATCATCGCGATGCCGATGGCCGCGCCGACCACCGAGGACAGCAGCAGGGTCACGGGCAGCATCTGCCAGCCGAGCCAGGCGCCGATCGCGGCGAGCAGCTTGAAGTCGCCGTAGCCCATGCCCTCCTTGCCGGTCACGAGCTTGAACAGCCAGTAGACCGACCACAGGACCAGGTACCCGGCCATGGCGCCGATGACCGCATCCGGCAGGCTGGCGAAATGGGCGTTTAGATTGAACAGCAGGCCCAGCCACACGAGCGGCAAGGTCAGGCTGTCGGGCAGGAGCGTGGTGTCGAGGTCGATGAAGGCGAGCGCGACCAGCGTCCAGATCAGCAGCAACGCGCCCACCGTCTGCGGGCTGACGCCCCATTTCCAGGCCGCCGCAGCGGACAGCAGCGCAGTCAACAGCTCGACCATCGGATAGCGCGCGCCGATCGGCGTGCCGCAGGCCGAGCAGCGTCCGCGCAGCCACAGCCATGAAAGCAGGGGGATGTTTTCCAGCGCGGTAATGACGTGGCCGCACTTGACGCAGGCCGAGCGCGGAACCCACAGGTTATACGCGGGCGCTCCGGCAATCGGTTCGCCACGCAACTCGGCGCATTGCGCGTGCCATTCCGCCTCCATCATCTTCGGCAGACGGTGGATGACGACGTTGAGAAAGCTGCCGATCAGGAGACCGAACAAGAAAATCAGCCCGACGAACAGGGCCGGTTCGGCATGCAGCAGACCCATCAGCCGACAACCTGGCCCATCTTGAATATCGGCAGATACATCGCAATCACCATGCCGCCGATCAAAGTGCCGAGCACCACCATGATGATCGGCTCCATCAAACTGGACAGAGCCGCAACGGCATCATCAACTTCGGCCTCGTAGAAGTCCGCAACCTTGCCGAGCATGGAATCGAGAGCACCGGATTCTTCGCCGATGGCTGCCATCTGCAACACCATGTTGGGAAAACGCCCGGAATTCTGCATCGCAACGGTCAATGCGGTGCCCGTAGCCACTTCACTACGGATTCTCTGCGTGGCTTCCACAAAGACCTGATTACCCGAGGCCCCGCCTACCGAATCAAGCGCCTCGACCAAGGGCACGCCGGCAGCAAACATGGTCGACAAAGTGCGCGTCCAACGCGCAATGGTGGCTTTTTCAATGACCGGGCCCATGATCGGCAATTTCAGCATGATACGGTCCATCGCCATCTGCAACTTGCGCGAGCGCTTCCATGTCTGGAAAAAGGCATAAAGACCTCCTCCAATTGTGCCAAATATGGCCCACCACCACTGGACGAAGAAATCCGAAAGCGCAATTACAATCAATGTAGGCGCAGGGAGATCCGCTCCAAAACCACTGAACAAATCCTTGAACGCGGGGATCACGAAAATCATGATGACGGCCGTGATGACAAATGCGACCACGATGATCGAAATCGGATAGAACAGCGCCGACTTGATCTTGCCCTTGATGGCGAGAATCTTTTCCTTGTAAACCGCAAGACGATCCAAAACTGTTTCGAGAATACCCGCAGCTTCGCCAGCGCCGACCAGGTTGCAAAACAGCGCGTCGAAGTACAGCGGATGACGACCAAAAGACTGCGTCAGACTGCTGCCTTTTTCGATGTCGGCCTTGATTTCCATCAGCAACCGCTGCATCGAAGGATTGGAATGTCCTCGCGCCACGATCTCGAAGGATTGCAGCAGCGGCACACCCGCCTTCATCATGGTCGCCAGTTGGCGAGTAAACAGCGTAACGTCCTTGTCGGTGATGCGTTTGCTGCCACCAAACAGCGCGCTTTGCTTCTTGACCCTGGTAACCGTAATGCCCTGCTTGCGCAACTGGACGTTGACCTGGGCCTCGCCGCCCGCCTGCATCTGGCCCTTGACCTTCTTGCCGCGCTTGTCCATGCCTTCCCACTGGAAGGTGGATTCCTTGATTGCTTTCGCTGCTGTCGCCATTGAGGGGTTCCCTTACATGTTGGTGACGGCCTCGACCTCTTCCAGCGAGGTGAGTCCGGCTTTGACTTTGAGCAAGCCCGCCTGACGCAGGTCCCGCACGCCTTCGCGGCGCGCCTGGTCGGCGATGTCCGCTTCGTTGCCGCCCTTGAGAATGATGCGCGTCATTTCATCGGTGATCGGCATCACCTGGTAGATGCCGACCCGCCCCTTGTAGCCGGTGCCGTTGCAGATATCGCAGCCGACGGGCTTGTAGGGTTTCCAGGTGCCGTCGAGCTGGTCCTCGGTAAAGCCCGCCGCCAGCAACGCCTCGGTCGGCAGCTCGGTCGGCTGCTTACAGTTGCACAGCCGCCTCGCCAGGCGCTGCGCGGTGATCAGGATCACCGACGACGCGACGTTGAACGGCGCCACGCCCATGTTGAGCAGACGCGTCAGCGTGCCCGGCGCATCGTTGGTGTGCAGGGTCGACATCACCATATGGCCGGTCTGCGCAGCCTTGATCGCGATGTCGGCCGTTTCCAGGTCGCGGATTTCGCCGACCATGATGACGTCGGGATCCTGCCGCAGGAAGGATTTCAGCGCCGCCGAGAACGTCAGGCCGGCCTTGTCGTTGACGTTGACCTGGTTGATGCCGGGCAGCTGGATTTCCGCCGGGTCTTCCGCGGTCGAGATGTTGACGTCGGGCTTGTTGAGGATGTTGAGGCAGGTGTAGAGCGACACCGTCTTGCCGGAACCGGTCGGGCCGGTCACCAGCACCATGCCGTAGGGACGCTGCACCGCATTCAGCAGCAATTCCTTCTGCCACGGCTCGTAGCCCAGCGCCTCGATCCCGAGCTGGGCGCTGGTGGGGTCGAGAATACGCATGACGATCTTCTCGCCATACAGCGTCGGCAGCGTGCTGACCCGGAAATCGATGGCGCGGTTCTTCGACAGCACCATCTTCATGCGGCCGTCCTGCGGCACGCGTTTCTCCGAAATATCCAGCCGCGACAGCACCTTGATGCGCGACGCGACCTTGTCCTTGATCGCCATCGGCGGCTGCGCCACCTCGGCCAGCACGCCGTCGCGCCGGTAGCGGATGCGGTAGAACTTCTCGTAGGGTTCGAAGTGGATGTCGGAGGCGCCCTGGTTGATCGCGTCGAGCATGATCTTCTGCAGGTAGCGCACCACCGGCGCATCGTCGATCTCGATGCCGCCCACGTCCTGCTGCGCGGCAGCAGCACTTTCTTCATCAAGAAAATCCAGATTGAGATCTTCGGCATTCAACACGGCCATCGCGTTGTCGTCCGCCTCGCCCGCCTTCTGGATCAGCTTGCCGAGCTTGTCATCTTCCACCACGACCGGCTCGACCGCCTGGCCGGTCTGGAACTTGACCTCGTCGAGCGCCTGCAGATGGGTTGGGTCGGAAGTCGCGACGTAGAGTTTGTTCCCGCGCTGGTAGAGGGCAAGAACCCGGCGCTTCTGCGTCAGCTTGTGATCGAGCAGCCCCTTGGGCAGACTGTCGACTTCCATGGCGTCGAGGTCGAGGTAGGGATAGCCGAAGGACGTGGCGGCGAACTCCGCCACCTGGTTCGCCTTGAAGCGCCGCCCCTTGATCAGCTCGGTGACGAAGGAATCCCCCGCCTCGCTGGCCCGCTTCCACACCGCCTCGGCCTCGGCTTCGGACAGCCAGCCATGGTTGACCATGGCGCGCGCCAGTCCGGTCAGATTGTGTGAGTGTGATACTGCCGCCATGACCCGGTCTCGACCCTGTGTCAGAAAATGAATACTGTCCCTGTCGCCATTTCAGTTGCGCCCCCTAAGGAGACCCTGAACAAGTCGTCATTGCGCGTCGCGCAGCGACGCGGCAATCCAGAAACCGCTTGTCGATCATGGAACTGGATTGCTTCGCCTTGCTCGCAATGACCCCCAGGGGGACGTGTTCAGGGCTTCCCTCCCCAAGGGGATCAAGGGCCTTAACGGCGATTTTCCGTCTAAATTGAGGGGGATTCAGCCGTTTCCTCATTCCGTTCCGGAAGGTAGATGCGCACCATCTTCACCACCCGGTCCTGCGTCTGCACGATTTCGACCGGCACCTCGCCCAGCTTGAGGCTGACCCCCGCCTCGGGGATATCCTCGAACTGCTCCAGCAGCAGGCCGTTGAGCGTCTTCGGACCGTCCAGCGGCAGCGCCAGCCCCAGCTTGCGGTTCAGGTGCCGCAGCAGCACGCTGCCTTCAGCAAGCCAGGTGCCCGCTTCTTCCTGCCGCAGATAGCCGGTGTCCGACGGCGCCTGCGTGGTGAACTCGCCGACCATCTCCTCCAGCAGGTCTTCCAGCGTCACCAGACCCTGCAGTTCGCCGTATTCGTCGACGACCAGCGCGAGCCGGCGCCGCCCCACCTGGAAATTGCGCAGCTGCGTGAAGAGCGGGGTCCCGGCCGGCACATAGTAGGGTGCCTCGAGGTTCTCCTTCAGCGTTTCCGGGTTCAGGTCCTCCCCCACCAGGGCATGCAACACCCGGCGCACGTGCAGGATTCCGAGCACGTGATCGGGCGAGCCCTCGCACACCACCAGACGGGTATGGTGACTGGTGCTGATCTGCTGACGCAGGCGCTCGGGTTCATCCTCGATGTCGATCATCTCGATCTGATTGCGCGGCGTCATCACGTCGTCGACGCTGATGTCTTCCAGCTCGAGCAGGTTCATGAGCAGCCGGTGGTGCTCGCGCGGCAGCCGGCCGGACGATTCCAGCACAATGGTGCGCAACTCCTGCAGCCCGAGACTGGTGCCCTGCCCCGGCTCGGGCGGCTTGATCCGCAGCAGCCACAGCAGACCCTGCACGAAGAGGTTGACGAACCAGACGATGGGATAAGTCAGCTTCAGCAACGGCGTCAGCACATAGGCCGCCGGGTACGCGATGCGGTCCGGGTAGGACGAGCCCAGCACCTTGGGCGTGACTTCGCTGAACACCAGGATGAGGAAGGTGAGAATCAGCGTGGCCGCCGACAGCGCCAGATCGGATTCGCCGAACAGGCGGATGGAAATGATGGTCGCCAGCGTCGCCGCGGCGATGTTGACGAGGTTGTTGCCGAGCAGGATCACGCCCAGCAATTTATCGGTCCGATCGAGCAGCGACTGGGTGAGCCGCGCGCCGCGGTGACCGCTCTCGGCCGCATGCCGCAGCCGGTAGCGGTTGATCGCCATCATCGCGGTTTCCGACGCAGAAAAGCACGCCGACAGGAACAGCAGGCCGCCCAGCAGACTGAACAGGGTGCCGATGGAAAGATTTTCCAAACTCTAGTCCCGAATTTCGCGGCTCAACGGCCGAGCAGGACTTCCAGCACGAACTGGGTGCCCAGGTAGGCCAGCAGCAAAAGCGTGAAGCCGGTGACCGTCCAGACCAGCGCGGTGCGCCCGCGCCAGCCGCGGAAATGCCGGCCCGCCAGCAGCGCACCGAACACCAGCCAGGACAGGATCGCCAGCACGGTCTTGTGGGTGAATTGCAGGGGCGTGCCGAACAGGGCTTCGGAAAAGAACAGGCCGCTGAATACGGCCAGCGTCAGCAGCACGAAGCCGGCGCCGATCGTCCTGAACAGCATCGCCTCCAGCGTCAGCAGCGGCGGCGCGCCATTCTGCGGCAGACCGCCTCGGTGAAGCTGCTTTTCCAGCATGGTCATCAGCACCGCGTGCAGCGCCGCGACCGCGAGCAGGCCGTAGGCAAGAAAAGCCACGATCAGGTGCATGCGCAAGGCCGGCGCCTGCGAATTGGGAATCACGTGAGTCGCGGTGAATACCGCCATGCCCAGCACCGAGACGGCCGCGAGCGCGCTCACCCAGGCCTGCAGGCGCGCCAGCGGCGCACCCCGGCTCGCCATCCAGTAGGCCAGCGCGGCCAGCCACAGCACCGTCGAGACGGAGCTGCCGAAGCCCAGCCGCAGATCGCCCTGCCCCAGCACCGACTGGGCCAGCAAGGCCCCGTGGCCGGCCAATGCCAGCGGCATCAGCCAGCGCACCGAGGCGTCGGCGGGCGCGCGGTGCAGGCGCCAGGCCACCCAGCCATACAGCGCGCCCACACACAAAGTAGCAAGCAGGAGCGGGGACATTCGTTAAAATGGAAATTCTCGGTTCAAGCGAACCCCATTATCCATGCCGCTCCCGGCGGCAACAAGGAAGCCATGCTAGAAAACCTCAGCGGACGCCTCGCCGGCGTCGTCAAATCCCTGCGCGGGCAGGCACGCATCACCGAGGCCAACGTGCAGGACACGCTGCGCCAGGTGCGCCTCGCGCTGCTCGAGGCAGACGTCGCGCTGCCCGTCGTCAAGACCTTCATCGAGGCCGTCAAAACCCGCGCGCTGGGTCAGGAAGTGCTCGCCAGCCTGTCGCCCGGCCAGGCGCTGATCGGCATCGTCCACGAAGAACTGACCCGCCTGATGGGCGGCGAGAACGCCGACCTCAACCTCGCCGCCACCCCGCCCGCCGTGATTTTGATGGCCGGCCTGCAGGGTTCGGGCAAGACGACCACCAGCGGCAAGCTCGCGCTCTTGCTGAAAAATCGCAAGAAAAAGGTCCTGCTCGCCTCGGCCGACGTCTACCGTCCCGCCGCCATCGACCAGCTGCGCCAGCTCGGCAAGCAGCTCGACGTCGCCTTCTTCGAGGCCGGCGACGTGCGCGATCCGCTGAAGATCGCCCAGGCGGCGCAGGACCATGCCCGCAAGCAGTTTTTCGACGTGCTCATCGTCGACACCGCCGGCCGTCTGGCGATCGACGAGGCGATGATGGCCGAGATCCGGGCGCTGCACGCCGCGGTCAAGCCGGTCGAGACGCTGTTCGTCGTCGACGCGATGCAGGGCCAGGACGCGGTCAACGTCGCCCGCGCGTTCAACGAGGCGCTGCCGCTGACCGGCGTGGTGCTGACCAAGCTCGACGGCGACGCCCGCGGCGGCGCCGCGCTGTCGGTGCGCCAGGTCACCGGCAAGCCGCTCAAGTTCATCGGCGTCGGCGAGAAACCCACCGGGCTCGAGCCCTTCCACCCCGAGCGCATGGCGCAACGCATCCTCGGCATGGGCGACGTGCTCTCGCTCATCGAGCAGGCGCAAGGCGCGGTCGACATGGCCGAGGCGAAGAAACTCGCCGACAAGGTCAAGAAGGGCAAGGACTTCGACCTCGAGGACTTCAAGCAGCAGATTCAACAAATGCGAAAAATGGGCGGCCTCTCGGCGTTGATGGACAAGCTGCCGGGCGCGGGGCAGATGCAGATGCCCGCCGGCGCCGACGACAAGGCCGTCAACCGCGTCGAGGGCATCATCAACAGCATGACCCCGCAGGAACGGCGCAAGCCCGAGCTCCTCAAGGCCAGCCGCAAGCGTCGCATCGCCGCCGGCGCCGGTGTACAGGTGCAGGACGTCAACAAGCTCCTCAACCAGTTCGAACAGGCGCAGAAAATGATGAAAATGATGGGCAAGGGCGGCCTGTCCAAGATGATGCGCGGCATGAAGGGCATGCTGCCCGGCATGCGCTGACCCTTCCCCCTACACAGGAACCACCATGTCCTCCTCCCCCACGACGCTCACTTCCGCCACCAGCGCCATCTGGCGCAACCACGCCGACATCCCGGACACCCCGGGCCTGAGCCTCCGCACCACTTTCCCGAACAATCCGGACGGCGTCGAAGTCATGCTGGAACAATGGCGGGCCGGCACCGCCGAACCGCCCCACGCCCACCCCGGCGACGACATGACGGTCGTTGTCGAAGGCGAAATGCGCATCCGGTTCTACACCCTCGTCGCGGACAAACTGGTTCGGGATGGCGCGCCCCTGGTGCTGCGCCAGGGCGAGACCGGCTACATCCAGGGTGGCCGGATCCACGATGCGCAGTACACCCGGGACTGCAAGCTGGTCTTTGTGCACGACCGCGCCTTTGCTTTTCAGGCCTTTCCCCAGGACATCGTTCCCGAGGAATAGCCCTCGTCCCCCGGATCTCCTCTGGAGGGGGGGCGGGGCTGGCAAGCCGGCAGGTTTTGGGTATAATTCGCGGTTTTCTCCGTTTACCGGTGGGTTGAATCATGGTCGTTATTCGTCTTTCGCGCGGCGGCGCCAAAAACCGTCCTTTCTACAACGTGGTGGTGGCCGATTCGCGCTGCCGTCGCGATGGCCGCTTCATCGAGCGCGTCGGCTTCTACAACCCGGTCGCGCCCGAAGGCGCCGAAGCCGTGCGCCTGGATCAGGACCGCATCGGCTACTGGGTGAGCAACGGCGCGCAGATGTCCGACACCGTCGCGCGTCTGGTCAAGCAGAACAAGCCCGCTGCCGCTGCCTGATTTGGCTGACGCCGAAGACTGGATCGTGATGGGGCGCATCGCCGCCCCGTTCGGCATCAAGGGCTGGGTCAAGGTCCAGCCCTACAGCGAAGACCCGGGCGCGCTGATGGATTTCGAATCCTGGCGCATCGGGCGCGACGCGCAACAGACGCATTACAGCGTCGAAGCCGTCCAGGACCACGGCAAGGCCCTGGTCGCCAAACTGGCGGGCATCGACGACCGCGACGCGGCGTATGTGCTGCGCGGGCAGGAAATCTCGGTGGCGAAAAGCGCCTTGCCGCCGCCGGAAGAAAACGCGTTTTACTGGTCGGACCTGATCGGCCTCAAGGTCGTCAACCGCGAAGGCATCGAGTTGGGCTCGGTCGACAGCCTGATGGAAAGCGGGGCGAACGACCTGCTGGTGGTCAAGGGCACGCGCGAGTACCTGATTCCCTTCGTCGCGGCCTTTGTCGGCGAAGTGGATCTGGCGGGCGGGACGATCGAGGTGGACTGGGGCGAAGACTGGTGATGCGCTTCGACGCCATCACGCTCTTCCCCGAGATGTTCGATGCCGTACTGGATTACGGCATCACCCGGCGGGCGCTGGACCGCGGGCTGTACCGGTTCAGGTCGTGGAATCCGCGCGACTTCACCGACGACCCGCACCGCACGGTGGACGACCGGCCCTACGGCGGCGGCCCCGGCATGCTGATGCTGGCCGAACCGCTGGACCGCACGCTGAATGCGGTGCAGCAGGATCTGGCCGCAGAGAATTTGACGCCCTGGGTGGTGCATTTTTCCCCCCGCGGCCGCCCGCTGACGCAGGCGCGGGTGATGGAATTGAAGGACGCCGCCCTTAATCAAAAGCGCGCATTGGTATGGTTGTGCGGGCGCTACGAAGGCATCGACGAGCGGTTGCTGCAG
This sequence comes from Pseudomonadota bacterium, assembly GCA_040753235.1. GTDB lineage: Bacteria > Pseudomonadota > Gammaproteobacteria > Burkholderiales > Thiobacillaceae > Thiobacillus. The sequence continues at coordinate 23,248 of JBFMET010000011.1, forward strand.
CGGCGCGTCGACGAGGAAATCTCGCTCGGCGACTTCGTGTTGTCAGGCGGCGAACTGCCGGCGCTTGCGCTGATGGATGCGATCATCCGGCAACTGCCGGGGGCATTGAACGACGCCGAATCGGCGGTGCAGGATTCGTTCAGCCACGGGCTGCTCGATTGCCCGCACTACACCCGGCCCGAGGTATGGCAGGGCCTGGAAGTGCCGGCGGTGCTGAAAGGCGGCAACCATGCGGCGATCGCCCAGTGGCGATTGCAGCAAAGCCTGACGATCACGGCGACGCATCGCCCCGATCTGCTGGCGGAACGCGGCTTGTCGGAGCAGGAACAGGAATTTCTCGCGGTGCATCCACCCGGTGCACCGCAGAACAAAGCGGCAGACGGCCAGTAGGCCCGAGCCAATGTGAAACGGCGTGATGTCCACCCGGCAGCCTGAACAGGCCCGGTAGTGCACCTCTCCCGCCAGATGTAAGGAAACATCGTCATGAACATCATCGAGCAACTCGAACAGGAAGAAATCGCCCGCCTGGGCAAGACCCTCCCCGACTTCGCCCCCGGCGACACCGTCGTCGTCCAGGTGAAAGTGAAGGAAGGCAACCGCGAGCGTCTGCAGGCCTACGAAGGCGTCGTCATCGCCAAGCGCAACCGTGGTCTCAACTCCGCTTTCACCGTGCGCAAGATCTCCGCCGGCGAAGGCGTCGAGCGCACCTTCCAGACCTACTCGCCGCTGGTCGCCAGCGTGGAAGTCAAGCGCCGCGGCGACGTCCGTCGCGCCAAGCTGTACTACCTGCGCGAGCGCTCCGGCAAGTCGGCGCGCATCAAGGAAAAGCTGCCCGCCCGCAAGGCCGCAGCGACAGCCGCCGAATAAGCCGCCCGTCTCCTTGCCGAAAACGCCCGCCCTGCGCGGGCGTTTTCGATTGCGGCCGGGCTAGAATGCAATCATGCTGCACTACGATGCAATCCTCGACGCCGCACCCTGCCGCCTCGGTGCCCTCTTCACCGGCGACGCGCTGACCCGGCTCGACTTTCTGCCCGCCGACACGCCACTCGCCGGCGACCGCGACATCCGCGTCCGCCGACTCGCGAGCGAACTCGACGCCTACTGGCGCGACCCGCACCACGTTTTCGATCTGCCGTTCGTGCCGGCAGGCACGCCCTTCCAGCTGAAAGTGTGGCGCGCGCTGATGGCGATCCCACCGGGCCGTCCCAGCACTTACGGCACGCTGGCCAGGCAACTCGGCACTGCCGCGCGTGCGGTCGGCCAGGCCTGCGGCGCCAACCCGCTACCGATCCTGATCCCCTGCCACCGCGTGCTCGCCGCGAACGGGCTCGGCGGTTTCATGCACGCCTCCGCCGGCATGCCGCTCAACGTGAAAACCTGGCTGCTCGCACATGAGGACGCGCCCGTCGTCAGCACCGGCGGAAAAATGCATCGCGTCCATGCCCGAAGCGCTTGACCACACACTGATCGACCGCTTCTGCGATCGCCTCTGGCTGGAGGACGGCCTAGCGCCGCTGACGCTCGCAGCCTACCGCCGTGACCTCGCGAGTTTCGCCGGCTGGCTCGCCAGGGAACGCGGCCACGCCCTCGACGCCGCGGGTGCCGGCGACATCGAGGCCTATCTGGCGTGGCGCTTCGCCCAGCGCACCCAGCCGCGCAGCGCCGCGCGCTACACCTCGACGCTGAAGCGCTTTTACCGCTATCTGCTGCGCGAAAACCTGATCAGCGCCGACCCCACGCTCAATCTGGACAGCCCCAAGCTGCCGCGCGCGCTGCCGAAGACGCTGACCGAGGCCGACGTCGAGCGCCTGCTCGACAGCGCCGACCTCGACACCCCGCTGGGCCTGCGCGACCGCGCGATGCTGGAAACGCTCTACGCGACCGGCTTGCGGGTGTCCGAACTGGTGGGGCTGAAACTCACCGCGATGAACCTCAACGACGGCGTGCTGCGCGTCACCGGCAAGGGCAGCAAGGACCGGCTGGTGCCGCTCGGCGAGGAGGCGGTGAACTGGCTCAAGCGCTACCTGGCCGAGGCCCGCCCCGCGCTGCTGGAAAAAAACCTCTCCGATGCCGTCTTCGTGACCACGCGCGGCGACGGCATGACGCGGCAGGCCTTCTGGTATCTCATCAAGCGCCGCGCACAGGCCGCCGGCATCACGCGCCCGCTGTCGCCGCACACGCTGCGCCACGCCTTCGCCACCCACCTGTTGAACCACGGCGCCGACCTGCGCGTGGTGCAGATGCTGCTCGGCCACAGCGACATTTCCACCACCCAGATCTACACCCACGTCGCGCGCGAGCGGATGAAGCAGCTGCACGCGCAGCACCATCCGCGCGGCTGAATTCAGACGCGCGCGCTGGCCCGCGCCAGATAAAACCACTCCTGCCCCGGCAGGGCCGCGGGATTGGGGAACACGATATAACCATCGCTGTCCGCCGTCACCGGCGTGCCGTCATGCCGGCTGCCGACGACCTCCCCCGCACGGACCCGATCGAAGCTCGCCCAGTCGCGCGCGAAGGCGTCGCCCGCATGCGCGCGGTCGACGACCTGATACAAGCGCAATGCCTCCCGGCGGTCGACCGGCACCGGCGGCGCTTCGCCGCTCAACGCCAGATGGGCCAGCGCATGGCGTATCGCCCGGTACGCCACCTCCGGTGCGGCCGGATCATCGTGCTGGCCGCATTCCAGCGTCAGCGCGATGCCGCCCTGCGCACGCATGAACTCGGTGGTGCCGACGCCGTAGTGCACGTCCGCTTCGCGCGCCGACGCCCCGGCCGCCCGCCGGCGCGCCACGCCGGCCGCATAGGTATCGAGCCAGCCGTCGACGAAGCGGTGCACGCCCAGCGCCAGCGCCAGCGCGGTTTCCTCGGCCGAACGCGCAAAGGCTTCCAGCGGCCCGTCGTTGTCCTCCGGCCCCAACATGACGAAAGGCTCGCCCGCCGTATGGAAGGAGTGCAGGTCGAGCAACGCGTCGTGCTGCGCCAGCAGCGGGCACAGCCAGTTGGCGATGCGGTCCTCGAATTCGGCCGGCGAGTCGGTCGGTGCGAGGTTGCGGTTGAGGTTGCGGTCGCCCATGCGCTGATGGCGCGCGTAGGCCAGCGGGTTGGCCACCGGGACGAAGCTGACCCGGCCGGCGACGATGCCGAGCTGCCCCGCCTCGATCTCACCGATCACCCGGCGGATCGCCTGCGTCCCGCAGGTTTCGTTGCCGTGCACCGCACCGAGCACGATCAGGCGCGCACCGGCTTGCAAGCCGGTGAAGGTGATCGACTGGAAATGCAGGGGGGGCATCTTGTTCATAGCGAATACGCCTTGATCGCGAGCGACACGCTCGACACCAGCAGGAGGCCGCCGATGAGCCGGGTCATTCGCGCCGGCGAGAGGCCCACATGCGCACGACCGCCGAGATAAAGCGCACCCAAAATCAGGGGCAGCGCCGCCGCGAACGCCATCCAGACTTCACGCGTCAGCAGCAAGCCCACTATCAGGAAGCTCACGATGCGCGTCAAGCCTTCGATGAAGAACAGCGCGGACAGCGTCGCGCGCAACTGCCCCTTGTCGCGGATGCGGTGCGTGAGATAAATCACGTAGGGCGGCCCGCCGGTGCCGAACAGGCCGCCGACAGTGCCGCCGGTGAACGATGCGGGCGCCGCCCACCAGCGCGACACCGGCTTGTCGCCGTGCATATTGAGCAGGCTGCGCAGCGCGAAGGCGAACACGAACAGCGCGAGCGCGATCAGCATCGGCGCCTGCGGCAGGCTGACCAGCAGGCTGGTGCCGAGCGCCACGCCGACAATGCTGAACGGAATCAGGATGCCGACTTCATTCCACTTCACATGCCTGAAGTGCACGCCGCCCAGCACCAGCGAGGCGGTGAAATCCAGCAGCAGCACCAGCGGCACCACGAACTGCAGCGGCAGCAGCAGCGCCAGCAGCGGCACCGCGATCAGGCCGGAACCGAAGCCGGTGATGCCGCGGATGTAATACGCCGACAGCAGAATGGCCGCCGCGGCGACCATGGATTCGAGGCTCACGGGCGGGTGCCGCGCTCGATGGTGATGCCGAGTTCCTTGATGCCCGGCACGATGGCGAACTTGGTGACCGACACCTTGACCCAGGGCGCGCCGAATTCCTCGCGCACGATGGTCGCGACATGCTCGGCGACCGACTCTACCAGGGTGATCGGTTGCGGCGCGTTGTGCAGGTAATCCTTCACCCTTTTCGCCACCGCGCCGTAATCGATGGTGTCGGCGACGTCGTCGGTGCCGCCCGCCTTGCTGTCAGGCAGGCCGATCTCGAGATCGAGCCGCACCGGCTGCGGCACTTTGCGTTCCCACTCGTATATGCCGATAATCAGTTCGAGACGAAAGTCCCGCAAGAACAAGATATCCATCGCACCGCCCATACCGGGCCCACCCCAAACCCGCCATTTTACTGACTTATGACCACCCTGTTGCTGATCGTCGGCGCCTATCTGATCGGATCCCTGTCGTTTGCCGTCATCGTGAGCCGCGCCATGGGTCTGCCCGATCCGCGGAGCTTCGGTTCGGGCAATCCCGGTGCCACCAACGTGCTGCGCACCGGGCGCAAGCTCGCCGCCGCGCTGACGCTCCTGGGCGACGCGCTGAAGGGCTGGGTGGCGGTGATGGCTGCCAGGACGCTGGCCACACAGTTCGAGTTGCATCCGGACGTCGTGCTGCTGGCGGCGATGGCGGTCTTCGTCGGCCACCTCTACCCGGTGTTTTTCCGCTTCCAGGGCGGCAAGGGCGTGGCCACCGCGCTCGGGGGGCTGGTCGGCCTCGATCCCTGGCTGGGGCTGGCCTGCCTCGCCACCTGGCTGGTCGTCGCCGGGGTGTTCCGCATCTCCTCGCTGTCGGCGCTCGTCACTGCCGCGCTCGCGCCCATATATGCGGGGCTGCTGACGGGCTGGAACAACCAGGCGATCGCGGTGCTGGTGATCGCGCTCTTGCTGGTCTATCGTCACAAGAGCAACCTCGTCAAACTCGTCAACGGCGAGGAAAAGCGCATCGGGCAGAAAACCTGAGCGCCTCAAACCGTCACATTTGAACATGGCGCTTTTCGACAAGACCATCGACCACGCCAAGGAAAGCCTCGCCGAGGTCTCGCGCGAGGCGATCGACCACGCCGGCAATCGGCTGGCGGATGTAGTGAAGGTCGGCGTTTCGCAGGCCGGCACCGAACTGAAAGATGTCATCTGGCAGGCCAGCCAGGAAATCGACGCCAAGCTCGACAAGATTTCCGACGAGCTGCACGAACAACGCCAGTTCACCAAGGACGACGTGCGCGAGCTGGTCGACTATGCCGGCGAGAAGCTGGGCGCGCTGATGGACGAGCGCATCGTGCGCGCGAAGGCGGAAATCTCCTCGCTGGTGCAGGAGAAGGTCGAGTACTTCAAGAGCGAAATCGACACGTTCTTCATCGAGCGCCAGCGCGACCTCGCGCGCGAGCGGCGGCGGCTGTTCATCAACGTCGCGATCGCGGTGCTCGCGTCGTTCTCGCTCGGCTTCGTGTCCTGGCTGTATCACCAGTACATCGGCGGCGGCCTCGACATGTTCGCGGTGTTCCGCATCGTGTTCGCCTCGCTGATCGGCGGCTACACCGCCTACCTCGCCGTCAAGCTGCTACGGCGCTGGCTGTCGATGTCGGAACACAAGAAGGACACGCTGTTCCTGGTCAGCCGCTACTGGGGCGTGCTGCGGCCGGAAAGCGTGTTCGGCACCGTGATTCTGGTCTGCCTGATGGCGGCGCTGGCCGGTTTGCTGCTGTTCCCCGACCAGATCGCGCAGCTCACCGGCAGCGAAGCCTGGCTCAAGGCGCTGCGCGACGCCTACCCGATGTTCCAGCCCTGACTAGACCGCTTCGAGCGTCGCCAGATCCCAGCGCGGCCGCACCGCGAACGCGAGATCCGGCGCCGCGCGCGCCAGCCGCTGCGCGCCTGCGTAGGCAATCATCGCGCCGTTGTCGGTGCAGAATTCCAGCCGCGGATACGACACCGCGATGCCGCGCGCCGCCCCCTCGCGCGTCAGCCGCTCGCGCAGGTGCGCGTTGGCGCCGACGCCACCCGCCACGACCAGTCGGCGGGTATCGGTGGCTTCGCAGGCGGCGAGGCTTTTCGTCACCAGCACCTCGACCGCCGCCGCCTGGAACGCCGCTGCGATGTCAGCCGACTGCGCAAGGCCTTGCTTCTTCACCAGCGTCAGCACCGCGGTCTTGAGGCCGGAAAAGCTGAAGTCGAAATCGCCCGAGTGGAGCATCGGCCGCGGCAGGGTGTAGCGGCTGGCATCGCCGGTTGCCGCCAGCTTCGACAGCGCCGGCCCGCCCGGATAACCCAGTCCCAGCAGTTGTGCGGTCTTGTCGAAGGCCTCGCCCGCCGCGTCGTCGAGCGTTTCGCCGAGCAGCGCATAGCGCCCGACGCCGGCCACCCGCATGATCTGCGTGTGGCCGCCCGACACCAGCAGGGCGACGAAGGGAAATTCAGGCGGCGTATCGGAAATCAGCGGCGACAGCAGGTGGCCTTCGAGGTGGTGCACGCCGACCGCCGGAATGCCCAGCGCGAACGCCAGCGAACGCGCCATGCCGGCGCCCACCAGCAAGGCCCCCGCCAACCCCGGCCCCTGCGTGTAGGCGATGCCGTCGAGGTCAGACAGTGTGCACCCACTCTCTTCCAGAACCTTTCGGGTCAATGGAAGAACGCGGCGAATGTGGTCGCGGGAAGCGAGCTCCGGCACCACGCCGCCGTAGTCGGCGTGCATGGCGATCTGCGTATGCAGGGCATGGGCGAGCAGGCCGCGGCCGCTGTCGTAGAGCGCGACCCCGGTTTCGTCGCAGGAGGATTCGACGCCAAGGACCAGCATGGGATAGGGGGACTGGAAAAAGTCGTTCAGGGAGGTTATTATTCCTGTTTTTCCCATTCCCAGGAAACGCCCTTCACATGCCTCACGTCAAAGTCAAGGAAAACGAGCCGTTTGATGTCGCCCTGCGCCGCTTCAAGCGTTCCATCGAAAAGGTCGGCCTGCTGACCGAACTGCGCGCCCGCGAGTTCTACGAGAAGCCCACCGCCGAGCGCAAGCGCAAGCTCGCCGCCGCCGTCAAGCGCCAGAGCAAGCGCCTGCGCGGCCAGCAACTCCCCCCCAAGCTGTACTGATCCTGCCGCCGCGCAGGCGCCCGTCGTGTCGCTCAAGGACCGCATCACCGACGACATGAAGGCGGCCATGCGCGCGAAGGACTCGGCACGCCTCGGCACCATCCGGCTGCTGCTCGCCGCGATCAAGCAGAAGGAAGTCGACGAACGGATCGAGCTCGACGATACGGCCGTGAGCAGCATCGTCGAAAAACTCATCAAGCAGCGCAAGGATTCGATCAGCCAGTTCCAGGCCGCCGCCCGCGATGACCTGGTCGCGGCGGAACAGGCCGAACTCGGCGTGCTGCAAGCCTATCTCCCCGAGCAACTCTCCGCAGCCGAAGTCGAGGCGGCCGTCGTTGCGGCCATCGCCGAAGCCGGCGCGGCCAGCCCCAAGGACATGGGCAAGGTCATGGGCCTGTTGAAGTCCCGCCTCGCCGGCCGCGCCGACATGGGCCAGGTCTCCGCGCTGATCAAGACCCGCCTGGCGGGCTGAGCCCCACCCGGCAGCCGGCCGGGTTTATGATGCGGCAACCATGATCCCGCGCGATTTCATCGACACCCTGCTCGCCCGCGTCGACATCGTCGACGTCATCGACCGCCGCGTGCCGCTGAAGAAAGCCGGGCAGAACTACCAGGCCTGCTGTCCCTTCCACAGCGAAAAGACCCCCTCCTTCACGGTCAGCCCGACCAAGCAGTTCTACCACTGCTTCGGCTGCGGCGCGCACGGCACCGCGCTCGGCTTCCTCATGGAATACGAGCACATGAGCTTTCCCGACGCCATCGCGGCGCTGGCGCAGGACGTCGGCCTTGCCGTGCCGCAATCCGGCGAGCCCGAGCGGCCCAGGCCGCCGCCTGCGCTGTGGGACGCGCTCGAGCAGGCGGCGCAGTTCTACAAGCAGCAACTGAAGCAGTCGCCGCGCGCGATCGACTATCTGAAAGGCCGCGGGCTGACCGGCGCCATCGCCGCCCGCTACGGCATCGGTTTCGCGCCCGACGGCTCGCCGTTGAAGCAGGTGTTCAAGGACTACGACGCCGACGCCCTGGTCGCCTGCGGCCTGGTCGTCGAGAACGAGGGCCGACGCTACGACCGTTTCCGCGACCGCATCATGTTCCCGATCCGGAACCTCAAGGGCCAGATCATCGGCTTCGGCGGGCGTGTGCTCGATCGTGGCGAACCCAAGTACCTCAATTCGCCTGAAACCCCGCTGTTCCACAAGGGCTCGGAAATCTACGGCCTGTTCGAGGCGCGCGCCGCGATCAAGGCCGCCGGCCGCGCCATCGTCGTCGAGGGCTACATGGACGTGGTCGCGCTGGCGCAGCACGGCGTCGAGTTCGCCGTCGCCACGCTCGGCACCGCCACCACGCCGATCCACGCGCGCACCCTGCTGCGCCATACCGACCGCCTGATCTACGCCTTCGACGGCGACAATGCCGGACGCAAGGCCGCCTGGCGGGCGCTGGAAAACACCTTGGAAGCGCTGCAGGACGGCAAGGAAGTGCGCTTCCTCTTCCTGCCCGAGGGCGAGGATCCCGACAGCTACATCCGCAGCCACGGCCGCGACGCCTTCCTGCAATTGCTCGATGCCGACACCGTGCCGCTGTCGGCTTTTCTGGTGCGTGAGCTCGCGCGCGACTGCCGCCTCGACACCCAGGAAGGCCGGGCCGCGCTGCTGAAGGCGGCCAAGCCCCTGCTCGACCGTATCGCCGCGCCGCTGCTGGCGGGCCTGATCCGGCGCCAGCTTGCCGACATGGCGCAGTTGCCGGACGACGCCCTCGGCGCCATGGGGCTGTCGACCCCGAGCGTCCGGCGCGCGCCGCCCCGGCCCATCCGCCGGGCGGCGCCCTCCCGGCTGCGCAGCCTCGCCCGTACCCTGCTGATGACCCCCCACCGCGCGGCCGAGGTCGACCCCCGCTGGCTGGACGCCAACGACCCGCTGCACGAGCGCCTCAGCGAACTGGTCGTCTGGCTGCGCGAGATCGGCGAACCCGGCTTGCCGGCGCTGGCGGAGGCCGCGCGCGGCTCGACGCTGGAGCCGCTGCTCGTGGAATTGATGACCGACCTCATCGACAAGGACGCCGACTGGGACTGGCACGCCGAATTCGAAGGGGCGTTGAAGCAACTGCGCGACGACTGGCAGCGCCGCCGCTGGCAGGAACTGGCCGCACGGCCGCTGGCGAGCCTGAATCCCAGCGAACGACAGGAACTGACGGAACTGGCACGGTCCTAGCTTGCCAAAAACGTCGGGACAAGCCCCCGAATTACGGTATAATTGCCGGTTTTTGAACGATTTTTTCTGTTTCGCCCGCGAGAGGCGAGGCAGCCCAAGCGGAGATAAACCTGTGGCTGTACGTGGAAGAAAACCCGGCGGCAACGCCAAAAAAGCCGAAGCCTTGCTGCCCCTGAAGGAACTGACGCCGGTCGAGGCCGAGGCGCGCCGCACCCAGCTCAAGAACCTCATCATCCTCGGCAAGGAACGCGGCTTCCTGACCTACGCGGAGATCAACGACCACCTGCCCGACGAGGTGCTGGACGCCGACCAGATCGAAGGCGTGATCAGCATGATCAACGACATGGGCATCCAGGTCTACGACGAAGCCCCGGACGCCGAGACCCTGCTGATGCAGGACGCCACGCCCGCCGTCGCCGACGAGGACGTGGTCGCCGAGGCCGAACAGGCGCTGACCACGGTCGATTCCGAATTCGGCCGCACCACCGACCCGGTGCGCATGTACATGCGCGAGATGGGTTCGGTCGATCTCCTCACCCGCGAGGGCGAAATCGAGATCGCCAAGCGCATCGAGGAGGGCCTGCGCCACATGATCCAGGCGATCTCCTCGTGCCCGCTCACCATTCAGCAGATCCTCGACATGGCTGCGCAGGTCGAGAAGGACGAGATGCGCATCGACGAACTGGTCGACGGTTTCGTCGAGGTCGAAGCCGAGGCCGGCGCCTCGGATGCCGGCGACGAGCCTGAAGCCGACGCCGACGTCGAGGAAGACGAGGACGACGAGGACGCCAGCGCCGCGGTGGCCGCTGCCAACCTGGCGCAGCTCAAGGCCGAAGCGCTCGCCCAGTTCGACTACATCCGCAAGGCCTACAAGCGGGCGCAGAACGCCCAGGCCAAGTATGGCCTCGGCAGCCCGCAGCACAGCAAGGCGCAGAACGAGGTCACCGAACTCCTGATGGCCTTCCGCTTCTCGGTGCGCCAGGTCGACCGCCTGTGCGACGAGATCCGCAACGCCGTCGAGGAAGTGCGCAGCCACGAGCGCCAGATCATGGAATTCTGCGTCACCCGCTCGGGCATGCCGCGTCCGCACTTCATCAAGACCTTCCCCGGCAACGAGACCAACCTCGCCTGGGTCGACAAGGAAATCGCTGCCAAGAAGGCCTACTGCTCGACGCTCGCCAAGGTGCAGTACGAGGTGAAGGCGCACCAGGAAGCGCTGATCGCGATGCAGGACCGCGTCGGCATGCCGATCAAGCACCTCAAGGACATCAACAAGCAGATGTCCACCGGCGAAGCCAAGGCGCGTCGCGCCAAGCGCGAGATGATCGAGGCCAACCTGCGCCTGGTGATCTCGATCGCCAAGAAATACACCAACCGCGGCCTGCAGTTCCTCGACCTCATCCAGGAAGGCAACATCGGCCTGATGAAGGCGGTGGAGAAATTCGAATACCGCCGCGGTTACAAGTTCTCGACCTACGCGACCTGGTGGATCCGTCAGGCGATCACCCGCTCGATCGCCGATCAGGCGCGCACCATCCGCATCCCGGTGCACATGATCGAGACCATCAACAAGATGAACCGCATCAGCCGCCAGATCCTGCAGGAAACCGGCGTCGAGCCCGATCCGGCCACGCTGGCGATCAAGATGGAAATGCCCGAGGACAAGATCCGCAAGATCATGAAAATCGCCAAGGAGCCGATTTCCATGGAGACGCCGATCGGCGACGACGAGGACTCCCACCTGGGCGATTTCATCGAGGACTCGACCACGCTGTCGCCCGACGATTCGGCGATCTACGCCAACCTGCGCGACGCCACCCGCGAAGTGCTCGACAGCCTCACCTCGCGCGAGGCCAAGGTGCTGCGCATGCGCTTCGGCATCGAAATGAACACCGACCACACGCTGGAAGAGGTCGGCAAGCAGTTCGACGTGACGCGCGAGCGGATTCGCCAGATCGAGGCCAAGGCCCTGCGCAAGCTGCGCCACCCGACCCGCTCCGAAAAGCTGAAGAGCTTCGTCGGCAGCGGCGAACAGTAAGCGCCCTGCCCCGCATCGCGGGGCAGTTTTTTTCCGGGCCTGTAGCTCAGCTGGTTAGAGCAGGGGACTCATAATCCCTTGGTCCACGGTTCAAGTCCGTGCAGGCCCACCAAATCGTCCAAATCGCCGATAATCGTCGCCACATAACAATACAAGGGGAGTGTCAGATGGAAGCGGAAGCCAGAAAACCCGGCGAGCGACGCCTGCAGATCCTGCAGACGCTGGCCGCCATGCTGCAGGAGCCGCAGCCCGAGAAAATCACCACTGCTGCCCTGGCCGCGCGCGTCGGCGTGTCGGAAGCCGCGCTCTACCGCCACTTCGCCAGCAAGGCCCAGATGTACGAGGGGTTGATCGACTTCATCGAGCAGACGCTGTTCGGACTCATCGCGCGCATCACCGCCGACACGCCGGCGCCCGCGGCGCAGGTCGAGGCCATCCTCAACATGCTGCTGAGCTTCGCCCAGAAGAATCCGGGCATGACGCGGGTGCTGATCGGCGAAGCGCTGGTGCACGAGAACGAGCGCCTGCAGAAGCGCATCAACCAGCTGCACGACCGCATCGAGGCGCAGTTGCGGCAATGCCTGCGTTTCGCCGGCGACAAGCCGTCGGAACTCGCCGGCCCGCTCGCCAACCTGATGCAGTGCATGGTGGTGGGCCGCTGGCACCAGTTCGCCAAGAGCGGCTTTACCCGCATGCCGGGCGGCGACGTCGACCTGCTGCTCGCGCGCCTGCTCGACGCACACCCCGCCTGAGCCGCTAGACTCCGGTCCCGCAGACCGGGCAGGCCGGGTCGCGCGGCACGCGCATCACCCGCGCCTCGGCCTGCAGGGCGTCCCACAGCAGCAGGCGGCCAACCAGCGGTTTGCCCGCGCCCGCCAGCCATTTCAAGGCTTCCATCGCCTGCATCGCGCCGACCGTGCCGACCAGCGGCGAGAGCACGCCCGCCTCGGCGCAGCGCAGTTCGGGCTCGTCGGCGTGATCGGGAAACAGGCAGCGGTAACACGGGCTGTCGGCGCGCGCGGGATCGAACACTGCGAGCTGGCCGGAAAAGCCGATCGCGGCGCCCGACACCAGGGGCTTGCGGCTCGCGACGCAGGCGCGGTTGACCGCATGACGCGTCGCGAAATTGTCCGACGCGTCGACCACCAGATCCGCTGCCTTCACCGCTTCGGCGAGCGCGTCGTCCGCCAGCCGGCGGGACACGGCGCGCACGTCGATCCCGGGGTTGATCGCGCGCACGCTCGCTGCCAGAGATTCGGCCTTGTTCCTGCCGATCGAGGCGCTGACATGGCCGATCTGGCGCTGCAGGTTGGTGAGGTCGACGACGTCGCCGTCGGCGATCGTCAGCCGCCCCACGCCCGACGCGCCCAGATAGAGCGCTACCGGGCAGCCGAGGCCGCCGGCGCCGACGATGAGCACGGACGCCTCGCACAGGCGCGCCTGCCCGGTCACGCCAATTTCCGGCAGCAGAATATGCCGGCTGTAGCGCAGCAGCTGGTCGTCGCTCAGATCCATCCAGACGCGGGCGCTACTTGTAGAAGCGCCATTCTTCCGGGGTGTCGTCGCGGTCGCCGTGCAGGTGGCGTTCGTAGACCTTCATGAACGCCTGCTGGGATTTGATGTCGGGTTCGTTGGCGGCGACATTGCGCCGCTGCACGCCCTCGCAAAAATACGCCAGGGCGCGCCTCATCTTGGCAAACAGGCTGTTGTCGAGGTGGAAGCCCTGGTCAGCGAGCGCGGTTTCCAGGCCCTCCAGGGTGTATTCGCAGATGTGATAGCGCACCAGCAGTCGGTGGCCGTCGGGCGCGGCCGACACCACCAGTCCGTCCAGGCCTTCGAGCAGAACGCGCGCCCGCTCGACCTGCCCGGGCGGCAACGGATGGAAAACGATTTCGCGGTCTTTTTCGAGATCACACGGGCGCATGGCCGATCACCCCCGACTGGATTGGGGCCAGTATAGCGCCGCCAGCGCAGGCCGGCGCACGCGCTCAGCGCCCTTGCAGAATCTGCAGGCCTTTCAACAGGTTAAGCGCCTGCCCCACCTGGAAGTCGTTCTTCGAGACGATTTCGCCCGGCTCCAGCGTGACCGGCTTCTTGTCCTTACCCGGTTCGGCAGGCGGCGCCTTGACGCCGGGATCGACAGGCTTCTTCGCCGGTTCCGGCGTGGTGCCGGCCGGATTCGCTAGGTGCTTGTCGAGGTCGGCTTCGCGCACGCGCAGGTCGTCTTCCGACTCGGGCATGGACGGGTCCTCGACGACGATGTCGGGCTCGATGCCCTTGGCCTGGATCGAGCGGCCGTTCGGCGTGTAGTAGCGCGCCGTGGTCAGCTTGATCGCCGTGCCGTTGCCGATCGGCAGAATGGTCTGCACCGAACCCTTGCCGAAGGTGCGCGTGCCCATCACGACGGCGCGCTTGTGGTCCTGCAGCGCGCCCGCCACGATTTCGGACGCCGAGGCGGACCCGCTGTTGACCAGCACCACCATCGGCACGTCCTTCACGCCCGCAGGCAGGTTCTTCAGGTAGTCCGACTGCATCGGGCGCAGGTAGTGCTCGCGGCTGGCGGTCAGACGCATCTTGGCGTCGTCGGTGCGACCTTCGGTGTAGACGACCAGGCTGTCCGGCTTGACGAAGGCGGCCGTGACCGCGACGGCGCCATTGAGCAGGCCGCCGGGATCGTTGCGCAGATCGAGGATCAAACCTTTTAGCGGCGCCTTGTTGTCCTTGTACAGCTTGTTCAGCGCATCGACCAGCAGCTCGCCCGTGTGCTCCTGGAACTGGGTCACACGCACGTAGCCGTAGCCGGGATCGAGCATCGTCGACTTGACACTGCGGATCTTGATCACTGCGCGGGTGAGCGTCAGCACGATGGGCTTGTCGACGCCCTTGCGCGAAATGGTGAGCTTGATGGCGCTGCCCGGCTTGCCGCGCATGCGCTTGACCGCATCGTTCAGGCTCATGCCCTTCACCGGCGTTTCATCGAGCTTGACGATCAGGTCGCCGGCCTTCACGCCGGCCTTGTAGGCGGGCGTATCCTCGATCGGCGAGACCACCTTGACGAAGCCGTCTTCCATGCCGACCTCGATGCCGAGGCCGCCGAATTCGCCCTGGGTGCCGACCTGCAGGTCCTTGAAGGCGTCGGCATCGAGGTAGCTGGAATGCGGATCGAGGCCGGTCAGCATGCCGTTGATCGCCTCGGTGATCAGCTTCTTGTCGTCGACCGGATCGACGTAATCGTTCTTGATGCGGGCGAAGACGTCGGTGAACGCGCGCAACTCCTCGACCGGCAGCGCGGTCGCCGCATCCTTGTTGGCGATCGCCGACAGGTTGAGCGTCAATGCTGCGCCCGCAAGCAGGCCGGCCAGGCCGACCAAAACGAATTTAGCCTTCTGCGTCATCTCACTTCACCCACTGGAGGGGATTGATCGGGCGGCTCTGGTGCCGCATTTCAAAATACAAACCGGTGGCGGGCTGGCCGCCGCTGTTGCCGACGGAAGCGATGGTGTCGCCGGGCTGGACCCGATCGCCCACCTGCTTATACAGACTTTCATTATTGCTGTACAGGCTCATATAGCTCTCGCCGTGATCGACGATGAT
This sequence comes from Pseudomonadota bacterium, assembly GCA_040753235.1. Lineage (GTDB taxonomy): Bacteria > Pseudomonadota > Gammaproteobacteria > Burkholderiales > Thiobacillaceae > Thiobacillus. The sequence goes on from JBFMET010000011.1 coordinate 38,253, forward strand.
GAGGTTGCCGAACCCGCGCAGCCACTCGGCGAACACCACCTGTCCGGCGGCGATCGCCTTCACCGGCGCGCCCTGCCCGGCACGGATGAACAGGCCGCGCCAGTTCACCCCGCCGTCCTCCCTGGGAGCCCCGAAGCGGTTCATCAGTTCCCCAGCCACCGGCAGGCGCAAAGCGCCCTTGAGGCGCGAGAACGGGCGATCGGACCGGAACGGGACCGGTGTTTCGGTATTGACGCTCACCGGCCCGCGCGGGCGGGCGGCCGCATCCTGCCTTTGTTTGGCCTGTTGCGCCGCCCGCGCGCGCGCCGCCTCGCGTGCCGCCTGCTGTGCCATCAGGCGGTTCAGCCGCTCGACCAGTTGGGTCAGGTTCTGCTCGTCGCGCTTGAGCGTCGTGATCTGGCGCTGCTGTTGCCGGATCTCTGCCGACAGTTTCTGCAACACCTGCTCGCGCGCCTGGCGGTCGGCCTGCAGTTTTTTCTGCTCGGCCTCGCGCGCCGCCTGCAGTTGCGTCAGCGCGTCGGATTGCTGCGCAACCTGCTGCTGCAGGGCAGCGAGGCGATCGAGGTCGGCGCGCAGGCCGTCGATCAGCGCGTGCTGCGCGCGCGACAGATGGGCGAGGTAGCGCATGTCGCGCGCGGTCTGGTTCGGATTGCCGCCATTCAGGAAAAGCTTCAAGGCATCGCCCTGACCGCGCAGATAGACGCCCTTGAGCGCCTCGGCAAGATGGGTCTGCTGTTCGCGGATGCGCGCGGCAACCGCGTCGGATTGCTGCTTCAGTGTCTGCAGCTCGCCCTGACTGCGCTGGCGTTCGCTTTCGAGTTCGCGCAACTGGCGGACCGCCGCGCTGATCGCGCGTTCGGATTCGCGCAGTTCATCGACCGCTTCCTTGCGCGTTGCCTGCTTCTTGCGGAAATCCTGCTCAAGACTGTGCAGCCGCTTTTTCAGCGCATCCAGCTCGGACTGCTTGCTGGCGGCCTGGTTGGCGCCCGCGGCGAGCGGACACGCCAGCAGCAGGAGGACGAACAGGGTTCTGAGGTTCACCCGGCGAGCCTACCGCATCCGCCGGCGGCTCATTCGAATTCCACCAGCGCCTCGCCCGTCATTTCCGGCGGCTGCGGCAGCCCCATCATTTTCAGCAGGGTCGGGCTGATGTCCTCGAGCGCGCCGGTGTCGGCCAGCGTGGCCGGACGGCCGCTGACGTAGACCAGAGGAACGAGATTCATGGTGTGCGCGGTGTGGGCCTGGCCGGTTTCGGTGTCGCGCATCATTTCGGCATTGCCGTGATCGGCCGTCACCAGCACTTCGCCGCCGCGGGCGCGCTGCGCCTCGATCACCCGTCCCAGGCAGGTGTCGACCGTCTCGATCGCCTTGATCGCGGCCTTAAGGTCGCCGGTGTGGCCCACCATGTCCGGGTTGGCGTAGTTGCAGATGATGAGGTCGTACTGCTTGCTCTCGATCGCCGCGACCAGCTTGTCGGTCACCTCGAACGCGCTCATCTCCGGCTTGAGATCGTAGGTGGCGACGTCGGGCGACGGAACCAGCACGCGGTCCTCGCCGGGGAAGGAAACCTCCTCGCCGCCGTTGAAGAAAAAGGTGACGTGCGGGTATTTCTCGGTCTCCGCGATCCGCAGTTGCCGCAACCCCAACTGGGCGATGTATTCGCCGATGCCGTTCTTGATGCGTTCGGGCGGGAACGCGACCGACACCTGAAAATCGTCGCTGTAGCCGGTGAGCGTGCAATAGGTGGCGAGACGCGGCGTGACCTCGCGCTCGAACTCGCCGAAATCGGGTTCGATGAAGGGGCGCGACAACTGGCGCGCGCGGTCGGAGCGGAAATTCAGGAATATCACCGCGTCGCCGTCTTCCATTTTCACCGGCTTGCCGTCGGGCGGCAGGATTGCCGTTGCCTTGACGAACTCGTCGGTCTCGCCGCGCGCGTAGGCGGCTTCCAGACCGGCCAGCGGGGTTTTCGCCGAGAATTCGGCGCGCCCCTGGGTGAGGAGATCGTAGGCCGCCTTGACCCGCTGCCAGCGGCGGTCGCGGTCCATCGCGTAGTAGCGGCCGATCATCGACGCGATGTGGCCGACGCCCGCCTGCGCGATCTTGTCTTCGAGGCGCTTGAGGTAGGTCTCGGCGCTTTTCGGCGGCGTATCGCGACCGTCGAGGAAGACGTGCAGGCAGACCTTGCCGAGACCCTCGCGCCGCGCCAGTTCGAGCAGCGCGTGAAAATGCGATTCGTGGCTGTGCACGCCGCCGTCGGACAGCAAGCCCAGCACGTGCAGCGTTTTGCCCTGGTCGCGCGCGCGATGCACCGCGTTCAGGAGCGCAGGGTTGGTGTAGAAGTAGCCGGACTCGATGGCGCGGTCGATGCGGGTGAATTCCTGGTACACCACGCGGCCGGCGCCGATATTGAGATGCCCCACCTCGGAGTTGCCCATCTGCCCCTTGGGCAGGCCCACCTCCATTTCGGACGCATGGATCAGGGTATGCGGATTCTCCTTCCACAGGCGGTCGAAATTGGGCTTGCTGGCCTGCGCAATCGCGTTGTCGGCGCGTTCCGCACGGCAGCCGAAACCGTCGAGGATGATGAGGAGAACCGGCGTGGTCTTCATGAAAAAATTTATATTACCTGTCTTGATTTTGTGGGATTATTTTAATATATGCGTGATTGCTAATCTACATGCGCATGCACGAAACTTGTACGAAACATGCCTGCAAGTCGCGGTTTCCCGTTGAAACCCGCTCACAGGGTAATGCGTGATTTGGACGGAAAGATGAACTGAATATGGCGGCTGACTGGGACGACGTGGACCTGATGGACAAGGACGAGCACATCGAGCAGGCCTCGCGTGCGATGAAGGCCATGTCGCATCCGCTGCGACTGAAAATCCTGTGCGTGCTGGGCGACAAGGAAATCAGCGTGCAGGACATCGTCGACCAGGTCGGCACCTCGCAGAGCAACATCTCCCAGCATCTGGCGATCCTGCGCGACAAGGGCGTGCTGCGCACCCGCAAGGACGCCAACCGCGTGTACTACCGCGTCGGCGACACGCGCACGCTCAAGCTCCTGGGCATGATGCGCGACGTGTTCTGCGGCTTCGCCAAATAACGCGCCGATTGCTTCACGCAAACGCCCGGCACCGCGCAAGCAGGCCGGGCTTTTTGTCGGGCGGCGCGGGCGGCGGGCGGCGCGTGAGGCATACTGAAACGGCTGCCGGCGCGCGGCCCGCCGCCACACCAACGCAAGCACTTGAATTTCAATGTAAATAAGAATATCCTAATAAACATTCTTCTGGAGGTGCGTCCATGCCGAACCCTGCCCGTTTTCTGGCCTGCCTCATCTTCGCCGCCCCGTCCGCCTGGGCGGCGCTGCCGTTCGGCACGGCGACGGTAAAGTATGAAATGGCCGACGCCGGCTACTCCACCGAAGCCACGGTCGAAGCGGTCAGGCAGTCGACGCTGGCCGCACAGGTGGCGGGGCGGGTGGCGGCAGTCAATTTCGACGCCGGCGACTACGTGAAGGCCGGCACGGTCATCGTGCGCCTCTCGGCGCAGGAACTCTCGTCCGCGGTGGCGGGCAGCCGGGCGCAGGTCGCGCAGGCCGAAGCCACGCTCGCCAACGCACGCGCCCACTACCAGCGCCAGCAGCAGCTGTTCCAGCATAAATTCATCAGCCAGGCCGCGCTCGACCGCGCCACCGCCGACTTTCAGGCGGCCGAGGCGGCGGCCCGCGCGGCGCGCGCCGGCGTCGGCCAGACCGCGGCGGTGAGCGGCTATACCGTCATCACCGCGCCCTACTCCGGTGTGGTCGCCGCGCGCCACGTCGAGGTCGGCGAGACCGTGTCCCCCGGCACGCCGCTGATGACCGGCTTCGACCCCAAGGACATGCGCGTGATCGCCACCGTCCCGCAGTACAAACTGGCCGAGGTGAAGGCTTCGCCGCGGGTGGCGGTGGAAATTCCCTCGCTCGACAAGTGGATCGACGCCACGGGCGTGACCGTGCTGCCGTCGGCCGACGCCGCCACGCACACGGTGAAGGTGCGCATCGACCTGCCGGCCAACCTGGAAGGCGTCATACCCGGCATGTTCGCGCGCGCGCACTTCTCGGTCGGCAGCGCGCGCAAGCTCGCGATTCCCTCGAGCGCTGTCGTGCGCCGCTCCGAAATCACCGCGGTCTACGTCGTCGGCAAGGACGACCGCGTGAGCCTGCGCCAGGTGCGCCTCGGCGCGCCGAACGGTCGCGGCCAGGTCGAGGTGCTGGCGGGGCTCAATCCCGGCGACGTCATCGCGCTCGATCCGGTCAAGGCCGGCATCTACGCCAAGCGCCCCGCCGATCAAGCCGCACCCAAAAAATAAGCGGGGATCGCCATGGGACTCTCCGGCCGCACCGCCCGCTTTTTCCTGACTTCGCAGCTGACGCCGCTGATCGCGCTGATCGCGGCGCTCCTGGGACTCTTCGCCATCCTGGTCACGCCGCGCGAGGAAGAGCCGCAGATCAACGTGACCATGGCGAACGTGTTCATTCCCTTCCCCGGCGCGTCGGCGAAGGACGTGGAAGCGCTGGTCGCCACGCCGGCCGAGCAGGTGTTGTCGCAGATCGCCGGCATCGAGCACATCTATTCGGTTTCGAAGCCGGGCATGGCGGTGCTCACCGTGCAGTACCTCGTCGGCCAGGACCGCACGCAGGCGCTGGTGCGCCTGTACGACACCATCCAGGCCAACCGCGACTGGGTGTCGCCCGAGCTCGGCGTCGGCGAACCCATCATCAAGCCGCTCGGCATCGACGACGTGCCCATCGTCACCGCGACCCTGTGGACGCGCGACCCGAAACGCGGCGCCTTCGAACTCGAGCAGGTGGCGCGCGCCGCCGAAATCGAGCTCAAGCGCATCGCCGGCACCCGCGAAGTCACCACCGTCGGCGGCCCCGGCCGTTCGGTGCGGGTGCTAATGGACCCCGACCGCATGGCGTCCTACGGCATCTCGGCACAGGACATCCGCGACGCCCTGCAGGTGTCGAACGCCGCGCAGCCGTCCGGCACGCTGGTGTCGAACAACCAGGAAATCCTCGTCCAGACCGGCACTTTCCTGTCCGGCGCCGACGACGTGAGTCGGCTCGTGGTCGGCGTCGCGCAGGGCCGTCCGGTGTACATGAGCGACATCGCCGCCGTCGTCGCCGGCCCCGAGCAGCCGGCGCGCTACGTCTGGCACGGTCCCGGCGCCGGCGGCACGCAGGCGGCCGAGCAGGGCCAGACCTACCCGGCGGTGACGCTCGCCATTTCCAAGAAGCCCGGCGAAAACGCGGTCGACGTCGCCGAGAAGGCGATCGAGCGCCTCGACGCGCTGCAGAACAGCGTGATCCCCGAAGGCGTCGAAGTCAGCGTGACGCGCAACTACGGCGCGACCGCCGACGACAAGGCCAAGGCGCTGATCCAGAAGCTGATCTTCGCCACCGCCTCGGTGGTGCTGCTGGTGCTGTTCGCGCTCGGCCGCCGCGAGGCCCTGATCGTCGGCGCCGCCGTGCTCTTGACGCTCGCCGCCACGCTGTTCGCCTCGTGGGCCTGGGGCTTCACGCTCAACCGGGTGTCGCTGTTCGCGCTGATCTTCTCGATCGGCATCCTGGTCGACGACGCCATCGTGGTGGTGGAGAACATCCACCGCCGCATGGGGCTGGACCACGACGGCCTCGAAGCCATCATCCCGCGCGCGGTCGACGAGGTCGGCGGACCGACCATACTCGCCACCTTCACCGTGATCGCGGCGCTGCTGCCGATGGCCTTCGTCACCGGGCTGATGGGGCCCTACATGAGCCCGATCCCGATCAACGCCTCGATCGGCATGCTGATCTCGCTGGCAATCGCCTTCATCGTCACGCCCTGGCTGGCGCTGAAGCTCATCAAGCAGTCGGCGCACGGCGGACACGCGGCCGGCAACGACAAGCTGCTGGCGCTGTTCCGCGCCCGCATGACGCCCTTCCTGCGCGGCGCCGACGGCAAGCGCGCGCGCAACAAGCTGTGGCTCGCCATCGGCGTCGCCATCCTGATCTCGGTCGCACTGCCGGCGGTGCAGCTGGTGATCCTGAAAATGCTGCCCTTCGACAACAAGTCGGAATTCCAGGTCATCGTCGACCTGCCGGTCGGCACGCCGCTGGAAAAGACCGCACAGGTGCTCGCCGAAATGGGCGAGGCCGTGGCCGCCGTGCCCGAGGTCACCGACTACCAGGCCTACGCCGGCACCGCCGCGCCGATCAATTTCAACGGGCTGGTGCGGCAGTACTACCTGCGTTCCGGCCCCGAGGTCGGCGACCTGCAGGTGAACCTGGTCGACAAGGCCGAGCGCAAACGCAAGAGCCACGACATCGCACAGGCGATCCGCCCCGCGGTCGAAACGATCGCGAAGCGGCACGGCGCCGACGTCAAGGTCGTCGAGGTGCCGCCCGGCCCGCCGGTGATGTCGCCCATCGTCGCCGAAATCTACGGCCCCGACTACGAGGCGCAGATGCAGGTGGCCAAGACCGTGCGCGGCGTGTTCGAGCAAACCGAGGGCATCGTCGCCATCGACGATACCGTGGAAGACGATGCGCAGCGCTTCGTGCTGCGCGTGCTGCAGAACAAGGCCGCGATGGCGGGCGTCGCGCAGAAGGACATCGTCGCGGCGATGCGCATGGGCCTGTCCGGCGAGAACGTCACGCCCATCCACGGCAGCGGCGCCAAGCATGAAATCCCGGTGCGCATCACCCTGCCGCCGGAACGCCAGTCGCAGCTGGAAGAACTGCTCAAGCTCAGCGTGCGCGGCGCGAACGGCAAGCTGGTGCCGCTGTCGGAGCTCGTCGAAGTGGTGCCGAGCACGCGCGAGAAGACGATCTACCACAAGAACCTGCTGCCGGTGGTGTTCGTCGTCGGCGACACTGGCGGCACGCTGGATTCGCCGCTGTACGGCCTGTTCGCGATGCGCGGCGAACTCAAGGACCGCACGCTCGAACAGGGCGGCACGCTCGCCGAAACCTTCATCCGCCAGCCCGCCGATCCCTACGCCGGCTTCAGCCTCAAGTGGGACGGCGAGTGGCAGGTCACCTACGAGACCTTCCGTGACATGGGCATCGCCTACGCCGTCGGTCTGATGCTGATCTACCTGCTGGTCGTCGCGCAGTTCAAGAGCTACGTCACGCCGCTCGTCATCATGGCGCCGATCCCGCTCACCATCATCGGCGTGATGCCGGGACACGCGCTGCTCGGCGCGCAGTTCTCCGCGACCTCGATGATCGGCATGATCGCGCTGGCCGGCATCATCGTGCGCAACTCCATCCTGCTGGTCGACTTCGTCAACGAGCAGACCGCGGCCGGCATGGCCTTCCAGGAGGCGGTGATCCAGGCCGGCGCCACCCGCGCCAAGCCCATCGTGCTCACCGGTCTTGCCGCCATGCTCGGCGCCTTCTTCATCCTCGACGACCCGATCTTCTCCGGTCTCGCGGTATCCTTGATCTTCGGCATTTTCGTCTCCACCCTGCTCACCCTGGTGGTGATCCCGGTGTTGTATTACGCGGCCAATTACCGCAAGTTCCCATCCCCCTGAACAGGAGTTTCACCATGACCGTTGAGCGTCTCGTCCGCATCATCGCCGGTTCCTTCATCATGCTGTCGCTCGCGCTGGCGCACGTCTCGGGCAGCGTCGACATGACGCAGCTTTCCTGGCTGTGGCTCACCGCCTTCGTCGGCTTCAACCTGTTCCAGTCCGGCATCACCCGCTTCTGCCCGATGGACATCTTCCTCAAGAAAGCCGGCGTCAAGCAGGGCTGCGGCCTCTAAGCGGGAGTTTTCATGGACGTGCAATTCCTCCAGGAAAACTGGATGCTGGTGGCGCTGACCGTGGTGTCCGGCGCCATGCTGACGTGGTCCTTCATCGGCAGCCGGCTCGCCGGCGTCGAGCAGGCCGACACGCTCAAGGCGACGCGGCTCTTCAACGACGACGCGCTGGTGCTCGACGTGCGCGAGGACAAGGAGTACGCCGCCGGCCACATCCCGAAGGCGAAGCACATTCCGCTCGGCCAGCTCGACAAGCGCATCAAGGAAATCGAGTCGCACAAGGACAAGCCCGTGCTCGTGACCTGCCGCAGCGGCAACCGCTCGGCGCGCGCCTGCGCGATGCTGAAAAAAGCCGGCTTCGCAACCGTGTACAACCAGGCGGGCGGCATCATCGCGTGGGAGCGCGCCAACCTGCCCGTCACCCAGAAGTAAGGAAACCCCCATGGCCCAAGTCGTGATGTACTGCACCGCCGTCTGCCCCTATTGCGTCGCCGCCGAGCGCCTGCTGAAAAGCCGCGGCGTCGCCGAGATCGAAAAAATCCGCATCGATCTCGACCCGTCGAAGATGGACGAAATGATCGCCCGCTCGGGCGGCCGCCGCACCGTGCCGCAGGTCTTCATCGGCAACACCCACGTCGGCGGTTTCGACGACACCTCGGCGCTCGACGCCGCGGGCAAGCTGGTGCCGCTGCTGAACGCGTAATCGGTTTCACCCTGTCGGATTGCACAACGAGGACACGGAGGACACGGAGATTTTCATGCGATCGACTCCGCGCCCTCTGCGTCCTCCTTGTAAACCCACACGCCCGCATCCATATAAGCCGTAGTCCGATTCGAGGAATACGCCATGGAACTTGCCTGCCCCCACTGTCTCGCCGTCAACCGCGTGCCGGACGGCCGCCTTGCCGACGCGCCCAAGTGCGGCCAATGCGGCACGGCCCTCCTGCCCGGCAAGCCGGTCGACCTCACCGCCGCCAGCTTCGACCGCTTCATCGCGAGGGCCGGCCTGCCGGTACTGGTCGATTTCTGGGCCGGCTGGTGCGGCCCCTGCAAGATGATGGCGCCGGTGTTCCAGCAGGTGGCGGCCGAGATGGCGACGCGCGTGCGCTTCGCCAAGGTCGACACCGAGGCCGAGCCGCAGGTCTCGATGCGCCACCACATCAAGGGCATCCCCAGCCTCATCCTGTTCAAGGACGGCGTCGAGGCCGCCCGCCTGTCCGGCGCGATGGAGGCGCATGCGCTGAAGCGCTGGCTGGTGTCACAAGGCATCCATTAAGCACGTGTAAAATGGCGGCTTGCCCGGAGCGTCGGCTCCGGTTTGAACAGTCAGGGAGCCCCCATGAGCGACGCGCTGCAACTCGTTTTCAACATCGAAAAACTCTTCGTCACCGACCTCTCGGTCGAGGTGCCGAACGCCCCGGCGATCTACCTCGAGCGCGAGGCGCCGCAGATCGACGTCAACCTGTCGACCCAGAGCCGCGCGCTGGGCGAGGATCTTTATTTCAACGCCATCACCGCCACCGTCACCGCCAAGATCGGGGACAAGACCCTGTTCCTGGTCGAGGCCACGCAGGCCGGCATCTTCCGCATCCAGAACGTGCCGCAGGAGCAGATGCCCATGGTGCTCGGCATCGGCTGCCCCAACATCGTCTTCCCCTACCTGCGCGAAACCGTGTCCGACGTCATCATCCGCGCCGGCTTCCCGCCGCTGCTGCTGAACCCGGTCAACTTCGAGGCCCTGTTCATGCAGAACCAGCAGCAGGCGCAGCAACAGCAGGCCGCCCCCGCCCAGACCCACTGAGAGCGTCCTTGGAAGCGCTCCTGCGCCGCTGGTTCGCCGCCGGCCTGCTGCTCGCGCTGGCTGCGCCCGCGCTCGCACTGGAATACCGCAGCGCCGCACGCGCGGCCATACTCTACGACGCCCCTTCGACCACCGCAGGCCGCGTCGCCATCGCCGGTGCCGGTCTGCCGCTGGAAGTCGTCGTCGACACGGGCGCCTGGGTGCGGGTGCGCGACCACGGCGGGCGTCTGGCCTGGATCGAGCAGGCCGCGCTCGGCGGACCGCGCAGCGTGATGATCCAGTCCGACACCGCCCACATCCGGCAACAGCCGCGCGCGGAGGCCGGGCTCGCGTTCCGCGCCGTGCGCGGCGTGCTGCTTGAAGTGCGCGGCGGCGATGCGGCCCCGCCCGGCTGGCTCGGCGTGCGCCACGCCAGCGGCCTGGCCGGCTGGGTTGTCATCAACGAGGTGTGGGGGCAATGAAGCTGGCGGTGCTCGGCGCCGGCGCCTGGGGCACGGCGCTGGCCACGAGCTGGGCGGCACAGCACGCCGTCAGCCTGTGGGGGCGCAATGCGCAGGAACTCGACGCCATGCGCGCGACCCGCGTCAACGCCCGCTACCTGCCGGGCTGTCCGCTGCCGGATGCGCTGCGGCTCGACGCCGACCTCGACGCCGCGCTGGCGGACGCCGATCTGATCGTCGTCGCCGTGCCGAGCGGCGGCCTGCGCACGACGCTGGCCGCGCTGGCCAAACACCCCACGCTGCCGCCGCTGGTGTGGGTGAGCAAGGGTTTCGAGCCGGGCAACCGCAAGCTGCCGCACCAGCTGGTCGCCGAACTTCTGCCGGCGCAGCGCGAAACGGCCGTGCTGTCCGGCCCGAGTTTCGCCCTGGAAGTCGCGCAGGGCTACCCGACGGCGCTGACGCTCGCCTCCAGCGACAGCGTGCTGGCGCGCCGGCTGGCCGGGGCGCTCTCCAGCCATCGCCTGCGGCTGTACGCGCACGACGACGTCGTCGGCGTGGAGATCGGCGGCGCGCTGAAGAACGTGATGGCGATCGCCGCCGGCATCTGCGACGGCCTGGGCCTGGGGCATAACGCGCGCGCCGCGCTGATCACCCGCGGGCTCGCCGAAATGACCCGGCTCGGCGTACGCCTCGGCGGGCATTTCGAGACCTTCATGGGCTTGTCGGGGCTGGGCGACCTCGTGCTCACCACCACCGGCGACCTCTCGCGCAACCGCCAGGTCGGCCTGCGCCTGGCGCGCGGCCAGGCGCTCGACGCCATCCTCGCCGAACTCGGCCACGTTGCCGAGGGCGTCACCACCGCGCGCGAGGTCGACGCGCTGGCTGGCGAACAGGGCGTCGACATGCCTATCTGCCACGCCGTGAACCGCGTCCTGTTCGAAGGCTTGCCGGCGGTACAGGCGGTCGATGCCCTGCTGAACCGGGATATCAAGCAGGAATTCGGCGCCTAGAAAAAATCAGAACAGTTCGATCGAGCCGCCGGCGTGCTCTTCGCGCGACAGCGCGCCGCTTGACACCAGCGCCGCGTAGTCGCAGACCTGATTGCGACCCTGCTCCTTGGCGTAGTACAGCGCCTTGTCGGCTTCCTCGAAAACATACGGCGGCAAGGTCTGCTCCGCGATGGCGGTGAAGCCGATGCTCACCGTGACCTGCCCGACCTGCGGGAAGGCGTGATCCTGGATCTTGGCGCGCACGCGCTCGAGGATGATCGAGATGGTGTCTGCCGGCACGCCCTTGATCAGGGCGACGAACTCCTCGCCGCCGTAGCGGAACACCCAGTCGACGTCGCGCAGGGTGTTGCGCACCAGACCGGCGAAGATCAGCAGCACCTCGTCGCCCATCAGGTGGCCGTAGGTGTCGTTGACGCGCTTGAAGTGGTCGATGTCGAACACCGCCAGGTAATCGGTCGTGCTCTCGTCGCGCTGGCGATGGGCGCCGCGCATGCGGGCCGCCAGCAACTCGCCCAGCTTCTGTTCCAGCTTCTTGCGGTTGTAGAGGCCGGTCAGCGTGTCGCGCTCGCTGTCGAACAGCACCCGCGCGAAATTCGAATAGATGTTGAGCATGCCGCGCGCGATGCGCAGGTCGGTCGGGTTCCATTCGGGCTGGCGGATCAGGACCGCCTTGCGGCGATCGTCCTGGGTGCCGAGGCTGGCGATCAGGTAAGTCTGCCCGCCCTCGCCGTGCTCGCGGATCGAACGCTCGGAATCGAGCGCCACGACCTCGGCCCTGAGTCCTGCGCTGAGCGCGAACATGGGGGTCGGCAAGGGACAAGCCGTATCGTCCACCCAGTTGCCCTTTTCATCCGCGACCAGGCACGCCATGGCGATCTGCACTTCCGGCAGCATTTCGTGGATGGAGTTCTGCAGACTGCGCAGCAGCGTCAGCTCATCGCGCTGCTCCGTCAGATGGACGACCGACTCGATCACCTCGTGGGCGATCTCGGACTGCGTGTTGCGCAACATGGCGACAGACATGGGTACGTCCACGGAAAAGTTTGCCTATTTTAGTATCACTTCGTCCAACCAGGTAAATCCCGTTCGCCCCGCGCGACTGGCATCCCGGCGCTTTGTCGCTATAACGACAAAACCGTCCGTTTTCCTGAGGATCCGCCATGCCGACGCTGACGCATCACCACCGCACCTTCGACGCCCGTCCCGACCGCATCGACCTGCGCGACCGCGTCTACCAGCCGCGCCTGGTCTCCCTGCCGCCGCGCTGGCCGCGTCTGGAAGACATCGAGCAGCACCTGCCGGCCTACGCCCGGGCGCTGGTGCTCGATCAGGGCGAGGAAGGCGCCTGCACCGGCTTCGGGCTCGCCGCGGCGATCAATTTCCTGCAATGGAAGCACAACGGCTACCGGACCCGCGGCCTCATGACGGTGAGCCCGCGCATGCTCTACCACCTGGCCCGCGCCTACGACGAATGGCCCGGCGAGGATTACGAAGGATCGAGCTGCCGCGGCGCGATGAAGGGCTGGCACCGTCACGGCGCGTGCAGCGAAGCGCTCTGGCCCTACCGCAACAACCGCGGCAGGATCGTATTCATCCCGCCGAAAGCCGGCTGGGAGGCCGACGCCGCGAACCGCCCGCTCGGCGCCTATTACCGCATCGACCGGAAGAGCGTGAGCGACATGCAGTCGGCCCTCTACGAGGTCGGCGCGATCTACTGCTCGGCCAACGTGCACAAGGGCTGGTTCCTCAAGAAAACGCGCGCGCCGGTGATCCTGCCGACGCACGCCAAATCCCTGGGCGGGCACGCCTTCGCCCTTGTCGGCTACACCGAGGACGGCTTCATCGTGCAGAACTCGTGGGGGCCGGACTGGGGCTACCATGGCTTCGCCATCCTCGCCTACGAAGACTGGGTGCGCCACGGCACCGACGCCTGGGTCGCCGTGCTCGGCGCGCCGATGCGTACCGCGACCGCGCCCGCCGCCTTCAGCACCCGTCCGCTGCAGGCGGCCGCGCCCGCCGCCGGTGCCGGGCGACGCAAGGCGCCCGGCGAAGGCTTTCGCTACCAGAACGAGGCCGTGCGTCCGCTCGACGAGGCCGCGGCCTATCTGCACAGCCTGGTGCTCGGCAACAACGGCCAGCCGATCAACCGCCTCATCGTCGCCGAGAACGCCGCCCGGGCCACCGAAATCGTCTGCGTCGAACAACCTGCCGCGTGGTTCGACGCGCTGCCCGACGAGGCGCCGCGCAAGCTCGCGCTCTACGTGCACGGCGGCCTCAACAGCGAGGCCGACTCGCTGACGCGCATCCGCATGCTGGCGCCGTACTTCCGCGAGAACGGCATCTACCCGCTCTTCGTCACCTGGAAGACCGGGCCGCTGGAAAGCCTGCGCGGCATCCTGGAGGATTCGGCGCGCGAGATTTTTCGCGGCCAGCCCGAGATGCGCGACGAAGGCGTGGCCGACCGGATCAGGCAGGCGCTCGCCGAGGCGCGCGACCGCTCGATCGAGGTCGCATGCGAAAACCTGCTGGTCAAGCCGCTGTGGTCGGAAATGAAGCAGAACGCCGCGGCGGCCGCATACGACGGCGGCGGCCTGGCGCTGCTGGCGCGCCACCTGCGCGCGCTGACGCAGGCCGTGCCCAATCTGGAGATCCACCTCGCCGGCCATTCCGCCGGCGCCGTCGTGCTCGGCCACCTGCTGCCGCTGCTCGACAAGTTGCTCGACCTCGCCAGCCTCTCCCTGTTCGCGCCCGCCTGCACGGTCGATTTCGCCAACCGCCACTACGGCGCCGCCTTCCAGTCGGGCAAGCTCGCGCCGGCATCGGTACGCATCGACATCCTGGACGACGAGCGCGAGCAGGCCGACACGGTCGGCCCCTACGGCAAGTCGCTGCTGTATCTGGTCAGCCGCGCGCTCGAAACCCGCCACAAGACGCCGCTGCTCGGCATGGAGTGGGCGTGGAAGCCGGCGCCGCCGGACCACTGGTCGGGCGCGCCCGAAGTCGCCGCCGACCTCGCCGAATGGGCGGGCCACGCCGCCGCCGTCGGCGCCGTCCGCCTGCACGGCAAGCGGCGCGAAACCGTGTCGACCGGCGCCGAGCGCATCAAGCTCGCGCACGGCTCGTTCGACAACGACCTCGAAGTGGTGACCGCGATGCTCGAGCACATGCGCGGCGGACCGCTGCTCGCCAAAGTGGAGAATCTCGCCTACTGACTACGGCGTCGCGCGCCCCTGTGCCGCCGCCTCGGCGATGCGCCGGATGGTCGCGACGAAGCCCGGGTCCTCGCCCTGCAGCAGGCCCGGCAGTGCGGCGCGAAAATCCACGCGCTGGCACCACTCGTGCATGTAGTCGGCCCACGACTGCCACAGCCGCGCCTGCTGCCGGCTCATGTCGTCCTCGTACACCAGCACGTAGGCGCGTTCGAACAGCGCGACGAGAATGGCGAACAGCGCCTGCTTGCGTTCCTGCTGCTCTTCGCTGAGTTCGCCGCGCGGCGCCGGCGTCAGCAACTGCAGGTCGGCATTGGCGATGACCAGGCGCATGAAGTCCGAATACTCGTCCGACAGCCTGAGGAAGAGCGCTTCCTCGTCGTTCTGCCGCTCGCGCCGGCGTTCGTGGACGAAGACCGCGATCGCCAGCGGCAGGCCGACGATGGTGACGAGATAGCTCGCCGCTTCCAGCCATTCCATTGCGCTCATTACACCCCTCCCGCAAAGTCGTTCTGCCGCCATGCCTCGAACACCGTCACGCTCACCGCATTCGACAGGTTCATGCTGCGCGACCCGGGCAGCATCGGCAAGCGCAGCCGGTGCTCGCCGTCGAACATTTCCAGAATCTCCGGCGGCAGGCCGCGCGACTCGGGGCCGAACAGCAGCACGTCGTCCGGGCGAAAAACCACGGTCGCATAGCTGCGGCTGCCCTTGGTGGTGAGCGCGAACCAGTTGCGCCCGGCGAGCGCCGCGCGCACCGCCTCCCAGCCTGCGTGCACGGTCACGCAGGCCATGTCGTGGTAGTCGAGCCCGGCGCGCGCGACCTGCTTGTCGGAAAGATCGAAACCGAGCGGCTCGACCAGGTGCAGGCGGCAGCCGGTATTGGCCGCGAGGCGAATCAGGTTGCCGGTGTTGGGCGGGATTTCGGGCTGATACAAAACGATGTCAAACATGCGGCTTGGCCTAGAATACGACTAATCATTCGAAGAACTATTGTATGGTCCCCTACCTCACCACCGCACTCACCGGCCCCCTGCTGGAGCTTGAAAAACGCCTGCTCGACGCGCAGCCGACCATCGAGCACTGGTTCCGCCAGCAGTGGAAGGAACAGGCGGCGCCGTTCTACACCTCGGTCGACATCCGCAACGCCGGCTTCAAGCTGGCGCCGGTCGACACCAACCTGTTTCCCGGCGGCTTCAACAACCTCAACCCGGCCTTCATGTCGCTGTCTATCCACGCGGCGATGGGCGCGGTGGAGAAGATCTGCCCCGACGCGCAGCGCCTGCTGCTGATCCCCGAGAACCACACGCGCAACACCTTCTACCTGCAGAACGTCGCGGTGCTCGCGCACATCCTGCGCCAGACCGGACTCATCGTGCGCATCGGCACGCTGATCCCCGAGATCACCCAGCCGACCACGCTGGAGCTGCCGGCCGGCGGCCGCCTCACGCTCGAACCCCTGGTGCGCCGCGGCGACCGCGTCGGGCTGGAAGGCTTCGACCCCTGCGCGGTGCTGCTCAACAACGACCTCTCGGCCGGCGTGCCGGCCATCCTCAAGGGCATCGAGCAGACCATCATGCCGCCGCTGCACGCGGGCTGGGCGACGCGCCGCAAGTCGCGCCATTTCCGCGCCTACCAGCACGTCGCGATCGAGTTTGCGCGTCTCATCGGCATCGACCCCTGGCTGATCGATCCCTATTTCGACCAGTGCGGAAAAATCGATTTCCAGGCGCGCCAGGGCGAGGACTGCCTCGCCGAGAAAGTGAGCGCGCTGCTCGGCCGCATCCAGGCCCAGTACGACGCATACGGCATCGACCAGCCGCCCTTCGTCATCGTCAAGGCCGACGCCGGCACCTACGGCATGGGCATCATGACGGTGAAGACGCCCGACGACGTGCGCGAGCTCAACCGCAAGCAGCGCAACAAGATGGCGGTCGGCAAGGAAGGCCTCGAAGTCCACGAGGTGCTGATCCAGGAAGGCGTGTACACCTTCGAAAGCATCAACGAGGCGGTCGCCGAGCCGGTCGTCTACATGCTCGACCACTTCGTCGTCGGCGGCTTCTACCGCGTGCACACCGGGCGCGGCGCCGACGAGAACCTCAACAGCCCCGGCATGCACTTCGTGCCGCTCGCCTTCGACGACACCTGCTTCACGCCCGACCGCAGCGCCAACCCGGACGCCGCCCCCAACCGCTTCTACGCCTACGGCGTGATCGCGCGGCTGGCGATGCTGGCGGCCAGCCTCGAACTCGACGAAGCGCTCAACGAAGCCGAGGCCGCGGTCGCCGCATGAAGCTGCTGTTCGTCGTCGACCCGCTCGCGTCCCTCAAGCCCCACAAGGACAGCTCGGTGGCGATGATGCGCGCCGCCGCCGCGCGCGGCCACGCGGTCTACGCCTGCGAGGCGCGCCAGCTCGTGCTGCGCGACGGCATCGTGCACGCGCCCTGCGCCACGCTCGAGGTGGAAGCCGGCGACGCCTGGTACCGCATCGCCCACGTCGAGGACGGCCGGCTGAAGGACTTCAACGCGGTGGTGATGCGCACCGATCCGCCGGTCGACACCGACTACCTGCTCGCCACCCACCTGCTCGGCGTCGCCGAGGCGCAGGGCGCGCACGTGCTCAACCGCCCCGCCGCGC
Source organism: Pseudomonadota bacterium (assembly GCA_040753235.1). Taxonomy (GTDB): domain Bacteria; phylum Pseudomonadota; class Gammaproteobacteria; order Burkholderiales; family Thiobacillaceae; genus Thiobacillus. Next base: position 55,150 of record JBFMET010000011.1, read on the forward strand.
TGCGCGACGTCAACGAGAAGCTGGCGATCCTGAATTTCCCGCAATTCATCGCGCCGACGCGGGTGTCCGCCGATGCGGCGGAGATCGGCCGCTTCCTCGCCGAACAGGAAGATCTCATCGTCAAGCCGCTCACCGAAATGGGCGGCGCCGGCGTGTTCCGCCTGCGCCCCGGCGACCCCAACCGCAACGCCATCCTGGAGACGCTGACCCGCCACGGCCAGCGCGCCATCATGGCGCAGCGCTACCTGCCGGCGATCGCCGAGGGCGACAAGCGCATCCTGCTGATCGACGGCGAAGTGGTGCCGTGGGCGCTCGCGCGCATCCCGCAGGCCGGCGAAACGCGCGGCAACCTCGCCGCCGGCGGCACCGCGCGCGCGCAACCGCTCAGCGAGCGCGACCGCCGCATCGCCGACACCCTCGCGCCGTGGGCCAAGGAGCATGGCATTTTCCTCGCCGGACTCGACGTCATCGGCGACTGCCTCACCGAGATCAACGTCACCAGCCCCACCGGCTTCCAGGAAATCGCCGCGCAGACCGGCCACGACGTCGCGGTGCAATTCATCGCCGCGATCGAGCGGCGCCACTCGAACGTGGTCCATCCTTGATCCGCCCCCTGCAGCTCGTGTGGGTGGTGCTGCTGCTCGGCCTGGTGGCCGCCTGCAGCCCGCCGCCGCCTCACCGGCAGCAGGCCTACGTGTTCGGCACCCTGGTCGAGGTGAGCGTCGCCGGCGTGCCGGAAGCGCAGGCGCGCGCCGCCGTCGACGACGTGCTGGCGCATTTCGACGTCCTGCATCGCCGCCTCCATGCCTGGCAGCCGAGCGAGCTGTCTTCGCTCAATGCGGCACTGGCGCGCGGCGAGCGCGCGCGGGTGTCGCCCGAGCTGGCCGCCATGCTGCAAGACGCGCAGGCGCTGGCGGCGCAGACGGGCGAACGCTTCAATCCGGCGATCGGCGGGCTGGTCGCGCTGTGGGGTTTCCACGCCGACGCGCCGCAGGCGCAGATCCCCGGCGACGACGCCATCGCCGACTGGGTCGCCCGACGACCGCGCATGGCCGATCTCGTCATCGACGGCGATACGGTCGCCAGCCGCAATCCGGCGGTGCAGCTCGACCTGGGCGGCTACGCCAAGGGGCGCGCGCTCGACGACGCGGCGGCGATCCTCAAAGGCCACGGCATCGACCGCGCGCTGATCAACATCGGCGGCAACGTGCTCGCGCTGGGCGACCGCGGCGACCGCCCCTGGCGCGTCGGCATCCAGCATCCGCGCGAGTCCGGCACGCTGGCGACGCTCGACCTCCACGACGGCGAGGCGCTCGGCACCTCGGGCGATTACCAGCGCTATTTCGAGGCAGGCGGGCGCCGCTACTGCCACCTGCTCGACCCGACGACCGGCCGGCCCGCCGCCACCCTGCAGTCGGTCACGATCCTGGTGCGCGGCGCGCGCGCCGGCACGCGCTCGGACGCCTTGTCCAAGCCACTCTTTCTCTCCGACCCCGCTGCGCTCGCCGGCCAGGCGGCGCAACTGGGCGTCGACGGCTACCTGGCGGTGGACGCCGGCGGTGCGCGGCACGTGTCGCCCGCGCTGGAGACGCGCCTGCGCTGACCGCGCCGGCCGCCTCTCGACGCAGCGCGGCTGGCTCGTGCCGGGGACGGGTGGAAAAAATGCCGCGCCCAGGCGCGTTAGAATGTACATTTTGGTCTGGTCCCCCCTGCAATGATAGGCATCCTCATCGTCGCCCACGGCTCGCTCGCCGACAGCCTGGTCGAATGCGCCACCCACGTGCTCGGCCAGCGTCCGGGCGGCCTCGCCACGCTCGATTTCATCGGCCACGCCGATCCCGACGAACGCCAGAAGGCCCTGCAGGCCCGGCTCGCCGAACTCGACGACGGCGACGGCGTGCTGGTGCTCAACGACATGTACGGCGCCACCCCCAGCAATACCCTGTGCCGCGTGCTGGAACCCGGCCGCGTCGAGGCGGTGGCCGGCGTCAACCTGCCGATGCTGCTGAAGACGCTGAACTACCGCGAAAGTCTGAGCCTGCCGCAGCTCATCGAACGCATCGTCGAGGGCGGGCGCAACAGCATCCATCACATTTCCGAGACCATGTGCCATGCAGCAACGGGACATTGAAATCGTCAACAAGCTGGGCCTGCACGCGCGACCGTCGGCGCGCCTCACCCAGCTCGCCTCGACCTTCAAGAGCAGCGTGCACCTGTCGCGCAACGGCCGCCGCGTCAACGCCAAGAGCATCATGGGCGTGATGATGCTGGCCGCCGCCAAGGGCAGCACCATCACACTGGAAACCGAGGGCGAGGACGAAGTCGCAGCGATGGACGCGCTCGCCGGGCTGATCGGGAGCGGCTTCGGGGAAGAGCTCGCATGAGCTTCTCGCTGCACGGCATCGGCGTCTCCGGCGGCATCGCCATCGGCTACGCTCACCTGGCATCGGCCGCCCGCATCGAGGTTCCGCAGTACATGCTCGACCAGAAGTACCTCGACGAGGAGCTCGCGCGCTTCGACGAGGCGATCGGGACCAGCCGCGCCGAGCTCGAAATCCTGCGCACCCACATCCCGCCCGGCGCGCCGGCCGAGCTGTCGGCCTTCCTCGACATGCACCTGATGTTCCTCGGCGACTCGATGATCGCCGAGCAACCCAAGCGCCTCATCCGCGAAACGCAGTGCAACGCCGAATGGGCGCTGGCGCAGCAGATGGAGGCGCTGGTCGCACGCTTCGAGGAAATCGACGACGCCTATCTGCGCAGCCGCCAGGAAGACGTCGTCCAGGTGGTGCAGCGCGTGCTCAAGGTGCTGATGGGCCACCCCAGCCACATCCCGCTCGACGTCAGCTTCGACGTCGAGCGCATCCTGGTCGCGCACGAGCTGTCGCCGGCCGACATGGTGATTTTCAAGAACGTGCATTTCGCCGCCTTCATCACCGACCTCGGCGGCACCACCTCGCACACCGCGATTCTGGCGCGCAGCATGGGCATGCCGTCGGTGATGGCGCTGCACAACGCGCGCGGCCTGATCCGCGATCACGACCTGCTGATCGTCGACGGCCGCGACGGCGTGGTGATCGTCAACCCGGACGAGTCGGTGCTCGCCGAGTACCGGCTGCGGCAGAACCAGTGGCGCATCGACACCGACAAGCTCAAGCGGCTGAAAACCAGCAAGTCGTCCACGCTCGACGGCACGCCGGTCGAGCTGATGGCGAACATCGAGCTCCTGTCCGACCTCGACGCGGTGAAGGCCGCCGGCGCGCAGGGCATCGGCCTCTTCCGCAGCGAATTCCTCTTTCTCAACCGCAGCGACCTGCCGACCGAGGAAGAGCAGTACGCCTCCTACAAGGCGGTGGCCGAGGCGCTCGACGGCAAGCCGGTCACCATCCGCACGCTCGATCTCGGCGCCGACAAGCAGGCGCCGTGGGGGCATACCGTCGCCGACAACCCGGCGCTCGGCCTGCGCGCGATCCGCCTGTGCCTCGCCGAGCCGGCCCTGTTCCACACCCAGCTGCGCGCCATCCTGCGCGCCTCGGCCCACGGCCGGGTGCGCATGCTCATTCCCATGCTGGCGAGCTTTCTTGAGCTGCGGCAGACGCTGCAGCGCATCGACGAAGCCAAGGCTTCATTGCGCAAGGACGGCCTCGCCTTCGACGAAGGCATCCCCGTCGGCGGCATGATCGAGGTGCCGGCGGCGGCGCTGGCGGCGAACTTCTTCGCCGAGCAGCTCGATTTCCTGTCGATCGGCACCAACGACCTGATCCAGTACACGCTGGCGATCGACCGCGCCGACGACAGCGTGTCGCATCTCTACGACCCCTTGCATCCCGCGGTGCTGGGCCTGGTGCAGCAGACCATCCGCGCCGGCGCCAAGGCGGGCAAGTCGGTGGCGGTGTGCGGGGAAATGGCCGGCGATCCGCTGCTCACCCGGCTGCTGCTGGGCCTGGGTCTGCGCACTTTCTCGATGCAGCCGGCGAGCCTGCTGCAGGTCAAGCAGCAGGTGCTGAAGTCGCATCTGGATGAGGTGACGCCGGCGGCGCTGCGCCTGCTGAAGAACACCGACCCCGACAAGACGCCGGTCCTGCTCGAACGCCTGAACGCCTGAACGGGCTAGCCGGTCAGTTCGCCGGCGATGCGCGCGAGCTCGGCACGCCCGGCGCGCAACTGCTCGATTTCCTGCTTGATCTGCAGCATGCGGCCCTGCAGCGTGCCCATGTTTTCGAGGATGCGGTGCAGGCCGGCCAGACGGTTGTCGAGATACAGCTTGTGTTCGCGGATGCGCGTCATCACCGGATCGAGCGCGATGCGCAGCCAGCGCTCGGCCTCGGTACGCGCCAGGTTGAAGGCTTTCTTCGCCTCCTCGGCCAGCCCCGCATAGAAGCGGCGGATCATGAAACGCTTTTCCAGCATCAGGTTGGCGGGGTCGCGGCAGAAGGCCTCGGTCTCCTGCGTCAGCGCCTGCAGGCGGTTGCGGTAGGCCTTGAGGTCGAGGCGCGGCACCTGCATCTTGGGCAACTGGTGCACGACATGGAAACGGCCGTAGGCGTGATCGAGCGTTTCCAGCATGCCGTGCGCCATCTGCGACGCCTGCTCGATGCGTTCGACCATCTGCTCGGAGAGCTGACGGATGCCCTGGGTCAGGCCGCGCGTGGTCCAGCTGCCTTCGAGCGCCTCCCGGCCGGTCTTGCAGATTTCCGCCAGCGTGTCTTCCGACAGCAGCGACAACAATTGCGCGCCCTGCGCCTGCACCGCCGCGCGCGTGGTCCGGAACTGCGCGGCGGTGGCGTCGTAGCTGTCCTTTTCCTTCTGCAGCGCGACGCGCATCTGCTCGATCAGCTCGCGGTTCTTGCCCGACAGCTGGGAAAGCTGGATCAGTTCGTCGCTGCGCCGCTTGAGGCGCGCCGCCAGGTCGGCCCGGCTGTCGTCGATCATCGCGCTGACGTCGCGGGCGACGGCGTGGTAGAGCATGTCGCGCCGCGCCGGAATGACCTGGTGCGCCAACAGGTATTCCAGCGACTCGATGCCCGAGCGCACGCGCAAGGCGCCGTCGCCGCGGATCGACGCCGCCAGCGCCTTCTGCGCCGACACCGTGAACACCCGGCTGCGCGGCAGCTTGAGCACGCGCGCGGCATCGTCGGCCTGGCGCTCGATGACCGCCTGCACTTCGGCGTCGCTCTTCAGCTCGTCCCACAGCATGTCGATCTTGTTCAGCACTGCGACGTGGTAGTTGGCGTGGCGGTGAACGTGCTTCTGCCAGATTTCGAGATCCGAGCGCGTCACGCCGGTGTCGGTCGCCAGCACGAACATCACCGCGTGCGCATTGGGGATCACCGACAGGGTCAGCTCCGGTTCCGCACCGAGCGCGTTCAGCCCCGGCGTGTCGAGGATGGTCAGCCCCGCCTGCAGCAGCGGATGCGGGTAGTTGACCAGCGCATAGCGCCACGCCGGCACCTCGACCGTGCCGTCGGCGGCCAGCTGATGGCGCGCGCTGTCGTCGGCGGCATCCCACAGGCCCAGTTCGATCGCGTCCGGCGCCGGCATCGCACGGGTTTCGGTGAGTTTCTTCAGGCTTTCCTGCAGTTGCCGCGGGTCGGCCGGGTCGAGCGGCATGCGCACCCATTCGATCGGCATCCGCTTCAGTTGCGCCAGCGACTCGCTGCGGCTGCGCGTCTCGATCGGCAGCAGGCAGAGACTGGGCGACTCGTCCGCATTGGCAAAGAGCTCGGTCGGGCACATGGTGGTGCGCCCCGCTTCGGACGGCAGCAGGCGCTGGCCGTGGTCGGCAAAAAACAGTGCGTTGATCAGCTCGGTCTTGCCGCGCGAGAACTCGGCGACGAAGGCAACCACCAGCTTGTCCTGGCGCAGGCTCGCGGCGGTGTCGGTCAGGCGCAGGGTGCGCTCGGCGTCGATCCCGTGCTGGCCGTCGAGCCAGTCGGCGTAATCGGCAATGGCGGTCGCCAGGCGCAGCCGCCGTTCGCTGAAGTCCGCAACTTCCTGTTCCAGATGGATGCTCATGTCCGCGTATCGTTTTCTATCGCTGTCCAGGGGGCGTCGACCCCGATGATGGCCACGGTCTTCTGCCGCGCTGTCTCCCCGCGCACCAGCCTGACCGCCGATTTCGGCACGCCCAGGCGCGCGGCCAGCCAGTCCAGCAGGTGCACATTCGCCTTGTTATCGACCGGCGGCGCGGCGATCTTTAGCTTGAGGCGGCCGCCGTGCTCGCCGACGACCGCCGTGGTCTTCGCGCCCGGCTGGACGTGCAACCCGATCAGCCAGGCGGCGCCGTCGCGGCGCGCCCAGACCGGGGGTCTGTTCACGCCCCCCGGCTCACAAAGCCCCGAGCAGGGCGCGCTCCAGGCCGAAAATCGGCACCATCAGCACCAGCTGGCACAGGATGAACAGTACCAGCGGCGTCAAGTCGACGTTGGCGACCATCGGCACGACGCGGCGCAGCGGCCGCAGGAAGGGCTCGGACAGCTCGTACACCACCGGCATCAGCGGCGAGTGCGAATTGACCCAGGACAGGACCGCGCGCACCAGGGTGATGCCGATGATGAGGTAGACCGTCAGGCTCAGCAGGCGCACCGCGGCCAGCCCCAGCATCACCGGCCACACGCCGCCGCCGGCCAGCCCGAACGGAAAGCCGCCGAGCCAGTAGCCCGCGACAACCACGATGAATTCGACCCCGAAGGCCACCGCCAGGCAGGCCAGATCGAGGCCGAACAGGCCGGGCACGACGCGCCGCAGCGGCTTCACCGCAAAGTCGGTAAGCGCGACGATGAATTGCGCGAAGGGGTTGCGGAACGGCACCCGGAAAAACTGCATCATGAAACGCAGCAGCACGGCGATGACGAACAGGTTGCCGATCGTCTGGATGAGGAACTTGAGGGCGGCTTCGATCATGCAAGTCGCCCCAGTTCGTCGCCGAGTTCGGCGCTGCGCCGGCTGGCGGCCTCCACCGCCTGGCCGATCGCCAATCTCACCGCCGCCGCCTCCAGCGCGGCGATGCCGCGCTCGGTGGTGCCGCCCTTCGAAGTCACTTTCTGCCGCAGCACGGCCGGCTCCTCGCCCGACTCGAGCGCCAGCTTGGCGGCGCCGAAGAAAGTCTGCAAGGCGAGCTGGCGCGCGGTATCGGCGGCAAGCCCCTGCGCCACGCCTGCCGCTTCCAGCGATTCGATGCAGTAGAAGACGTAGGCCGGGCCGCTGCCGGAAACCGCGGTGACCGCGTCGAGCCGGGTTTCGTCGTCGACCCACACCACCCCGCCGACCGCACGCAGCACCGACTCGGCCTGCGAGCGGGCCTCGTGGTTGAGGCCCGGCGCCGCGTACAAGCCGGCAATACCCGCCTGCACTAGCGCCGGCGTGTTGGGCATCGCGCGCACGATACGGGTGTGCCCGCCGAGCCAGCGCGCGAGGTCGCTCACCCGTACGCCGGCGGCGATCGACAGCACCAGCTGTCCGGACAGTTTCGTCGCGAGCGCCGCCGCCACGTCGGGCAGCGACTGCGGCTTCACCGCCAGCACCACCAGCGCATGCAGGCGCGCGTCGGCGAGATCCGCATGCGTCACCACGCCGAAGCGCGCCGCCAGCTGCGCACGCGCATCGGCATTGATTTCCACCACTTCGACGTCGGTCGGGTCGGTGCCGCTGGCGACCAGCCCGCCGATGATGGCGGCGGCCATGTTGCCACCGCCGATGAAGCTCACCTTAGTCATTTCGTTTATTCCTTTCACCAAACAGGGCTGTGCCAACACGCACCATCGTCGTCCCTTCCAGGATCGCCGCCTCGAGGTCGGCCGACATGCCCATCGACAGGGTGTCGAGGGCATGACCGCGTGCCCGCAACGCGTCGTACAGTTCGCGCACCCGACGGAACGCTGCCCGCTGCGCAGCCGGGTCGTCGGTCGGCGCGGGAATCGCCATCAGCCCGCGCAGGTGCAGACCCGGCAGCTTCGCCACGGCTTCGACCAGCGCCGGCAGTTCATCCGGCGGCACACCGCTCTTGCTCGTCTCGCCGCTGACGTTGACCTCGATGCACACGTTGAGCCGCGGCTGGTCCGGCGGACGCTGGGCCGACAGGCGCTCGGCGATTTTCAGCCGGTCGACGCTGTGCGCCCAGCTGAAGTTTTCCGCGATCGACCGCGTCTTGTTGCTCTGGATCGGGCCGATGAAGTGCCATTCCAGCGGCAGATCCTCGACCTGGAGCTGCTTGGCGAGCGCTTCCTGCAGGTAGTTTTCGCCGAACGCGCGCTGACCGCACGCTGCGAGCGCCCGCACCGACGCGGCGTCGAAGGTCTTGCTGACCGCCAGCAGCGCCACCGTAGCCGGATCGCGTCCCGCTACGGCAGCCGCCTGAGCTATCCTGTTGCGGACGGTACGCAAGCGCTCACATGCAGACGCCGCGCCTGCAGCGTCGCGCGGCTCAAGTTCGGACGTTCCGGGGCCGTTATCCATGACGATCATTATCCGACAAAACCCCTTTCACCACTGAACGAGGCACGCGTGGACATTTCCGAACTGCTGGCTTTTGCCGTCAAGAACAAGGCGTCCGACCTGCACCTGTCGGCCGGCCTGCCGCCGATGATCCGGGTCAACGGCGACATCCGCCGCATCAACCTGCCGCCGATGGATCACAAGGACGTGCACCGCATGGTGTACGACATCATGAACGACAGCCAGCGCAAGGTGTACGAAGAGACGCTGGAAATCGACTTCTCGTTCGAGATTCCCTCGCTGGCGCGCTTCCGCGTCAACGCCTTCAACCAGCAGTACGGCGCCGGCGCAGTGTTCCGGACGATTCCGTCCAAGGTGCTGACGCTGGAAGAACTGAACTGCCCCGCCATCTTCAAGGAAATCTCCGACCAGCCGCGCGGCATCGTGCTGGTGACGGGCCCCACCGGCTCGGGCAAGTCGACCACGCTGGCGGCGATGATGGATTACGTCAACGAGAACCAGTACGCGCACATCCTCACCGTCGAGGACCCGATCGAATTCGTGCACCAGTCGAAGAAGTGCCTGATCAACCAGCGCGAGGTCGGCCCGCATACGCTGTCGTTCAATAATGCGCTGCGCTCCGCGTTGCGGGAAGACCCGGACGTGATCCTGGTGGGCGAACTGCGCGACCTCGAAACGATTCGTCTGGCGCTGACCGCGGCCGAAACCGGCCACCTGGTGTTCGGCACCCTGCACACTTCGTCGGCAGCCAAGACCATCGACCGCATCGTCGACGTGTTCCCGGCGGCGGAAAAGGAAATGGTGCGCTCGATGCTGTCTGAATCACTGCGCGCGGTGATCTCGCAGACGCTCCTGAAGACCAAGGACGGCGCCGGCCGCGTCGCCGCGCACGAGATCATGATCGGCACCCCGGCGATCCGAAACCTCATCCGCGAGAACAAGGTGGCACAGATGTATTCGGCGATCCAGACCGGCGGCAATCTCGGGATGCAGACGCTCGACCAGAACCTCCAGGACCTGGTGCGCCGCAACATCATCGCCCCCGGCACGGCCCGCTCCGCGGCCATGAACAAAGACGCCTTCATGGGCTGAGCGCTCGCGCTGTTTTACCTTAAGGATCCGACATGAATGCCGAAAAAACCGTCCACGACCTGCTGCGCCTGATGCTGGCGAAGAACGCGTCCGACCTGTTCATCACCGCCGGTTTCCCGCCCGCGATCAAGGTCGACGGCAAAATCACCCCGGTGTCGAACCAGAGTCTCACGCCGGCGCACACCAGCGAACTGGCGCGTTCGATCATGAACGAGCGCCAGTGGAAGGACTTCGAGGCGACCAACGAATCCAACTTCGCGATCAGCCCGCCCGAAATCGGCCGCTTCCGCGTCAACGTGTTTGTACAGCAGGGCCGCGTCGGCATCGTGATGCGGACCATCGTCACCAAGATCCCCAGGATGGAGGACCTCAACCTGCCACCGGTCCTGCGCGATGTCGCGATGATCAAGCGCGGCCTGGTGATCTTCGTCGGCGGCACCGGCACCGGCAAGTCGACCTCGCTCGCCGCGATGGTCGGCTACCGCAACGAGAACGACGCCGGCCACATCATCACCGTCGAGGACCCGATCGAATACGTGCACGAGCACAAGAAGTCGATCATCACCCAGCGCGAGGTCGGCATCGACACCGACAACTGGTTCTCGGCGCTGAAAAACACCCTGCGCCAGGCGCCCGACGTCATCCTCATCGGCGAGATCCGCGACCGCGACACCATGGAATACGCGATCGCCTTCGCCGAGACCGGCCACCTATGCCTGTCGACCCTGCACGCCAACAGCGCCAACCAGGCGCTCGACCGCATCATTAACTTCTTCCCCGAGGAAAAGCGCGACCAGCTGCTGATGGACCTGTCGCTCAACCTCAAGGCCTTCATCTCGCAGCGCCTGATCCCGATGAAGAGCGGCAAGGGCCGCGTCGCCGCGGTGGAAATCCTGCTCAACTCGCCGCTCATCGCCGACCTCATCTTCAAAGGCCAGGTGCACGAGATCAAGGAAATCATGTCGAAGTCGCGCGAACTCGGCATGCAGACCTTCGACCAGGCGCTGTTCGACCTCTACGAGGCCGGCCTCATTTCGTACGAGGACGCGCTCCGCAACGCCGACAGCCTCAACGACCTGCGCCTGAAGATCAAGCTGCACGGCCAGGAGGCCAAGGGCCGCGACATGATGGCGGGGCTGGACCACCTCGACATCGTGTAAACACGCGTTCGTCAGGCTTCACCACGCGAACACCGGGGGCGCGGAGGCAAAATCCTTCGCGCCCCCGGCGCTTTTCAGCGGCGCGCCAGCGCCGCCTCCCACGCCCACAGCCCGATCACCAGTTCGTCCGGTGCGGTTTCCGCCTCGATGCGCAGCTGGCGCAGCGCCCAGTCGCGCGCGCCGGCCGGCAGGCGGGCGGCGAACGGTGGCTGGCTCGCGCTCCACGCGACGAGCCCGGCCAGTTCGTTGTCGAGCCGCGGCGCCCGCCGCATCTCGCCGGCCAGCCAGGCGCCCGCCATGCGGGCGATCGCGTCGAGCGCGGCGCGGCGCGCGGGGTCGGGCCGCACGCGCTCGACCGCGCTGCCGGCGGCCAGCACCCAGAACCAGGTGTGCGGCTGGTCCGGCGCCGACACCGCGCCGTCGCGCCACGCGTGATACAGCCGCCCCTCGTGCCAGAAGGTGGCGAGCACGAAGTCCAGCGTGCGCACCGCGTCGTCCACTGCCCGCGCCTCCTCGCCGAACTGCCCCTGCCGCAGCAGCGCCCATGCCGCCTGCGCGTGGGTGTCGGCGCGCTTGACGCGATCGAGCGGCGGCGCCGGGCGGCGCAGACGCTCGGCCGGCTGCAGCGCGTAGTACGCGTTGTCGGCCACCTGCGCCTGGAAGTAGCCGCCTTGCGCGCGATCCTGCAGCACCTCGTTCAGGAAGAAGCGCGTCGCCTGGGCGAGCTGCCGCGCCGCGGCGTCGTGCACGCCCAGCTGCGCCTGCCACGCCGCCATCCAGGCGTTGGTTTCAAGCAGCTTGGACGATTCGAGGTAGTCGTCGCGGCTAGGGTCGACGAAGTTGAAGAAGCCCGTGTCGAGCGCATCCCACAGGCGCGTGCGCTCGGCGCGGCCGGCTGCCTGCGCGCGCTCGCGCCACAGGCCGTGGTCCATCAGATAGAGCCAGGCCAGCACCGGGGTGCGCTTGTGCGTGGCGCCGGTTTCGAAGGGGCCGGCGAGCGCGGCACGCGCCGGGTCGTAGAGCTGGTCGAGATGCTGCAGCCAGGCGGCGCGGAAGGCCTCGTAGCCACGGCGATCGAGCGCAGTGACCTGATGCCGCACCGCGCTTGCACTCGACGGCGGCGCCGGCTGCGGCAGCGCGCCCAGCAGGGCGACCAGATCCTGCGCCGGCATCACGCCGACGAAGTGCGTGCGCACCGTCCCATCGGGCGCCAGCACCACGGTGAACGGCAGCCCCTTGCCGCCGTAGCGCCGCATCAGATCGGGGCGCGCGTCGGCGTCGACCGCCACCCGCACGAAACCGCGCGCGAGCGCGGCGCGCACCGCGGGCTGATCGAGCGTGTCGCGCTTGTATTGCTGGCACCAGCTGCACCAGGCCGCGTCGAAATAGACGAAGACCGGGCGTCCGCTGCCGCGCGCATCCGCCAGCCCGGCCTCGAAGCGGGTCAGCCAGCCCGCCTGTTCCCAGGCGCTGCGCGAAAACGCCGCGGCGTCGGAAAGGCTTGCGCAGGCCAGCACGACGGCGACCCAGGCTGTTCGCAGCGAGAAACGCCGGTTCGCTGTCATTGCCCGCTCCGCGCTACTCGGGGTTGATGACGGCGTGGACGGCGAGCCCGCGGTTGCCGGGGAGCGCCTTGATCGCTTCCGCCGCTGCTTTCAGCGCAGCCTCCTCGCCGCCGTGCTGCACGCTCAGATGGTCCTCGTCCGGCATCGGCGCGCCGATCGACATCGGAATGATCGACGCCTTGCCGCTGCCCGACGAACCGAAGTCGGCGACGAGGTAGTAGCTGCGATAGACCTCGGCGCCGTCGTCGAGGGTGCCGGTCAGGCGAAGGGCGGCGGTGATCATGGCGGGGCTCGATGAGGAATGCAGGAGGGACGCGCGCGCCGCGTCCGGGTTCCGTTCAGTCCGTCGAGGCGGGCGCTTTTTTATCGCGCATCGAGCCGGCGATCAGCTTGTACTGCAGGAAGCGTGTCTCGATGGGGCCGTTGAACAGCGGGATGCGGCGGCTCGCCTTGAGGCCCATCAGCTTGGGCAGCAGCGGGTCGCCGGAAATGATCCAGGCCTCCCAGCCGGCGAAATTCTTTTTCAGCCAGTCGCCGAGCAGCGGGTACCACTCGGCCAGGTCCTCGGCCTCGCCGAGCCGCTCGCCGTAGGGCGGGTTGGTGACGATCGTGCCGGCCGGCACCGGGGCCTTGAGGTCGAGCGCGTCGGCCACCTGCAGCTGAACGACGTCGCCGTAGCCGGCCGCGGCCAGGTTGTTGCGCGCCTTGTCGAGCACCCACCGATCCTGGTCAGCGCCGAAGAGCGGCAGCGGGGTCACGGGTTTTTCCTGCGCCTGCGCCTCGCGCTTGAGGCGCTGCCACAGCACGGAGTCGAAGTCGCGGTAGTGCTCGAAGGCGAAGTGCCGCGCGCGGCCGGGCGCGCGCCGGAACGCCATGTCCGCCGCCTCGAGCAGGATCGTGCCGGCACCGCACATCGGGTCCAGCAGCGGTGTGCCGGGCTCCCAGCCCGACAGCAGCAGGAGGCCCGCGGCGAGGTTCTCCTTGATCGACGCCGCGCTCGCCTCGCGCTTGAAACCGCGCTTGAACAGCGGCTCGCCGCTGGTGTCGAGGTAGAAGGTCACCGCGTCGGGGGTGAAGAAGGCATAGACGGGAACGTCGGGCGCGTCGGTATCGACGCTGGGGCGCTCGCGCGTTTCCTCGCGGAAACGGTCGCAGATCGCGTCCTTGATCTTGAGCGTGATGAAGTTGAGGCTTTTCAGCGGCGCATTCTGCGCACCGACCTTCACCGCGATGGTCTTCGTCACGTCGAACCACGCCGGCCACGGCAGATCGAGCGCGGCACGGTAGATGTGCTCTTCCTTCTTGTAGCGCGTGTAGCCGACCTTGCGCAGGATCCGGGTGGCAATGCGCGAGCTGAGGTTGGCGCGCATCTCGGCCGCGGCGTCGGCGGTGAACAGTACGCCGGCGGGCAGCTGGCGCACCACCTGCGCGCCGGCGGCCTGCAATTCGGCGACCAGCAGTTCCTCCAGGCCGCGCGGGCAGGTGGCGAAATGGCTGGCGGGCGGCAAGGCATCGCGCTCGGGGCGAGCGGCATGCGGCGTGGGTTTGCGACGGGATTCTGGTTTCACATTGGACTTTCGGGAAATGCTTCATGCGCAAAGCAAAGCATGCACCGCCGTAGGAGCGCCGCCCTCGGCGCGATGGACCATGCATATCGCACCGGGGGCGGCGCTCCTACAGGCTCCATCTTCACGCGCTTGGCGGATGAAAAAACTTAAAACGGCTTCAGCACCACCAGCAACACGACGACCAGCAGCACGACGACCGGGATTTCGTTAAACCAGCGGAACCAAACGTGGGACTTGGTGTTCTGTCTGGCCTCGAAGCTGCGCAAGAGGCGCCGGCACACATGGTGGTAGCCGACCAGGCCGGCGACGAGCGCGACTTTCGCCCACATCCAGCCGTCGGTCGGCAGCCACCAGGCGAGCCACAGCCACACGCCGGTGATGAGCGTGAGCCACATGATGGGGGTGACGAACCGATACAATTTGCCTGCCATCAGCAGCAGGCGGTCGTAGGCGGCGTCGTTCGTCTCCATCGCCAGGTTGACGAAGATGCGCGGCAGGTAGAAGAGACCAGCGAACCAGCTCACCACCATCACGATATGAAACGATTTCAGCCACAGCATGGATAGAGCCACCCTGAAAAAATGGACACCGAGTCCGCTGACCCTGATTCTACTGGGTTTGATCGCCTACCTGTGGTTCCGCCCGCCGGCCGATGTCAGCGAGGAGGAGCGCGCGATTCCGCCCTGGCAGGTGACCTTGACCGATGGCCGCGTGCTGACCAGTGAAGACCTCAAGGGTCGTGTGGTCCTGGTCAATTTCTGGGCGACCTGGTGCCCCTACTGCCGCAAGGAAAAGCCGGTGATCGACCGCTTCTGGCAGGATCACCGCGACCGCGGCTTCGAGGTCGTGTCGATCAGCGTCGACGACCCGCCGGAGAAAATCGCCGACTGGATGCACGACAAGGACTACGCCTTTCCGGCCGCGCCGACCAACGCCTCGGTGACGGCCGCCTTCGGCCACGTCAAGAGCGTGCCGACCTCGTTCATCCTCGACGCCGAAGGCCGCATCCGCCACGTCATCGCCGGGCAGGTGCACTACCCGCGGCTGGAAAGCCGCGTCGCGCCGCTGCTCGAATCCGCCGGAGGCCGCTGATGCAAGACCGCCTGACCGAAATCGAAACCAAGCTCGCGTTCGCCGAAGACCTGATCGAGACGCTCAATCAGACCGTGTTCCGCCAGCAGGAACAGATCGACCTGCTACAGGCCCAGCTGCGCCTGCTGCACGGCCAGATGCAGGCGCTGCAGCCGGACGCGGCGCGCAGCCCGCGCGACGAAATTCCGCCGCACTACTGAACCTGCGGCGCGCCCAGGCGCGACAGCAGATCGGCCTCCGGCAGCGGACGCGCGTAGAAATAGCCCTGCGCCCGCAGGCAGCCGTTCTGCAGCAGGAAAGCTTCCTGGCCGGCGTGCTCCACGCCTTCGGCGATGACCTGCAGACCGAGCTTGGCCGCCAGGGCGAGGATGGCCTGCACGATCGCGGCGTCGTCCGAATCGTCGGCGAGATCACGAATGAAGCTGCGGTCGATCTTGAGCTCGCCGATCGGCAGCTGCTTGAGCCGGCTGAGCGAGGAATGGCCGGTGCCGAAATCGTCGATGGCGATGCCGAAGCCGAGCCGGCGCAGCGCCGCCATGCCGTCGAGCCCGACCGCCTCGCCTTCCATGATGCTGCTTTCGGTCAGCTCCAGCACCAGCCGCGACGGGACCACACCGGTTTCGTCGAGCACGGCGGCCAGCCGTTGCGGCAGATCCTTCTGCAGGAGCTGCTTGCCCGAGAGATTGACGTGCAGGATGAAATCATCGAGCGCCACGCCTGCCGCGTCCCAGCGTTTCAGCGCGAGACAGGCCTCGCGCAGCACCCACTCGCCGATGGGCACGATGAGCCCGGTGTCCTCGGCCAGCGGGATGAAATGGTCGGGCGGAATCGCCCCTTCCATCGGATCGTTCCAGCGCAGCAGGGCTTCGGCGCCGCAGATGCGCCGGGTATCGAGACGGATCAGCGGCTGGTAGTGCAGGCTCAGCGTGCGCTCGCCGATCGCGCCGCGCAGCCGCGATTCCAGCTGGATGCGCCGCATCGCGCGTTCGGTGATGCCCTGCTCGTAGAAATGGAAGGTATTGCGCCCGCGCTCCTTCGATTTGTACATCGCGGCATCGGCGTGCATGAGCAGGGTTTCCGCGTCGCGCCCATCCTCGGGGTAGAGGCTGATGCCGATGCTGGCGGAAATGTGCAGCGGGTAATCGCCGATCTGCAGGGTGTCTTCCAGCGCATGGATGATCTTCTCGGCCACGATCGCGGCATCCTGGCCGTCGCGCACGCTTTCGAGCAGCACGACGAATTCGTCGCCGCCCAGACGCGCCAGCAGGTCCGTCTCGCGGCAGCAGGCGCGCAGACGGCTGGCGACGTGGATCAGCACGACGTCGCCGGCGGCATGGCCGTAGGTGTCGTTGATCGACTTGAAGCCGTCGATGTCGATATTAAGGAGCGTCAGCCGGCAGCCGCTGCGCTGGGCCTGCGCGAACATGTCCCGTGCGCGCAGCGCGAACTGGTGACGGTTGGCGAGACCGGTGAGATTGTCGTGCAGCGCCAGGTTGCGGATGCGCTGGTGCGCCGACACGGCGTACGCCACCACGCCCCCCGCAAACAGCGCCAGCAAGGCCATCACGATCTGGTTCCACACGGCATGGGCCCGCGCCGGGGCCTTTTGCACGGCGGCCAGTTGCCAGCTGCCCCCCGGAATCACCACCTCCATCAGCACCGCGTCCGGGTGCGTGAACAGGGCCGGCTCGCCAAGAAAAACCTCGCCCTCGGCACCTTTGCCGTCACGCCCGCGCAGGGCGTAGCGTGTGGCGCCGGGCGCGTCCTCGCGTATGCCGGCGAGCCGGAATACCGGATAGGGGTCGATGACCACTGACGCCAGGCCCCAGTAATGCATGCTGCCGTCGGGGCGGGTGAACAGGATGGGGATGCGGTTGATAATGCCGACGCCGCCCTGCGCCAGTTCGACCGGGCCGGCGGTCGCTGTTCGCGCATCAGCCGCAGCACCGCGTCGCGCTGGCTGGGCGTTTCCAGATAGCGCAGTCCGAGCGCCTTTTCGTTGCCGGCGCGGGGGTAGATGTAGCGGATCTGGTTGTCGGGCGCGATCGCCACGCTGCGGATCGAGGGCTGCATGCGCACCAGCGCGCCGGCGACCTGGATCAGGTCGGTCTCGGTGAAGTCCGGCTTGGCCAGCACGAAGCTCGACAGACCCAGGCTCAGCGAGAGCGTCGCGTTCATCTCGGATTCGAGGCGCGAACGCGCGGTGGCGACCTCCGCCTGCACTGCCGCCCGCTCGGCCTGCTCGCGGCGGTCGGCTTCCATCCACGTCAGCGCTTCGAGCAGCAGGCCGACCACGACTGCCGCCAGCAGGCCCGCCCCCCAGGGCAGCCAGCGCGTCAGGATCGGCAGGCTGTGCTTCATGCGTGGCTCAGCGGACGATCGGCTTGTAGCGGATGCGCTTCGGCTTGGCGCCTTCCTCGCCCAGGCGCTTCTTCTTGTCGGCTTCGTATTCCTGGTAGTTGCCGGGGAAGAACACCACCTGCGAGTCGCCCTCGAAGGCGAGGATGTGGGTGGCGATGCGGTCGAGGAACCAGCGGTCGTGCGAGATCACCAGCACGCAGCCGGCGAATTCGAGCAGCGCATCTTCCAGCGCGCGCAGCGTCTCCACGTCGAGGTCGTTCGACGGTTCGTCGAGCAGCAGCACGTTGCCGCCGGAAATCAGCGTCTTCGCCAGGTGCAGGCGGCCGCGTTCGCCGCCGGAGAGCTTGCCGACAATCTTCTGCTGGTCGCCGCCCTTGAAGTTGAAACGGCCCAGATACGCGCGCGACGGAATCTCGTAGCGGCCGACGGTGAGGATGTCGCGGCCTTCCGCCACTTCATCGAACACGGTCTTGTCGGCCGCGAGCGCGTCGCGGCTCTGGTCGACGTAGGCGAGCTTCACCGTCTGGCCGATCTCGACTTCACCCGAGTCGGGTTTTTCCTGCCCGGTGATCATCTTGAACAGCGTCGACTTGCCGGCGCCGTTGGGGCCAATGATGCCGACGATGGCGCCGGGCGGCACGGAAAAGCTCAGGTTGTCGATCAGCAGGCGGTCGCCGAAGGCCTTCGACACGTTGTGGAAGTCGATGACCTTGTCGCCCAGACGCTCGCCGACCGGGATGAAGATCTCCTGCGTTTCGTTGCGCTTCTGGTATTCGGCCGAATTCAGTTCCTCGAAGCGGGCGAGACGCGCCTTCGACTTCGCCTGGCGCGCCTTCGGGTTCTGCCGCACCCATTCGAGCTCGTGCTTCATGGTCTTGATGCGCGCGGCTTCCTGCTTGGCCTCGGTCTCCAGGCGCGCCTCCTTCTGCTCGAGCCAGCTGGTGTAGTTGCCCTTCCACGGAATGCCGTGGCCGCGGTCGAGCTCCAGGATCCACTCGGCGGCGTTGTCGAGGAAGTAGCGGTCGTGCGTCACCGCGACCACGGTGCCCGGATAGCGCACGAGGAATTGTTCCAACCAGTCGACCGATTCGGCGTCGAGGTGGTTGGTCGGCTCGTCCAAGAGCAGCATGTCGGGGTTCGAGAGCAGCAGCTGGCACAGCGCGACGCGGCGCTTTTCGCCGCCGGAGAGATTGCCGATGACGGCGTCCCACGGCGGCAGGCGCAAGGCATCGGCGGCGATTTCCATCTGCGTGTCGAGGTCGGCGCCGGCGGTGGCGAGGATCGCCTCGCACTTCGCCTGCTCCTCGGCGAGCTTGTCGAAGTCGGCGTCGGGCTCGGCGTAGGCCGCGTAAATTTCCTCCAGCTTGTTTTTTGCTTCGACAATTTCGCCCAGCCCCGCCTCCACCGCCTGGCGCACGGTGTGCGCCGGGTCGAGCTGCGGCTCCTGCGGCAGGTAGCCGATGCGGATGCCCGGCATCGGGATCGCCTCGCCCTCGATGTCCTTGTCGACACCGGCCATGATGCGGATCAGCGTCGACTTGCCCGAGCCGTTCAAACCCAAGAGGCCGATCTTCGCGCCCGGGAAAAAAGAGAGCGAGATGTCCTTGAGGATCTGCCGCTTGGGCGGGACGATCTTGCCGACACGGTTGAGGGAGTAGACGTATTGCGCCATGAATCAGGGTCCAGGTAGTTATTTGGCGGGAGCCGCGCCCGGGCAGAGCCGGAACACGCAGCCGTTGTCGGGGTCGCGCGCGACGAAACTGCCGTCGGGGCATTCGCGCACGTCGGCCGGGCAGACGATGGGCTCGGCGGACATCTCGGGCGGCGGCGGGCCGGGCGGTGCGGGCTTCTTGGTTTTGGGCGCCGGCGCGCTGCAGCCGGCGGCGAGCGCGAGCAGCGCCACCGCGATCAGCGCGCGGCTCAAGACAGCTCCCGATCGAGCAGCGCGCGCAGGCGGACGAAATCGATCTCACCCAGTTTCTTTTCGAGAATGCGACCGTCCCTGTCGATAATGAAGCTCGTCGGGGTTAGCTGCACCTCGCCGCCACCGTAGGCTTCGCCGAAGGTCTTCGCGTGGGCGCCGTCAGTATCGAGCACGATGGGGAAAGGCAGTTGCCGCGTCTGCACGAAATTGCTGACGTATTCCGGCGGGTCGTAGCGCATCGCCACCGCGACGATCTCGAAGCCGCGCTCGCGGTAGTCCTCGTAGACCTTCACCATGTCCGGCATTTCCTTGACGCAGCCGGGGCACGAGGTGGCCCAGAAGTTGACCAGCACGACCTTGCCGCGCTGCTCGGCGAGCGCGATCTGGCGGCCGTCCAGGGTGGAGAACACCTGCGGCGGCGCAGCGGGCTTGGCCATCAGGGCGTAGGCGAGCGCGCCAGCGAGGGCGACGACGACGAATACAGCGAGAGCGGGTTTGGCGAATTTCATGGGTCTGGGGTCCGGATCAAAAGTCAGGGCGGGTAGGACCGCGCCAGCTTCACATAGTGCTCGGCGGAATAATTGAAATAGGCGATTTCTTCGGGCGTGAGCGCACGCACGAGCTTGGCCGGACGGCCGAGGTACAGGTGGCCGGATTCGAGCACCTTGCCTTCCGGCACCAGCGAGCCGGCGCCGAGCAGCACGTGTTTCTGCACCACCGCGCGGTCGAGGATGATCGAGCCCATGCCGATCAGGCATTCGTCTTCGATGGTGCAGGCGTGCAGGATCACGGTGTGGCCGACCGTCACGCGCGCACCGATCAGCAGCGGGCCGCCGGCCGGGTTCTCCGCCGTCTTGTGCGAGACGTGCAGCACGCTGTTGTCCTGGATGTTGGTCGCCTCGCCCACGGCGATCGAATTGACGTCGCCGCGGATCACCGCGCCCGGCCACACCGAGGCGTCGCGGTCCAGGCTCACCTCGCCGATCACGGTCGCGCGCGGGTGCACCCAGGCGCCGGGGGCGCATTGCGGCACATGCCCCTGGTAGGGCGCGAGGGAAGCGTTCAAGGCCATGTCGGGTCTGGGGTTGAAAGGCGGCGGAACCGGGCACAAATTATAATCGTTCTGAATCTTGGCCTAACCCGCCACCCTCCCCCTCACGAAAGATCGCCATGAACCCGCTCCTCGACTTCTCCGGCCTGCCCCGCTTCGCCGACTTCAAGCCCGAACACGTCACCCCCGCGATCGACCAACTGCTGGCCGACTGCCGCGCCGCAGTGAAGCAGGCGGAAGCGCCCGACACCCCGGCCGAATGGGACGCCTTCGTCGCGCCAATGGAGGACGCCAACGAAAAACTCGGCCGCGCCTGGGGCCAGGTCTCGCACCTGCACTCGGTGATGGATTCGCCCGAGCTGCGCGAGGTCTACAACGCCAACCTGCCGAAGATCACTGTCTATTACGCCGAGCTCGGCCAGAACGAGGCGCTGTTCGCCAAGTACAAGGCGCTCGCTGCGAGCCCCGCGTTCGCCGCGCTGTCGCCGGCGCGCAAGAAAATCGTCGACAACGAGCTGCGCGATTTCCGCCTCGGCGGCGCCGAGCTGCCGGCCGACAAGAAGGCGCGCTTCATGCAGGTGCAGGAAGAACTCGCGCAGCTTTCCGCCAAGTTCGAGGAGAACCTGCTCGACGCGACCAACGACTACGCGCTCATCATCGACGTAGAGGACGAGCTCGCCGGCATTCCCGACGACGTGCTGGAGACCGCGCGCGCCGCGGCCGAAGCAGCCGGCACCACGGGCTGGAAATTCACCCTGCACATGCCGTCCTACCTGCCGGTGATGCAGTACGCCGACAGCCGCGAACTGCGCCAGATTCTCTACCGCGCCTACGTCACCCGCGCCTCGGAGTTCGGCGACGCCAAACTCGACAACACGCCGCTGATCGCGCGCATTTTGAAGCTGCGCCGCGAGGCCGCCGAGCTGCTGGGATTCAGGAGCTACGCCGAGGTCTCGCTCGAGGCCAAGATGGCCGAGTCGCCGCGCGAGGTGCTGGCCTTCCTCGACGAACTCGGCGCCCGCGCCCGCCCCTACGCGGAGAAGGACTACGCGGAAATGCAGGCCTTCGCGCGCGACGAACTGGGACTCGACGCACTCGAAGCCTGGGACAACGCCTACGTGTCGGAAAAGCTGCGCGTGGCGCGCTACAGCTTTTCCGACCAGGAAGTGAAACAGTACTTCCCCGAACCGCGCGTGCTGGCAGGACTGTTCAAGCTGGTCGAGACGCTCTACGGCCTCTTCATCCGCGAGGACCAGGCGCCCGTGTGGCACCCCGACGTGAAGTTCTACACCCTCACCGACCACGCCGGCCAGCGCGTCGGCCAGTTCTACCTCGACCTCTACGCGCGCGCCTCCAAACGCGGCGGCGCGTGGATGGACGACGTCATCACCCGCCGCAGAAAGCGCGAGGGCATCCAGACGCCGGTGGCCTACCTGAACTGCAACTTCTCGGCGCCGGTCGGCGGCAAGCCGGCGCTCTTCACCCACGACGAGGTCATCACCCTGTTCCACGAGACCGGCCACGGCCTGCACCACCTGCTGACGCAAGTGGAAGAGCTGGGCGTATCCGGCATCAACGGCGTCGAGTGGGACGCGGTCGAACTGCCCAGCCAGTTCATGGAGAACTTCTGCTGGGAGTGGGACGTGCTCAAGCACATGACCGCCCACGTCGACAGCGGCGCGCCGTTGCCGCGCGTACTCTTCGACAAGATGCTCGCGGCGAAGAACTTCCAGGCAGGCCTGCAGACGATGCGCCAGATCGAGTTCGCCAGCTTCGACATGCACCTGCACGACGACTTCGACCCCAACGGCACGCGCACCGCGCAGGACCTGATCGAGACCATCCGGAAAAAAACCGCGGTCATCATTCCGCCGGCGTACAACCGCTTCCCCAACAACTTCTCGCACATCTTCGCCGGCGGCTACGCTGCGGGCTACTACAGCTACAAGTGGGCGGAAGTGCTCTCCGCCGACGCCTACGCCCTGTTCGAGGACGAGGCCGAAGGCTACGGCGGCGTGCTGAACCCCGAAGTCGGCCACCGCTTCTGGAGCGAAATCCTCGCCCAGGGCGGCGCGCGCCCGGCGATCGAGTCGTTCAAGGCCTTCCGCGGCCGCGAGCCGACCCTCGACGCCCTGCTGCGGCACAACGGCATGGCCTAGTGTCGGTTTTTTTTACACAAGCGGGCGGTTGCCGCACCTCGACGCCGGGGGAAGCCATACATAACAAGCACTTATAACGACGGCATGACTTTTGCTTTTCGTGAGTTCCGTGCGCAAGCACCGGATTGTTAGTGACATGACACCCGGGTATCGCTGGCGTTACTCACCCAAAGGAGCGCACTGTGCATAGCACCTACCCGTCCAATTCCCTGGTTCTCGCCGCCTTGCTGGGAACGTCGCTGATGTTTCCCCTTGCGGATGCCTCCGCGCAGGGTTTTCTGGACAACAATGAGCCACCAGCGCTGCTTGATTACGCCACCGGCACCCCGCTTCGCGAGAGCCGCGTTACAGCCTGGTCCACCTACCAGGGCAGCTTGCGTTTCACGCCTTGCTCCGACTCGGGAGCCTTCTGGGCCTGCCGCAACGTGTTCAATTCAACTGATGCCTCCAACCCCGCCAACCGGGCCGAGGCTATGGCCACCAACAACAATGCGGTGAGCGCAGTCCGCACCGCCACCGCTTTCGACTACACCCAAAGCACGACCCAAATCAACTACAGCTACTTTGCCGATATCACACCGGCCACCAGCGGCGCCAAAGCTCAGTCCGATTTCGGCAGCAACAGGGCAGAGGCCTCAGCCTGGAATGGGCGCTACTGGACCGAAACGCGCGTGCAGAACGCCTGGGACCCAACCGAGAGCTCGGTTTATGGTGCCACGAGTTCGGGTGCCGCAGCATGGAGCACTTACACCGAGGTGTTCACGCCTTCGGCCGATGGCCAGATCACCCTGGAATTCGAATTGCGTCAGCATCCGTCTGGGGGTAACCCGGGGGGGACGACGGGATACCCCAACGTCAAGTACGACGGCTACGCCGTAGGCAGCCTGCTCGTGCAGGTATTCGATCTGGACAGCCTCCACGAGTACTGGCGAAACGACAGCAGCTACCCTATCGAAGGCCCCGCGTTCATCGGCAGCGGGGAAATTGGGCGTGACTGGATGGACGGGACGGGAACCAGCTTTCTGAGCGTCGTCTTCGACGTCACGGGCGGCACCCGGTACAGCCTGGTCAGCCAACTTTCCGTGTTCGCCGAGGAAAACGCCAGTGCGGACTTCTATGGCACTGCATCGCTCGAACGGATCCTGGTTACACCCGGGATGTCGTTGGGAATTGGCTCGGGAAGCACCTACAACATTGCCGCCGTGCCCGAGGCGGAGACCTACGCCATGATGCTGGCTGGGCTGGGTCTGGTGGGCTTCGCTGCGCGCCGGCGGCTTCGCTAGCCACCCGCTGCGCGGCCTACGCTCCGGCTGCGTCATCGCCGGAGCGTTGGCCAGCGCCCCGCACGTTTTCTGTCCCTGCGCAGGCGTAAAGCTTGGCCGGTTCACAGCCGTTAAGCCAAGGAATCACGCCTGTCAGGAGATCAACATGAAACCGGGAGTCCTTTCCGCCGCCCTGTGCCTTGCGCTCGCGAGCGCACCGCTCACAGCCGCCCAGTTGTATCAGTGGAAGGACGCGCAGGGCCGCATGGTCTACAGCGACCAACCGCCGCCGCCGAGCGTGGGTAAAGTTCAGCAGAAGAACTTCAAGGGCAATTTCATCGAGATCGGCGAGTCCTACACGGCCAAGACCGCGCGCGAGAAATTCCCGGTCACCCTGTTCAGCACCGCCTGCGGCGCACCCTGCGACCAGGCGCGGCAACTCCTCAGCGAACGCGGCGTGCCCTACAGCAGCAAGGACCCCCAGGCCAGTCCCGAGGCGAACGCGGAACTGAAAAAGCTCACCGGCCGCCTGAGCGTGCCGGTGCTGGTGGTCGGCCAGGAAAAGATCGACGGCTTCGAGACCGGCCAGTGGCAGGCCCTGCTCGACAAGGCAGGCTACCCGAAGTCGCCCGCGCCGGGCCGCCCGGCACCGGCGTCGCCGGCCGCAGCCGCCCCGGCGCCGGCCGCAGCCGCCCCGGCGCCGGCCGC
>JBFMET010000012.1:0-79178 GCA_040753235.1 Pseudomonadota bacterium
GCATCCAGCCACGGGCCAGCGTATTTCCCGATTCCGCACGTCAAGGGTTCGCTCCGCCGGGCTTCGCCCGCCCTTGACCCGCGGCCTCGGGGCGGCATTACCCACTCGCTTTTCAAATGAGGCGAAATAGAACACCTGGTCTTCCCACGCGGCGGGCGAGGGATGGAACGCCCGCTGGGTGAGCGCGGCGAAGTCGATCCCGGCGAGCGTTTGCACGGCGGCGGCCTCAGCGGCTGGCGACGATGCGCTGCTGCGTGCCGGGCCAGCAGTCGTCCTGCACCTGGCCGGCTTCGAAGGCTTCGCGGCCGGCGCGATCGAGGTCCTTGCTGTGGAGCACGAAGTTGAGGATGAAGGCGTGGTCCATGTAGGCGCGGCCGAGATAGAGGCCGGGCCGCACCATGCGGATTTCGTCGCGCACCTTGAGGCCGCGCCGGCCGGCGAGGAAATCCGGGTTCTCGCGGTAGCCGGCGATTTCGTCGGTGAAGGCATAGTCGATGATGATGGATTCGCGGCGCGAGTCGATCAGGCTCTGGCCGCAATAGAGCTTGGCGGGAAACAGCAGCCAGGCGTCGCGGCCGTCGACGTCGATTTTGGGAATGTCGCCGGGACCGATCACGGCGCGCAGCACGGCGAGGTCCTGGATGCGGTTGCGCAGGACTTTCTGGTCGCGGTAGAAGACCTTGCCCTTCCACAGCGTCTCGCCCGCGGTCTCGAGCATCCTGCCCTTGAAGTTCACGCCGAGGCCCTTGAGGCCGCCGACGATTTCGGCGGCGCGGATCTTGCCCGAGCTGCCGCGCGGGAACACGATCTCGCCGTCGAACGGCCCGTCCGGAATCGGCCCCGAGCCGAGTCGCGCATACAGCTGGTCGAGCTCTTCCTGGTTGAGCCCGGCGAGGTACTTGGGCGTGATCTTGGCGAGTTCCGCGAGCGGGATCGGATGCGCGTGCTCGACCTGGGCGAAGTCGGGCTTGCTGGCGTACGTGTCGCCGTAGGGCGCGAACGCGATGTCGGGCTTGGCGCCGAACCAGGCGTTGATCTGGTCGCAGCCCGACAACGGCAGGCAGAGCGCGGTGACGAGAAGCAGCATGCGTGTGTTCATGATGTTCTCCTTCAAAGCGTCGCCAGGAAGGCGATCAGTGCGTTCTTGTCGACGTCGGACAGATCCTCGCCGAAGCGGTGGCCGTCGTTCTCGATCTCCGCCGTGCACGAGGAATAGACCTGCCACAGGGCGGGGGTGCGGGCGCGCGCCTCCTTCACCACCTCGACCAGGCGGTCGGGGTCGGAGACGACGGCCTTGCCGATGGACTGCATTTCCGCCGCGAGCGCCTTGGCCTCGGCTGGCGGCAGCACGGTGGCGAGGCGCTTTTCGAGCTCCTGCGGCTTCAGCTTGGCGCGCACCAGGTCGACGATGAAGTCCTTGTGGCGGAAGTTGCCGACGTTGCCGGCGGTGGCGCCGGCCGGCACCCGCACGGTGAAGCCGACCAGGCGTTTCTCCTCCTTGCCGTCGAAGATGCGCGGGCCGATGTCGAGCACGATGTCCTCGTCGACCTTGGTCGCCTTGGGGATGCGCTTCGCCGGATTCAGCAGGTCGTGCATCGAGGCGACGTAGAGCTTGAAGCGGCCGTCGACCGAGGGGTCGTAGGCCCAGCACGCCGGCTGTTTCTCCTTCGCCAGCGGCGGGTTGCCGGGCTGGCGGGTGTCGACGTAGCTGGAGCGGTACAGCTCGTAAGGATTGGAGGTGTCGCCGCCCCAGCCGCACAGTTCGGGGCCGACCGCGTTGTTGTGCAGGAAGGGCGCGTGCGCCCACAGGTTCAACAGCGAGACGTTGCGGTAGTAGCCGCGGCCGCCGTCGTGCGGCTCGATGAGGCCGGAGACGGTCTTCCGCGCGTGGTAATCCTCGTTGGCGAACTGCTCCCAGACGTGGCCGCGCCGATGGTTGGAGTGCAGCGAACGGCAGCGGTAGGTGCCGACTTCGGTGACCGGAATGGGCACGTCGTTGCCGAGCCAGTCGGCGCGCAGGCCGCTCTTGCTGTCGATGGCGCGGAAGTCGACGGTTTCGAACGGCGGCTTGCCGCTGGCATGGCAGCGCGCGCAATTGGCGACGAACACCTGCTGGCCGCGCGACACGGCGTCCTTGCCGAATTCGCGTTCGAGGTCGCGCACCAGGTCGGTGTGGGTGTAGGCGCCGCCTTTCTGGTTCGCGCGCGCATCGACGAGGTCGACGGCGTGGCCTTCGGGCGCGGCGAGGAAGAAGTCGAGCAGGTTGTGCAGGCGGTCCTCGACGGCGCGGAAGTTGGGACAGTCGCGCCGGCACTGGCCGATGTCGAACGGCGTCTGCCCGAAGTTGCGCGCCTGCGGGTCGAGCTGGCGCAGGTCGGTCAGATGGTTGAGCCAGCACTGCTCGGCGCACGAGCCGATGTTGAAGTAGACGCGCTGGATCGCGCCGAGCGCGCCGATCGAGTCGCCGCCGCCCTTGAGGATGTGATGCACGGTTTCGGTCTTGACCGAGCGCTCCCAGCACTTGCCGGGCTTGCCGGGTTCGCACCAGCAGGCGTCCGCCTGGGCGCCGGCGGGGCAGGCCGCGACCTTGCGCCAGCGCTTGACCTGTTCGCCTTCGAAGGTCGGCCGCTGCGCGGTGTTGATGAGCGCGTTGATGGTGCCGGCGTTGTTGACCTGGTCGTTGGGAATCGCCGAGGTGTCGGAGGTACCCGGGCGCGCGTGGGAAAAGATCTGCCACAGCAGATCGTTGCGCGGCATGCCGGAAATGAGGATTTCGGAGACGCGGATGTACTGGTTGCCGACGAGTCCCGAGAGATTTTCCCATTTCGGATGCTCGGGATCGGCCGGCGGTCTGGCGGGGTTGAAGGCGACGTGGCAGGAGGCGCACGAGGTACCGATCAGGAAGGGCGGCTCGATCGAGGCGTCGGCGAGCTTGCGCACCTTGTGGTCGGCGCGGCTGGGGTCGTTCGACAGCTTGCGGTTGTAGCCTTCCCAGGTGCCGAGGCCGCCGTTGAGCTGTTTCCATACCGCCGCGTCGAAGCGCGGATTGGGAAACTTGCGGAAGCCGAGTGCGCCGGTCGAGGTGCCGAAGGCGAGATGGCAGCTGTCCTCGCGTCCTTTCTGGTGGCCTTCGGGATCGCTCGTTGCCGCGGCCGCGTCCTGGAAGTCGCAGGCGGGATCGCGGTAGCCGGGTTTGCCGACGAATTTCAGCAGGGTCTCGTCGCCCGGGCACCAGTCGAAGCCGTAGGTCTCCTCGTAGCTCCTGGCCGGGCAGCCATCGGAGCCGGGCGTGCAGCAGCCCGGGTCGTTGATCAGCCCCCAGCTGCGGAAGCGGGTGCCGCGCTGGTCGCCGCGCAGTACGCCGTACCAGTCGACCAGGGCGGTGACGCGCTGCTGGAAGGTGTAGGTGTGGAAGCGCGCGTTGCCGGCGGTGGCCTTGAACCAGATTTCGCGGCCGGCGCGCGCCGACGGCGACAGGCCGGCTTCGGCTTCGTGGAAGCCGGCGTCGGTGTAGGGCGTGTCGGGCGGCGGCGCGCTCGCGGGCAGCACGGGGCCGGTGACGGCGGCAGCCGCCGGGGCCGGCGTGGCCGCGACCGGACCGGGCGGCTGGATGAGCCAGACCAGCGCGACGACCGCCGCCACGCCGATGGAACCAAGCCAGAACGATGTCTTCATGGTGCGCTCCTGTGGAAAGGACAGGCCGCCCTGAACCTTAGTCGAGGTTGGGGGGCATTCAAGCTGCTTCCTCGCGCCGCTCGCGCAGGATCTCGCACAGCCAGGGCAGAACCGGGCCATGGTCGTCGGCCATGTCCTGGCGCTGGGCCGCCTCGATCAGCGTGGCCTCGAACACGGCCTTGCCGATGTGGTGTCCGAGCTTGCGGTAGCTTTCGAACTGCGATTCGTCAAACCACTGGTCGGCGGTCGATTCGTGCGGGAAGCCGGGATGGGTGCATTGATAGTTGAGGAGGTCGGCGGGCTCGCTGCCGGCCAGCCGCGGCTTGATGTAGATCAGCCAGCCTTCGACGGCCTGCTCGTCCACGCCGGCCCGCGGGGGGTAGCGCACCCGCCCGATGGCCGAGTAGCCCGAGCGCAGGTCGCCGGCGTCGACGTCGATGACGACGCCGAAATCGGCGTAGCACTTGCGGATGGCGTTGCCGAGGTCGTCGAAGCGCGTGTCGCGGTCTTCGCCGGCGTCGACGACGACGATGCAGGCGCAGCGCCGGCGCACCAGTTCGTACAGTCCAAGGTTCTCGAAATGGCCGCCGTCGGAGAGGTAGACGAAGGGCGAGGCGTGGTCGGTCTTGCCGAACAGTTCCTTGAGGAGATAGGTGCCGCCGAAGGGCGGGTCGTGCAGCGTCCAGGTGTGGTCGTTCCTGGGGTTGGGCGTCCAGTGGCCGAGCCGCACGTTGAACACCGTCATCAGAAAGGTGAGCGCGGGCGTGCTGCGGCAGCCCATGTTGGGCGAGGCGGCCGCGCCCGAGATGGCCATCGCCGTGCCCATCCACACGCCTTCCATGTACTGGGCGGTGGGACGGTAATGACTGAACAGCTGGCCTTTCTCGTCGGGCAGGTTGAAGCTGTAGCCCGACGCCAGCGGCGTGAATGCGAACGCGGCGGCGAGCCGCTCCTGCCAGGCGAGCTGCTTGCCGGCCACCAGGTTCATCGCCGTGTTGAAGATGGGGTAGGGCCGCTGGCATTGCGGCTTGCCGGTCGTGGTGTTGCACAACTCGGCGAGCTTGATGTCGTCGCGCGGGTCGAAGCCGGTGAAGGGATGGGGAATCCGCGATTCGCAGCGCGACGCGCCGAGATAGCAGCGCACCAGGCGCTGGCGGTAGAAGTGGTAGATCGAGAACAGGTTGACGTCGATGCGCCAGGCCAGCGCCGCGGCGGCGGCGAGGCTGCCGGCGGCCAGGAGGAAGGTGCGGCCGATGTCGGCCCGCTGGAACGCTTGCGTCTCGGCGTGCAATGCGCCCATGAAGCCGGCAGCCTGCTGTGTCGCGGTCGCGCAGTCGGGGCAGAACACCGGCAGCTTCAGGAGCTGATGCAGGCAGCAGGACAGCAGGCCCAGCAGGCCGACAACGAACACGTAGGGCATGGCCTGGACGATCCACCGGCGCCAGCAGGCGCGCGCCGCGTCCGCCGGTTTCGTGCTGCGTCCCAGGAGCACGCCGGCCGCCGTCGACAGCACCCAGGTGACGCCGCCGGCGGCGACGAACCATTCGCTCGCCCAGCGGAAGAAGGCCGGGGCGATGAAGACGACGCAGAACACGAAACCCCATACCAGCGAGGCGAGCAGGATCCAGCCGCCGAGGCGCGACCACCATTCGCGCGAGTCGTGCGAGAAATAGCGCCCCATCAGGCCGATGTGGGCGATCACGGTGAGCGTGTAGAACTTGAGCAGCAGGACGGTCGCCAGCGCCGAGGCGATCCACGAGCCGCTGTAGCCGCGAAAGTCAGCGTGTATCCAGCGGGTGGCCTCGGCGAACAGGGCGAGCAGCAGGCCGCCGATCACACCGGCCAGCAGGGCGTAAGCGCCCATCGCGAACAGGCGCCCCGGGCTGAAGTGCGGCTGACCGGGGTTGCGGCGTCCCAGCCAGCGCCCCAAACCCCAGCCCACCGCCCAGGGCGGCACGTAGACCAGCACGCCGAGCACGATCCAGCCGCCCACGCCGATGCGTGCCAGCACCTCGGCTCCCGCGTAGAAGCCGTAGGCGATCAGCCAGGCCGACGCCAGCGCGGGCAGCACCACCAGGCTCAGCACGCCGGCCTGGCGGGTGTGGAACGGCCGCTTCCGGAAGGCCCCGCCGCGGCCGCCGAGATTGAGCCCGACGAAGACCATGGCGAGCGCGATGCACGCGATGCCGGTGCCGAACAGCGGCAGCAGCCGGGGATCGGCCGCCGCCAGGGCGCCCTCCCAGCCGGTGAGCCAGCGTGCCAGCCACACCAGCAGGCGCGGCAGCAGCAGCAGGCCGCCCAGGGCGAGCAGCAGCAGCAGGAGATTCAGGTACAGGTTGCGCAGATAGGTGGCGACCGCGGTGAGGGTGTCGGCGGAGAAGAAACCGGCTCGCGGCGTCAGATAGTTGCTGTAGCTGCGCAGGAAGCGGATCGCCGGATTTTCGCTGCCGCCGGTCTGCAGTTGCGTCTCGGCCGCCTCGACCCGCCCGCCGCACTTGAGCCGGATGAAGGCCGACAGCCAGCCGCCGATGTAGCCGCCGCCCGACACGCACGAGAGATAGTCGAATTGCCGCAGCAGCCGCAGCTCGGACAGCGCCTGGATGATGCCGAGGTTGAAGGTGGCGCTGCGGATGCCGCCGCCGGAGAAGGCGAGCCCGGTCAGCGGCCGGTCCGGACCGTCGTCGTGGCCTTCGGGTTCGCGGATGCGTGCGCGCTCCAGCGCAAACAGCGTGTCCCAGTCGAACGAGCCGGGCGTGTCAGCCATGGACCGCCTCGAGGTATTTGCTGTGCGACCAGCCGACGATGTCCATGATGCCGTTGACCTCGCCGACGGTGTCGACCTGCCACCACAGGCCGTGTTTGGCCAGCACTTCGACCTCGGTGCCGACCGGCAGCGGCGTGCCGGGCAGCGCGGGGTAGCCCGGCCCGGGTCCTTCGCGCACGTAGAGGCGCGCGGTGGTGCGGTAGCGTTCGGGGTGATCGTCGCTGCGCCCGATCAGGCGTGCGCGCACCGATTCGAGCGGGAAGTCCGGCCCCGGGTCGCGCTTGCGGCCGGGTGCGATGTCGTCGTGGCCGAGCACGTCGGCGAGGCCGTAGTGGCTGACCAGGGCCATGCCGCATTCGAGCGTGGCCTCGATCTGCTCGGACGTGTAGGCGTGCCAGCCGCCGGCGGGCGTGCCCGGCGGGTCGTTGCGGTGCGGCGCGACGGTGACGTCGCGGTCGGGATAGCGGCGGCGCGTGAGCGGGGACACCCAGTGTCCGCCGCTGCGGACCAGGTAGCCGGCGTTGTCGAGTTCGATGCCGATGCTGTGGCGGTTGAGGCCGGACAGGCTGCCCCAGCGGGACTGGCCGGCATGCCAGGCCTCGCGGTTGAACGGCACCATCTGGGTGATGCCGCCGTCGCGCGCGATCACGAGGTGGGCGGACACCTTCGACTGGGAATCGCGGAACCACGCGATGGTGCCGGCCGCACTGCTGCCGCCGGTGTAATGGATGACCAGAAAACGCGGCGCGATGACGCCGCCGAGATGGGGGCTCGCGCTGAAGGCGCCGGCCTGGCCGGATGCGTGCAGCAGGCGATGGGCGCGGATTCTCACGTGCAGGGTCTCCCGGGGTGGTTTCACCCCGGAGCGAGGCGGTTTCAGCTCGCGGCGCGGTGAATCAACCCACCATAGGACATAGCCCCGCTATTCGATATACGACTTTAGTCGTAGTCGGGACCCGGCGGCCCGTCAGCCGAAGCGGGCCGCGCCGTCGCGGGCCAGCAGCGCGCTGCCGTAGGCGGCTTCGGTGTGGGCGGCACGGGTCACCGGTACGCCCAGCAGGCGTGCCCGGATGCGCGTCCAGGCCGGATTTCTGGCGCCGCCGCCGGCGGTCTCGACCCGCTTCACCGGCGAAGCGCCGAGCTCGGCCAGCCGCGCGTAGCCCTGCGCTTCGATGCGGGCGAGGCTTTCCAGCAGGCCGTGCAGGAAGTCGGCGTCATCGGCCGGACGCGGTGTCAGGCGCGGCGCAAGTGTCGGGTCGTTGACCGGAAATCGCTCGCCCGTACGGGGCAGTGGCACGTAGTCGAGCGGGCTGGCGACGGCGGGATCGATGCGTTCGGACAGCGCGGCCAGCCGGCGGTCGTCGAAGAACTGCCGCAGCACCTTGCCGCCGGCGTTGCTGGCACCGCCCGCCAGCCAGCGCTCGCCGAACCAGTGCGAGTAGACGCCGTGTTCGGTCGACTCGACGCGCGTGTCGGACAACAGCTTCAGCACCAGCGTGCTGCCGAGCGAGGTGACCGCGTCGCCGCTGGCGTTGACGCCGGCGGCGAGAAAGGCGGCGATCGAGTCGGTGGTGCCGGCGTGCACCATGCAGCCGGGGTAGACGCCGAGGTAGCGCGCGCGCGGGCGCGACACCGTGGCGAGTCGTGCACCCGGCGCGATCGGCACCGGCAGGTAGTCGACGTCGGCGAGGTATTCCACCCACGCCGGCCACTTCAGCGTGTCGAGGTCGAGGCCCATTTTCAGCGCATTGTGGTAGTCGGTCATGCCGACGCGGCCGCTGAGCAGGCCCGCCAGCCAGTCGGCCTGGTTGACGTACAGTCGCGCACCGGTGAGCCCGAGCCGCTTCTTCAGCCACAGCACCTTCGCCAGCCCCGAGGTGACGGCGGCGGCGGGGTGGCCGGGCGTCGCGGTCTTGGCGATCAGCGTGGCTTCCTCGAGCGCGCGGTCGTCGTTGTAGAGCAGCGGCGGATGGCGCGGGCTGAGTGCCTCGTCGCAGGCGATCACGGTGCCCGAGGTGCCGTCGAGGGCGATGTCGGCGAGCTGGGTGCGGATCGCGGGCGGCAGGGCGGCGACGAGATCCCACAGGGCCTCGCGCCAGATGCCGGCCATTTCGTGTTCGGCGAGCGCGCCGAAGTCGCGCTGGTCTTCGTGCACGACGGCACCGTCGGCGGCGATGACGCAGGCGCGCGCGCCGCTGGTGCCGAAGTCGATGCCGAGAAAATAGGGCCCGTTCATCGCCCGCATTCTAGCCTTCGGTCATCCGGCTACCCTATACTCGCCCGACACCAAACACGCGGCCGCGACCGCGCGACAGGGGAGAAGGCTTGGACGAACTCGGTGCATGGCAGTGGGGCCTGGGCGCCTGCGTGGTGGCGGTGGCGTATCTGGTGCGCGGCATCGCCGGCTTCGGCTCGGGCCTCATCGCCGTGCCGCTGCTGGCGCTGATCCTGCCCTTCACCCTGGTGGTGCCGCTGGTGGTGCTGCTCGACTACGTCGCCTCGGCCAGCCAGGGTGCCGCCAACCGCGCCGACATCCGCTGGCGCGAGATTCTCCCTCTGCTGCCCTTCAGTGCACTCGGCGTGCTGCTGGCGCTGTTCGCGCTGTCGCGCGCCGACGCCGAACTGCTGCTGCAGGCGCTCGGCGTGTTCGTCATCGCCTTCGCGCTCTACACGCTATCCGGCTACACGCCGAAGCAGGGCGCGGCGCGCGGCTGGGGCGCGCTCGCCGGCACTTCGGGCGGGCTGATCGGCACGCTGTTCGGCACCGGCGGGCCGTTCTACGTGATGTATTTCAAGGCGCGCGGCCTCGACAAGGCGGCGTTTCGCGCCACCTTCGCGGCCGTTTTCCTGATCGACGGTGCCGGCCGCCTGCTGGGCTACGCCGGCTCCGGCTTCTTCACCTGGGATTTCCTCAGCGTGGTCGCGCTCGCGCTGCCGCTGATGGCGGTCGCACTCTACCTCGGCGGGCAGGTCCACACCCGCCTGTCACAGCAGGCTTTCCAGCGCGGCATCAGCGTCCTTCTGATTGTCAGCGGCGTCGCGCTGCTGCTGAAATAGCGCCCTATTCGAAGCGGTTGGAGAGCGTGCCCACGCCGTCGATGACGATCTCCACCGTGCAGCCGAGCGGCATCGGCTCGGTACCGATCGAGGTGCCGCAGGCGATGATGTCGCCGGGCATCAGCGTCATGTCCTGCGAGAGCAGGCTGACGATCTCGCGCGGACGCACGAACATGTCGGCGACCGGGTAGTTCTGCTTTTCCACGCCGTCGACCAAAGTGCGAACAACGAGCGCATCCGGGTCGATGCCGGTCACGATGCCGGGGCCGATGGGGCCGAAAGTGTCGTAACTCTTCGCGCGCACCCACTGCACGAAGGAAGGGTCGGCCTTGAGCACGCCGCGCGCCGTGACATCGTTCACGCAGGTGTAGCCGAAGATATGGTCGTCCGCCTCGGCCGCCGACACGTGGCTGCAGCGCTTGCTGATGACCACCCCCAATTCGCCCTCGAACACGACCGGACCGTCATAGCCCTGCGGCTGGCGGATCACCTCGCCGTGGGCGAGATGGCAGTTGGGGGTCTTCACGAAATAGAGCGGGTGGGGCGGCCGCGACAGGCCCTCGACACGGGCGCGCTCGTGGAAGTTGTTCCACAGGCCGAGCAGCTTGCCAGGGTCGCAGGGCGTCAGCAGCGTCACCTCCGACAGCGGCGCGGAGGCGCCGGTGGGGCGAGTCGTTCCGAACAGATCCCCCTCGTGGAAAACGACCCGGTCACCCTCGACCGTCCCGATCGCCTTGCGGCCGGCGTGCATGCATCGTACCCAGACTGCCATCCTGCTTCCTCCCTTGATTGTTGTGATGGATGTGAATTTCGACCGTTCGTCGGGAGCGGCGGCTGCCCCCTTCAGGAAGCGAAAACGCCGCCGATTGAACTGACATGGAACACTCGATTTCCCGCAAAACCGTAGCACAGCGGTATGACAGGGGCGTACCCATGGCACGCACGGCTCGCATCGGCCTCAATATACTAGTCATCGGGCTTTTATTCCTGCCCTTCGCGCTCGCCGTGTTCGGGCTGCGCACCGGGCACGCCGCGCCGACCGCCGCGCAGGCCGTGTTGCTGTTGCCGCTGCTGGCGCTGCCGGTATGGGCGCTGCGGCGCCTGCAACTGCTCAAGGCGCCGCAACGGGCGCCGACGCTCTACGACTGATCAACCCCGGGTATTGGACTGCGGCGCGAAGCTGTCGAGCTCGACGCGCGGCGCAGGCTTCCAGCCCTTCTTGCGGTGCTCCGCCACCACGTTGGTGAAAATCCCCCCGCGCACGTAGAACTTGGCCGTCAGCCGCATGAAGCGCGGCCGCGTCACTTTGACAAGATCATCAAGTATCCGGTTGGTGACGTCCTCGTGAAAGTGTCCCTCCTCGCGAAAACTCCACATGTAGAGCTTGAGGCTCTTCAGCTCCACGCAGGACTTGTCCGGGATGTAGTCGAGCACGAGGGTGGCGAAATCCGGCTGCCCGGTCTTGGGGCAAAGACACGTGAATTCAGGCACTTCCATGTGAATGTGAAAGTCGCGTCCCGGTTTGGGGTTGGGGAAGGTTTCGAGGGTCTTGGACGGCGTGGAGGGCATACGGGGCTCGGTGTAGAATGTGACGCAAACAAGAACGCCGCATGCATCAGGCGGCGCATCGAAAGACACTCATTATAAAAGCCTTAGGTCTGCCGTCTTGCGTTTAACCCACATCAAACTCGCCGGTTTCAAGAGTTTCGTCGACCCCACCGTGATTCCCGTCCCCGCGCAACTGACCGGCGTGGTGGGGCCGAACGGCTGCGGCAAGTCCAACGTCATCGACGCGGTGCGCTGGGTGCTCGGCGAATCGTCGGCCAAGCACCTGCGCGGCGAAACCATGCAGGACGTGATCTTCAACGGCTCGGGTACCCGCAAGCCCGCCTCGCGCGCCTCGGTCGAACTGGCGTTCAACAACGAACTCGGGCGCGCCGCCGGGCAATGGTCGCAGTACGCCGAAATCGCGGTCAAGCGCGTGCTCGACCGCAGCGGCGACTCCACCTATTACATCAACAACATGAAGGTGCGGCGGCGCGACGTCGCCGACCTCTTCCTCGGCACTGGCGTCGGCGCGCGCGCCTACGCCATCATCGAGCAGGGCATGATCTCCAAGCTGATCGAGGCCAAGCCCGAGGAACTGCGCGGCTACCTGGAAGAAGCCGCCGGCGTGTCCAAGTACAAGGAGCGCCGGAAGGAAACCGAGGCGCGCCTCAAGGACGCGCGCGACAACCTCAATCGCGTCGAGGATATCCAGCGCGAGCTGACGCACCAGGTCGAGAAGCTCACCGCGCAGGCCGAAGTCGCCCAACACTACAAGCAGCTGCAGGCCGACCTCACCTACGCGCAGCACCGCCTGTGGTTCGCCCGCAAGCACGATGCCGCGCAGCAGCGCGCGCGCATCGACCGCGACCTCACCGAAGCGCAGAACAAGCTGGAAGCCGAGACCGCGCGCCTGCGCCACATCGAATCCCAGCTCGAAACCGCCCGCCAGACCCAGTTCGCCGGCCAGGACACGCTCAACGCCGCGCAGGCGGCGTACTACCAGGCGCAGGCCGAGGTCGCGCGCATCGAGCAGACCATGGCGCACCAGAACGCCACCCGCGAGCGCCTGTACCGGCAGGTGCAGGATCTGGGCACGCGCATGGAGGCGCAACAGGCGCGCCGCACCGCCACGCGGGAAGCGCTGAGCGAAGTCACCGCGCAGCAGCCGGCGCTGCAGGCCGCGCTGGCAGAAGCCGAAGCTGCCGCGCGCCAGGCGACCGACAGCACGCTGCCGCAGAAGGAGGCGCTGCTGCGCGACGCCCAGCAGGCGGTCGGCGAAGCGCAGCGCGCGGTGTCGCAGCTCGACCAGGCGCGCCAGGTCGACGAGAACAGCCTCGGCCATACCAAACGCCAGATCGAGCAACTGGAAACCCGCCACCGCCGGCTGGCGCAGGAACAGGCGCAGTTGCCGCGCCCCGACGCCGCCGGTCTGGCGAAGAAGCAGGTCGAGGTCGACGAACTGGCGCAGACGCTGGCGACTGCACAGGCCAAGCTGAAGGAGGCCGAAACCGCGCTGCCCGAACTCGAAGCGGCGCGGATGCAGCAGGGCCAGGCGCTCGACGTCGCCCGCCGCGCGCTGCACCAGACCGACGCCGAACTCGCCGCGCTGAAGAAATTGCAGGAAAGCCTGAAAGCCGACGAAAAGCTCGGCGCCTGGCTCAAGCAGCGCAATCTCGACGGCGCCGCGCGCCTGTGGGAAAAACTCAACGTCGCGCCCGGCTGGGAGGCGGCGGTCGAGGCCGTGCTGCGCGAGCGCCTGCAGGCGGTGGCGGCCGACGCCGCGCCCGGCTGGTTCGCCGACGCGCCGCCGGCGCGGCTGACCGTGTGGGGCGGGCACGCGATCGCCGCCGCGCAGCCGCCGGCGGACACGCTGGCGAGCAAGGTGGCCTGCGACGATCTGGCGGTGCAGGCCGCGCTCGGCGACTGGCTGGCCGGGGTCTACTGGGCCGACGATGCCGACGCGGCGCGTGCCCGCGCGTCGACCCTGCTCGCGGGCGAGTGCGTCGTCACCCCGCAGGGCCATCTCTTTACGCCGCACAGCGTGACCTTCCACGGTCCGCACACCGCGGTCGAAGGCATCCTCGCGCGCGGCCGCGAACTCGAGCGCCTCTCCGCCGACGCCGTGCGCCTGCGCGAGGAGATGGCGACGCTCGAAGCCGCGCACGGCGCGACGCAGCAGGCCTACGGCGAGCGTCAGCGCGAAATCCAGGCGCTGCGCGCGCAGACCGGCCAGACCCAGAGCCGCCACCACACCGCGCAGATGGAGCTCTTGCGCCTGCAACAGGCGGTCGAGCGGGTGCAGAGCCGCGCCGCGCAGATCACCCAGGAACTCGACGAAGTCAGCCGCCAACTGGCCGCCGAACGCGCCACGCTCGATGCGGTGGACGCGCGCCTCAAGGACTACCGCGCGCAGGGCGACACCGCGCGCGAGGCGCTCTACGCCGCGCGCCAGCAGCGCGACCAGGCCGACCGTGCGGTGTTCGAGGCGCGCGAATTGCAGCGCGCCGCCGAGCGCCGTCACCAGGAAGCCGGCTTCGCGCTGACCACCTGCACCAACAAGATGCGCGAACTGAGCGAAACGCTGGCGCGCGTCGAACAGGAAATCGCCGCCGACGACACCCGCCTGGCGCAAGCGCGCGAGGAACTCGCCGCGCTGCCGGCCGACGCGCTCGACGCCGAACTGCAGGCGGCGCTGACCGCGCGCACCGGGACCGATACGGCGCTGGCTGCCGCGCGCGACGCGCTGGAAGGCCTCACCGCCCAGCTGCGCGGCCACGACGAGGCGCGCCTGGCGTGCGAGCAGGGGCTGGAGCCGCTGCGCCGCACCATCGAGCAGCTGAAGCTCAAGGACCAGGAAGCGATGCTGATGCAGTCGCAGTTCGAACTGCAGCTGCGCGAGGCGGCGGCCGACGAGGCGAGCCTCGAATCGGGCTACGCCGACAGCCCGCGCCCCAGCGCCCTGCAGGCCGAAATCAACCGCCTGCAGAACGAGATCGCCGCGCTCGGTGCGGTCAACCTCGCCGCGCTGGAGGAGCTCACGCAGGCGCAGGAGCGCAGCGCGTACCTTGCCGCACAGTGCGCCGACCTGATCGAGGCGGTCACCACGCTGGAAGACGCGATCCGCCGCATCGACCAGGAATCGCGCGCGCGGCTCAAGGAGACCTTCGACACCGTCAACCAGCACATGGGCGAGCTGTTCCCGCAGCTCTTCGGCGGCGGCCAGGCCCGGCTCATCCTCACCGGCGAGGAACTGCTCGACGCCGGGGTGCAGGTGTTCGCCCAGCCGCCGGGCAAGAAGAACGCCTCGATTCATTTGTTATCGGGCGGCGAAAAGACGCTCACCGCACTGTCGCTGGTGTTCGCCATGTTCAAGCTCAACCCGGCGCCGTTCTGCCTCCTGGACGAGGTCGACGCGCCGCTCGACGACGCCAACACCGAGCGCTACTGCAACCTCGTCAAGGCGATGTCCGACCAGACGCAGTTCCTCTTCATCACCCACAACCGCGTCACCATGGAAATGGCGCAGCATCTCGCCGGCGTCACCATGCAGGAGCAGGGCGTGTCGCGCATCGTCGCGGTCGACGTGGAAGAGGCCGCCGGGATGGTCGAAGCGGCCTGATTCTGCCGCAAAATCAACCGTGACTTTGTCGCCTGCGCCTAGCCGTACTGTGTGTACTGTCTTCGACTTGGCTTCGCGTCACGATTGATTTGGCAGTAGAACGTGAAGCTTGCCAAAGTTTGCCAAGATAACTAGCATCGAGCCATGAGCACGATGAACATTTCCCTCCCCGAAGCGCTCAAGACCTTCGTCGACGAACAGGTCGTGCAGCGCGGCTACGGCACGAGCAGCGAATACGTGCGCGAACTCATCCGCAAGGACCAGGAACGCCAGCATCTGCGTGGCCTGCTGCTTGAAGGCGCGGCGTCCGCACCGGCGGGCCCGGCGGATGTCGCGTATTTCGAAGGCTTGCGTCGCCGTGTCGGCGGCCACGGAGGGTGAAAGCCAGGCCCGTCA
The DNA here is from genome assembly GCA_040753235.1 of Pseudomonadota bacterium. Taxonomy (GTDB): domain Bacteria; phylum Pseudomonadota; class Gammaproteobacteria; order Burkholderiales; family Thiobacillaceae; genus Thiobacillus. The sequence goes on from JBFMET010000012.1 coordinate 15,060, forward strand.
TCCCGCGCGCATGCGCCAACCAGGATGTGGATGAGGCCATCGCTTGGTATCTGAACGAGAACGCGGCGCAGGCAGCACTCGGATTGATCGATGCGCTTGAACGGGCGTATTCACATATCGCCCGTCATCCGGCCATCGGTTCGACGCGCTACGCGCTCGAACTGAATCTCCCCGGGCTGCGGAGTTGGCCGCTGAAGACCTACCCGTACCTGATTTTCTATGTTGAGCGCGCCGACCACATCGATGTCTGGCGGGTGCTTCATGCTCAGCGGGACATACCGACCTGGCTGTTGGACGAATCGACGGGCATGGATGGCTGATGGCGCTGGCCGACACGATCGTGGACAATTTCCTTTTTAACGCACCGCTTACTTTTCCCCATGCTTGATATCCAGTTGCTGCGCAAGGATGCAGCCCTCGTCGCCGGGCGCCTCGCCGCGCGCGGCTTCCAGTTCGATGCCGCGCGCTTCGAAGCGCTCGAGGCCGAGCGCAAGACGCTCCAGACCCGCACCCAGGACGCGCAGGCGAAGCGCAACGCGCTCTCCAGGCAGATCGGCGCGATGAAAGGCAAGGGCGAGGACACCACGGCGGTGATGGCCGAGGTGGCCGGGCTGGGCGACGAACAGAAGTCGCTGGAAGCGCGTCTCGGCGAACTCCAGACCGAGCTCAACGATTTCCTCATGGGCGTGCCCAACCTGCCGCACGAGTCGGTTGCGACCGGCAAGGACGAGACCGGCAACGTCGAGGTGAGCCGCTGGGGCGCGCCGCGCGCGTTCGATTTCCCGGTGCGCGACCATGTCGACCTGGGCGAGGGGCTTGCCCAGCTCGACTTCGCCGCGGCGGTGAAGCTCACCGGCAGCCGCTTTGCCGTGATGAAGGGCGGACTCGCGAGGCTGCACCGCGTACTCGCCCAGTTCATGCTCGATACCCACACGCGCGAGCACGGCTACACGGAAGTCTACGTGCCGTATCTGGTGAACGCCGATTCGCTACGCGGCACCGGGAACTTGCCGAAGTTCGAGGAAGACCTGTTTCAAGTGCCGCGCCCGGACGCAGACAAGCTGTACCTGATCCCCACCGCCGAAGTGCCGGTGACCAACCTGGTGCGCGACGAAATCGTGCCGCCCGAGGCGCTGCCGTTGAAGTTCGTCGCCCATACGCCGTGCTTCCGCTCCGAGGCCGGCTCCTACGGCCGCGACACCCGCGGCATGATCCGCCAGCACCAGTTCGACAAGGTCGAGATCGTGCAGATGGTGAGGCCGGAGGATTCCTACGCCGCGCTGGAGGCGCTGACCGGGCACGCCGAGGCGATCTTGCAGAAACTGGGCCTGCCGTATCGCAAGATGCTGCTGTGCACCGGCGACATGGGCTTCTCGTCGGCCAAGACCTACGACCTCGAAGTCTGGCTGCCGGCGCAGAACACCTACCGCGAGATTTCCTCCTGCTCCAATTTCGAGGCCTTCCAGGCGCGCCGCATGCAGGCGCGCTTCCGCAATGCCCAGGGCAAGCCGGAACTGCTGCACACGCTGAACGGCTCCGGCCTCGCGGTGGGACGCACCCTGGTCGCGATCCTCGAGAACTACCAGAACGCCGACGGCAGCGTCACCGTGCCGGAAGCCCTGCGGCCCTGGATGGGTGGGCTGGAGCGGCTGCAGGCCGCTTGAATTAGGGTTGGCGCGGCTACAGGCCGCTTGAATTAGGGTTGGCGCGGCTGCAGGCCGCTTGAATCAAGGCCAGCGCGGCTGCAGGCCGCTTGAGTTAAGCCCGGCGCGGCTGCAGGCCGGCCGACTCAGCCGCCCTGGACGGCCGACATGCCCTCGTCCAGCCCGAGGTTGATCAGCGGATCGTACTCGGGCTCCAGCCGCAGCAGGATGTCGTAGTAGTTGCGGATGTTCTCGGCGAAGTGGAGGGCTTCGCCGCCGCGCGCGTAGCCGTACTTCATCACCCGTGAGTAGGTGCCGCGGCTGAGATAGGGCAACGCTTCCTTGACGTCGGCCCAGCTGTCCGGATTGCCGCCGCGCGCCTGCGCGATGCGGCGCGCGTCCTCCATGTGCCCCTGTCCCTGGTTGTAGGCGGCGAGCGCGAGCCAGGTGCGGTCGGGCTCGGGAATGCGCGCGGGCAGGGCGTCCTTCATCAGCGCCAGGTAGCGCGCGCCGCCGAGGATGCTCTGGCGCGCGTCGAGGCGGTTGTCCACGCCCATGCGGTCGGCGGTGGCCGTGGTCAGCATCATCAGTCCGCGCACGCCGGTGGGCGAGGTGGCGAGCGGGTTCCATTGCGATTCCTGGTAGCCGATCGCCGCCAGCAGGCGCCAGTCGATGCCGGTGAGCGTCTGCGCCTCGTGGAAATGCCGGCGCAGCTCGGGCAGACGCTGCGGACGGCGCTGCAGGATGCCGAGCACGTCCGAGCTGTCGAGTTTTTTCACATGGCCGAAGTAGCGCTCGTAGGCACGCTTGATGGTGCCGTCGGTGCGCGCCTGCTCGACGAAGCGGGCGAGCGCGTTGCGCAAGGGCTGCGAGCTGCGCGGCGACAGCGCCCACACGATCTTCTGCGGTTCGCCGATGTCGAATGCCACCGCCAGCTCGGGGTAGAGGCTGCGCATCGGATCGAAATCCATGCCGTTGATGACGACCGCGTCGTACTTGCCCGCCTGCAGTTGGGCCAGCAGTTCCTCCGGCCACACGTTTTCCAGCGCCGCCCACGACAGTTCCGGGTGCCTGCGCTTTTCGCGCATGAGGATGGGCGTATGGCCCGATCCGATGATCATGGCGAGGCGCTTGCCGGCGAGGTTGGCCAGGCTGCGCGGCCTGCGTTCGCCGGTGCGGGTGACGACGTGGATCGGCGTTTCGAACAGCACCGGACCCGCGATCAGGTGCCGCTCCTTGACCACGGCCTGGGGTAGGGCGGCCGCAGCGAGATGGATGGCGTGGGTGTCGAGCAATTCGAACAGAGCCTCCGGACGATTTTTTTCCGTCCAGCGCAGCGCCCAGCCCTGCGACTGGCCGAAGGCCTGCAGCAGATCGTGCTCGAAGCCGGCGGGCTCGCCGCTGTGCGCGATGAAATAGGAGGCCGGGTTGTTGCGCGTCCCGACGTGCAGCTCGCCCGAGGTTTCCGGCGGCGGCACCGGCTGGCTGCACGCCCCGATCAACAGGCTGAGCGCCAACGCGAGTCCCCGTCCGCTTGCTGCCTTTTTTAGTGTGATCGGCATGGATACAGTCTGACCGAGCGCGAAATTTTCGTCCAGCCGGCGCCCTCGGGCGCCCGACTCGGTTACAATACGCGCCGCCGGAGAGGTGGCAGAGTGGTCGAATGTACCTGACTCGAAATCAGGCGTAGGTGCAAGCCTACCGTGGGTTCGAATCCCACCCTCTCCGCCATCCCTTCCCGAAGGGAAACCTTGGCCCTACTCCCGACGGGCTTGAAAATTCCTCCCATGACTTCAAAATAAAGCCACTAACCTGGGCTTATTCCGGCTATGCCAACCAAGCGAGAAGGCGCTACCTTACTGGAACCGTCCGCGGCCAAAGTGAAGCCGCCGCCGCTATTCAAGGTATTGCTCCTGAATGACGATTACACACCCATGGAGTTCGTGGTTCACGTCCTGCAGAAGTTTTTCGGTATCGACCACGAACGCGCCACACAAATCATGCTCAAAGTGCATACTGAGGGCGTGGGCGTATGCGGGGTGTATCCGCGGGACATCGCGCATACCAAGGTCGAGCAGGTTATGGATTTCGCGCGGCAGCATCAGCACCCGCTGCAATGTACGATGGAGGAATTTAGATGATTGCCCAGGAACTCGAAGTCACGCTCCACATGGCATTCATGGATGCCCGGCAGAAGCGCCACGAATTCATTTCGGTGGAGCACCTGTTGCTGGCCATGCTCGACAATCCCTCCGCGGCCGAGGTGCTGCGCGCCTGCGGCGCCAATATTGAGGCCATGCGCGAACAGCTCGGCAAGTTCATCGAGGACCACACCCCCAAGGTGGGCGGCGAGGGCGAGGTCGACACCCAGCCCACGCTCGGCTTCCAGCGTGTGATCCAGCGTGCCATCCTGCACGTGCAGTCCTCCGGCAAGAAGGAAGTCACCGGCGCCAACGTGCTGGTGGCGGTGTTCGGCGAGAAGGACTCGCACGCGGTCTATTTCCTGTCGCAGCAGGGCGTGACCCGGCTCGACATCGTCAATTTCATCTCCCACGGCATCACCAAGACGCCGCAGAGCGAGCCGGCGCCGCGTCCGGACGAACCGGCCGAGGTCAATCCCGAGTCGCCGGCCAGCTCGCCGCTCGACAGCTTCGCGCAGAACCTCAACGTACAGGCGCTCGCCGGCAAGATCGACCCGCTGATCGGGCGCGAGCACGAACTCGAGCGCGTCATCCAGACCCTGTGCCGGCGTCGCAAGAACAACCCGCTGCTGGTGGGCGAGGCCGGCGTCGGCAAGACCGCGATCGCCGAAGGCCTGGCGCGCCGCATCATCGAGGGCGACGTGCCCGACATTCTGTCGCAGAGCACGGTCTACGCGCTCGACATGGGCGCGCTGCTCGCCGGCACCAAGTACCGCGGCGACTTCGAGCAGCGCCTGAAAGGCGTGCTCAAGCAGCTGGCCGACAACGCCAAGGCCATCCTCTTCATCGACGAGATCCACACCCTGATCGGGGCCGGCGCGGCGTCGGGCGGCACGCTCGACGCGTCCAACCTGTTGAAGCCGGCGCTGTCGTCGGGCAACCTGCGCTGCATCGGCGCGACGACCTATACCGAGTACCGCGGCATTTTCGAGAAGGATCATGCGCTCTCCCGTCGTTTCCAGAAGATCGACGTGCCCGAACCTTCGGTCAATGAAACCGTGGCGATCCTGCGCGGCCTGAAGTCGCGCTTCGAGGACCACCACGGCGTCAAGTACACCTCGGCGGCGTTGACCACCGCGGCGCAGTTGTCGGCGCGCTACATCAACGACCGCCACCTGCCCGACAAGGCGATCGACGTCATCGACGAGGCGGGCGCCGCGCAGCGCATCCTGCCCAAATCGAAGCAGAAGCGCACCATCACGCCGAAGGAGATCGAGGAGATCATCGCCAAGATCGCGCGCATTCCGCCCAAGACCGTGTCGGCCGACGACAGGAATTCGCTGAAGACGCTCGACCGCGACCTCAAGGCCGTGGTCTACGGCCAGGATGCGGCGATCGACGCGCTGGCAACCGCGATCAAGATGGCGCGCAGCGGTCTCAGCAATCCGCAGAAGCCGATCGGCAACTTCCTGTTCTCCGGTCCCACCGGCGTCGGCAAGACCGAGGTCGCGCGCCAGCTCGCCTACGTGCTCGGCGTCGAGCTGATCCGCTTCGACATGTCCGAATACATGGAGCGCCACGCGGTGAGCCGCCTGATCGGCGCGCCACCCGGCTACGTCGGCTTCGACCAGGGCGGGTTGTTGACCGAGGCTGTCAACAAACACCCCTATGCCGTTGTTTTGCTGGATGAAGTCGAGAAGGCGCATCCGGATATCTTCAACGTGCTGCTGCAGGTGATGGACCACGGCACGCTGACCGACACCAACGGCCGCAAGGCGGATTTCCGCAACGTGGTGCTGATCATGACGACCAATGCCGGCGCCGAAATGCTCAACAAGGCGACGATCGGCTTTTCCAGTTCGCGCGAAAGCGGCGACGAAATGGCCGAGATCAAGCGCATGTTCACGCCGGAATTCCGCAACCGGATCGACGCCATCATCCCGTTTGCAGCGCTCACCGAGCCGGTCATCCTGCAGGTGGTCGACAAGTTCCTCATGCAGCTCGAAGAACAGCTGCACGAGAAGAAGGTCGAGGCGGTGTTCACCGACGCGCTCAAGGCTTACCTTGCCAAGCACGGTTTCGACCCGCAGATGGGCGCCCGACCCATGGCGCGCCTGATCCAGGACACCATCCGCAAGGCACTTGCCGACGAACTGCTGTTCGGCAAGCTGGCGCACGGCGGCCGGGTGACCATCGATATCGATGCCGAAGACAAGGTTTCCCTGGAATTCGAGGAAGCCGTACCGGCCTGAGCCGACCAACGGTCCGCCATGCCGGTAAAGATTCGACCGGAAAGGACGTAAACCCGCCCAGAGGCAGGCGAGTTCCCGACGGCCGTCGAGGCGGCCCCGGGAAGGATCGCCCGCGGAACATTCTTCAAGGAGGGTAACGTCCATGAAAATCACACAAGTTTTCGCCATCACGCTGCTAGCCCTGTCAGCCCTGCTGCCCCTGAACGCCGCGGCCGAGCAGTCCGACAATGACCTCGCCGAGGTTGGCGAACGCATCAAGCAGACCGGCGACCAGATCCGCAACGACCTCAAGGAGGCGCGTGTCCGTTTCGAGGCTCAGAAGGCGCGCGAGGAAGCCGAGCGCAAGCGCGAAGCAGCCGAGCGCGCGCGCCAGCAGGCGGCCGAGCAGGCGGCTCGGGAGAAGCAGCGCCTCGCCGCGCTGGAGGCCCAGCAAGAAAAGGCCAAGCGCGAGGCAGCCCTGAGGGCCGAGCAGGCCGAGCGCGAGCGGCAGGCCGCCCTGGTTGCCGCGAAACGTGCCGCCGAAACGCAGCGCATGCGCGACGAGCAGGCGGCGCGCGAGCGTGCCGCACTGGCCCTGCAGGAAGCGCGCAAATCGGGACCGGGCGGCCTGAACGATCCGCTGCGCGAAACCCCGCAGCAACGCGCGGCGCGCCTGCTGCGCGAGGCCAAGCAGTCCACCGGCCCGCGCGGCATGGAAGACGGCCTGTAAGCGGTCTGCCTTGCCGCAAACGCCCGCATCGCCTCGCGTGATGCGGGCGTTTTCATTTGCACACGCGCCCTGCGCAGGCTTGCCGATTGCGGCGCGATCCCGCACCATACGAGCCGCATCTAGCCAACCGGAGCGTACATGAAAGCCCATCACCCCCCATTCGTTGCCCTTGTAGTCGCCGCTGCGCTGCTTTCTGGTTGCGAAAAACCCGGTGGCGCCGATAAAAGCCCGACCGTGGCAACGGTAGCCGGCGAGGCCATTAGCGAAGCCGAACTGAACCTGGCCGTTTCGCGGCTGAACGACCTGAACGAAGCACAGCGCGCCGAAGCCAGGACCCAGCTGCTGCAGTTGCTGGTCGATCAGCGCCTGATGGTTGCGGCGGCCAGGCAGGCCGGGGTAGACAAGGATCCTGCCGTGGCTGCTGCAATGGCGCATGCCAGTCGCCAGGTGCTGGCGGAAGCCTACGCCGAACGGAACACTCAGACAGTTGCCAAGCCCACCGAGAGCGAGGTCGCCGAGTACTACGCACAGCACCCCGAACTCTTCGGCCAGCGGCGCATTTATCGCGTCCAGGAACTGGAACTCAAGGTTGATTCGGCACGGGCGGCCGAAGTCGAGGCGAAGCTCCAGAGCAGCCAGTCGATGGGCGATTTCATCAACTGGCTCAAGGAGCAGGGTATCGAGGGCAAGGCGGCTACGGCCGTGAAGCCGGCGGAGCAGATCCCCGCACCCTTGCTGGCGAGGCTCGCCCGCATGCGCGATGGCCAAGTGACGCTGTTGCCCAGCCGCCCCGGCCACATGCTGGTCCAGCAACTGCTGGAAAGCCAGTTGCAGCCGGTTACGCTCGAGCAATCGGCGCAAGCGATCGAACGCGCCCTGCTGGCCCGGAAGCGCAAGGCCCACATGGAAGCGGAAGTGAAAAAGCTGCGCGAAGCGGCCAAGATCGAATACGCCAGCGGTTTCGCGCCGGCCGCCGAAGCCAGCGGCGACGCCGCCCCGGTCGACGCCGGCAAGGGCGATGACAAGCCTGCCGACCAACCCGCCCAAGAGTGACGACATGATTCTGGTAACCGGCGGCGCCGGCTTCATCGGCGCCAATTTCGTGCTCGACTGGCTGGCCGCCAGTGACGAGGCCGTTGTCAATCTCGACAAGTTGACCTACGCCGGCAACCTCGAGAACCTGCGGCCGCTCGACGGCGACCCTCGGCATGTGTTCGTGCAGGGCGATATCGGCGACCGTGCGCGGGTGGACGCGCTTTTGCAAAAACACCGCCCCCGCGCGGTGATCAATTTCGCCGCCGAAAGCCACGTCGACCGCTCCATCCACGGACCGGCCGAATTCATCCAGACCAACGTCGTCGGCACCTTCAATCTGCTGGAAGCCGTGCGTGCGCACTGGTCGGGCCTGCCGGCCGGCGAACAGGCCGCATTTCGCTTCCTGCACGTCTCGACCGACGAGGTCTACGGTTCGCTCGGCCCGACCGATCCGGCGTTTTCCGAAACCACGGCCTACGCGCCGAACAGCCCGTATTCGGCGTCGAAGGCCGCGTCCGACCACCTGGTGCGCGCCTACCATCACACCTACGGCCTGCCGGTGCTGACGACCAACTGCTCGAACAACTACGGCCCGCTGCAGTTTCCGGAGAAGCTCATTCCGCTGGTGATCCACAACGCGCTCGCCGGCAAGCCGCTGCCGATCTACGGCGACGGCAGCAACGTGCGCGACTGGCTTTACGTCGGAGACCACTGCGGCGCGATCCGGCGCGTGCTGGAAGCGGGCAGGGTGGGGGAGACCTACAACATCGGCGGCTGCAACGAAAAGACCAATCTGGGAGTCGTCCACACCCTGTGCGCCATCCTCGACGAACTGCATCCGGGTTCGCCGGTGACACCGCACGCCAAGCTCATCACCTTCGTCAAGGACCGTCCCGGCCACGACCGGCGCTACGCGATCGACGCCACCAGGATCGAGCGCGAACTCGGCTGGACCCCCAGTGAAACCTTCGAGACCGGCATCCGCAAGACCGTCGCCTGGTACCTCGACCATCAGGACTGGGTGGCCCACGTGACCAGCGGCGAATACCGTCACTGGGTATCGAAAAACTACGCAGAGCATCCCGCATGAGCACACGCAAAGGCCTCATCCTCGCCGGCGGTTCCGGCACCCGTCTGTATCCGATCACCCAGGCGGTCTCCAAGCAGCTGCTGCCGGTGTACGACAAGCCCATGGTGTACTACCCGCTCACCACGCTGATGCTGGCAGGGATCCGCGACATCCTGCTGATTTCCACCCCGCAGGACACGCCGCGCTTCGAGCAGTTGCTGGGCGACGGCGCGCAGTGGGGGCTCGACATCCGCTATGCGGTACAGGCTTCGCCGGACGGGTTGGCGCAGGCCTTCCTCATCGGCAGCGACTTCATCGGCAATGACCCCAGTGCGCTGGTGCTCGGCGACAACATCTTCTACGGCCACGAGCTCGCCGACGACCTGCGCGTGGCCAATACCCGCGAGGCAGGCGCGACCGTGTTCGCCTACCCGGTGCACGATCCCGAGCGCTACGGCGTGGTCGAGTTCGACGCCGCCGGGCGCGCCGTCAGCCTCGAGGAAAAGCCGGCGCAGCCGAAATCGCGCTACGCCGTCACCGGCCTGTATTTCTACGACAACCGGGTGATCGATGTCGCGCGCGCGCTGAAGCCGTCGCCGCGCGGCGAGCTTGAGATCACCGACGTCAACCGCCGGTATCTCGAATGGGGCGCGCTCGACGTGCAGGTGATGGGGCGCGGCCAGGCCTGGCTCGACACCGGCACGCACGACTCGCTGATCGAGGCCGCGCTTTATATCCAGACGATCGAGAAGCGCCAGGGCCTGAAGATCGCCTGCCCGGAGGAAATCGCCTACCGGCAGGGTTTCATCGATGCCGCGCAGCTGGAAGCGCTGGCCGGGCCGTTGATGAAGAACGGGTACGGCCAGTATCTGATGGATGTGCTGCACGAACGGGTGTTCTGATGGAGGTGATCGCCACCCAGCATCCCGAGGTCCTGCTGTTGCGCCCGAAGGTGTACGGCGACGCGCGCGGCTTCTTCCTCGAAAGCTACAATCGAAAGACCTTCGCCGGGCTCGGCATCGATGCCGAGTTCGTGCAGGACAACCATTCGCGCTCGGCCAGGGGCGTGCTGCGCGGACTGCACTATCAGGTCCGTCAGCCGCAGGGCAAGCTGGTGCGCGTGGCGGTGGGCGAGGTGTTCGACGTCGCCGTCGACCTGCGCCGCAGCTCGCCGTATTTCGGTCGCGTCGCGACCATGCGCCTGTCCGCCGAATCGCACGACATGGCCTGGATTCCGCCCGGCTTCGCGCACGGCTTCCTGGTGCTGTCCGACTACGCCGAATTCCTCTACAAGACGACCGACTACTACGCGCCCGAGGCCGAGCGCTGCCTCGCTTGGAACGATCCTGAGCTCGCCATTCCCTGGCCGCTCGACGGTGCGCCGCTGCTGTCGGCCAAGGACCAGGCCGGTCTGCCGCTCGCGGCGTGCGAGGTGTTTGCGTGAGAATCCTGCTCACCGGCGTCAACGGCCAGGTGGGCTGGGAGCTGCGGCGCGCCCTGGCGCCGCTGGGCGAAGTGATCGCGGCCGACCGCAGGATGCTCGACCTCGCCGATACCGCTTCCATTCGCCGCAGCGTCGCGGCGCTCGCGCCGGATCTCATCGTCAACCCGGCGGCCTACACCGCCGTGGACAAGGCAGAATCCGAGCCCGAACTGGCGCATGCCATCAACGCCGCGGCGCCCGGCGAACTGGCTGCCTGCGGCGTGCCGCTGGTGCATTTTTCCACCGACTACGTGTTCGACGGTCGCAAGGGCGGCGCCTACACCGAAACCGACGCGCCGAATCCGCTGGGCGTGTACGGCGCGAGCAAGCTCGCGGGCGAGCAGGCGGTCGCTCGCGCCGGTGCGCCGCACCTGATCCTGCGCACCGCCTGGGTCTACGGCCTGCGCGGGCGCAATTTCCTGCTCACCATGCAGCGGCTCGCGCGCGAGCGCGACACGCTCGCGGTTGTCGACGACCAGTTCGGCGCGCCGACCTGGTCGCGCCTGATCGCCGAGGCGACGGCGCTGGTCACGGCGCGCTGGGTGGAGCGCCGTGATCTGGCTGCAATATCCGGCGTATACCATCTCACCTGCGGCGGTCGCACCAGTTGGTACGGCTTCACGGCGGGGATCCTGGCGCAGATGGCGGCGGAGGGTGAGGGAAAGCTGGCTCGACTCACCGCGATTCCGACCTCGGGCTATCCCACAGCCGCCAAACGCCCGGCCCATTCGCAACTCGACTGCACGAAGCTGGCCGAGACCTTCGGCGTGCGCCTGCCGCACTGGGAAGCGGCACTCGCCCTGTGCCTGGAATAGAATTTGCCAACACCGATATAACAATCACGCACGAGCAGACACATCATGAGCACGATCCATCCCGTCATCCTGTCCGGCGGCTCCGGCACCCGCCTGTGGCCCCTGTCGCGTGCGGCGCTGCCCAAGCAGCTCTTGCCGCTTACCGGCGACCGGAGCCTGCTGCAGGAGACTGTCGGGCGTTTGGCGGACATGCCTGAAATGGGCGCACCGATGATGGTGTGCAACGTCGAACATCGCTTCATGATCGCCGAGCAGATGCGGCAGATCGGCACCGTGCCGCGCGCCATCGTGCTGGAACCCGTCGGGCGCAACACCGCGCCCGCGATTGCCGTCGCCGCGTTGATGCTGTCGCGCGACGATGCCGACGCGCTGATGCTGGTGCTGCCGGCCGACCATCTGATCGGCGACGTCGCCGCCTTCCATGCCGCCATCTGCGCCGCCGCGCAGGCCGCGCAGCAGGGGCATCTGGCCACGTTCGGTATCGTCGCCGCCACCCCCGAGACGGGCTACGGCTACATCCGCCAGGGCGCACCGCTGGCCGGCGTGCCCGGCGCGCGCGCGGTCGCGGCCTTCGTCGAGAAGCCCGACCGGGCAACCGCGCAGCAGTACGTCGATTCCGGCGATTATTTCTGGAACAGCGGCATGTTCCTGTTCCGCGCGTCCGATTTCCTCAAGGAACTCGGGGCGCTGCGCCCCGACATCCTGGCGGCGAGCCGCGCCGCGCTCGACGGGGCGAAGCCGGATCTCGACTTCGTGCGCCTCGACCCGCTGGCTTTCGAGGCCTGTCCGCCCGAGTCGGTCGACTACGCCGTGATGGAAAAGACGCGGCGCGCCGTCGTGGTGCCGGCCGACATCGCCTGGAACGACATCGGCGCCTGGTCGGCGCTGTGGGAAGTGGCCGAGAAGGACGGGCAGGGCAACGCCGTCCGCGGCGACGTGATGCTGGAGGGCGCCTGCAACAACTATGTCCGTGCCGAAACCCGCATGGTCGCGCTGCTCGGCGTCTCCGACCTCGTGGTGGTGGAAACTGCCGACGTCGTGCTGGTGGCGGACCGCAACCGGGTGCAGGACGTGAAGAAGCTGGTCGACCGCATGAAGGCCGAAAAGCGCTGCGAGCACCTCATCCACAAGCAGGTCTACCGGCCGTGGGGCTGGTACGAGGGCATCGACGAGGGCGAGCGCTTCCAGGTCAAGCGCATCATGGTCAAGCCGGGCGAAAAGCTCAGCCTGCAGATGCACCACCATCGCGCCGAGCACTGGATCGTCGTGTCCGGCACCGCGCGGGTCACCCGCGGCGAGGAGATCGAACTCCTGTCCGAGAACCAGTCGACCTACATTCCGCTCGGCACCCGACACCGTCTCGAAAACCCCGGCAAGGTCGAACTGCACATGATCGAGGTGCAGTCCGGTACCTACCTGGGCGAGGACGACATCGTGCGCTTCGAGGACATCTACCAGCGCAGCTGATGCGCGTGTAGGACGAACGCCTACACGGCCGATTGCCGTCTTCCGACACGCAAATCAGCGTGCGTCCACATTAACTTTCCGGGGGTCCGTCCGAAAACGAATCCACGAGGCCGAGTTAAGGCCGGATTCGAAAAAAAGTTTCGACGGAAGGACAGGCAAATGAAAATGGACGAAATGCTGGACGAAATGCGCGACGTCAACCTCAGCTACCTGATGCTGGCGCAAGGCATGATTCAACAGGACAAGGCCACCGCCGTCTTCCGCCTCGGCATCAGCCAGGACGTCGCCGACCTCATCGCAGCGCTGACCCCGGCCCAGATCCTCAAGCTCGCCGGCTCCGGCATGCTGGTGTCGCGCTTCCGCTTCGACGACGGCATGGTGCTCAACATGCTCACCAGCTACACCAAGGACCGCGCCATGGCGCAGTCGCACGCCGCCATCCTGATGGCCGGCCAGTCGGCGGAAGCCTTCGCCTGATTCCGCAGCCAGCCGGGGAGTGCCGAAAATGAGCAAGAAAAGCCTGCTGACCGAAATGCGCGACACCCAGCTGGCGATCGAGCTGATCGAACTCGGCGCCCGTCCCCAGGTGCTGGAAGCCGAAACCAGCCTGTCGCGCGAACGCCTGCTCAAGCTCTACAAGGAAGTAAAGGGCGTCTCGCCGCCCAAGGGCATGCTGCCGTTCTCGACCGACTGGTTCCTGACCTGGCTGCCCAACGTCCACGCCTCGCTGTTCATCAACATCCACCGCTACCTCACCCAGAACAGCGAGTGCAGCGGCATCGAAGCGGTGCTCAAGAGCTATCGCCTGTACCAGGAATACCTCCACACCAACCAGATCGAGGGTGTGCTGAGCTTCACCCGCGCCTGGACGCTCAACCGCTTCTTCGAGAGCCGCATGCTGCAGACCACCGAGTGCGGCTGCTGCGGCGGCCATTTCGTGGTGCATCCTGACGATCTGCACGACAAGTTCGTGTGCGGCCTGTGCAACGTGCCGGCGCGTGCCGGCAAGACGCGCAAGGCCAAGGCCGCGGCAAGCGGCGAGCTGTCCGCAGCCGCCTGAGCGTCTCCCGTCGGCACACCGGTGACGATGCGCCCGCCGGTCGCCCTGCAGTCCCTCCTCATTCAATTTGCCGCCCTCGTGGCCGCCGTGCTGGCGCTCCGGCTGCTGCATGCGGGCTTCGCCTTCCAGCCGACGCTATGGCAATTCGCGTTTGCACAAGGCGGGCTCGCCGCCCTGATGAGCTTGGTCTGGCGCCAGCCGCGCTGGTGGTTGCCGCTGCACGCCGGCTTCCTGCCTGCCGCGCTCGGCGCGACTGAGCTCGCGCTGCCGGCATGGGTCTATCTGGCGGGCTTCGCCCTGTTGGGGCTGTTTTTCTGGACCACTTTCCGTACCCGCGTGCCGCTTTATCTGTCCGACCGCAAGGCTTGGGACGCGGTCGCGGCCCAGCTTCCCGCAGACCGGCCGTTCCGCTTCGTCGATCTGGGCAGCGGGCTGGGCGGACTGCTGTTCGACCTGGAGCGGCGCTTCCCGCAGGGCGCCTTCACCGGGGTCGAACTCGCTCCCGCGCCCTGGCTGATCAGCCGGCTGCGCACCCGCCTGTCCGGCAGCCGGGTGCGCTTTCTGCGGCACGACTACGCCGCGCTCGACCTGGCGCCGTACGATGTCGTTTTCGCTTTCCTGTCGCCGGCGGCGATGCCGGCGCTGTGGCAGCAGGTCGTAGCGCAGATGCGGCCCGGCGCCCGTTTCATGAGCCTGTCGTTCGGCGTGGCGGCGCGCGAGCCGGATGCCGTGGTGGCGTTCGCGCCGCACCCGCGGCATCGGCTGTATGTGTGGCGTCTCCCCTGAGGCGGCGCGTCGAAATTCCTTGCGCCGACCATCAAGTTTGGCGCCCCATGTCCGAATCCTATCCCTGAGCGCCGGGGCTGCGGCGCCCAGTACCGAGTCAAGCCGGGCAGGGGACTGACCCCGCCCGGTTCAATCGAGAGGAACGAACGCTCGTGTTAGTCATTGGTGGTTGGATTACCGTTTTACTGTGTGTGTTCGGCGGTTACGCGCTGGCCGGGGGCTATCTGGCGGCGCTGTGGCATCCGGTCGAACTGCTTATCATCGGCGGCGGCGCCATCGGCGCCTTCCTCGTCGCCAACAACGGCAAGGCCATCAAGGCGACGACGAAGGCGCTGCCCACCCTGTTCAAGGGTTCCAAGTACAACCGGGCGCTGTACATGGACGTGCTCGCGCTGCTGTACGAACTGCTGACCAAGATCCGCAAGGAGGGCCTGATGTCGGTCGAATCCGACGTCGAGTCGCCGGAGAACAGCCCGCTGTTCGCCAAGTACCCCTCGATCATGGCCGACCATCACATCGTCGAGTTTCTCACCGACTATTTGCGGCTGATGGTTTCCGGCAGCATGAACGCCTTCGAGATCGAGAACCTGATGGACAACGAGATCGAGACCCACCACCACGAAGGCGAGATTCCGGTGCACAGCGTATCCAAGCTGGGCGACGGCCTGCCGGCCTTCGGCATCGTCGCGGCGGTGATGGGCGTGGTCAAGACCATGGGCTCGGTCGGTCTGCCGCCGGCCGAACTCGGCGTCCTCATCGGCGCCGCGCTCACCGGCACCTTCATCGGGATCCTGCTCGCCTACGGTTTTGTCAGCCCGCTGGCCAGTCTGCTCGAGCAGAAGCTCAACGAGTCGACCAAGATGTTCCAGTGCATCAAGGTCACGCTGCTTGCCAGCATCAACGGCTACGCGCCGGCGATCGCGGTCGAATTCGGCCGCAAGGTGCTGTACTCGACCGAGCGGCCGTCCTTCAGCGAGCTGGAAGAGCACGTCAAGGGCGCAAAGTCGCGCTGAGCATCCGCGCAACGCGATCCGGACCGAGGCCATGAGCGAGCAAAAAGCGCCGATCATCGTCAAGCGCATCAAGAAATCCGGCGGCAGCCACCATGGCGGCGCGTGGAAGATCGCGTACGCCGATTTCGTCACGGCGATGATGGCCTTCTTCCTGCTCATGTGGCTGCTCGGCTCGACCGCCAAGGGCGATCTCCAGGGCATCGCCGAGTATTTCAAGACCCCGCTCAAGGTCGCGATGCAGGGCGGCTCCGGCAGCGGCGACGCCTCCAGCGTGATCAAGGGGGGCGGCACCGACATCACGCGGCAAGCCGGCCAGGTGAAGAAGGGCCAGACCGAGGACGAGAAGAAGTCCTACAACCTCAGGGCCGCGCGGGCGGAACTCGAACGCCAGGAAGCCGAGAAGCTGAAAAAGCTCAAGAGCCGGCTGGAAACGGCCATCGAGGGCAACGCAACGCTCAGGCAATTCAAGCGCCAGCTGCTGATCGACATCACCAGCGAGGGCCTGCGCATCCAGATCGTCGACGAGCAGAACCGGCCGATGTTCAACCTTGCCAGCGCCGAGTTGCAGCCCTACACCAAGATCATCCTGCGCGAAATCGGCCAGGTGATGAACGACGTCGAGAACCGCATCAGCCTGTCGGGCCACACCGACGCCACCCAGTACGCCAATGCAGGGCGCGGTTACAGCAACTGGGAGCTTTCCGCCGACCGCGCCAACGCCTCGCGGCGCGAACTGATCGCGGGTGGCATGGACGAGGCAAAAATGCTGCGCGTCGTGGGTCTCGCCGATTCGGTCCCGTTCCAGAACGCCGGTCCCGACGACCCGGTCAATCGCCGCATTGCCATCATCGTGATGAACAAGCGCACGGAAGACGCCATCACCAAGCAGGCTTCCGGCGCCAGCGCCGACGAAACCGACCCCGACGCGACGGGCGAATCCGCCGCGCAGCCCGCCGGCGCGCCGTCTCCCGCGCCCTGACGGCGCGCGGCGTGGCCGCGAAATAGCGGGCCAAATCCACCTTTATTCCCCTGATTGCCGGCGCAGTTCGTCGCCGATACTTCAACCTGAAAACGGACCGTCTCTTGTGCGAGGCGGTTTTCCCCCAACAGGTGATCAGGGATGGCTGAAGAAAGCGATCAGGAACGGACAGAATCGGCCTCGCCTCAACGGCTGCAGAAAGCTCGCGAGGAAGGCCAGGTCGTCCAGTCGCGCGAGCTCGGCACCTTTCTCGTCCTGATGGCGAGCGGCGCCGCACTGTGGGGCATGTCCGACGGCATGGCGCGCGCGATGTCGGACGTGATGCGCGGCGGCCTGCAGTTCGACCCCGGCCTCGCCCGCGACAGCGCCCACGCCATGGCGCTCCTGTCCAGGTTGTTCGTCGACGCCATGCTGGCCCTGGCGCCGTTCCTGCTCCTCGTCCTGATCGCCTCGCTGGCCGCGCCGATGATGCTGCACGGTTGGCTGTTCAGCACCAAGGCGCTGGCGCCCAAGTTCAATCGCCTCGATCCGTTCACCGGTATCAAGCGCATCGTCTCGGTGCAGGGGCTGGTCGAGCTCGTCAAGTCGCTCGCCAAGGTGGCGCTGCTCGGCGGCGTCGCCGCATGGCTCATCTGGGTCAACCTCGATGCCATGTTCTCGCTCAGCCTGGAAGCGCCGACGACCGCTGTCGCCCACATGGGTCACCTCATCGGCAAGGTCTTCCTGCTGGTGTCGGGCGCCATGATTTTTGTCGTGTTGATCGACGTGCCGTTCCAGTTCTGGAACCACTTCAAGCAGCTGCGCATGAGCAAGGACGAACTGCGGCGCGAAGCCAAGGAGTCCGAGGGCGACCCGATGCTCAAGGCGCGCATCCGCCAGCAGCAGCGCGAGGCGGCGCGCCGCCGCATGATGGCCGAGATCCCAACCGCCGATGTGGTGGTGACCAACCCGACTCACTATGCGGTGGCGCTCAAGTACGCCGAAGGAAAAATGGGCGCGCCGCGCGTGGTTGCCAAGGGTGCCGATCTGGTCGCCGCCCGGATCCGCGAAGTCGCCGCCGAGCACAACGTCCCGCTGCTCGAGGCGCCGCCGCTGGCGCGCGCGCTGTTCCGCCACACCGAAATCGGCGATGAAATCCCGGCCACCTTGTACGCGGCGGTGGCCGAAGTGCTGGCCTATGTGTTCCAGCTGCGCCGCTACCGCGCAGCCGGCGGCGCCTATCCCGAAGCACCGACCGCGCTGCCGGTCCCGCGCGAACTTGATCCGCTGACATCATGAACGGCGCCCTGACGCTTTCCGGATTCTTCAACACGGCCAACGCGCGAGCGCTGGCAGCGCCAGTTTTCATCATTCTCGTCCTCGCGATGCTGGTGCTGCCGCTGCCGCCCTTCGCGCTGGACCTGTTGTTCACTTTCAACATCGCGCTGTCGATCATGGTTCTGCTGGTCAGCCTGTCGACCAAGAAGGCACTCGAATTCGCCGTGTTCCCCACCGTGCTGCTGCTCTCCACGCTGCTGCGCCTGTCGCTCAACGTCGCTTCGACCCGCGTGGTGCTGCTCGATGGCCATACCGGCCCCGACGCCGCCGGCAAGGTGATCGAGGCATTCGGCCATTTCCTCGTCGGCGGCAACTACACGGTTGGCATCATCGTCTTCGTCATCCTCGTGGTGATCAACTTCATCGTCATCACCAAGGGCGCCGGCCGCATCGCCGAGGTCAGCGCGCGCTTCACCCTCGACGCGTTGCCGGGCAAGCAGATGGCGATCGACGCCGACCTCAACGCCGGTCTCATCGACGAGAACGAGGCGCGCCGGCGCCGCGCCGAAATCTCCCAGGAATCCGACTTCTACGGCTCGATGGACGGCGCCTCCAAATTCGTGCGCGGCGACGCCATCGCCGGCATTCTGATCCTGTTCATCACCATCATCGGCGGCCTGCTGGTCGGCGTTTTCCAGCACGATCTGGCGCTGTCCGACGCCGCCCGCAACTACACCCTGCTGGCCATCGGCGACGGCCTGGTGGCGCAGATCCCGGCGCTGGTCATCTCCATCGCCGCCGGCGTCATCGTCAGCCGCGTCAGCACCGACGAGGACATCACCGGGCAGATGGTGAACAACGTATTCAGCAAGACGCAGGCGCTCTTCGTCACCGCCGTGATCATCGGCCTGCTGGGCCTGATTCCCGGCATGCCGAACTTCGTATTCCTGCTGCTTGCCGGCGGACTGGGCTGGCTCGCCTGGCGCAGCAGCAAACGCAAGGCGGCGGCCGAGGCGGCGCCTGAATCCCCGGCCGCCCCACTGGCCACGGTGGAAAGCCAGGAAGCGAGCTGGGAAGACGTGGCGCCGATCGACACCCTCGGCCTCGAAGTCGGCTACCGCCTGATCCCGCTGGTCGACAGCGCGGCCGACGGCGAGTTGGTGCGCCGCATCAAGGGCATCCGCAAGAAATTCGCGCGCGAGGTCGGCTTCCTGCCGCCCGCCGTGCACATCCGCGACAATCTCGAAATCAATCCCAACAGCTATCGCATCACGCTCAAGGGCGTCGAGATCGGCAGCGGCGAAGTGCGCACCGGCATGTTTCTCGCCATCGACCCGGGCAGCGTCACCGCCGCGTTGCCGGGCGTCGCCACGCGCGACCCCGCGTTCGGCCTGCCGGCGACCTGGATCGACGCCGGCCTGCGCGAGCAGGCGCAGGCGATGGGCTACACCGTCGTCGACCCCGGCAGCGTCGTCGCCACCCATCTCAACCATCTGGTCACCCTGCATGCCGCCGAACTGCTCGGCCGCCAGGAGACGCAGGCGCTGCTCGACCATCTCGGCAAGACCTCGCCCAAGCTGGTCGAGGACCTGGTGCCCAAGATGCTCACGCTTTCCGCGGTGCAGAAGGTGCTGCAGAACCTGCTGGCCGAGGGTGTGGCGATCCGCGACATGCGCACTGTCATCGACACCCTGCTCGAACATGCCGGTCACGTGCAGGATCCTAACGAACTCACCGCGCTGGTGCGGGTGTCGCTCGGTCGTTCGATCGTCCAGCAGATCTACGGCCCCGTAGGCGAGCTGCCGGTGATCGCGCTCGACCAGGGGCTCGAGCGCCTGCTGCTGCAGACGCTGCAGTCCGGCCAGGATGCCGTCGGCATGGAACCCGGCCTTGCCGACACCCTGATGGCCAAGGCCGAAGCGTCGGCGCAGCGCCAGGAAGCGCTCGGCCACCCCCCCGTCCTGTTGACCCCGGCCGTGTTACGGCCGTTGCTGGCGCGCTTCCTGCGACGCGCCATCCCGCAGCTCAAGGTGCTTTCGCACGCTGAAGTGCCCGAAGGCAAGCAGATCAAAGTGACTTCCCTGGTAGGAGGAGCAGCATGAACGTGAAACGTATCGTCGCCAAAACATCCCGTGAGGCCATGCGCGAACTGCGCGACCTGCTCGGGCCCGATGCAGTCATCCTCTCGAATCGGGCGGTGGAAGGGGGCGTCGAGGTGCTGGCGATCCCGGCCGACGACATCGCCGCCCTCACGCCGCCGGTCGTCGAGGCGCCGCGCGCCACGCCCGCGCCGCGTCCGATGGAGTCCCCGCGCGCCGCAGCCGCGCAGCGCGCCATCGAGGACTATGCGCCGCCGCGCGTCGAGCCCGAGCCCGCCGTCACCTTCAAGCGCCGCCTGGTCGAGCGCGTCGCCGTGCCGAGCGAGGACGGCAGCCAGCTCGCGCAAAGCGTGATCAGCGAAATCAAGACCCTGCATTCGCGTCTGGAACACCAGCTCGCCGACCTCGCCTGGCGCGACCTGCCGGGGCGCGACCCCGCCGGCGCCGCGGTGATGCGCGACATGCTCTCCGCCGGCTTCAGCCCGGCGCTCGCCCGCGAACTGCTGGATGCGCTGCCCAAGGGCGACGACGAGCAGGCGCGCGCCTGGATGCGCAACACCCTGATGAAGCGCATGCAGATCGTGCAGAGCGAGAACCAGCTGCTCGACGCCGGCGGCGTGTTCGCCCTGATGGGACCGACCGGCGCCGGCAAGACCACCACCACCGCCAAGCTCGCCGCGCGCTGCGTGGTGCGTCACGGCGCCGACAAGCTCGCGCTCCTGACCACCGACAGCTACCGCATCGGCGGCCACGAGCAGTTGCGCATCTACGGCAAGATCCTCGGCGTGACCGTGCACGCGGTGCGCGACGCCGCCGACCTGCGCCTGGCGCTCGCCGAGCTGCGCAACAAGCACATGGTCCTGATCGACACCGTCGGCATGAGCCAGCGCGACCAGGCCGTCGCCGAGCAGGTCGAGATGCTGTGCCAGGCCGGCAAGCCGATCAAGCGCCTGCTGATGCTCAACGCCACCAGCCACGGCGACACGCTGGAGGAAGTGGTGCAGGCCTACCGCCTGCGCGGGCTCGACGGCTGCGTCATGACCAAGGTCGACGAAGCGGCGAGCCTCGGCCCCGTGCTCGACTGCGCGATCCGCCACCAGCTCAACGTGCATTACGTCGCCACCGGCCAGCGCGTGCCGGAGGACCTGCACCTGGTCAACCGCCAGTACCTCATCCATCGCGCCTTCAAGACCCGCCTGCAGGCTTCGCCCTGGCAGCTCGACGACAGCGAACTGGCGTTCGCGCTGAACGGCGGCGCCGGCTTCCATCGCGAAAGCGCGGTGGTCCATGGATAAATTCTTCAGCGACCAGGCCGCCGGACTGCGCGCGCTCCTGGGGCAGAACGGCTTCCAGGTCATCACCGTGATGTCGGGCCAGCCCGGCGCCGGCAAGACCGCCGCCACCGTCAATCTGGCCGTGGCGCTGGCGCGTTCCGGCCGCGACGTGCTCGTCGTCGACCAGGACCGTCACGGCCGCGGCGCCGCCGCCATGCTCGGGCTCACGCCGCGCTACGACGTCGCCGACGTGCTCGAAGGCCGCTGCCCGCTCGACGCGCTGATCATGAACGGCCCCGACAACGTGCAGGTGCTGCCGCTCGGCGGCGGCTTCGGCCGGCTCGGCAAACTGTCCGAGCGCGACCAGGAATGGCTGGCGCAGGGCTTCAACCGCCTGCAGTGCGGGGTCGACGTCGTGCTGGTCGACATGGAGGAGGCGACCGATCCCGACGCGCTGCCGCTCGGTCTGGCCGCGTCCGAGATCATGGTCGTGCTGCCGCCCGGCAACGCCGCCATCACCCAGGGCTACACGCTGGTGAAGCGGCTGGTGCAGAACTTCGGCAAGCGCCGCTTCCGCCTGCTGCTCAACCGCATGGCCTCGGCCGACGAGGCGCAGGCGGTGGCGCACAACTTCGCCTACACCGCCGAACGCTACCTCGGCGTCACGGTCGACTACCTCGGCTACATTCCCATGGACGAGCGCCTCGCGCGCGCCGGCGACATGCGCACCTCGGTGGTCGAGGCCTTCCCGGTCGCGCACTCGACCTCGCAGTTCCGCCAGCTCGCCGAGCGACTGCTGCGCTGGCCGCAGCAGGCCTCGCTCGGCAGCGTCGGCAGCTTCATGCAGCGGGTGATCCAGGGCGGGCGGCTGGTGGAAGCCTATCGGCGGGCCTAGGGCAGTGTGGCCTCACGTCCACATTGTCGACCTTCGGCGTCGGCAGGATTCCGCGCACGGGCTTTCGATTGCGCCGCCTGCCGGCGTACACTCGCCCTATCTCAGCGGGGACGCGTGCCCCGGGGCGCGCCGACCAGGATAGACCCCCATGTATAACGCATCTGGCAAAAGCGAAAAAAGCGAAGACAAGAACGCGCTGCTGGCGCAATACATGCCCATGGTGAAGCGCCTCGCGCATCACATGATGGGACGCCTGCCGCCCAGCGTCGACGAGGACGATCTGCTGCAGGCCGGCATGATCGGCCTGCTCGACGCGATCAGCCGCTACGACGAGGCGCAGAGCGCCCAGTTCGAGGCCTATGCCATCCAGCGCATCCGCGGCTCGATGATCGACGAGCTGCGCCAGTCCGACTGGCTGCCGCGCAGCGCGCGCCAGTCGATGCGCAAGATCGAGCAGGCCATCGGCGCGCTGCAGCACCGCCTTGGGCGCCAGCCGAGCGAAACCGAAATCGCCGAATTCATGCAGGTGCCGCTCGCCGACTACCAGGCCATGCTGGGCGACGCGCGCGGCCACCAGCTGCTGTACTTCGAGGACTTCGGCGAATCCGAGGAAGACGACTCCTTCCTCGACAAGCAGGCGGCCGACGAATCGAGCATGCCCTTGCCGCAACTCCTCGACGCCAGCCTGCGCGCCTGCATCATCGCCGGCATCGAGGGCCTGCCCGAGCGCGAGCAGCTGCTGCTGTCGCTCTACTACGAGCAGGAGCTCAACCTGCGCGAGATCAGCGAGGTGTTCGGCGTGTCCGAATCCCGCATCTGCCAGCTGCACGGCCAGGCCATCGCGCGTCTGCGCACCAAGCTCAAGGACGACGCATGGATCGTGGGAGCCTGATCGGGCTGGCGCTCGCCTTCGTCGCCATCCTCGGCGGCCAGGCGCTCGAAGGCGGCCATGCCGGCGTGTTCCTGCAGCCGGCCGCCTTCGTCATCGTGGTGCTCGGCACGCTCGCCGCGGTGCTGCTGCATTACCCGCTGCCGGTATTCCTGCAGGGCATGCGCATGGCGAAATGGGTGTTCCGTCCGCCCGAGTCCGAATCCGAACAGACCATCCGCCGCGTCATCCAGTGGTCGCACACCGTGCGCCAGGAAGGCCTGCTGGCGCTGGAGCGCTACCTGGTGCTCACGCGCGATCCCTTCCAGCGCGATGCGCTGCAACTGCTGATCGACGGCGCCGACGCCACCAAGCTGCGCGACACCCTGGATGTGCGCATCGTCAATTTCGAAACCGTGCAGCGCCAGACGGCGCGCGTGTGGGAAGTCGCCGGCGGCTACGCGCCCACGCTCGGCATCCTCGGCGCGGTCATCGGCCTCATCCACGTCATGGAAAACCTCGCCGACCCGAGCAAGCTCGGCGCCGGCATCGCGGTCGCCTTCGTCGCCACCCTCTACGGCGTCGGGCTGGCCAACCTCGTCTTCCTGCCCATCGCCAACAAGCTCAAGTTCATCATCGCGCGTCAGGTCGGCGACCGCGAAATCCTCTGCGACGGCCTCGTCGGCATCGCGCAGGGCGACAACCCGCGCATCATCGAGGCCCGGCTCAAGGGCTATCTCTGAGCGGAGCCCGCCATGCGCCGCCGCCGCCGCATCCGCAGCGATCACGAGAACCAGGATCGCTGGCTGATTTCCTACGCCGACTTCATCACGCTGCTGTTCGCGTTCTTCGTCGTCATGTACGCCGTCTCGGCGGTCAACGAGGGCAAGTACCGCGTGCTCGCCGACACCCTGGGCGGCGCCTTCGGCCGGTCGCCTGCGGCGGGCGAGGCGGCGGTGCCGCAACTGACGTCCGAGCCCCTGCCGCCCGAGGTGCGGCAGCGCACGCTCAAGGAACAGCAGGCGATCGAGGAGCAGGAGCACATGGCCGCCGTCGCCAGCAACCTGCTCGAAGCCCTGGGCCCCCTGGTCAAGGAAGGCAAGGTGCGCATGACGCAGAGCCGGCGCGGCGTCAGCATCGAAATCAACGCCAACGTGCTGTTCGCGCCGGGCCGCGCCGAGTTGCAGCCGGAATCGCTCGACGTGCTGCGCGCCGTGGCCGCCACCCTCAGGACCGAGCCCTTCAAGCTGGAAATCACCGGCCACACCGACAACGTGCCGATCCGCAGCCCGCAGTTCGTCTCCAACTGGGAGCTTTCCGCCGTGCGCGCCACCAGCGTGGTGCGCCTCCTGGCCGACAACGGCATCGCCGCCGATCGTCTCTACGCCATCGGCCGCGAGGCGAGCCAGCCGGTCGCCTCCAACGACACCGCCGAGGGCCGTGCGCGCAATCGCCGCGTCGAACTCATGATCCTGTCCGGCCTGCCCGAGCTGGCGCGGGAAATCCCGGTGCAGGCGCCCGCCGCCCAGCCCTGAGATTCGCCGCGCCGGCATCCCCGACGCCTTGAAATCCCGTCGATCGGCCCGATACTGCCTGTTCAGCCCGAACCGAACTGGAAACGCGGACCATGCCGAACGACCCCGCCCTCGAAGGCGAAATTCTCCCCGACGACCGCCAGCTGCCGGCCGCGCCGGCGCTGCCGGACGAAATCTACCTGCTGCCGCTGACCGAAAAACCCTTCTTCCCGGCGCAGACCCTGCCGCTGCTGATGAACGAAGCGCCATGGCTGTCCACCGTGGAAGCCATCGGCGAGACGCCGCACCACATGGTCGGCCTGGTGGTGGTCAAACCCGACAACACCGACGACGTGAAGCGCGGCGACTTTCGCGCCATCGGCACGGTGGTGCGCATCCACCATCCGGTGCGCAGCGACGGCAAGATGCAGTTCATCGCCGAGGGCGT
Organism: Pseudomonadota bacterium; assembly: GCA_040753235.1. GTDB lineage: Bacteria > Pseudomonadota > Gammaproteobacteria > Burkholderiales > Thiobacillaceae > Thiobacillus. Next base: position 39,867 of record JBFMET010000012.1, read on the forward strand.
GCGCCGCTTCCGCATCGTCGAATGGCTGTCCGAGACTGTGCCGTACAAGGTGCGCGTCGACTATCCCAACGAGCCGGGCAAGGCGGATTCCGAGGAAATCCGCGCGTATTCCATCGCCATCATCAACACCATCAAGGAGCTGCTGCCGCTCAATCCGCTGTATTCCGAGGAGCTGAAGTTCTTCCTCAACCGCTACGGTCCCAACGAGCCCTCGCAGCTCACCGACTTTGCCGCCAGCCTCACCACCGCGTCGAAGCAGGAACTGCAGGACGTGCTGGAGGCCTTCAGCCTTAAGAAGCGGATGGAGAAGGTGCTGGTGCTGCTCAAAAAGGAATTGGACGTCGCCCGCCTGCAGTCGCAGATCCGCGAGAAGGTCGACGAGAAGATGAGCGAGCAGCAGCGCGAATTCTTCCTGCGCCAGCAGCTCAAGGCGATCCAGAAAGAGCTCGGCATCGCCAAGGACGACAAGACCGCCGAGCTCGACACCTTCCGCGAACGCATTGCCACATTGACCTTGCCCGAGCAGGCGGCCAGGCGCATCGACGAGGAAATGCACAAGCTCTCGCTGCTGGAAACCGGCTCGCCCGAATACACCGTCACCCGCAACTACCTCGACTGGCTCACCGTGCTGCCCTGGGGCGTGCACACCCAGGACAAGATCGACCTCGACCGCGCGCGCAAGATCCTCGACCGCGACCACGACAGCCTGGAGGACGTGAAGGACCGCATCGTCGAGTTCCTCGCCGTCGGCGCGATGCGCGGCGAGATGGCGGGCTCGATCCTGCTCTTGATCGGCCCGCCGGGGGTGGGCAAGACCTCGATCGGCAAGTCCATCGCGGAAGCCTTGGGGCGCAAGTTCTACCGCTTCTCGGTCGGCGGCATGCGCGACGAGGCCGAGATCAAGGGCCACCGCCGTACCTACATCGGCGCCATGCCGGGCAAGTTCGTGCAGGCGCTGAAGGAGGCGGGCTCGGCCAACCCGGTCATCATGCTGGACGAGATCGACAAGATCGGCGCCAGCTTCCAGGGCGACCCGGCGAGCGCGCTGCTGGAAGTGCTCGACCCCGAGCAGAACGCCGACTTCCTCGACCACTACCTCGACGTGCGCTTCGATCTATCGAAGGCGCTGTTCATCTGCACCGCCAACGATTTTTCCATCCCGTCGGCGCTGCTCGACCGCATGGAAGTCATCCGCCTGTCCGGCTACATCACCGAGGAAAAACTCGCCATCGCCAGGCACCATTTGTGGCCGCGCGTGCTCGAACGGGCGGGGCTGAAAAAGAACCAGCTCACGATCACCGAAGGCGCGATCCGCCACGTCATCGAGGGCTACGCTCGCGAGGCCGGCGTGCGCAACCTGGAAAAGCAGCTCGGCCGCGTGGCGAGGAAGGCCGTGGTCAAGATCCTCGGCGGTGCCGCCACGCCGATCCGAATCGGCACGAAGGAAATCGAGGCCTACCTCGACAAGCCCGTGTTCACCCGGGAAAAGCCCATCACCGGCGTCGGCGTCGTCACCGGCCTCGCGTGGACCGCGCTGGGCGGCGCCACGCTGCCGGTCGAGGCCACCCGCGTGCACACCCTCAACCGCGGCTTCAAGCTCACCGGCAAGCTCGGCGAGGTGATGAAGGAATCCGCCGAAATCGCCTACAGCTACGTCGCCTCGCACCTCAAGGCCTACGGCGCCGACGAAACCTTCTTCGACAAGAGCTTCGTGCATCTGCATGTGCCGGAAGGCGCCACGCCCAAGGATGGCCCCAGCGCCGGCGTCACCATGGCCACCGCACTGCTGTCGCTGGCGAAGAACAAGAAGATCCCGCGCCCGCTCGCCATGACCGGCGAACTCACGCTCACCGGCCAGGTGCTGCCGGTCGGCGGCATCCGCGAGAAGGTCATTGCCGCGCGCCGCATCGGCCTGCACGAGCTCATCCTGCCCGAGGCCAACCGCCGCGACTTCGACAAGTTGCCCGGGCATATCCGCGCCGGGATGACCGTGCATTTCGCGAAGCGGTATCAGGATGTGGCGGGGGTGGTGTTCGGATGAGGGGGCAGCTAGGTTAAAAATTACGCGAACTGTCGTCCGCGATTTTCAGGTTTGCTTGGTTGCGTGGGCGGGGAGTAGAGTCTCGCGAAACCAAACAACTACAGCACACAGGCTTGTACGCGTGCCGATTTGGGCAGCGTGGGAAGTTGGGGGGTGCATTTTTAGTATCGTTAGGCGTTTTGAAACATGCAACGTTCCACAGCCCCACATGCAGAGCTTGAGCGCGCGGGCGAGGCAATCGCGCGTATGAGGTCAGCCCTCTCTCTTGACGAGTTCGAAGAGCATTGGAAAGCTTTCTTGCACCGCATTGAGCGGGTATGGAACAAGACTAAGGCGCACTATGGGAAAAGCCCAAAATTTGGCAATTGGGCTGCGCCCATCGAAGAGTTCCGTCGGAAAGATCCTCTTCTTGCGTACCTATGCAATGCCCGGGGAGCGGAAGAGCACACAGTCAATGAGATTACCGAGCGAGAACCCGGCAGTGTTGGAATAGGACTCGCAGATGGTGTCGGCGTACAGCCTGATGGTTCGATCCTTATCGAGCATCTTGAAATCCGATCGAACGAGCGTGGCATTCACGTTCGCTCTAAGCAACCTCTCAAGTTCGAATTCAAACTGGCGAGAGCCAGAATGGCCCGTGTCGTGAATCGAGGGAGGACATATGAAGTACCCACCACCCACAATGGGATCTCCATCAATCCAGAGGACCTTTCGGCTACGGCCGAGACTGCCCTCAACTACTACGCTGAAGTGGTAAAGAAAGCTGAGACCTTCTTCGTCAAATGAAGACAACGCCGAGGGCCGCGGGGTCTTGCAAAACAACGTTTCTTTCAGTCGGACAAGCCATTAACCGGATAAACCACGCTCTGCGCGGTAAGGTCATTCGTCACCCCACATGCGCACAAAGTCGAACGACAACTGCCGGTGATGACGAATCGATAGCAGGGTGACGGCGCGCTTGCCGTCGTCCACGACGTAGAGCACCAGGCAGTCGCCGAGCAGGATCAGCCGTAATCGGTCGGCTGCGCCCGGCGGCAGCGTGGCAAGCAGGCCCAGCCCTTCGACCGAACGCGGCGGGGTGTCCAGATAGCGCCGGCCCATGCCGGGAAACCGGCTCAGATTGGGGATGAGTTCCGCGCGCAGTTGGGCGAGCAGATCGTCGTAGGCGAAGCCTGCGTCGGCTTCTTGCAGAAAGCGGTCGATCGAATCGAGGCCGCCCAGGAAATGGCCGGTCAGTTCGATGGTGTAGCGCGTGTCAGCCACGCTTGCGGCGGGATTTTGCTGAGCGGGCGCTCTGCAGGCGGGCCAGGGCGGCGTCGGCGTTTTCGACGCGGCCGGCAGCGATGTCTTCCAGCCCGCGGCGCGCATCCTCAAGAATCAGCAGATGAATGCGCTCGCGCTCCAACTGGTGGTAGTAGTCGAGGCGCGCGGCGTCGATGAGCGCGATGTAGCTTTCGCCGTTCTTCGTCACGATCTTTTCCGCGCCGGCCTTCACCTGGTCGGCCAGTTCGGAAAGGTTGGCGCGTGCCTGCGAAAGGGGAATCACGTCCTGCGTCGAGAAGGCCATGACGGCTCCTAATGTTGTACGGAATTATGTGCATTATGCGCGCATGCTGGCGCGCGTCAACGCCCCAGCATGCTCTCGACGGCACGGGCCGGGCGACGAAAGCGGGCAGGGGAGGCGTTTCGCCGTCCCGGCACCCGCCAAACTATCAATCCCTGTAATGCCGGGTACTATCCGCCTTCGCCTCCACAACAGCAGTCCCGCCGCATGCTCAACGACGCCCCTGAAAAACCCCGCTACGCCATCGCAGCCGCCGTGCAACTGCCGGGCGTGAGCGATTTCGAGTTCGAGGCTTCGCTGACCGAGCTGCGCGAACTCGCCAAGACGCTGGGCTACACCGTCACCCGCACCTTCACGCAAAAGCGTGCCGGCTTCGATTCGACCGCCTACCTGGGCGTCGGCAAGCGGCAGGAGATCCGCCACTTCGTGCGCGGCGAAGCGGACGGCGACGCCGACGAGGCCGAACGCGTGCCGCAGAATCCCTTGTACAAGCTCGCTACGCTCGTCGCGGGCAGCGACGACGCGGCCGACGCGGTGTCGCCCGTGCCGATCGAGGCTCTGCTGGTCGACCACGAAATCTCGCCGTCGCAGGCGCGCAATCTGGAAAAGGACGCCGGCTGCGAGGTGATGGACCGCACCATGGTCATTCTCGAAATCTTCCACCGCAACGCGCGCTCCCGCGCCGCGCGCGCGCAGGTGGAGATCGCCCGCCTGGGCTACATGGCGCCGCGCCTGCGCGAGGCGGCCAAGCTCGCCGGGCCGCAGGGACGGCAGCGCAGCGGCGTCGGCGGCCGCGGCGCCGGCGAATCGCACACCGAGCTCGACAAGCGCAAGATCCGCGACCGCATCGCCGAACTGCAACTCGAAATCACCGCGATGGACGCCGAGCGCAGGACCCAGCGCGCGCGGCGGCAGGCGCACCAGGGGCTCGCGAGCGTGGCGCTGGTGGGCTACACCAACGCCGGCAAGTCCACCCTGATGCGCGCGCTCACCGGCAGCGAAGTGCTGGTCGCCAACAAGCTCTTCGCCACGCTCGACACCACCGTGCGCACCCTCTACCCCGAGAGCATTCCGCGCGTGCTGGTCAGCGACACCGTCGGCTTCATCAAGAACCTGCCGCACGGGCTGGTCGCGTCGTTCAAGTCCACGCTCGAAGAAGCGCTCGACGCCTCGCTGCTGCTCCACGTCGTCGACGCCAGCGACCCCGGTTTCGAGCGGCAGATCGAAGCCACCGAGGATGTGCTGAACGAGATCGGCGCGCAGGACGTGCCGCGCCTGCGCATCTTCAACAAGATCGACCACGTCGGCGACGCCGCGGTGCAAGCCGAACGCGCCACCGAACTGCACGCCCGCTATCCCGGCTGCATCGTCATGAGCGCGCGCCGCCCCGACGACGTCGCGACGCTGCACCGCGCCATCGTCGCCTTCTTCCAGAAAGACCTCGTCGAAGCCGAGCTCTTCCTGCCCTGGTCTGCCCAGCAGCTGCGCGGCGAGGTTTTCGCGCGCTGCGACGTGCTGGAAGAGCGCGCCGACGAGGCCGGTGCGTTCTTCCGCGTCCGCGGCGAACCGGGGGATCTGGACAATCTGCGCGAGCAGCTCGGGCAGGGATGACGAACACGCCGGGCTGACGGTGCATGTCGCAGGCGGTATCAGGACATGGCCGGATTTAAAGGACAGTCAGAAATCAAAAAAACAAGGCGCAGTGATCTGCGCCTTGTTTGTCTGGGCTGAAAAGCTTAATGGACGCGGCGACGGCTCAGACCGAGGCCGGCAAGGCCAAGGCCCAAAAGGGCCAGGGTGGCGGGCTCCGGAACAGCGGTTGTGCCGTAGCTCATGGTGTCGAAGAAAATGCCATCCCCGGAGTTGGATGGGATGAAAGTGATCGAGGTGAACAGCGTGTCTGAAATTACCCCGAAATATTGACGATTGCCGCCAAACACGTCAAAGCTACCCGAATAATTGTTGAGCGCCACGGCGGTGTCGCCGTTGCTGAGCTGCACGTTCAGGGTGAGGGGAGCGACGTCGCCCGAACCGCCGATGGCGATGCCGAACGCATTGATTCCCGAAGAGAAGGTAAAGGTTGCCTGGTCAGGGGATGCGAAATATACGGATTGGCTGCCAGTGTCGGCGTTTGCGGTCCAAATCCCGAAGAAACCCGGGCACCAGGCGGAGCCATTGCAGCTGAAGCTGCCGCCGGTAAAGCCGACCGAGGTGGAAGTCAGCAGGGACGCCGTTTCGAAGCTTTCCGAAGTCAGACCTGCGCCAGCGGCGGCCAAAAACGAGGCGTCGGTGGAGTAGGTCATCACGGCAGCGTGCGCGTTGACTGCAAAAGCGCTGGCGATCAGGAGGGACAAAGGGCGAATGCGCATGATGGTTTTCTCCGGGTTGTAGGTATATATAACATCTAGCACCTCTCGTGCCAATGTTTTATTGAATTGATTTCATTGAGTATTTTTTGAAGCGTGCGGGATTGATGTAAAAAAATCGACATGGACCGTCGATTGCGGTGTGTGTGCGCGAACAGAAGGAAATGGATTGAGAGGACGTCGTTTGCAGGGATGTTCCTCACCCCTGGCCGACGCCGCGGCGTTCGCACCAGCGGATCAGTCGCTGGCGGCAAAAGCCTGAATCGCCGCGCACGATGATGCGTGCGAGCGGCCAGGCCCGGCGCAGGCGGGCGACGATCGCAAGCGATAAGTGATCACAAGCGATAATGAGGTCTGCTTCGCAATACGCTTGTCCCACGCCGAAAGTGCCACTATAGTGCCACTCATGCGCACCGAACTCGTCACCACCCTCAAACGCCAGGCGACCGAACTCCTCTCGGACATCGAGCGTGACAAGCAGCCCATTCTCATTACCCAGCACGGCCTGCCGAGCGCCTATCTGGTGGACGTAGAAACCTTCGAGCTGTTGCAGCAACGCATAGCGATGCTGGAGGGCATCGCACGCGGCGAGATGGCGGTGGCCGAGGGCAGGGGGGTGACGCATGACGAGGCCAAGGTCCGCATGGCCCGATGGCTGAAGTAATCTGGACCGAACCGGCGCTCGCCGATCTGGACGCCATTGCCGATTACATTGCGCTCGACAAGCCCGATGCGGCCTCAGCGCTGGTCAAACGGGTGTTCGAGCATGTCGAAAATCTTCAGCGTTTCCCGGATAGTGGCAGTCGCCCACAGGAATTGAAACGCTCACGCTACCGGCAGATTGTCGAGCCTCCATGCCGGGTGTTCTATCGCTATGACGGTGAGCGGGTCTATATCCTTCATGTGATGCGCTCGGAGCAGTTGCTGCGTCCGTAGAAAATCGCTGCGCGCGAGAAAAAATCGAAGCGACAGTGTCGTACCGGGACGAGCGTATCCGCCCGCCCCGGGCACGACACGGCTCAGATAAACAGGCACACGTCCGACTTCTGCGCCTGCGGCAGAAAGCTCGCCGCGCCGATCCACCCAGCGATCTCAGGAATGAACTCGTCCTGCGAATAGCCGAACAGGTCGACCGTCATCTGGCAGGCGTAGAGCTTGGCGTCGGCTTCGAGGCAGGCGCTGCGCAGTTCGTCGATGCTGGCGACGCCCTTGCTCTTCACTGTCTGCGCCATCAGTCCGGTCGCCACTTTCTCGAAACCCGGCAGACCGGCCATGAGGACGTTCGGCACTTTCCAGTTGATGTCCTTCAGCCATTGCGGGCCGAACGGCATTTTCATCGGCATGCTGGGGTTGCCGAGCGGGCTGATCTCCAGGTGCAGGTCCTTCTTCAAGAGTTCCAGCCCGTAGAAGGTGAAGAACACCGACACGTCCCAGCCGAGCGCGCCGGCGGTGGAGGCGAGGATGAAGGGTGGGTAGGCCCAGTCCATCGTGCCCTTGGTGGCGATGATGGCCAGCGACGGCACGTGCGCGGCTTCGCGCTCGGCCATCTTCGCTTCGAAGCGCTGGTCGAACCACTGGTCGAGCCGCGCCGGATCGAGGTGTTCGGCAAGCAGTTTTTCAGGTGCGCCCATGGTCGTCTCCTTATGACTTGCGGATGAGGAATTCGAACTCGCCCTGGTTCGCGCTCGACGACACCAGTTCGTTGCCGGTCTGCTTGCAGAAGGCCTGCATGTCCTTGAGCGAGCCGGGATCGGTGGCTACGACGGCGAGGGTCTCGCCGTTTGCGAGGTCGGTCAGGGCCTTCTTGGTGCGCAGGATCGGCAGGGGACAGTTCATGCCGCGGGTGTCCAGGGTCTGGGTTGCGTTGGTGCTCATGGTGAAACCTCCTCTGTAGATGACCGTCCGGTCAAGAAAATCGGCAAAAAAATTGCCGGGTGAAAGCTGAGAAAACGCTGATCAAATCCGTCATCGCGAGGCGCGCTGCAGCCTTTAGCCGCGAGCGCAGCACGGCGGGACGTGGCGATCCAGACGCTGTTGATCTTGCATACGCTCTGGATTGCTTCGCTCTGCTCGCAATGACCGACACTGATCGCTAGACCGGTCGGTTAACTGCAAAGCGAAAAAAAACCGGCCGGCCTGCATGGTGTCAGGCGGCCGTTTCGACACGCAGCGTCTTGATTGCGGGGCCGAGGCGGTAGATGAGCTCGGGGTCGTTCTGCGACTTGGCGAGCAGGATCACACCTTCGAGGTAGGCCAGCATGGCTTCGGCGGTCAGGTCCGAATCAAGCGGCGCGAGGGTACCGGCGGCGACGGCTTCCTCCAGGGTGTCCTTGAAGCGCGACTTGGCGCGCGAGAAGATCGCCAGCAGCTTGGCGCGCAGGATATCGTCCTGGGTGCTGACTTCCAGCGTGAGGTTGCCGAAGATGCAGCCGAGCATGCGGCCGTGCACCTGCTTGATCGACTTCTGCCAGAAGTAGGCGGCGTCGACCAGGTAGTCGATGCGCTCCATCGGCGGCAGGGCGGGGTCGAAGGCCTCGGCGACGAAGCCGTTGGCCCATTCGTCGGCGAACTCGTCGATCACGGCCATGACCAGGTCGCGCTTGGACGGGAAGAAATGGTAGAAGCTGCCTTTCTGCACGCCGGCGCTTTCGCAGATTTCCTGGATGCCGACGTTGGCGTAGCTGCGCGAATGGAAGCGCGGCTTGGCGGCGGCGATGATGCGGGAGCGGGTATCGGTGGCAGCGTTCATGAACCGGATGCTAGTTGACCGTTCGGTAAAATGCAAGTGCGGATGAAATCCGGCCCGCTGCAAGGAAACCGTAATCAAATCCCGGGCCGCGTGGGCTCCTCGGTTAAAATGCCGTCCATGACCGAAGCCGCGCTCCTCGATCCCGCTATGGAAGCCGCGCCCGCCGCACCCGTCATCAAGGTGCGCGGCGAGCCGCTCACCGAGCTGCCGCAGGATCTCTACATTCCGCCCGACGCCCTCGAAGTCTTCCTCGAAGCCTTCGAGGGCCCGCTCGACCTGCTGCTCTACCTGATCCGCAAGCAGAACCTGGACGTGCTCGACATTCCGATGGCGGCGCTGACGAAGCAGTACATGGCCTATGTGGAGGCGGCGCGCGCGACGCGGCTGGAACTGGCGGCTGAATACCTGCTGATGGCGGCCATGCTGATCGACATCAAGTCGCGCATGCTGCTGCCGCGCCGCGAGCAGGCGGAGGAGGCGGGCGAGGGCGAGGACCCGCGCGCCGAGCTGGTGCGCCGGCTGATGGAATACGAGCAGATGAAGCTCGCCGGCCAGCACCTCGACGCGCTGCCGCAGGCGGGGCGCGACTTCGACACCGTGAGCGTGTTCCTGCCCGCGGCGGCGAAGCGCCTGCCGAGCGTGCATCCGGAAGAGCTTGCCGCCGCGTGGCTGGCGATCCTGTCGCGCGCCAAGACGCGCACCCACCACCGCATCGGCCGCCAGGACCTGTCCATTCGTGAGGTGATGACGCGCATCCTGAAGCAGCTGACGCCGGGCGAATTCTGCGAATTCAAGGACTTGTTCCCCACGGCTGCGACGGTGCACGAGCTGGTGGTGACCTTCCTCGCCGTGCTCGAACTCACCAAGGAAACCCTGCTCGACGTGACGCAGGCCGAACCCTTTGCCCCCATCTACGTGAAGCTCCATGAATCTTCAGCCGAATGACCATCCGGACGACCTGGCGCGCGTGCTCGAAGCTGCACTCTTGGCCGCGCCTGAGCCGCTGACGCTCGCCGATATGAAGCGCATGTTCGAGGCGGATGGGTCTAAACAAAGTCTGGCCAACGACGTGCTGCGCCGTTCGCTCGAATCGCTGCAGCAGGCCTGGCACGGCCGCGGCGTCGAGCTGGTGCAGGTCGCCGACGGCTGGCGCTTCCAGACGCGGCCGGAGATGCAGCCCTGGATTTCGCGGCTGAAGGACGAGAAGCCGCCGCGCTATTCGCGCGCGGTGCTGGAGACGCTGGCGATCATCGCCTACCGCCAGCCGGTGACGCGCGGCGACATCGAGGACATCCGCGGCGTGTCGGTCAACCCGAACATCATCAAGACGCTGGAGGAGCGCGGCTGGATCGAGGCGATCGGCCACCGCGACGTGCCGGGCCGCCCGGCACTGTTCGGCACCACCCCCCATTTCCTGTCCGACCTCGGCCTGCGCACGCTGTCCGAGCTGCCGCCGCTGGAAGAGCTGGGCAACCTGGTCGCGCCGAGCGAGACCGCGCTGATTCCCGAACTGCGCGAGCACGATGTGCTGGAAAGCTTCGGTGCGATCATCGAAACCGCCGGGCCACGCCGCCTCGGTGCGATCGTCGAAGTGGCGAAGCCCGCCGCCCCTTTTGGCGCGGTGATCGAAATCGCCGCCGCCGCGACCGAGACCCCCTGAACATGACCCGTCCCACGCCCATCCGGCGTTCCCCGAACGCTGTCCCCAAGGGCCGCGCCGCCGCGCGCCTGGCGCAGGCCGTCGCGCCCGAAGCGCCGAGCGAGCGCCTGCAGAAGGCGCTGGCCACCGCCGGTATCGGCTCGCGCCGCGAAATGGAGGAGTGGATCGCCGAGGGTCGCGTGCAGGTCAACGGCGAGACCGCGACGCTCGGCATGAAGGTCGGCCCGCGCGACGTGGTCAAGGTGAGCGGGCGGCGCGTCTATCTCCGCTTCGAGGACACGCGCCGCACCCGCATCCTGATCTATCACAAGTCGGAAGGCGAGATCGTCAGCCGCGACGACCCCAAGGGCCGCGCCACCGTGTTCGACGCGTTGCCGAAGCTGCGCGGCGCCAAGTGGATCTCGATCGGCCGGCTCGACTACAACACCGACGGCCTGATGATCTTCACCACCTCGGGCGAACTCGCCAACCAGCTCATGCACCCTCGCTTCGAGGTCGAACGCGAATACGCGGTGCGCATCCTCGGCGAACTGAGCGACGAGCAGATCCAGCAACTCATCGACGGCGTCGAGCTCGACGACGGCCCGGCGCAGTTGCAGAGCTGCTTCCGCGCCGGCGGCGAGGGCGCCAACCGCTGGTATCGCGTCATCATCAAGGAAGGCCGCAAGCGCGAAGTGCGACGGATTTTCGAGCACCTGGGCTTCACCGTGTCGCGGCTCACGCGCATCCGTTTCGGCCCCATCGTGCTGCCGCCGCAGTTGAAGCGCGGCCAGAAGACGGAGCTCGACGACGATCTGGTCGCGCGGGTGTTGGAATGGGCCGGCATGGCGCCCACGCCGCGCCGGCAGGCGCGCGGCGTGCCGGACAAGCACACGCGCAAGCCGCGCATCCGCTGAATCGGGCGGGACTGCCCGCCCGGTTTTATTTCTCCGTCAGCTTCTTGATCACGCCGGCGGCCCAGTCGCGGCCGCCCAGGCCGAAGGCGAGCGCGAACGCGAGGCCGACAGCGCCGAAGCCGATCTGGAAGGCGGCCGTCAGCAGGTGGGTGCCGATTGCAAGCTGTTCCAGCGCGACGAACACGACGAACACGATGATCGCGTATTCGGAAATCGTGCTGATGGTGAGCGCGCCCTGCACCCCCATGTTGTTGAGGTAGGCGAACACCAGGCGGTTGATGAAGCGCGCCACCAGCACGCCGAACACCAGCACCAGGATGGCGACGATGATGTTGGGGATGTAGAACACCACCTTGTTGAACAGCTCGGCGACCATGTGCAGGCCGAGGCTGTTGGCGACCGTGACGACGACGACGAAAATCACGATCCAGTAGACCAGGCGGGCGAGCAGCTTGGACAGCGAGACCTCCAGGTGGCCCTGTTTGAGGAAGGCTTCGATGCCGGTCTTTTCCGCCAGGCTATCGAATTTCAGCACGTCGAGCAGCTTGGTCACGCCGGTGCGGACCACGTTGGCAAACAACCAGCCGAGGAAGAGCAGCAGCAGTGCGGCGAGCAACTGCGGGACGAAGCTGGCAAGCTGGGTCCAGAAGGTGGTCAAGGACGCGATGAATACGTCGATTTGCTGCGCCATGGCATGCTCCCTTGTCTCTGCGGAAAGAAGGCATTATAGCGAAGCCCCGTTGCGCTTTTTTCATGATGCTGAAACGCGCAGTGGCTTAGGCTGGGCCCCTGTTTCAGGCGGACCTTTGCGCCTACACTGTGAAAAACTGGACGTTCCCGGACATGCCCGTTCACGCCTTGCTGCTGCCGACCGACGCACTGCCCGTGCTGCTTGATGCGCTTGTGCGGAGCGGCTATCGCTGCATCGGCCCGGCCGTGGAGAACGGCGCCATCGTCATGCGCGAGCTTGCCACCACCGACGCGCTGCCGCGCGGCCTGCAGGCCGAACAGGGGCCGGGCCATTACCGTCTGACATCCGACCCCGCCAACCGCTATTTCGCCTGGGCCCATGGCCCGCAGGCCATCAAGCCGCTGAACTTCGCGCCGCAGGAAACGCTGTGGCAGGTCGGGCGCGGCGCCGACGGCGCGCTGCGCTTCGAGGCCGTCGTGCCGGAGCCACCGAAGCTCGCCGTCATCGGCGCGCGTGCCTGCGATCTCGCCGCGCTCGCGCTGCAGGATGCGCACTTTCTGCGCGCAGGACGCATCGATGCGCACTACGCGGCGCGGCGCGCGCGCCTGTTCGTCGTCGCGGTGCAGTGCGCGGCGCCGGCGGCGACCTGCTTCTGCGCGTCGACCGGCGACGGACCGACGCCGACGTCGGGCTACGACATCGCGCTCGCCGAACTGCCGGAAGGCTTCGTCGCCGCTGCCGGCAGTTCGGCGGGGTGGGCGGTGCTCGCCACGCTGAGTCTTGCGCCGGCGACCGCGCAGCAGCTCGACGCCGCACGTACGCAGGGCGAAGCGGCCGCGGCCGCGCAGACGCGGCGCCTGCCGAGCCGCACTCTGCGCGACGCCTTGATGCGACAACTCGAACATCCGCGCTGGGACGCGGTCGCCGCGCGCTGCCTCGCCTGCGGCAACTGCACCGCGGTGTGCCCGACCTGCTTCTGCCACGCCGAACTCGACTGGCCCGCGCTCGACGGCGCGTCCAGCACGCACGAGCGGGTGTGGGATTCGTGCTTCGGCGAGTCGCACGGCCATCTGCACGGCTTCAACGTGCGGCCCGACATCCGCACGCGCTACCGCCAGTGGCTCACCCACAAGCTCGCCGGCTGGCACGACCAGTTCGGTCGCAGCGGCTGCACCGGCTGCGGCCGCTGCATCGCCTGGTGCCCGGCGGGGATCGACCTTACCGAGGAAGTCGCCGCGCTCACCGCAGGAGACACGGCATGAGCCTGCCGCAGATCGATTCCGGCGCGCCGCATGCCGCCACGGTGGTGGCGCGCACGCAGGAGTCGCCGACCATCTTCACCCTGAAGCTGCGCCTCGACGACGCGGCGGCGCAGGCGGCCTACCGCTTCGCGCCGGGGCAGTTCAACATGCTCTATCTCTACGGCGTGGGCGAGGTGCCGATCTCGATCATGTCCGACCCGGAGGACCGCGACGGCATCGGCCACACCATCCGTGCGCTGGGGCGGGTCACGCAGGGCCTCGCGAAACTGCAGCCGGGCGACCGCGTGGGCCTGCGCGGGCCCTTCGGGCGCGGCTGGCCGTTGCAGGAGGTCAGCGGCTGCGACCTCGTGCTGGTCACCGGCGGCCTGGGCTGCGCGCCGGTGGTGTCGGTCATCCACTACGTGCTGCGCCGGCGCGAACGCTTCGGCAAGCTCGTCATCATCCAGGGCGTGAAGCACGCGGATGACCTCATCTGGCGCGAGCAGTACGCCGCCTGGGCGAAGCTGCCGAACACCCAGGTACTGGTCGCGGCGAGCGAGGGCGCGGCGTTCTGGCCGTGGCACGTGGGGCGCGTGACCGAGCTGTTCGGGCTGGCGCGCTTCGATTCCCAGTGCGCAGTGGCGATGATGTGCGGTCCCGAAGGCATGATGTACGCCGCGGCCGACAGCCTGCTCGGGCGCGATCTGCCGGAGTCGCGGCTGTATCTCTCGATGGAGCGCAACATGCAGTGCGCGGTGGGCCGCTGCGGGCATTGCCAGCTCGGCGGCAGCTTTGTCTGCCGCGACGGCCCGGTGTTCAACTGGGGCGAGGTGAAGACCCTGCTCGCGCACAAGGGGTTCTGATGAGCGTGCCGACACCTGCCAAACCCCGCGTCGCGGTGCACAAGTTCAGCTCCTGCGACGGCTGCCAGCTCGCCTTCCTCAACCTGGGCGAAGACCTGCTCACGCTCGCCGAACGCGTCGAACTCGTCCATTTTGCCGAGGCCGGCCCGCTCGACCCGGACACCGACGTCGACATCGCCTTCGTCGAGGGCAGCGTGTCGACGCCGGAAGACCTCGATCGCATCCGCCACATCCGCGACCACAGCCGCATCCTCATCGCGATCGGCGCCTGCGCGACCTCGGGCGGCATCCAGGGCCTGCGCAACGGCGTATTCGATGCGGGCTGGGTCACGCAGATCTATCGGCACCCCGAGGCGATCGCGAGCCTGGAACGCTCGACACCGATCGCGCAGCACGTGAAGGTCGACTTCGAGCTGTGGGGCTGCCCGGTGAGCGGCCCGCAGATGCTGGCGGCGGTGAACGCGCTGCTGCTCGGCGTGGCGCCGCACGACAACGCCGACAAGGTGTGCGTGGAGTGCAAGCGCGCGGGTTACCCGTGCGTGATGGTGACGCATGGCCTCGCCTGCATGGGCCCGGCGACGCGCGCCGGCTGCGGCGCGCTGTGCCCGAGCCTGGGGCGCGACTGTTACGGCTGCTACGGTCCGGCGGAGAACCCCAATACCGCGGCGCTCGCCGCACAGTTCGCGCGGCTGGGGCTCGACACCACGGCCGTCATGCAGCGCTTCCAGTCGATCAACAGCCAGGCGCCGGTCTTCCTCGCCGCCGCGCAGGCGATCCGGGAGCAGTGCCATGACTGAGAAGCGCAGCGTCGCGATCCACGTGCCGGTGCTCGCGCGGGTGGAAGGCGAGGGCGCGCTCGACCTGCGCATCGAGGACGGCGACATCCGCGAACTGCGCCTGCGCATTTTCGAGCCGCCGCGCTTCTTCGAGAAATTCCTCGAAGGCCGGCACTGCACCGAGATTCCCGATCTGGTCGCGCGCATCTGCGGCATCTGCCCGGTCGCCTACCAGGTCACCGCGGCGAGCGCGCTGGAAAAGCTCTACGGCGTGGAACTGAGCCCCTGGGCGCGCGCGATGCGCCGGGTGTTCTATTGCGGCGAATGGATCCAGAGCCACAGCCTGCACATCCACCTGCTCGCCGCGCCGGATTTCTTCGGCTGCAACAACGCGATCGAACTCGCAAGAATTGCGCCCGGCGAAGTGCGGCGCGGCCTGCGCCTGCAGGCGCTCGGCAACGAACTCATGGACTTCTTCGGCGCGCGCTCGGTGCATCCGGTCGGCGTGCGCATCGGCGGCTTCCACGGCGCGCCCGCGCCGGCGCGGGTGGCGGCGCTGCGCGACAAGCTCGAAGCTGCGCTGCCCGAGGCCGAGGCCTTGGTGCGCTGGGCGGCGGCGATCCCGCTGCCGGCTGACGATCAGGATTTCATTTCGGTGGCGACGCGCCACCCCGCCGTCTACGCGATCGAGCACGGCGACATCGCCGCCAGCGACGGCCGCGTGATCACGCCCGAGGAATTCGACGCGCATTTTGCCGAACGCCACGAACCGCACTCGACCGCGCTGTTCAGCAGCTACCACGGCCAGCCCTACCTCGTCGGCCCGCTGGCGCGGCTCAACCTCAGCGCCGACCGCCTGCCGGACGACGTCCGCGCGCTGATCGCCGAGATCGGCTTCGCGCTGCCGGGCCGCAACGTGTTCCACAGCCTTGTGGCGCGCGCGGTCGAAATCCTGCTCGCGCTGCGTGAAGCGCACCGGCTGCTCGCCGACTACCGCGTGCCCGATTCGCCGTGGGTGCCGGTGACGCCGCGCGCCGGCGTCGCCGTGGCGTGCACCGAAGCACCGCGCGGCCTGTTGTGGCACCGCTACGAAATGGACGGCGACGGCCGCGTGCTCAACGCGCGCATCGTGCCGCCGACCAGCCAGAACCAGGCGCGCATCGAGGCAGACCTGCGGCTGTCGCTGCTGAATTTCGGCCTGGACCGGCCCGACGACGCGCTGCGCCTGCATTGCGAGAAAGTCATCCGCAACTACGACCCCTGCATTTCCTGCGCGACCCATTTCCTGCGCCTCAAGGTCGAACGCGCATGAAACCCGTCCGCATCCTCGGCATCGGCTCGCCCTCGGGCGACGACCAGGCCGGCTGGCTGGTGATCGACGCGCTGCATGCGCTGGGCTGTGCAAACGGCAAGGGCGTCGTCGCCGGCAAGCTCGACCGCCCGGGGGCGGGCCTGGTGGCGCTGCTCGAGGACGCCGAGCACGCAATCCTCGTCGACGCCATGCAGTCCGGCGCGCCGCCGGGCACGCTGCATTGCGTCAACCCGGCAGACGGTCCGCTGCCGGTCGCCGAATTGTCGAGCCATGGCTTCGGCGTGCTCGCCGCGCTGGCGCTGGCGCAGGCGCTCGGCAGCCTGCCGCGTCGGGTCGAGGTGTATGGCATCGAGATCGCGTCGGCGCAGCCCGGCGATGCGGTCTCGGCGCCGGTGCGCTCGGCGATCCATGCGCTCGCCGGGCGGATCGCCGTCACTGCGTGCGCTTGACCCTGCCAAATGCAGGGGAATCGCGCGTTGTCCGCCCCCGGACATGACGCGATGGATGGACTATTTTTCATTCAAGCTTTGCGGCAAAGCTGCCGAAATCCATCTATCAAGCGCATTACAGAGGCCCCCGCACGTGCGTGAGCGAATCATACTGTTGGGGTTGTGTCTGCTGGGGCTGCTGTTGCCGGTTCCGGGCTGGGCCGCGCCGGACGCCCGAACGCTGCGTGTCGGCGTGTTCGACAATCCTCCCATCGTCAGCGTCCCCGAGGGCGCGCAGCCCGAAGGCATCTCGATCGACCTGCTGGAGTGGATGGCCGAGCGCGAGCGCTGGAAGCTCGTCTACGTGCCCGCCGCCTTCGACGAACTCTTGGTGAAACTCGAAAGGGACGAGATCGACCTGATGGTCGGCATCGCCTACAACGAGGCGCGCACGGCCCGCTTCCGGTTTTCCAGGGAGAGCCTGCTCGGCAACTGGGGCATGGTGTTCCGCCATGCCGGCACCCGAATCGAGTCGCTGCCCGATCTCAAGGGCAAGCGCATCGCCCTGATGCGCAGCGCGACCCACAGCCAGGCGCTGGTCGAGCTGGCGGAGCGCTTCGACGCCGCCTTCACGCCGGTCTACGTCGACACCTATCCCCAGGTGATGGAGGCGGTGGCCGAACGGCGCGCCGACGCCGGCGTGGTGAACCGGGTGTTCGCCGCCCTGCACAATCATCATCCCGACGTGATTGCGACGGGCATCGTGTTCAACCCGATTTTCGTGCACTACGCGGCGCCCCAGAAAGCGGATCCGGCGGTGCTGGCCGCGCTCGACCGGCACCTCGTGCAGTTGAAGGCCGATCCCCATTCGGCGTATTACGAATCGCTGCGCCGCTGGCTGGAAGCGACGCCGGTCGATCGTGCGCCGCGCTGGCTGCTGTGGAGCCTGGCGGCCATCGCCGTCGTGCTGGTGCTGGCGGTATCGATCGCCGCCTTCCTGCGGCGGCAGGTGCGGCGCCAGACCGGCGAGCTGCAGCGGCGCGCCGACCTGCTGCACGCCGAAATCCGCGAGCGCGAGGCGGCCCAGCAACACCTGAAGAAAATTGCCTACACCGACAGTTTGACCAGTCTGCCCAACCGTGATGGCTTTACCGCCGCCCTGGGCCAGGTTCTGGACGACCTCAAAGACACCACGGAGCGCCTCGCGCTGCTGTTCATCGATGTCGACCGCCTGAAGAACGTCAACGACAGCCTTGGCCACGGCGCGGGCGACCAACTGCTGAAGCAGGTCGCCGAGCGCCTGCAGTCGGTGTTGCGCGCGCACGATCACCTGAGCCGTTTCGGCGGCGACGAATTCGTCGTCATCGTGACCGACATCGAGGAGAACGCCGACGCCGAGCTGGTCGCCGCGCGCCTGCTGCGCAGCCTGGCCGAGTCCTTCCATGTCGGGCCCACGCAGATCTACAGCACCGCGAGCATCGGCATCGCCCTCTATCCGGATGACGCCGATTCGGCCGACAGCCTGCTCAAGCATGCCGACACGGCGATGTACCAGGCGAAGGCGCAGGGCGGCAACCGCTACCTGTTCTACCATGCCGAACAGACCGCACGCGTGGTCGAGCGCCTGACGCTGGATACCCGCCTGCGTCAGGCGCTCGACCGCAACGAATTCGTGCTGCACTACCAGCCCATCGTCGACCTGCGCCGCCGCACCCTGGTCGGCGTCGAGGCCCTGGTGCGCTGGAACGATCCCGAGCGCGGCCTGGTGATGCCCAACGCCTTCATCCCGGCCGCCGAGGATTCCGGACTCATCGTGCCGATTGGCGACTGGGTGTTGCAGGCCGGCTGTACCCAGCTCGGCCAGTGGCAGAAACAGGGTTTGGCGGAGGGACTGCGGCTGGCGGTGAACGTGTCGACCCGGCAGTTCGACGGCCAGCACCTGGTGCGTTCCGTGGAGAACACGCTGGGCCGCACCGGGCTGCCGCCCGAGTGCCTCGAACTCGAGATCACCGAGAACGTGATGCTGATCATGAACGAGGACGTGCGCGCCGCGCTCGACGTGCTGCGCGAGATCGGCGTCCACTTGTCGCTCGACGACTTCGGCACCGGGTATTCGAGCCTCAGCTATCTCAAGCAGCTGCCTTTCCACGCGCTCAAGATCGATCAGTCCTTCGTGCGTCGCCTGCCGGGGCAGGCCAACGACGTGCAGATCGTCACCACCATTCTTGCGCTCGCCAAGGGCATGGGTATGGACGCCGTTGCCGAGGGCATCGAAACCCAGGCGCAGTTCGACTTCCTCAGCCGCCACGGCTGCGAATTCGGGCAGGGCTATTTGATGAGCCGGGCCGTGACGGCCGACGCGATCGAGCGCATGCTCGACCGGCCGCTGAGCGCAGAGAATGCCTAGGCGAGATCCTCGCGGCGCAGCAGGAACACGAACTGGTCGCCGCCCGCGGTGTCGAGCCAGGTGAACGGCAGGGCGGGGAAAGCGGCTTCGAGCGCGTCGCGATTGTGGCCGATTTCGACCACCAGCACGCCGCCGGGATTCAGATGCGCCTTCGCCTGCGCGAGGATCTGCCGCGTCGCGTCCAGGCCGTCTTCGCCCGAGCCCAGCGCCAGCGCGGGTTCAGCCCGGTATTCCGGCGGCAGCGCGGCGACCGATGCGGCGTTGACGTAGGGCGGGTTGCTTACGATCACGTCGTAGCTGCGCCCGGCCAGTGCGGCGAACAGATCCGACTCGATCAGTTCGATGCGGTCGCCGAGCCCGTAGTCGGCGACGTTTCTCGCGGCGACGTCGAGCGCGTCGCGCGACAAATCCGCCGCGTCGACTTCGGCATGGGGGAAGGCCAGCGCGGCAAGGATGGCGAGGCAGCCCGAGCCGGTGCAGAGGTCGAGCGCGCGGGTGACGCTCTCGGGGTCTTCCACCCACGGCGACAACTGTTCGTCGAGCAGCTCGGCGATGAAGGAGCGCGGCACGATCACGCGTTCGTCGACATGGAAGCGGTGCGGGCCGAGCCAGGCCTCCTGCGTGAGGTAGGCCGCGGGAATGCGTTCCTTCACGCGGCGCTCGATCACCGCTTTCACCGCTTCGGCGTCGCCGTGGGTGAGGCTGGCGTCGAGGAAGGGGTCGAGCCGGTCGAGCGGCAGGTGCAGGGTGTGCAGGATGAGGTAGGCCGCCTCGTCAAAGGCGTTGTCCGAACCGTGGCCGAAGAACAGCCCGGCTTCGTTGAAGCGCGACACCGCAAAGCGCAGCCAGTCGCGCACGGTGATGAGGGATTCGGTGTCGTCGAAATGTTTCATGTCGATCTCAAAATATTTTCCGCGAAGGCGCGCGAAGTAAAACCCTAGGTAGACGCTGATTAATTCGGTATGGACGTCATTGCGAGCGCAGCGCGGCAATCCAGTGCATCGATTAAGCCGGCATTTCTAGATCGCCACGTCGCTTCGCTCCTCGCGATGACGAATTAATCAGCGGTTCCCTCAGTCTTTCTTCGCGCCCCTTCGCGTCCTTCGCGGATAAAAAGTAGTTCTATCCCAGCAGCTTTTCCAGCGTCTTCTCATAGATCGTCGCCAGCTGTTCGATGTTCTCCACCGCGACGTGCTCGTTCAGTCTCAAAATATTTTCCGCGAAGGCGCGCGAAGTAAAACCCTAAGTAGACGCTGATTAATTCGGTATGGACATCATTGCGAGCGCAGCGCGGCAATCCAGTGCATCGATTAAGCTGGCATTTCTAGATCGCCACGTCGCTTCGCTCCTCGCGATGACGAATTAATCAGCGGTTCCCTCAGTCTTTCTTCGCGCTCCTTCGCGTCCTTCGCGGACAAAAAAGGTTTATTACCCCAGCAGCTTCTCCAGCGTCTTCTCGTAGATCGTCGCCAGTTGTTCGATGTTCTCCACCGCGACGTGCTCGTTCAGCTTGTGGATGCTCATGTTGAGCGGGCCGAATTCGACGACTTCGCGGCAGATGTCGGCGATGAAGCGGCCGTCGGAGGTGCCGCCGGTGGTCGACAGTTCGGGGGTGATGCCGGTGACCTCGCGGATCGCCGCGGAAAGCTGGTCGCACAGCGCGCCGCGCGGGGTGAGGAAAGGCTTGCCGGAGAGGTTCCAGTCGATCTCGTAATCCAGTCCGTGGCTGTCGAGGATTTCGTTCATCGCATCCATCAGACCTTCGGCGGTGCTGGCGGTGGCGTAGCGGAAGTTGAACTGGATCTCGACCGTGCCGGGAATGACGTTGGTCGCGCCGGTGCCGCCGTGGATGTTGGAGATCTGCCAGGTGGTCGGCGGGAACCAGGCGTTGCCTTCGTCCCACATGGTGTCGGCGAGTTCGGCGATCGCCGGCGCGGCGAGGTGGATGGGGTTCTTGGCCAGGTGCGGGTAGGCGATGTGGCCCTGCACGCCCTTCACGCGCAGCGTGCCGGACAGTGAGCCGCGGCGGCCGTTCTTGATGGTGTCGCCGAACTCGGCGGCGCTGGTGGGCTCGCCGACGATGCAGTAGTCGAGGCGTTCGTTGCGGGCTTTCAGCGCCTCGACCACTTTCACCGTGCCGTCGGTCGCCGGGCCTTCCTCGTCCGAGGTGATGAGAAATGCGATCGAGCCCTGGTGATTGGGATGGCCGGCGAGAAAGCGCTCGGTGGCGGTCACGAAGGCGGCGTCCGAGGTCTTCATGTCGGCGGCGCCGCGCGCGTAGAGCTTGCCGTCGCGCAGCGTCGGCGTGAAGGGGTCGGACAGCCACTGGTCGAGCGGGCCGGTGGGGACGACGTCGGTGTGGCCGGCGAAGCAGACGACGGGGGAGGCCGTGCCCTTGCGCGCCCACAGGTTGTCGACGCCGTTGTGGCAGTGACGCTCGATGTGGAAGCCGAGCTTTTCCAGACGCGCGGCGATGAGGTCGTGGCAGCCGGCGTGGTCGGGCGTCAGCGACTTGCGCTTGAGCAGGTCGACCGCCAGCGCCACGGTGTCGTGGGCGCGGGCGAGGTCGTCGAGAGTCTCGTTGGCCATACGGGGGTCATTCTCCGAACAGATCTTGGTATTGGTCTTCGGCAAAGCCGAGGGTGGTGCGGCCGTCGCGCTCCAGCACCGGGCGCTTGATCACGCTGGGCTGGGCGAGCATCAGGGCCAGGGCGCCGGCTTCGTTGCCGGCGGCGGTTCTTTCGGCGTCGGACAGCTTGCGCCAGGTGGTGCCGCGGGTGTTCAGCAGCGCCTGCCAGCCGGTCTGCTTTGCGACCTGCTTCAGCCAGGCCGGGTCGACGCCCGCTTTCTTGAAGTCGTGGAAGGCCGCGTCGTGGCCGTGTTCCGCGAGCCAGGCGCGCGCTTTTTTGACCGTGGTGCAGTTGGGAATGCCGTACAGTTTCATCGAATCGGTCGTCCGCGTCGGCATGCGCCGCGCCGGGACGGTTAAAATCGGGGAAGGCAAAAACGAGATTCTACCCGACCTGAAGGCCGCACTGACCTGATGCATCCCGCCACTCACGCCCACTCCGCCCCGCCGCCGCCCGGCGAAGCCAGCCTGCGTTCGCTCGGCCGCCTGTTCCCCTACCTCTGGGAATTCCGTGCCCGCGTGCTGCTGGCGCTGGCGCTGCTGGTCGGCGCCAAGCTCGCCTCGGTGGCGGTGCCGCTGGTGCTGAAGGAAATTATCGACGCGCTCGACCAGCCGCGCCCCGAACTGGTGGTGCCGCTCGCGCTGATCCTCGCCTACGGCGTGCTGCGCTTTGCCAGCACCACCTTCGCCGACCTGCGCGACGTGATCTTCGCCAAGGTCACGCAGCGCGCGATGCGCCGCATCAGCATGGCGGTGTTCAAGCATCTGCACGCGCTGTCGCTGCGCTTCCATCTGGAGCGCCAGACCGGCGGCATCACCCGCGACATCGAGCGCGGCTCCAAGGCGCTCTCGAGCCTGGTCGGCTATCTCTTGTTCCGCATCACGCCGACGGTGCTGGAAATCCTCATGGTCGCGGGCATCCTGTTCGTCAAGCTCGACTGGGTGTTCGGCGTGCTGACGCTGGTGACGCTCGCCGCCTACATCGGCTTCACCGTCACCATCACCGAGTGGCGCACCCAGTTCGTCCGCCGCGCCAACACGCTCGATTCCGAGGCCTACGGCCGCGCCATCGACAGCCTGCTCAACTACGAGACGGTGAAGTACTTCGGCAACGAGCGCTACGAGGCGCAGCGCTACGACAAGAGTTTGATCGAGTGGGAGGACATGGCGCTGAAGTCGCAGCGTTCGCTCGGCTATCTCAATGCCGCGCAGGCCGGCGTCATCGCCATCGGCGTCACGCTGATGGTGCTGCGCGCCGCCGCCGGCGTGGTCGAAGGCACGCTCACGCTCGGCGACCTGGTGATGGTCAACGCCTTCCTGCTGCAGATGTTCCAGCCGTTAAGCTTTCTGGGCGTGATGTACCGCCAGATCAAGGAATCGATCACCGACGTCGAGCGCATGTTCGCGCTGATGCAGCGGCCGCGCGAGGTCGAGGACAAGCCCGACGCGCGCGAGCTCGACGTGGTGGCGGGCGAGGTGAAGTTCGACCGGGTGAGCTTTGCCTACAACGCCGACCGCCCCATCCTGCACGACGTCAGCTTCAGCATTCCCGCCGGCAAGACCGTGGCGGCGGTGGGTGCGAGCGGCGCCGGCAAGTCGACGCTGGCCAGATTGTTATTCCGCTTCTACGACGTCAACGCCGGCAGCATCGCCATCGACGGCCAGGACATCCGCCACGTCACCCAGGACAGCCTGCGCGCCGCCATCGGCGTGGTGCCGCAGGACACCGTGCTGTTCAACGACAGCATCTACTACAACATCGCCTACGGCCGCCCGGATGCCACACGCGAGGAAGTCATCGAGGCCGCGCGCGCCGCGCATATCCTCAAGTTCATCGAAGCCCTGCCGCAGGGTTGGGACACGGTGGTGGGCGAGCGCGGGCTCAAGTTGTCGGGCGGCGAGAAGCAGCGCGTCGCGATCGCGCGCACGCTGCTGAAGAACCCGGCCATCCTCATCCTCGACGAAGCCACCTCGGCGCTCGACACCAAGACCGAAAAGGCGATCCAGGCCGAACTGCTGGAAATCGCCCGCAGCCGTACCAGTCTCATCATCGCGCACCGCCTCTCCACCGTGGTCGAGGCCGACGAGATCCTGGTCATGGAAGGCGGACGCATCGTCGAGCGCGGGCGGCACCCCGACCTGCTGGCACAGAACGGCGTGTACGCGCATATGTGGGCGCTGCAGCAGCAGGCCGAAGAAGGCGATGTTCAATGAAGCCGACGCTTGCAGCGCAAATACGCGGTACCCCCTTTTGAATGGATGTTGAGTGACACAGGTGATGAGCTGGTTCGGCCAGTAGCGGCCAGTCCGGCCCGCTACCCAGACCGTCTCTTGTTCGGCCAAAGCCGCCGTTTCTACACCACACCACCTAGGTCAGCTATGCACCGCACACCAGCCATTGGCAAGAAATGCTGCTGAATGACCGCTTTCAACCTCAGTAACTGGTCTTTGACGGGGCACACTGATAGCAGTCAAATATGACGACCATTAGCTACTTGGATTGCCAGCAGATACCGCGCTAATTGCGGCACCTTCAGGACGCATCCTCTAACTCAGCGGACCAATGCTGCCCCCATTGTTCAACAACCGGGTAATCTCCTCGGCCGGCCTTGGCTTGCTGAACAAGAATCCCTGGGCATAATCGCAACCAAGCTCCTTCAGCAGATCGAGTTGCTCGGAAGTTTCCACGCCTTCAGCGATGGTCTTCAGCTTGAGACCATGCGCGAGCGCGATGATGGTGCGCACGATGGCGTCGCTGCTTTCAGATTGCCCAAGCGTGCTGACGAAACTCTGATCGATCTTGAGTATGTCAACGGGCAACCGCTGCAGATAGCTCAATGACGAGTAGCCGGTGCCGAAATCGTCAATATAGATTGTGAAGTTGTGCCTTTTCAGCAGATCGATCTGCCGGATGGTCGTTTCGACATCGTCCATCAGTTCAGACTCTGTCAGCTCGATAGCGAGCAGGTTTGAGCCGATACGATTGATGGCGCCGGCGGCCTTTGCAAGGCGCTCGACGAAGTCCTCCTGCCGCAACTGCTGAAACGATATGTTGATCGCCACGCGGGTTTCCATCAATCCGGCATCCCGCCAGACCTGGATTTGCTGGCATGCGGTGTTCAACACCCAGTCACCCAGTTCGACGATCAGGCCGGTCTCCTCGGCGACAGGGATAAACCGTGCCGGCGATACAGGCCCGAATTCAGCGCTGTTCCAGCGCGCAAGCGCTTCGAGACTCACGATACGGTGGGTATGGATATCCACTACCGGCTGGTAATACAGGGCCAGCCCCAGATCGTTCTTGATGGCGTGCCGGAGCGCCTGTTCGACTTTCTCCCGCTCACTGGCGGCGTGCTGGATCGCGGTAGAATAAAAATTCACCGCGTGGCTGCGGCCAGCCTGACCGCTGTTGCTGGCGAGCGTGGCATTCACGAGCAGGCTCGCCGCATCCTCGGCATCGTCAGGATAGATTGCGGCGCCGCCCCGTATGCTCAGGTGGATTTCGCGCGTGGTGTTTCG
This sequence comes from Pseudomonadota bacterium, assembly GCA_040753235.1. Taxonomy (GTDB): domain Bacteria; phylum Pseudomonadota; class Gammaproteobacteria; order Burkholderiales; family Thiobacillaceae; genus Thiobacillus. The sequence continues at coordinate 65,009 of JBFMET010000012.1, forward strand.
AAATGTGCTGGGCAATCCGGACACCAGGGACTGGGCAAGATGGATGGCATCCTGCGTCGACGCAATATCAACATAGGCGATCGCGAACTCGTCGCCCCCAAGACGCGAAACCGTGTCGCCTTCACGAGCGTGAGCCGACAGGTATGTGGCGAGCATGTTCAGCACGTCGTCGGCGACGTGATGGCCATGCACGCCGACCAGCCGATGAAAGTCCGTTATGTTGAGCACGACCACGCTCACGTGGCGGTCGTGGTGGCGTGCCCGCAGAATCGCCTGCTGCAGCCGGTCTTCACAAAGCGTTCTGTTCGGCAATCCGGTCAGCGCATCGTGGTACAGCAAATGATCGATGCGCTGATCCTTGTCGATATATTCGAGACCAAGTGAAATATCTGCCGCGAGCTCCTGGAAGAGATCCACCTCCGGTGCCTCGAAGAAATGAGCTTCGCCGGCGTAGAGCCCGAGTACGCCTATGACCTTGCCGTCCCGTTTCAGCGGAAAGCCCGCCAGTGCTCCAAAGCCGTGCGATCGCGCCAAAGATCGCCAGGACTCGTCGCGTTGATCGACCATCCCGAGGTCGTTACAGATGACTGGGTGCGCCTGGGTCATGGCAGCCGCACAGGGGCACAGGTCCACTTCCACCTGAGCATGTGGCCCCAGACAATGACGGGCCACAAAGTCCTTCCCCTCGCCATGGCTGGCCGTCTCCTCAATTCGCCCCGTACCAGGTTCGGTCATGCCGATCCATGCAAACCGCAGCTTGCCGCGTTCGACGGCAATGCGGCAGGCCTCCTTAAGTAATTCGTCCTGTACGCGGATTCTCAGAATGGCGCCGTTGATACCGCTGAGCACCTCATGGATTCGGTTGAGCCGGCGGATCTGATGATGATTCCGTTGCAACGCATCGCCCATTCGGTTGAACTCGTTGGCAAGAGTCGCGATTTCGTCGCACCCCTTGACTGCAGTGCGCGCGGAGAAGTCGCCGGAAGCCATCTGACGGGTGGCTGTCGACAGCAGCCGCATGCGTCGCATCACCAGCATCTCGCTGCCGAACCAGGCGAGCACCAGGATGCCGAGGAAAATCGCGGCCAGAAAAGCTGCGCGCGGCAGCAAAGCCGCGTTGAGCGCCGCATGAATTTCCTGGGATGGGATGCCGACCAGGATATGGCCATCGCCCCTCTCGTCCGACCCGATGCGCGCCAGCGCGTAAATCCGCTGTATGCCGTCGATGCCACGCCCTTCGCTAATGGCCTCTGCTTGCCTGCTATCAATGAACGCTTTGGCGATAGGCACATCGCTTGTCAGATTGACGCCGGTCCACCTGCCTTCCGGGTCCGGTGCGCGCGTCAGGATGACGCCTTCTCGATCAACGACCGTGATGGCCGATCCGGGAGGCAATTCGGTCAAGGGCGTGAAGCGCATGAGCCACTCAAGATTCAACGCGGCGTACACGACGCTCTGGACCTGTCCCGAGGCGTCGAGAACGGGTTTCGCAATGACCTGGACGGGCTTGTTCGTGAGTCGACCGATCTGGTAGTCGCCTATGCTGAGTCGTTTGGTCGCGATGGCCGTCTTGAAATAGCCACGGTCGCCGAGATAAACAGGCGCGCTTGTCTTTACGCCGCTGCAGGCCACATGCCCGTCCGGACGGATCACGCCAAAGTTCGTGTAGTTGAGATTGCCATACAGCAGGCTTTGCAGCATCGCATCGCAACCAAGCGTATCCAGTGTGCGTACCGGCGGCAGATCCGCCATGAGGTTGAGCAGCTGTTCTGTTTCGGCGACGCGCGCTGCGTGATGGTTCACTGTGAAACGCGCGAACCTCAGCACCGAGTGCTCGATGTCTGCTTTCAGATGGCGCTGCTGATGAACAGCGGTGTCCACGACCACTGCCAGCGCGGGCAGCATCGTGATCAGCACGAGCAACATGAGACGTGTGCGCAGCGTCATTGCACGCTTGACTCATGCTGCGTGACTCTCGCCGCCAACAACGGCACATATGGGCTGGGCCGAAAGCGGCCCCGTTGCAGACACGACATACGCCCCCTTTGGATCTTATGATAATTGTTGATTCTTTTGTATGGTTATTGCTCTTATAGCCAAATTGAATAGGCAATGCAATGCCCTCAAGGACATTATGCAAGCGGCAACCGCACGGCCGCTCTTGACACCGAGTATCCAATGTCCGGTCTTGGAGGTACATCGGCCAATGTGTGGTCGCCAGACCAGCGTCGCTTTTGGCCGACGACCGGCCGATCAGCACATTGCGTGCGAATGACGGCAGCAGATCCGGTGCTGCCCCTCGCCGGCATTGGAGGCAGCCCTATAGCCCCTACTTCATGCCGGAGACGGCAAGCTGCTCCAAACCAGCCGATCGTTGGCTGTAGTGTCAGCGGCCAATTTGACGATAGCCGTCGATCAGCGCGGTTGAGCGAGGCCGATCCGTGTACCATTTATTATCACCATTACGCTATGAGGCCCCCAATTGTCGAACATCGCATCGGTACTCAAGGAAGAAATCGCCAGACTCGTCCGCAGGCAGTTTCGCAGCGAAACCGAAAGCCTCAAGAAGGCATCGAGCCGCTACCGCACCGATATCGCGGCTTTAAAGCGGCGCATCGAGGCCTTGGAAAGGCAAATATCACGCCTCGAAAAAATGGCGCCGAAGAATGTCGCGCCTGCCGCTGACGAGGAATCCAAAACGAAATTGAGGTTCAAGCCGCAGGGGGTGCGTGCGCAGCGGACGCGGCTCGAACTGTCGGCGCGGGAGATGGGCGCGCTGGTGGGCGTCACCGCTCAAACCATTTATAACTGGGAAGCCGGCACGTCGCGCCCGAAGGCCGAGCAGCTCGCAGTCCTCGCGGCTGTCCGCAAGATGGGCAAGCGCGAGGCCAAGGCACGGCTCGACCAGATGCAAGCGGGTTGATGGACCGGCACACGCCGGACCAGTGGCTAGGCTGCTTACGATCCAGAAACGCATCAAGTACGTGAATGGCGTCGAGGAAGGGTTCGGGGCCATGACTGCTCCACTTGCATAAGTGGAGAGGGGATTCGTATGAAAGCCGCTGCCATTGAAATCCCCCAGACTGGAAACCGCACTCAGGGCGGGGGGCCAAGGCATGCGCCGGGCCGCCCAATGCGGGCGTGTCCAGCAGGCGCGCGCCATAGGGGGCCGGCTGGAGCTGCCTGTTTTGTGGTGATGCGAAATCTGCGTGATGTTGCCTGTATGGAACTCAAATTTCCCGGCTTGCGCGCAGTCAGCCCGGAAGACTTTCTCAAGGATGAAACCATGAGTGCATTGCCCCTGCGATTGCCTGACGACAAGCACGTACGTTTGCGTGCCCTGACGCAAAGCCGCGGCACCAGCGTGAACCGTTTGCTGGACGAAGCGACAACGCTGTTGCTGGCTGAATTCGATGCGGAGACGCGTTTCCGGCTGCGGGCTCAACAGGGTGCGGGCAGGATCGATCGCGGCCTCGAGTTGCTGGACAAGGCTGCGGAGTCGTCGCCGCTTTTAACGGCTTGCGAATCCGGCGTGCCCCTTGCGGGTGCGGCGTGCAGCTAAGGTTTTTCAACATCAAACTCCGCAGGCCATTTCTCAAATGAGGCTTTTGCTTCGACCCGGCGTGCCAAAGCGCGAGGTGTGGGCGTGGGCGATGTACGACTTCGCCAACTCGGGCTACACCACTGTGGTCATCACCGCGGTGTTCGGCGCCTACTTCGTCGGCGTCGTCGCGGGCGACGCGCCGTGGGCGACCTTCGCGTGGACGCTCGCGCTCTCCGTTTCCTACGCGCTGGTGATGCTGACCGCGCCGCTGATCGGCGCCTACGCCGACGCCCACGCGCGCAAGAAGTGGCTCTTGTGGCTGACCACGCTGGGCTGCGTCGGCTTCACCGCCGCCTTGTACTTCGCCGCACCCGGTGCGCTTGCGCTGGCGATCGCGGCGCTCGTCGTCTCCAACTACTTCTTCGGCACCGGCGAAAATCTCGTCGCGGCTTTTCTCCCCGAACTCGCCCGGCCGCGCGCGCTGGGCCGCGTGTCGGGCTGGGGCTGGGCGCTGGGTTACGTCGGCGGGCTGGTGTCACTGGGCGCGAGCCTTGCGTACATCAGCCAGGCGCAGGCGGCCGGGCAGGGGGCCGCCGACTTCGTGCCGGTGGCGATGCTCATCACCGCGGGCATTTTCCTCGCGGCGAGCCTGCCGACGCTGTTGCTGCTGCGCGAGCGCGCGTCGCCGCAGCCCGGCCGCACCGCACGCAGCGCGTGGCGCCAGGTGCGCTACACGCTCGGCCATCTGCGCCAGTTGCCGGACCTCAAGCGCTTCCTCGTCTGTACCGTGCTCTACCAGGCCGGCATCCAGGCGGTGATCACGCTGGCGGCGATCTACGCGGCGCAGGTGTTCAGGTTCGACACGCAACAGACCATCGTGCTGGTGCTGGTGGTCAACGTCACCGCCGCGCTCGGCGCCTTCTTCTTCGGCTACGTGCAGGACCGGCTCGGCCACGTGCGCGCGATCGCGCTCACGCTCGCCGGCTGGATTGCGATGGTGCTGTTCGCCTGGGCCGCGCCCGACGAGCGCATGTTCTGGGTCGCGGCGAATCTCGCCGGGCTGTGCATGGGCGCGTCGCAGTCGGCGGGCCGGGCGATGGTCGGGCTGCTCGCGCCGCCGGCGCACCAGGCCGAATTCTTCGGCCTGTGGGGGCTCGCGGTGAAGGCCGCGTCCATCCTCGGTCCGCTGACCTACGGCGCGGCGAGCTGGATCACCGCCGGCGATCACCGCCAGGCGCTCCTGCTCACGGGGCTCTATTTCGTCGCAGGACTCGCGCTCTTGGCCGGCATCCGCGCCGACCGCGGGCGGCGCGCCGCGCATCGCTTCACCGCCGAGGCGGCGCATGCCTGAATTCGGCGTGCGCATTGCCGACTGGACGCGCGACCGCGACGCGCTGGCGCACATCCGCCGCACGGTGTTCATCGACGAGCAGGGCGTGCCGGAGAACCTGGAATGGGACACCGACGACGCGGGGGCGGTGCATTTTCTCGCCGTGCTCGAGGACGGCACGCCGGCTGGCTGCGCGCGCCTCCTGCCCGACGGCCACGTGGGCCGCATGGCGGTGCTGCCGGCGTGGCGCCGACATGGAATCGGCCGTGCGCTGCTCGACGCGGTGACTCGCGAGGCGCGTGCGCGCGGCCATCGCGCGCTGCGGCTCAGCGCGCAGACCCACGCCGCCGGCTTCTATGCGCGCGCGGGCTTCGCCACCGAAGGCGCGGGGTACGAGGAAGCCGGCATCCCCCACGTGGCGATGCACAAAACCCTGGATTGAACGGGGTTCGGCGCGTGAGCGTTTGCTGATACATTTGCCTGCAAGCGCGCGGGCTGTCCGCGCAAGCCAGATGGAGCGTCCTACATGACCAAACGGGCAGGAATCGTCGGCGCGGGCATTGCCGGTGCGCGCTGCGCCGGACTGCTGGCCGAAGCAGGCTGGGAAGTCGACGTCTTCGAAAAATCGCGCGGCGCCGGCGGCCGGCTGTCGACGCGCAGACTGGAGCACGGCTGGGCGACGCTCGGCGCGCCGCTGGTGTCGGCTGCGCGGGCGCCGTTTCGCGCGCAGCTCGAAACCTGGGCGCGCGAGGGCGGCGTGGTGCCGGTCAGCGGCGGCCTCGTCGGCCGCGCCAACAAGGGCTGGGCGCAGGCGAGCCTTGCCCATCACTACCGCATCGCCGTCGAGCCGTCGCGGCTGGTGCGCCAGCTCTCGGGCAGCGCGCGCGTCTATCCCGCCACGCGCGTCACCGCGGTGCAGCCGCATGCGCTGGTGCTGGAGGACGGCCGCACGCTGACCGGCTACGACCGCGTGATCGTCGGCGTGCCGGCGCCGCAGGCCATGGCCTTGCTCGACGCGCTGCCTGCCCTGAAGGATCGGCTCGCCGGCGTGCACTACCGTCCGGTGTGGTCCTTCCTGATGCGCTGGGAAGGCGGCCCGGACACCGAAGTGATCCGTTTCGACGACCACCTGCTCGCGCTGGCCGTGCGCCAGCCGGGCGGCGGCGACGGCCTGTGGGCGGTGCACAGCACGCACGGCTTCGCCGAGACCTATCTCGAGGCGCACGAAATGGAAGCCAGCACGCGTGGCGCGTCGGCGCTGATGGGCTTGCTGGGGCTGCCGTGGCCGGTCGAGGTCGAGGCCTCGCACCTGTGGCGCTACGCGCGCGCGGAGAATCCCGCCGGACACGGCTGGCTCGACGATCCCGAAGCCGGCGTGGTGCTGATCGGCGACGGCATCGCCGGGGTAGGGGTCGAGCACGCCTGGGAAAGCGGCGGCGGCGCGGCGCAGGCGATCCTGTCGGCCTGAGCAGGCCCTAAGCCTCGGCGAACACGTAGCAGTTGCGGCCGTTGCGCTTGCCCTGGTAGAGCGCCTGGTCGGCGCGCTCCAGCACGCTGGCCAGGTCCTCTTCTTCGCAGGCGCGTGCGAGGCCGAGCGTGATGGTCAGGCGCAGGATCTCGTCGCCGGGAATCGGGATGGGGGTGGTGCCGACGGTGGCGAGCGCGCGTCTGGCGGATTTTTTCGCCTCCTCGACCGAGCGGCACTTCAGCAGCCACAGGAATTCCTCGCCGCCGTAGCGATAGAGCGGTTCGTTGCCGCGCAGCGTCTGCTTGAGCGTGTCGCACAGGCGGCGCAGCACTTCGTCGCCGGCGGGATGGCCGTAGGTGTCGTTCACGCGCTTGAAGTGGTCGATGTCGATCATGACCACGTAGAGCAGGTCGCCGCTGCGCCCGGCTTCCTTGCGGTGGCGCGCGAAATCGTTTTCGATGCCGTGGCGCAAGGGCAGGCCGGTGAGCGGATCGTGCCGCACCGTACTGGATAGAACCTGGGTCTTGAACTGCGCGAGCAGCGTGATCAGCTCGGCTTGGGTCGCCTCGAAGGCCTCGAGCGCCCCGGTGCTTCCGGCTTCGCAGCGCGAAAGGGCGCTGAAGATGACGCGCATCGCGTCGTGCATGCGCTGGTGCACGGCTTCCACCTGCCCGGCCGCGGCCGGGTCGAGCGCGTCGAAGTGTGCCCGGTTCGCCGCGAACCAGCCGCCGAAGCGGCACAGGGTGTGGGCGTGCGGATCGACCACGTCGGCGTCGGGCGGCGTGCGCAGCACGGCGCAGCGGATGATGCGCCGCGTCCAGTCCATGTGCGCCTGCACGGCGTCGTCGAGTTCGGAAACGAAATGCCGGGTGTCGTCGGGCAGCGGCGGCATGGGTCAGAGTTCGCGCAGCACGCGAAAGCCGAGGTTGATGTCGAGTTCGTTTTCCAGCCGGCGGCGGCGCGCTGCGGCGCGGCAGTCCTCGGGGCCGTCGAACCACGAGCCGCCCTTGGTGACGACCGCCTGCGGACGGCCCGGCAGCGGCCGCTCGGGCAGGCTGGCGTGGTCGCGCGTCCACGGGCTCGCGGTGAATTCCCACACGTTGCCGGCCATGTCGTGGAGGCCCCAGCGGTTGGCCGGATAGCGCCCGACATCCTGTGCGCCGCAGCGCACGAAGCAGCGCGACAGCAGGCGCGGCCGCCGCGGCCGCGTCGCGTCGTAGCCCATGCTGGTGTTGTACAGCGCCTCGTCGGGGCCGATGCGGTCGCCGTCGGGATACGCGGTCGCGGCGCCCGCGCGGCAGGCATATTCCCATTCGAGTTCGGTCGGCAGGCGGTAGCGCTGCCCGGTCTGCGCCGAGAGCCAGGCGCAGTAGTCGCGCGCCTCGCTCTGGCGCACGTTGATCACCGGCTGGCGGCCCGCGAGCCACACCAGTTCGGCACGCGGCCGCCAGCCGGTGGCGCGCGCGTAGGCTTCGAATTCTTCGGTGGTGACAGGGTGGATGCCGAGTGCAAAGCTGCGCTCGACCAGCGCGCAGCGGCGCGGGCGCTCCTGCGGCGAGGCGGTTTCCTGCGGCGCCGCGCCGTGCTCGAAGGTGCCGGCCGGGATCACGCTCAATGCGGGCGCGGCCGTGCCGTCGGCGAGCGTGTCGCGGAAATGGGGATCGGGCAGACCGGCCGCGTGTGCGGCCTGAACTTGCAGGGCGGCCAATTCGCCGGCGTGCAGATTGAAGGTGTCGGGCAGGGCGGTAGCAAGGTATTCGGGAGTCATGGCGCGATTCGGCATGCAGGCAAGCCGATTATGCCACCGCGTCACCGCGCCCGGCGGCACGTCTTGCCTGACCAGGACGCGGTCGGGCGCACGATCGCGTGTGCTATGGTGAATACGTGCATGGCCCGCGCCCAGCGGGTTTCTGCGCTCTCTCCCCATCGTCCTGACAAAGGAGTTCGCATGCCTGCCTTTCTCTCCATCCGAAAATACCTCGCCGTGCTGCTGAGCGTGGCACTGCTCGGCCTCCCGGCGTTGCCAGCGCATGCCGGCATGATCGGCACCGGACAGGCGCTGGCGGCCGAACAGGGACGCATCGACCGTGAACGGCTTGCCTCGCTGCTGGAACGCGAAGACCTGCAGCGCCAGTTGGCGACGCTCGGCGTCGATGCCCAGGATGCCAAGCAGCGCGTCGCCAGCCTCACCGACGCCGAAGTGGGCAAGCTCAACCAGCGGCTTGCCGAGCTGCCCGCCGGCGGCGACGTGCTCGGCGCGATCCTGCTGATCTTCATCGTGTTCGTCATCACCGACGCGATCGGCGCAACCGACATCTTCCCCTTCGTGCACCCGGTGCGTTAAGCCGCGGTGGTGAAGGGGCTGTGTCACGCCCGCCGCCTGGCGGGCTTTTTTCTGCTGACTGCGCTGCTCGCTGGGTGCGCGCACCGGCCGCCGGTCACGCTCGACCCCGGCACGCGCCTCCCGCCGCAGGCGGAGTTGAGCGACACGCCGTTCTTTCCGCAGGAACGCTACCAGTGCGGGCCCGCCGCGCTCGCCACGCTGCTCAACGTGCGCGGCGTGAAGATCGATCCCGAGGCCCTGGTGCCCCAGGTTTACCTGCCGGCGCGCGAGGGCAGCCTGCAGACCGAAATGATCGCCGCGGTGCGGCGCCAGGGCCTGTTGGCGATCCCGGTCGAACCCTCGCTCGACGGGCTGCTGGGCGAAGTCGCCGCGGGCCGTCCGGTGCTGGTGCTGCAGAACCTGGGGCTCGACGTGCTGCCGCGCTGGCACTACGCAGTGGTGATCGGCTACGACCTCGAGCGCCGGCACGTGGTGCTGCGCTCCGGTACCGAGGCAAGGCGCGTGACGCCTGTCGGCGTGTTCATGAACACCTGGAACCGTTCGAAGCGCTGGGGCTTCGTCGTGCTGGCGCCCGACGACCTGCCGCCGAACGTGGAACCCGACGCCTGGCTGGAGGCGGCGAGCGGCCTGGAAGCGCTCGGCCACTGGCCGCAGGCGCACGCCGCGTATGGCGCGGCGACGCGTCGCTGGCCCGACCACGCGCTCGCCTGGTTCGGCCTCGGCAACGCCGCCTATGCGCTGGGCGACGGGGCGGGTGCCGAACAGGCCTTGCGCCAGGCGATCCAGTTGCGGCCGGACTGGGCGCTCGCCTGGAACAATCTCGCCCATGTGCTGGCGCAGCGACCGTGTCCGCGTGCGGCGCGCGCGGCGGCGCAGTGCGCCGGCAGGCTCGCGCCCGATCAGGCCGATATCCGTCGCACGCTCGACAGCCTGGGAGGCCTGTCTGCCGTGGACGGCGCGGATTGCGCGAACGTGCCGGCGTGCCCGCTGCCCTGATCGGCGTCTCTCAAGGGGTGATTTTCGCCGCGGCCTGGCGCGCGAGCACGCGCATGAGCCACTTCAATCCCGGCAGCCGGCCGTAGAGCTCTTCGGCGGCGTCCCAGTAGTCGCGGTGGCGGGTGACCCGGCCGTCAGCATCGAAGGCGAGGTGCGTGGCGCCGACGATCGTCGTCGGCGCGTGCGTCATCGGCATGCAGAAGTCGAGCGCCCACAGGATGACGGCGTCGTGATTCGTGCCCGGAAAACGCCCGGTGACGCGGAAGCGCGCACCCGGCAGTTTCCTGAACGTGTGTTCGAGAATGGCGCGGATGTGTGTGCTGCCGGTGACCTCGTGGAAGGGGTCCTTGAACCAGGCGTCCGCCGCGTAGTAGCGGTCGAGTTCGTCGAGGTTGTCGGCGGCGAGCCGGTCGAAGTAGTCGCACAGGGCGTCGAGCGCGTTCATAGGCCGGTGATGCGGTGGACGAGGGGGAAATAGAAGCGGTAGGGCAGCAGGTTAAGGAGTTTCAGCACGCGGGTGAAGCGCTTCGGGAAATGAATCTCGAAGTCGCCGCGCTCGATGCCGGCGAGGATGTCCTTCGCCGCTTCGTCGGCGGAAATCAGCGCCGGCATCTTGAACGCGTTGAGGTCGGTGAGCGGCGTTTTCACGAAGCCGGGATTGACGAGATGCACGGCGACGCCGCGCGGGGCGAGGTCGAGGTAGAGCGTCTCGGCGAAGTTGATCAGCGCGGCCTTGGTGGCGCCGTACACCAGCCCCGTCGGCAGGCCGCCGTAGCCGGCGACGCTGGCGGTGATGGCCAGGCGGCCGGCGCCGCGCTCGGCGAAGTAGGGGGCGACGAGCGCGGTCGCGTTCATCGTGCCGACGAGGTTCACCTGCACCAGCTTTTCCGCCGCCGCGGCATCGAGTTCCCATGCGCGCACCGGCCGGTGGGTGCCGGCGTTGATAATCGCGACGTCGAGGCCGCCGAGGCGCGCGCAGATGTCGTCGAAGGCGGCATTCAGACTCGCGCGGTCGGTGACGTCGGCCACGGCGATGTGGGCGCGTCCGCCGCCCAGCGCAACGAGCGCGTCGCGATTGCGGCTGGTGAGCGCGACGCGCGCGCCGCGCTGCATCAGCAGCCGCGCGGTCGCTTCGCCGATGCCCGAGCTCGCGCCGATCAGCCACACGCGCTGGCCGCGCCAGTCGGCGAGTTTCGGGTTGAGGCTCATGGACCCTTCCTGAATGCGATGACGACTTCGCCGAGCTTGAAGCCGAACTTGCGCATCTCGGACTTGTTCAGCATTACGCCGTCGTCCATCAGATACATCCAGTCGTCGAACTGGACCTCGTAGGTCTTGCCGTCGACCGGCAGCAGCAGGGTGTACTTCCACTGCAGCGCGTTGCCGTAGGCGACGCCCGAGGCATCGCCTTTCACGTCGTCGGCGCGGCCGACGTAGCGGTGGTCGTCGAGCTTGGTCAGTCGCCAGATGCGCTGGCTGGTGCTGCCGTCGGACCAGAAGAAATCCTCGGTAAGCACGCCTTCGTTGCCGCGCCATTCGCCGACCATCCTGACCTTGAAACGGCGCTTGACCTCGCCCGAGCGGTCGGCGAAATAGCCCCAGGCGGTGAGCGGTCCGTCGAAGTAGGTGGCGAGGTCGAGCTTCGGCGACTGCTCGCGGTAGACCTCGGGCGAGACGCCCGCGCAGCCGGCGAGGCCGAGCACGGTGCAGAGAATGGCGACGGGTTTCAGCATGGACAGACTCCGGGTTGCAGCCGCGGCCGCTGCGCCCGGAACCAGGCCAGCGCGGCGAGCTTGATGACACAGGGCAGAAGCGCGTAGGTCGCCGACAGCGCGGCGGTATCGGTGCCGCCGGGCCGGTAGCTGGCGGCGTCGAGCAGCGGCAGCGCGAGGTCGGCGCCGAGCGCCAGCCCCGAGGCGACGCACACCAGCGCGAAGCCGGCGAGGTCGCCGCTGCCGAGCCAGAACGCACCGGCGAAGCTGACGACCGCGAGCGCCATCGACGCCATCCAGGCTCGAGCTTGCCGATGCGGCGCGCCAGCGCGACCCACAGCGGCAGGCCGAGCGCGCCGCTGACGAAATAGAGCGCGAGAAAGAGCCCGCTCCAGGCCTGCAAGTCCAGCACGTCGTCGATGAAGAAGATCACCAGCGTGGCGGGCAGCGCTGCGGCAACGCCGTTCAGCACGTAGCCGGGAATGAAGCTGGCGAAGGCGGGGTTGGCGAAGGGCTGCAGGAAGCGCCGCAGTTCCAGCCGGTGCGGGCTGGCAAGCATCGGCGGGGTCGCGGCGAAGGTCCACAGCGAGAACACGCCGAGCAGGGCGAGGAAGATCCAGCCGAGCGCGGCGAGCCCGCTCGCGAGATCGTCGGCGAGCACGAGTGGCAGCGCGGCGGCGAGCACCACGCCGACAAGCCCGAAGCCTTCGCGCGTGGCGAACAGGCGGGTGCGCTCGTGCGGCGCGAGCCAGATGTCGAAGAAGGCGTCGGCCAGCGTTTCGTCGGCAATGCGGCCGATGGGGCGCGTGTCCCGGTGGAGGACGCCTATCCCCTGACGCTGGGGCCGCAGACGCCGATCGACGAGATCGTGCGCGCGGCGCAATTGAAGCAGGTCGACGCGGTCTGTCTGTCTTTCAGTTCGGCCTACGCGGGCGCGCTCGCCGCGCAGGGGCTGCGCGATCTGCGCCAGACCCTGCCGGCGCAGATCGCGCTGTGGGCCGGCGGCTACGGCATCAAGGCCGTCCGCAAGCCGATCGAGGGGGTCTGCCTGCTGTCCGAGTTCGGCGACTTGTATGCCTGTCTCGGCGCCTGGAAACAGGAGAAAGGCGGCAAACCGGCAGATTGACACTAGAATGTCATGCATTCCGTTAACAATGGCGCAGGGGGCGATACCCTGATAACCCGCGCCCCGTTCACATGCTCTATATCGATCTCTTCAAATCTCTCGAACGCGCGCGCTGGAACATGGAAACCGACATTCCGTGGGACCAGTTCGACGCCAGCAAACTGACCGACGAACAGGCGCTGACGATCAAGATGAACGCCATTACCGAGTGGGCCGCGCTGCCCGCGACGGAAATGTTCCTGCGCGATTTCGTGCACGACAGCGATTTCTCGGCGTTCATGTCGATCTGGTTCTACGAGGAGCAGAAGCACGCGCTGGTGTTGATGGAATACCTGCGCCGCTTCAAACCGGAATTCGCGCCCACCGAGGAGGAGCTGCACGCGATCCGCTTCCCCTTCGATCCGGCGCCGCCGATGGAAACGCTGATGCTGCACTTTTGCGGCGAGGTGCGCCTCACCCAGTGGTACAAGCGCGCGGCCGAATGGCACACCGAACCGGTGATCAAGCACATCTACGAAACGATCTCGCGCGACGAGGGCCGCCACGGCGGCGCCTACCTGCAGTACATGAAGCGCGCGCTGAAGCAGGGCGGTCCCGGCGTCGCCGCGGCCTTCGCCAAGATCGGCTTCCTCATGGCCTCGGCCAAGCGCTCCGACAAGGCACTGCACCCGACCAACCTGCACGTCAACGAAGCGCTCTACCCGCAGGACACGATCCAGTCGCGCCTGCCCGATCCGGAATGGCTGGAACACTGGCTCGACGAGCAGATCAACTTCGACGACACCTGGGAAAACAAGGTCGTAGGCGGGATTCTTCGCAATCTGTCGAATTTGCTGGGCCAGACCTTCGAGAACGTGCGCGACCTCAACAAGTACCGCAAGCAGATGCTCGCCGCCGCCTGAAGCCGGCTTGGCCGGGAACGAAAAAAGCCAGCGCCATGCTGGCTTTTTTCGTTCCCGGCCGGCATCAGCCGATGATCAGCACGATCGACACCAGGCCGAGGCCGATACCCAGCCATTGCCGGAGGCTCACGTGCTCGCCGAGGAAGGTGGCGGCCAGCACCACGGTCAGCAGCGGATACAGCGCGGTGACCACCGCCACCAGCGTCGCCGGCCCGCGGGAAATGGCGTACAGATAGGCAAGCCCGCCGGCCATGCCGAGCGCGCCGGTCAGCATGGCCAGGGGCACTGCGCGCGCATCGACCATGGGCCTGAAGCCGAGCGTGCCCAGCACCACCAGCGCGGTCAGGAAGGCCCCCAGCGCCTGGAAGAACAGCACGCTGCGCGGATGAGGATGCCGGTGGTGATCCTGGGCAGCAGGGCCCACAGCCCCCAGGTGACGAAGGCGATGAAGGCGGGCAGGGCCCAGGATGGCATGGCGCGTGTCGGATGGCGGACGAAGCGGCCAGTTTAGCCGCGGTGCAGGGCGGGACCCGTGCGCGCGGCGCAAAAAAAAACCGTCCGGAGAGGACGGTCGGGAAGACTACCCGGCTTCCGCACCGGGCAGTGGAGGATCTTGGGGCGGCGGGGCGCATGCCCCGCTCGCGGTGAAGCCTGTCAGCCGATCTTGGCTTCGGCGCGGTTCTTGTCGCCCTTGTTGTCGACCCAGCTCACCGCCACGGTGTCGCCGGCCTTGGCGCCCTTGACGCGG
>JBFMET010000013.1:0-73252 GCA_040753235.1 Pseudomonadota bacterium
TATTTTTCCGCATGGCGGCGTTGCTCGTCGTTGCCATAGAGCACGCTATGTCGCCTCCTCGCGCCTTGCCCTGCGAAAAAATCCATCCGTTTCATCCTGTCACCTTATTTCGGAAGCAGACCACTAGGGGATGTCGCTTCGCGTCTTTAGGCCGCTCCCCCCAGTCCCTGGCGCCTGGTCCCTAATCCCTGAATTTCGCGTTCTTCGCGGATGTAAGGACTCAATTGACGCCCAGCAGCTCGACTTCGAACACCAGCGTGGCGTTCGGCGGGATCACGCCGCCGGCGCCGCGCGAACCGTAGGCAAGCGCGGGCGGAATGGTCAGCTTGCGCTTGCCGCCGACCTGCATGCCGGCCACGCCCTGGTCCCAGCCGGGGATCACGTGGCCCATGCCGAGGCGGAAGTCGAAGGGATCGTTGCGGTCGACGCTGGAATCGAACTTGCTGCCGTCGGTGAGCCAGCCGGTGTAGTGCACCAGCACGGATTGGCCGGCGCGCGCGGTGTCGCCGCTGCCGACGACGAGGTCTTCGATGATGAGTTCGCTCATGATGCGGTCCTTGCGAGGGGATGGAGAAGCGCGCGGCCGGACGCCGGCGCGAGGGCCGCTATTTTCTCATGTTTTTCCCGGCGGGGTCATCGCCACTCGGGCGGCAGGAAGTTCGCGTCGGGGTCGACTTCGATGGGGATCTCGGTGACGCTGCTCGCGTCCGGCGGCGCGTCGCGCAGCACGATGTCGGGGAAGGCGAGCACGACCGCGACCATGACGAGCTGGATCACCAGGAAGGGGATCGCGCCCCAGTAGATGTCGGCGGTGCGGATGCTCTTCGGCGCCACGCTTTTCAGATAGAACAGCGCGAAGCCGAAGGGCGGGTGCATGAAGGCGGTCTGCATGTTGACCGCGAGCATGACGCCGAACCAGATCGGGTCGATGCCGAGCTTGTACGCGACCGGCGCCAACAGCGGCACGACGATGAAGGCGATTTCGAAGAAGTCGAGGAAGAAGGCCAGCGTGAACACCAGCAGGTTCACGATGATGAGGAAGCCGATGACGCCGCCGGGCAACTGGTCGAACAGGTGTTCGACCCAGACGTCGCCGTCGAGCCCGCGGAACACCAGGGTGAAAATGGTCGAGCCGATGAGGATGAAAATGACGAAGGTGGTGAGCCGGGTCGTGCTGTCCATCGCCTGCGTGAGTTGCAGGCGGCTCAATCGCCCGCGCGCAAACGCCAGCAGCAGCGCGCCGGCGGCGCCCATCGCGCCGCCTTCGGTGGGGGTGGCCACACCCAGGAAGATGGTGCCGAGCACGAGGAAGATCAGCACCAGGGGCGGCACCAGCGTGGTGAGCACGCGCAGCAGCAGGGCCGTGCCGTGCAGCGTGCGTGCCGAGGCCGGCATCGCCGGCGCCATCTGCGGGCGGAACAGCGTGATCAGGAACACGAAGGCGAGGTACAGGCCGATGAGGCCGAGGCCCGGCAGCAGCGCGCCCTTGTACATGTCGCCGACCGAGGCGCCGAGCTGGTCGGCGAGCACGATCAAAACGAGGGAAGGCGGCACGATCTGCGCCAGGGTGCCGGAGGCGGCGATCACGCCCGAGGCGAGCCGCTTGTCGTAGCCGTAGCGCAGCATCACCGGCAGCGAAATCAGTCCCATCGCGATCACGGTGGCGGCGACGACGCCGGTGGTCGCGGCGAGCAGGCCGCCGACCAGGATGACCGCGTAGGCCAGCCCCCCTTTCATCGCACCGAACAGCTGCCCGATGGTGTCGAGCAGGTCCTCGGCCATGCCCGAGCGCTCGAGGATGAGGCCCATGAAGGCGAAGAAGGGAATGGCCAGCAGCGTCGGGTTCGCGACGATGCCGTAGACGCGCTCGGGCAGCGCGTGCAGCAGCGACACGTCGAAGAGCCCCGACGCGATGCCGATGCCGGCGAACAGGAGGCCGTTGGCGGCGAGCGCGAACGCGACCGGGTAGCCCAGCAGCAGGAAGACCACGAGGCCGAGGAACATCAGCGGCGCGAGGAAGCCGGCGTCCATCAGACCTCTTCCTCCGGCTTTTCCTGCGCCAGGCTCAGCTGGCCGCTGAGTACGCCGACACGCTTGATGACTTCAGACACGCCCTGCAGCGCGAGCAGGGCGAAGCCTGCCGGCAGCAACAGCTTCACCGGCCAGCGCACCAGGCCCCCGGCGTCGGGCGACATTTCGTGCGTCGCCCAGGCTTCGTAAAACATCGGCCACGACAGCCACAGCAGCAGCCCCGCCATCGGCAGCAGGAACACGAGGCCGCCGAGAAGATCGATCCACGCCTGCCCGCGCGGCCCGAAGCGGTTGTAGAGGATGTCGATGCGCACGTGGCCGTTGTGCTTGAGCGTGTAGCCCGCCGCGAGCAGGAACATCGCGCCGAACAGGTACCACTGGATTTCGAGCCAGGCGTTCGAGCTTTCGCCGAGCGTGTAGCGCACCAGCGCGTTGGCCGCGGAAATCAGCGTGGCGACGAGCACCAGCCAGATGACGACGCGGCCGACGCGCTCGGTGAAGGCATCGATCAGGCGGGCGAGGGTGAGCAGGGCTTTCATGCGCGGAAGCCTGTTATTCCCAAACAAGGCATGCTCGATTCCAGCATTCGAGCGTCTGTCGTCGCCCCGGCAAAAGCCGGGGCCCAGCGCTTTGATTCGGCTGGATTCCGGCGTACGCCGGAATGACGATTGGAGATTTGTACAGCATTTCTTTCACAGCGCCCCCGCCTCGCGCAGCAGTTCGTTCAGGCGCTCGGCGACCACGCGGTAGCCGGCGGCGTTGGCGTGGATGGGGTCGGCCTTGAGGCGGTTGTCCTTCAGTACTTCGACGAAGACCTCGTCTTCCAGCGGCAGCTTCAGCTCGTCCGCCACGCGCGCGTAGAAGTCCGGCGCGCCGCCGAAGAGCTTCGGTTCCGGCACGCCGATCAGCACGACGTCTGCGCCGCTCGCGCGTATCGTCTGCACCAGCAGGCGCAGGTTGTTTTCGGTGGCGGATTCGGGTTGTTTCCTCAGCATGTCGTTGCCGCCGAGGCACAGCAGCACCAGGCGCGGCTTGTGTGCATCGAGCACGGCGGGCAGGCGCTGCAAGGCGGTGGTCGTGGTGTCGCCGGGCACGCCGGCGTTGATCACGGTGCGGCCGGTGAGCGTCGCCAGCACGGCCGGATAGGAAGTGTCGGCGCTGGCCCCAGTGCCATGGGTGAGGCTGTCGCCGAAGGCGACGATGACGTCGTGCGGGCTCAGCTGGGGAAGGGTGGGCGTCCGCTCGCAGGCGGCGAGCAGGAAGGCGAGACAAACCGCGATGAAAATGCGGCTGGCCGAGCGCATGTCAGTTGCCGGCCACCGTCATCCTGTCGATCAGGATCGAGCCCACCTGCTTGGAGCCGCGGCGTTCGACATCCTTGCCGATGGCGACGATGCCCTTGAACATGTCGGCGAGGTTGCCGGCGATGGTGATTTCCTCGACCGGGTATTGAATCTCGCCGTGCTCGACCCAGAAGCCGGCGGCGCCGCGCGAGTAGTCGCCGGTGACCATGTTGGCGCCGTGGCCGAGCAGTTCCGTCACCAGCAGCCCCGTGCCCATTTCCTTCAGCAGGCCGGCAAGGTCGAGGTCGCCGTGGCTGACGATGAGGTTGTGGCTGCCCCCCGCATTTCCAGTAGTCGTCATGCCGAGCTTTTTCGCCGAATAGGTCGACAGGAAATAGCCCTGCACCACGCCGTCCCTGACGACGTCGCGGTCCATGCAGGCGACGCCTTCGCTGTCGAAGGGCGCGCTGCCGAGGCCGCCCGGGATGAAGGGTTGCTCGCGGATGCTGACGTGCGGCGCGAATACCGGTTTGCCGAGGCTGTCGAGCAGGAAGGACGACTTGCGGTAGAGGCTGCCGCCGGAGACCGCGGCGACGAAGTTGCCGATGAGGCCGGTGGCGATCTGCGCTTCGAAGATCACCGGGCAGGTGCGGGTGTCGAGCTTCTTGCCGTTCAGACGCCGCACGGTGCGCTGGCCGGCGATGCGGCCGACGGTCTCGGCCGAGTCGAGGTCGTTGGCGTTGCGGGCGCTGGTGTACCAGTAGTCGCGCTGCATGCCGCCGGCGTCCTCGCCGATGACGGCGACCGACATGCCGTGGCGCGAACCGGCGTAGCCGTTGCAGAAGCCGAGGCTGTTGGCGTAGACGAACTGCGAGGTGTGCAGATTCACGCCCGCGCCTTCGGAATTGGTGAGCCGCTTGTCGACGGCGAGCGCGGCGGCTTCGCAGGCGCGGGCGCGTTCGGCGGCTTCTTCCACGCTGAGATCCCAGGGGTGGTAGAGGTCGAGGTCGGGCACGTCCTGCGCCAGGCGCTCGGCGTCGGGCAGGCCGGCGGCCTCGTCCTCGGCGGTGTAGCGCGCGATCGTGAGCGCTTTCTCCACCGCGCTCTTCAGCGCGGCTTCCGACAGGTCCGAGGTCGACGCATGGCCGCGCCGCTGGCCGAGGTAGACGGTGACGCCGGCGCCCTTGTCCTTGTTGTACTCGATGGTCTCGATCTCGCCCTGGCGCACGCTCACGCTCTGGCCGACGCCTTCGGAAATCTCGGTATCGGCGGCGCTGGCGCCCTGTTTCATCGCATGCTCGACGACGATGCGGGCGAGGGTGGCAAGCTGGTCGCGGGTGTAGCTGAATTGGGAACGGGACATGGGTGCGGGTGAGGGACGGAGCGAAGTGATCGGGTCGGGCTGGGCAGGTTTCGGCGTCAGAAACTACAATGGCGATCATAACAGCAACCGAAAGCCCTGCCGTGCGCCTGATCGACCCCGATGCCGAACTGGAATTCGACCCCGACGACGTTTACGACGGCCCCAGCAAAAGCCAGAAGAAGCGCGAGGTCGAGGCCCTGCAGGACCTGGGCGCCGAGCTGGTGAAGCTGCCCGACGCCCAGTTCAAGCGCATCGAACTGCCCGAGGACCTGCGGCAGGCGGTCGCCGACTGTCGCAGGATCACCCAGAACGGCGCGCTCCGGCGGCAAAAGCAGTTCATCGGCAAGCTCATGCGGGCGATCGACCCGGCGCCCATCCAGGCCCAGCTCGACGCCTTCAAGGGCGTGTCGGCGGCTGAGAACGCCAGGCTGCACCAGGCCGAAAAATGGCGCGAGAAGCTGATCGCCGACAACGAGGCGCTGACGCTGTTCCTCAATCGATACCCGGACACCGACGTCACGCACCTGCGGCAGCTCATCCGCAACGCGCGCGACGAGGCGGCGCGCAACAAGCCGCCGCGGGCCTTTCGCGAGATCTATCATGTGATCCGCGAGGCCATGCAGCAGGCGGATTGATGCGCGAAAGCACCGAAGGGCGTCAAGCGCGCGTGTGGAACCCGCACACCCGGAACAAAGGAGGTTTATGCAGTTTCGCCGCTTCCGCATTTTCGTCCTGCTCGGCCTCCTGGTTGCGGCAGGCAGTCTCACATGGCTGGAACAATGGATGGCGCGCGGCTGGCAGGGCCCGCTCGACGTGCAGATCATTCCGATCAACGGCGACGGCTCGGCGCAGGCTGCCGCGATGATCGCCGCGCTCGCGCCGGACGATTTCGACGCGATCAATGCCTTTCTCGAACGCGAAATCGCGCGCTACGGCGCACCGGTCTCGCCGGCGACCCGCATCAGTCTGCAGCCGGCGCTCGCCGAAGCGCCGCCCGCGCCGCCGCGTGGCGGCAACGCGCTGCAGACCATCGCGTGGAGCCTCAAGCTGCGGTGGTGGGTGTACCGGCAGTCGGGCCAGTGGCTGCCGCAGCTCGGCACGGTCAAGCTCTTCCTGCTCTACCACACCGCACGGGATGGCGTGGCGCTGGAACACTCGCTCGGCTTGCAGAAGGGGCTCATCGGCGTGATCCACGTGTTCGCCGACGCGAAACAGCAGCGCCAGAACGCGATCGTGATCGCGCACGAACTGCTGCACACGCTGGGGGCGTCGGACAAGTACGCCGGGGGCGGCCGGCCGGTGTACCCCGACGGCTACGCCGATCCGCAGTTGCCGCAGTCGGTGCCGCGGCGCGAGGCCGAAATCATGGCGGGGCGCTACGTCAACGCGGCCGGCGGCGTGGTGATGCCGGCGAGCCTCGATCAGTGCGTGATCGGGCCGGCGACCGCGCGCGAAATCAACCTCGACGCGGCCTTCCAGCGGCGCTACGGATCAGGTGGATAGGGCGGCTCGGGCGCGCAGCCGCGCTGAATTAAACGGCGCGTACCCGCGCGAGCCGCGCGAGGCCGAAGTGGATGAAGGCGAGCGCCGCGACCACCGCGCCCAGCAGGTTCAGCAGCGGCACGAACTGCAGCAGGCCGGTGAGCGCGCCGAGCGTCCACCAGCCGCTTTTCTCGTCCCTGAACAGCCGGGCCATTTCGTCGGCGCTGGCGTGCTCGGCGACGGCGTCGTAGCGGAACAGGCGCTGGTTGAGCCAGGCCGCGGCGACGAAGGGCACGATCACGCCGACGCCGATCAGCCACAGCGGCAGGGTGACGATCCAGATCAGAACGAACACGAACATCGCAACGATCGCGTTCCACACGCTGCCGACGAAGCCGCCGCCCTGGGCGCGCACGAGGTCCGGATAGTCGCGCCCGGCGACTACGCGAATCAGCGCCGGCATGGCGAACAGCGCGGTGATGACGAGCGCGGTGACGTACACCAGCGGCACGAAGACCAGGATATGCAGCAGCGCCTGCAGGCCGCTGGCGAGCCATACCGGCTCGATGCCGGTGAGCCAGGCCTGGATGCCGATGCGCTCGAGGCCGGCGGCGGTCCAGGCGGTGATCGGCGTCCAGAAGACGACGGCGAGCACCAGCCAGAAAATGCTCGCGACGAGCAGCGGCCACACCACCACCCACAGCACGCGCAGGTTGAAGAGGTCGCGCACCGCGCGCGCGAGGGCGCTGGCGACGTCGCTCATGCCGGCGGCCGCAGCGCGGACTTGGGGCGGAACACGGCGATCGTGCCCGGCCGCGTTTCCAGGTAGGGCCCGCCGATGAGGTCGATACAGTAGGGCACGGCGGCGAAGACGCCGTCGAGCGTTTCCTTGATCGCCTTGGGCTGGCCGGGCAGGTTGAGGATGAGGCTGGCGCCGCGGGTGACCCCGACCTGGCGCGACAGGATCGCGGTCGGCACGTACTTCAGCGACACCGCGCGCATCGCTTCGCCGAAGCCGGGCAGCACCTTGTGCGCGACCGCCAGGGTCGCCTCCGGGGTGACATCGCGCGGCGCCGGGCCGGTGCCGCCGGTGGTGAGGATGAGCGAACACTGCTCCACGTCGGCGAGTTCGATGAGTGTGGCCTCGATGGTCTGCTGCTCGTCGGGAATCAGGCGGGTGACGAATTCGGCGGGGTTGGCGAGTGTGTCGCCGAACCAGGCCTCGAGCGCGGGCAGGCCCTTGTCTTCGTACACGCCCTGGCTGGCGCGGTCGCTGATGGACACCAGGCCGATGCGAACGGAATCGTGCTTCATGCGTCAGTACAATCGTGGTTGATGCGTCAGTATATAAAGAGGGTTGCCGGGCGCGGCGAATTTATCAGAATGAAGGCAGCGAACTCAGGAGAACGCCATGAAGACAATCGTCACGATGTTGCTGGCGGCGGCCAGCCTCTGGGCCGGCGCGGCGCTCGCCGACCCGCCCAAGGACTACAACTTCGTCGGCTTTGACGCCGGCCTCAAGGCGGCGAAGGCGAGCGGCAAGCCGATTTTCATGTACTTCGGCCGTTACGGCTGCGCCTGGTGCGACCACACCAACAAGACGACCTTCTCGAACGGCGACCTGAAAAAACTCTACAGCGACAACTATGTGCTGGTCTACGTCGACGCCGAATCCGGCAAGCGGCTCACGCTGCCCAGCGGCGAGCGCATCACCGAGGCCGAGCTCGGCGCGCGCCTGCAGGCCTTCGCCACGCCGCTCTTCGTCTACCTTACGCCGCAGGGCGACAAGATCTTCCAGGCGCCCGGCTTCAAGACGGTGAAGGATTTCCAGGACTTCGACCGCTACGTGCGCGGCGGCCACTACAAGCAGAAGACCCTGCTCGAATTCCTGGGCGAGAAATCGTGAGGGCGGCCGTCCTGTTGTTTGCGGCGCTGGCGCTGCCCGCCCACGCCGACTGGTCGTGGAGCGAGCCGCTTACCGTCAATACCGCGCTCGGCGCGGCGGTCTTTCCGCATCTGGAGTCGGCCAACCGCCAGGGCATCGCGGTGTCGGGCGAGTCCGTCGGCGTGGTGTGGGAGGACAACCGCAGCGGCAGCCCGCAATGCTATCTGGCGGTGAAGCCGGGCAAGGCCCGCGCTTTCCAGCGCGAAACCCGGCTCAGCCGGCAGGAATGCTACGAGCCGGTGGTGCTGGCGCTCGACGGCGGGCGCTTCCTCGCCGCGTGGGAAGAAGGCGGCAAGGTGCATGCCCGGGTGTGGCCCAAGGGCAAGCGGCTGCGGCTTGCCGAGACCGACGCGGTGCACGTCACGCTCGCGCGCGGCGGCGGTACGCTCTACGCCGCGTGGGCCGGGCAGGCCGGACGCTTCAAGCGCATCGTCGTCGCCACGCTGACGGAAAAACGCGGCGCACTCGCCGTGCAATCGGCGCAGCCGGTCGAGGCGGTCGAGCCGACCGACGAACAGGGCTGGCCCGCGCTCGCGGTCGCCGGCGACGGCACGCTCACCGTCGCCTGGGAAGACCGCCGGCCGCGCCACACGGTGCCCCTGGTCAGCCACCGCCGCGACGGTGCCTTCACGCCGCCGGTGCGCCTCACCGATGTCAAGAGCGGCAGCGCACCCGGCGGGCTCGGCGCCGGCATCGGCGCGATGCGGCCCACGCTCGCGCGCTGGGGCGAGCGGGGCCTGGTCGCCGCCTGGCTCGACAAGCGCGATTTCCTGTCCGGCTACGACGTGTACGCCGCCTTCGACCCCGGCACGCGCGCCTTCGGCCGCAATCTCAAGGTGCAGGACAGCTTCGGCGACAACATGGCGCAATGGCATGCGCTGGTCGTGAGCGACGGCACGCGCCTGGTTGCGCTGTGGGACGACGCGCGCGACGGCACGCCGGACGTATGGCTGTCGGCATGGGAGGGCGAGGCCTTCGGCGAGGACATCGCGGTGCGCGGCGCGCACGGCCCCGGCAGCCAGTCCGATCCGGTGGCGACGATCGACGCCACGGGCGCGCTGCACGTGGCCTGGCTCGACCGTGACGACGCGGGGGTGACCCGCGTTCGCTACGCACGCGCGACGCGGAAAGACTAGATCCAGCCGCGCCGCTTCAGCCGTCGATACAGCACGACGACGGCGGCGCCGGTGCCCGCGAGCAGGACCGGGTAGGCCCACGGCCACTTGAGTTCCGGCATGAACTCGAAGTTCATGCCGTAGAGGCTGAAGATCACGGTGGGCAGCGCCAGCAGCGCGCCCCAGCCGGCGAGCTTCTGCACCGATTCGTTCTGCTTCAGCGACAGCGTCGCGAGGTTGAACTGCATCGCGTCCGAGGTCGACACGCGCAACTGGTCGATCGCCGCCGCGACGCGCACCGCATGGTCGTGGATGTCGCGGTAGTAGGCCTTGAGTTCCCTGGTCGCAAGTTGCGTGTGCACCCGGATCAGGTCCTGCGTGATTTCCTGCATCGGCTCGACCGCGTCGCGCAGCGCGGTGAGGTCGCGCTTCGTCGCGTAGAGCTTTTCCAGCGTGTCGCGGCTCGCCTTGGCGCCGCTCATGAGCTGGCTTTCGAGCGCGCCGAAACGTTCCTGCATCGCTGCGATCACCGGCCGGAACTGGTCGACGATGAGGTCGAGCACCAGGTAAAGCGCGTAGGGCGTGCCGGCCCCGACGCCGGCCGGCCGCCGCTGCAGACGCTCGCTTACCCGGTGGTAGCCGCTGCCATTGTCGTGGCGGATGGCGACGACGTAGTTGGCGCCGACGAAGAGATGCGTCTCGCCGAATTCCAGTTTCGATTGCCACAACTGCACCGTGCGCACGGCGATGAAAACGTGCTGGTCGTATTCCTCCAGCTTGGGACGCTGGTGGGTCGAGATCGCGTCCTCCAGCGCCAGCGCGTGCAGGCCGAGCTCTTCGCCGAGACGGGTGATGGTATGGCTGTCGGGCGACTTCAGTTCGACCCAGAGGAAGCGGCCGGGCTGGCCGACGTGCTCGCTGATGTCGTCGAAGGCGATCGACTCGCCCTGCGGGGCGTCGTCACGGAAGAGCAGGCAGTCGATGGCGGGCTCCCGTGCCGTATCGTGGGCTCAGAACGGCAGCGCGAGGCCCGGCGCCGACTCGTGAATGACGCGGCGGAAGTCGGCCTGGATGCGTTCGAGTGCTTCGGCATTGTCGGCCTCGAAGCGCAGTACGATCACCGGCGTGGTGTTCGACGGGCGCGCCAGCCCGAAACCGTCGGCGTACTCGACGCGCAGGCCGTCGAGGGTGATGACTTCCTGTGCGTCGGGGAAGCGCGCGGTCTTCTGCAGCGTGTCCATCAGCGCGTAGTGCGCGCCTTCGGCCATCTTGATGTTGAGCTCGGGCGTGTTGAGCGTGTCGGGCAGGCCGTGCAGAGTGGCGTCGATGTCGACCTGCTTGCTCAAATATTCGAGCAGGCGCGCGCCGGCATAGAGGCCGTCGTCGAAGCCGAACCAGCGTTCCTTGAAGAACACGTGGCCGGACATTTCGCCTGCCAATAATGCGCCGGTTTCCTTCATCTTCGCCTTGATGAAGCTGTGGCCGGTCTTCCACAGCAGCGGCCGGCCGCCGCGCTCGCGGATCCAGCCGAACAGCTTGCGCGTCGACTTGACGTCGAAAATGATTTCGGCGCCGGGGTTGCGCGACAGCACGTCGTCGGCGAACAGCATCAGCTGGCGGTCGGGGAAGATGATGCTGCCGTCCTTGGTGACGACGCCGAGACGGTCGCCGTCGCCGTCGAAGGCCAGACCGATTTCGGCGTCGCTGGTCTTCAGCGCGGCGATCAGGTCCTGCAGGTTCTTCGGCTGCGAGGGATCGGGATGGTGGTTGGGGAAATTGCCGTCGACCTCGCAGAACAGCTCCTCGACCTGGCAGCCCATGTCGCGGTAGAGCTTGGGCGCGAACGCACCGGGCACGCCGTTGCCGCAGTCGACGATGATCTTCATCGGCCGCGCGAGCTTGACGTCGGAGACGATGCGCGCGAGGTATTCACCGGCGATGTCGTGGGTGCGGTAGCCGCCTTCGCCGTGCACGAGGTCGTTGTCGAGCAGCCGCCGGCGCAGCGCCTGGATGGTGTCGCCCGACAGCGTCTCGCCGCCGAGCACCATCTTCAGGCCGTTGTAGTCGGGCGGGTTGTGGCTGCCGGTGACCATCACCGCGCTGTGGGTGCCGAGCTGGTAAGCGGCGAAGTAGGTCATCGGGGTGGCGACCATGCCGAGGTCGACGACGCCGATGCCGGCCTTGCGGATGCCGCGCGCCAGCGCCGCCGCCATGTCGGGTCCCGAGAGGCGACCGTCGCGGCCGATGCAGATTTCGGTCTGCCTGCGCGCGGCCGCTTCGGAGCCGATGGCGTGGCCGATGGCCTCGACGATCTCGGGCGTGAAGGTCTTGCCGACGATGCCGCGGATGTCGTAGGCCTTGAAGATTTCCTTGGGGTATTCCACAACGCGCTCCCTGTATTCTGAATGGCCCGATTCTACCCGCGCTGCGTGTCGAAATGCTGCAGCAGGCGTTGTGGCAGCCAGTCGAGATTGCCGGGGAATGGCCCGGACGGGAAGGCGACATGGCCGCCGCTGTCGGGCTGTTCGAGCGTGATGGCGGGCGAGGCGTCGGCAGCGGCCGGCAGCGCCGACGCCGGCAGGAAGGGGTCGTTCTTGGCGTTGATGACGAGCGTGGGCACGGCGATCGATTTCAGCAGCGGCTTTGCCGACACACGGAGCCAGTAATCGTCGGCATCGCGGAATCCGTGCAGGCGTGCGGTGACCAGGGTGTCGAATTCGCGGAAGGTGGTGGCCGCCGCGATTGCCTTTGCATCCAGCAAGCCTGGGAACAGCCGTGCCTTCTGCAGCGCCTTCTTCTTGAGGGTGGCGAGAAAGCGCGCCGTGTAGACGCGACGGTTGAAGCCGCGATCGAGCGCGTGGCCGGCGGCGGCGAGGTCGAGCGGCGCCGAGACGGCAGCGGCGGCGTCGACCCATGCGCTCGCCCGCCTGCCCTGCTCGCCCAGCCATTTCAGCAGCGCGTTGCCGCCGAGCGAGACGCCGACGGCATAGACCGGTACGCCGGGATGGCGCGCTCTGACGTGGCGCAGCATGTACTCGACATCCGCGCTGTCGCCGGCGAAGTAGG
The DNA here is from genome assembly GCA_040753235.1 of Pseudomonadota bacterium. GTDB lineage: Bacteria > Pseudomonadota > Gammaproteobacteria > Burkholderiales > Thiobacillaceae > Thiobacillus. Next base: position 12,286 of record JBFMET010000013.1, read on the forward strand.
CGCGTGGCAGCCGGTTGTCTGCGCCCGAGCAGCCGCGAAAATGCGCAACCACGCCGTGCCAGCCGCGTCGCCGTGCGTGGCGCATCAGGTCGCGTGCGTAGTGGCTGCGGGCGCTGCCTTCGAGGCCATGGAACAGCACCACCACCGGGCTGCCGGGTGCGCCGTCGACCCAGTCGAAGTCGAGGAAGTCGCCATCCGCCAGTTCCAGCCGTTCGCGCCGATAAGCGACACGGGACGTGCGGATGAACAGGCTGGGGTAGATGGTCTGCAGGTGCCCGCCTGGCAGCCAGGCGGGCGCGCGATAGCGGGCGGGCATGGCGGCGGGCTTCACCGGCCGCTCAATGCAGCATGACGGGGGGCGTGCGGGCGGGCGGCGTGCCGCCGACCTGCAGCGGCGAGGCGTGGTGCAGCACCATGCGCCAGCCGTCGGCGTCGCGGCGGAAAACGTTGGTCGCGAGGATGGGCGGCCGCGCCTCGGTCTCCTGGCCGATGGTGAGGTATTCGCGCACCACGCGGATGACCTGGCCGGCGTCGCGGATCTCGTGCGCGAGTTCGACCTGCACGCGGAACTGGCCGGCCGCCTCGAACAGGCTTTTCCAGCCCGCGGCGACGGCGACGCGGCCGTTCAGCGGCGCCGCCAGCGGATGCAGGCAGGCGATGTGTTCGTCGTTCGCCCAGACGTTCATCATGGCGTCGAGCGAGCGGGCTTCGAAGGCGGCGTAGAAGGCGGCTTCGGCGGCTTCCGGGGTGGGGAATGCGGAATCGGTCATGGCATGCGGCGGCTGCGTGGATGCCGTCGGGGCCGCAGGGTTCGCGGGCCGAGGGCGCGTCAGTGAGGGCTGCCGCTGGGCTGGCCTTTCAGGCGATAAAGCGTGCCGCAGTACGGACACAGCGCCTCGCCGCTTGCGCCGATCGGCAGGTACACGCGCGGATGCGCGTTCCAGTCGGCGTGCTGCGGCATCGGGCAGTGCAACGGCAGGTCGCTCTCGGTGACTTCGATGTTGCGCTGCGTGTTGTCGGCGTGCTGGGTCATCGCGGGTCTCGCTTACTTGACGGGGGTGAGCCAGTCCACGTGCTTCGGCGCGCGGCCGTGTACGCAGTCGAAATACATCGCCTGCAGTTTTGCCGTGATCGGGCCGCGCGTGCCTTCGCCGATGGCGCGGTTGTCGAGCTCCCGAATCGGCGTGACTTCGGCGGCGGTGCCGGTGAAGAAGGCCTCGTCGGCGGAATACACCTCGTCGCGGGTGATGCGCTTCTCGATCACCGGCAGGCCGATCTCGGCGGCCAGATGCACGATGGTGTCGCGGGTGATGCCTTCCAGCGCGCTGGTGAGGTCGGGCGTGTAGAGCTTGCCGTTGCGGATGATGAAGACGTTCTCGCCGGAACCCTCGGCGACGAAGCCGTCGACGTCGAGCAGCAGCGCTTCCTGGTAGCCGTCCATCTCGGCTTCCTTGTGCGCGAGGATGGAGTTCATGTAGTTGCCGTTCGCCTTCGCCTTGCACATGGTGATGTTGACGTGGTGGCGCGCGAACGAACTGGTCTTGACGCGGATACCTTTCGTCAGCGCTTCTTCGCCCATGTAGGCGCCCCACGGCCAGGCGGCGACGATGACGTGCACCGACAGGTTCTTCGCCGAAATGCCCATCGCCTCGGCGCCGAAGAAGGCCATCGGGCGCAGATACCCGGATTCGAGATTGTTCTCGCGCACGACCATGCGCTGCGCCTCGGAAATCGTCGCCTTGTCGAACGGCAGCTTCATGCCGAGGATGTGGGCCGAGCGGAACAGCCGGTCGGTATGCTCCTGCAGGCGGAAGATCGCCGTGCCCTGTTCGGCCTTGTAGGCGCGCACGCCCTCGAAGACGCCCATGCCGTAGTGCAGGGTGTGGGTGAGGACGTGGGTGGTGGCGTCGCGCCAGGGTACGAGCTTGCCGTCGTACCAGATGACGCCGTCGCGGTCGGCCATGGACATGGTGGGACTTTCTTCAAAGAGGAACGGAAAGCGGGAATTTTACCGGAATCCGCCCACCGCGCGGCGCCCGCCTTATGGCACGATGCGACCCCTGAGGGAGACTGACGATGCACTGGAAAACAGGGCTGATCGCGCTGGCCTGGCTGCCGCTGGCGGGCTGCGCCGAGCCGGCGCGCGTGGAGTACGACTACTACCTGCTGGCGCTGTCGGTGGCGCCGGCGTTCTGCGAGGACGAGCCGCAGCGCAAGCGCGGCTACGCGCAATGCAAGGCGCTGTCCGAAAGCGGCTTCAAGGCCGTGCCGCTGACCCTGCACGGCCTGTGGCCGAACCGGCTCGACCGCCGGCATCCGGCCTGGTGCGGCGGCGAGTCGCGCGGCGCGTTCTGCAGCCTGCCGGCCCTGAAGCTGCCGGCCGACGCCCGGGCGCGACTCGATCGCGCGATGCCGGGGGCGGCGGACTGCCTCGACCGTTACCAGTGGGCCAAGCACGGCAGCTGCTCGGGCCTGCGCGACGCGGATTATTTCGCGGTATCGGCCGCGTTGACCGAACGCGTCAACCGCGCCATCGGCAGCGCGATCGCCGGCCACATGGGACGCGAGGTGAGTCTCGGTGTTTTGCGCGAGGCGCTCGCCAGGACCGATCCGGCGCTGAAGGACGCGGTGACCTTCGACTGCCGCACGCCGCGCACGCCCGACCCCGCCAAGCGGCGGCCCATGCTGCGCGAGGTGCGGGTGGTGTTCGAGCGCGACCCCGTGACGGGCGCGCCGGGGCGGCTGCTCGACTTCACACGCACCGGGGCGAAGCACTACAACTCGGGCTGCCCGCAGGGCCGGGCGTACATCGATACGCCGCTCGACTGAGGCGCGGCGCGGGGTTCAGAGATAGGCCTTGGCTTCCTCGCCGGGGTTGGGCAGGCCGGCAAGGCGCCAGGCCTCGCGGGCGTCGGGGAACAGGTGCTGCATGCAGTCGGGCGGCTCGCCCGCCAGGTGGCAGACGTGGCTGAGCGCGGTGACGCTGCGATGCCGCGCGTATTCGCGCCGCAGGATGCGCAGCAGCGTCATCTGCAGTTCGTCGAGCGGGCCGATGCCGTCGCAGCGCGCGGTCTGCTCGGCGAACGGCTCGCTCCACTGGTCGGGGTCGAGCAGGAAGCCGTCAGTGTCGAAGCGGGGCGTGTCAGGCGTGCTCATGGACGACTCCGGTAGGCGCTGAGGATTCACGTATAGCACGCCGTGCCGAAATGGACAGGCCGGGATGGCTGTGGTTGCCAGTGAATGATTCAGGCCAGGCCCAGCCGGGCGACCAGGCGTCGCACCGGGCTGGGCAGGGCGGCGTCGAGCGCGTCGGCGGGCGTCAGCCAGATCTGGCCGGGCAGGGTCGCGCGCCGCGGCGCGAGATCGACGCGGACGGGCTGGATGTGCAGCCTGAAGTGGGTGAAGCCGTGGCTGAGCCGGGGCAGCGCCTGCTGCGTCCGCGCGGTGACGCCGAGGTGCTCGCGGCAGTGGCGGATCGGGTCGACGTCGGGGTCGAGCTCGGGCAGGCTCCACAGGCCGCCCCAGATGCCGCGCAGCGGGCGCTTTTCCAGCAGCAGTTCGCCGCGGTCCATGAGCAGCAGCATCTGCACTTCGCGTTCGGGCAGGGTTTTCCTGGGGCGCGGGGTGGGGAGTTCGGCGGTGCGGTTCTGCGCGTGCGCGACGCAGTCGTCGCGCACCGGGCACGCGGGGCAGTCCGGCCGGCTGCGGGTGCAGACCAGCGCGCCGAGATCCATCATGCCCTGCGTATAAGCCTCGATGTCGCGCTGCGGCAGGCGCGATTCCGCGAGTTGCCACAGCGCCGCTTCGACGCGCGTGTCGCCCGCCCAGCCCGCGACGCCGCCGTGGCGCGCCAGCACGCGCCTGACGTTGCCGTCGAGGATGGCGGCACGCCGGCCGAAGGCGAGCGCGGCGATGGCGGCGGCGGTCGAACGGCCGACGCCGGGAAGTTGCGCGAGGGTTTCAGGGTCGGCGGGAAAACGGCCGCCGTGGCGCTCGACGAGCGCACGCGCGGCGGCGTGCAGGTTGCGCGCGCGGCTGTAGTAGCCGAGGCCGCTCCACAAGGCCAGCACCGCGTCCTCGTGCGCGGCGGCGAGGCTCGCCAGATCGGGGAAGCGCGCGACGAAGCGTTCGAAATAGGGAACCACGGTGGCGACCTGGGTCTGCTGCAGCATGATTTCCGACAGCCAGACGCGATAGGGGTCGCGCGCGCCGTCGGGCGCAGCCTGCCAGGGCAGGGCGTGGCGCCCGTGCCGGCGTTGCCAGCGGACGATGCGGGAGGCAAAAAAAATCACCCCGGCAGGGTAGCACCCTTTTCAGGGTGCAGGCCGGGGTGAGGGGAGGAGACGGTGAGCGAGGCGCGGCCGCGCTTCAGGCGCCGAGCTTCTGGCGGAACATCTTCATCAGCTTGCCGAAGGCCGATTCGGTGATCGACTTGCGCTCGACCAGCACGGCCTCGCCGCGGCGCAGCTTGTCGGCAAGGCGGTTGAGGCTGATCGAGAAGCTGTTCATGCCGTCCTGGTCGGCGAACAGGTAGGTGTTGCGCACGCCGCTGATCCAGCCGAGACGCGCCCAGCGGAAAGTGCCGTCGTCGTAGTGGAATTCGACCCAGTCGCCCTTGTTGAGCGTGCGGGCGCGCAGCGAAAACTCGTCCTCGTATTCGGGAACGCCGGCTTCTTCCTCCTGCGGCGCTTCCGGAATGAACCGGGCGGCCGTGGCCTCCGCGTCCGGCTGGGCGGCGATTTCCTCGAGTTCTGCCGACGTGATCTCGGGCAGGGGCACCGGCTGGGTGGTCGGGCGCACGGCGTTGGCGTGCAGGATGACCAGGGTGGCGAAGAAGCGGTCGGCGAGTTTCGGCGGCAGATCGATTTCGGTGACGCCTTCGCGCAGGCGTTTCAGCAGGCCCGGCAGGATGCGCACCAGCATCAGGCGCGCGTCCATGTCGGCCTTGGGCTGCACGCTCCAGACCAGTTCGCGCATGGTTTCAACGTGGCTGTTGAAATGCGCGCCCTGCTCGCCATCCTTGATGTAGTCGAGCGTCAGCAGGCGGGCCCAGTCGCGGCGCAGGAATTCGCGCACGACTTCTTCGATTTCCTGATCCGCCAGGGCCCGGTTGATGAAATCGTGCACGACCACCGGCGCGAGTTCGGCGCGCTCGGTCTGGCGGATCTGCGCGATGTCCTGCTGCAGGGCCGAATCGAGCGTTTCCTCGAGTTTTTCCTCCAGTTCGGTACCCAGCGCTTCCAGCTCGTTGGCTGCGCGCTCGAATACCGCAATGTCCTGTTCGAAGGCGTCGAGCACGCGCGTCACGATCTGCGAGACCGCATCGAGTCGTGCATTGCCGGCTTCGGTGTCGGGCACGTGGACGGCGAGCGTGGCGGTCGCATCCAGCATGCGGCGCACCGGGTGGCGCGACTGCAGGAAGAAATTGCGGTCGAGCATGGCCGCCTTCAGCACCGGAATCTGCAGGCGGGCGATCTGCGCCTTCAGCTTGTCGGGAATCGTGGCCTCGTCGAAAACGACGTCGAACAGCATGGCCACCGCATCGACCAGCACCGCGTCGAGGGGGCTGGCGGCCTGCATGACGGGGCTTTGCTGCAGGCTGCGCAGCACGTTGCTGATGGTGCTGGCTTCCAGCAGCGGGAGTTCGAAGCGGACGCCGCCCGGCAGCAGCATCGGTCCGCCCGCCTGAAGCTGGCCGAGCGAGTCGAGCAGGCTGAAGCCGGCGATGCCCGTCGCATGGATGCCGCCGCCGCCCGCCGAGCCCCGGGCGAGCTGTTCGAACAGCGAGAACATCTCGTTGCCCGCGGGCGACAGGGCCGCGGCCGCGCTGTCGGCGGGCGATCCGGCGGCTGCCGAAGCGGAGTGGCGGGTGTGCGATTTGGTTCCGGTCTTGATGTCGGGAAGAATGCCCTGGTCGATCAGCTGGCGGTTGATGCCCTGATAGATCTGCGCCAGTTCGGTGGTCAGCACAAGGTCGAACTGGTTCAGCAGCACGACCTGGATGTTCTGCTCCAGCCCCAGGTTTTTCATGCCGTCGAGCAGGGCGTCGCACAGCGCGCGCGGGCCGAGCGGGTTGTCCTTTTCGCCGATTTCCGGGCGCCCCATCAGCTTGGCGACGCGGGCATCCAGCGCGACCAGTTCCTCGGCGCAGTTGTAATGCATGCGCGCGGTCGCCTTGTCGACTGCCAGCGTGATTTCGAAATCCTGGTCGCCCATCAACGACAGTTCCGACAGGTCGAAGCTCTCGGACTTTTCCTGCGGCTGGATCTGGCCGTTGAACGCCTTGCAATATGCGTCCTTGCAGGCGCTTAGCAATTCGTTGGCCTGCCGGTTGAGCACGCCCTGGGCATCGTAATAGGAATTGCGGGTTTCCAGCAGGGGTGCGCGATCGGCCATCGCCAGCAAGGCGTTCTCCATGGCTTCGGTCTGGCGGGTCAGCACGCGGGCAGCGCTTTCGATCAGCGTGTCGCGGCAGCGATGCAGGATGCCCAGCATCTCGGCGGAGATCTGGCTGCGACGTGAACGCTCGTACTGGTTGAGGTTCACAACGACGGATTTGTCAGGCATTTCGCGCTCCATGGCTATCACCTCGCGGTCTCGGCGGCGGCCGACCGACTGAACGGGGTGTGTTTGAAGCGCGCGACCGGTGATGACCGGCAGTCCCGCTGTCTCGTCCTCCGGGGAGAACCGAGACCGGTAACTTTGCGTCCCCGTCTCGCGGCGGGTTTGCCCTGTTCGGTGGTCGACATGGGCGTCGGAAAACCGACACTCAGCCGCATGGCTGAACCATCGGCAGAATTTTGAAAAACTTTAAGTCGCCCCGACCGAAACCCGACGAACGGCCGAACGCCGTATCCAGGAAGTTGTTTTTATTGATATTTTTTGGGGCTGCGTGAGTGGAGCGGGCGAAGGGAATCGAACCCTCCTCATGAGCTTGGGAAGCTCAGGTAATGCCACTATACGACGCCCGCAAGACGGTCTGCCTGCTGCCCGGGTGGGGCCTTCAGGTAGAATCCCGGATTCTACTGAAACATCCAGCCGGATTGAAGTTGTGATTGCACTGGTCATCAACGGCGAACCCCGTTCCTTCTCTGCGCCCCTCACCGTCGCCCAGCTGGTCGAGGTGCTGGAACTCGTCGGCAAGCGCATCGCCGTCGAGAAAAACGGCGCAATCGTGCCGCGCAGCCAACATGCCGTCACGCCGCTTGCCGACGGCGACCGTCTCGAGATCGTCGTCGCCGTCGGCGGCGGCTGATCCGGCTACTCCCGCCCCCAGCCCCTAGATCCTGGTCCCCAGCCCCTACACGATGGAACCACTCGTCATTGCCGGAAAGTCCTACGCCTCGCGCCTGCTCGTGGGCACGGGCAAGTACAAGGACTTTGAACAGACCCGCCTCGCCGTCGAGGCCTCGGGCGCGGAAATCGTCACCGTCGCGATCCGCCGCACCAACATCGGCCAGGACGCGAGCCAGCCGAGCCTGCTCGACGCGCTGCCGCCGTCGAAATACACCTACCTGCCCAACACCGCCGGCTGCTACACGGCCGACGACGCGATCCGCACCCTGCGCCTGGCGCGCGAACTGCTCGACGGCCATTCGCTGGTCAAGCTCGAAGTGCTGGGCGACGCCGAGTCGCTCTATCCCAACGTGGCCGAAACCATCAAGGCCGCCGAGGTGCTGGTGAAGGATGGCTTCCAGGTCATGGTCTACACGTCGGACGACCCCATCGCGGCGAAGCAGCTGGAGGACATCGGCTGCGTCGCGGTGATGCCGCTGGCGAGCCTGATCGGTTCCGGCATGGGCATCCTCAATCCGTGGAACCTGCAGATCATCATCGACCGCCTGTCGGTGCCGGTGATCGTCGACGCCGGCGTCGGCACCGCCAGCGACGCGACCATCGCGATGGAACTCGGCTGCGACGCCGTGCTGATGAACACCGCGATCGCCGGCGCCGGCAATCCGGTGCTGATGGCCTCGGCGATGAAGAAGGCGGTCGAGGCGGGACGCGAAGCTTTCCTGGCCGGCCGCATGCCGAAGAAAATCTACCGCGCCAGCCCGAGTTCGCCGACTTCCGGCCTGATTACCGAAAACAAGGGCGCGGGCAGCAAGTAGGCCATGAGCAGCGACACCGGCGCGCATCCGCGCATCCGTTCGTATGTGCTGCGCGCCGGCCGCGTCGGCTCCGGGCAGGCGCGCGCGCTGGCGGAACTGGGGCCGCGCTTCATGCTGCCGTACCAGCCGGCCGTGCTCGATCTCGACGCGGTGTTCGGTCGCGCCGCCCCACGCTTTGTGGAGATCGGCTTCGGCATGGGCGAAGGACTCGCCGAGATCGCCGCCGCGCATCCGGAAAACGACTACCTCGGCGTCGAGGTGCACACCCCCGGCGTCGGTGCGCTGTTGAAGCAGCTTGGCGAGCGCGGGCTCACGAATGTGCGTGTGATCCAGCACGACGCGGTCGAGGTGCTGACCCGCATGCTGGCGCCGGCGAGCCTCGCCGGCGTGCACATTTTCTTCCCCGATCCCTGGCACAAGAAGCGCCACCACAAGCGGCGCCTGATCCAGCCGCCGCTGGTCGCCCTGCTGGCGAGCCGGCTCGCGCCTGGCGGCTATATCCACCTCGCCACGGATTGGCAGGACTATGCGGAGCAGATGCTCGCCGTGCTGTCGGCCGAGCCGCTGTTGCAGAACACCGTCGCCGACTACGCGCCGCGCCCCGACACCCGGCCGCTGACCAAGTTCGAGCAGCGCGGCATCCGGCTCGGTCACGGCGTGTGGGACCTGCTGTTCCGGCGCATCTGACTACAAGCAGGTTTGCATACAAGGAGGACGGGAGGACGCGGAGGAAAGCCGCCGCTTCTCCTCCTCCGTGTCCTCCTTGTGGGAGGAGAACTCGGCATGCGGCTATGATGCGTGCATGGATCCGCTCGTCCTCGCCAAATCCGCCTTCGCGCTGTTCGCCATCGTCGACCCGATCGGCGTGATCCCGATTTTCCTCTTGGCGACGCGCGGCTACACGCTGGCGCAGAGCCGCACCGCGGCGCGCGTCGCGGCGCTCACCGTGCTGGGCGTGCTGACGCTCTTCACGTTTGTCGGCGAGGCCATGCTGGCCTTTTTCGGCATCCGGCTGGCGGCGTTCTCGGTGGCCGGCGGCCTGCTGCTGCTCCTGCTTGCGCTCTCCATGGTGCAGGCGCACGTGAGCCCGCAGCGGCAGACGGAAGACGAGGCGGCCGAGGCGGAGGAAAAGGAGGCGGTCGGCGTGGTGCCGCTGGGCGTGCCGCTGCTCGCCGGGCCGGGGGCGATTACGCACGTCATCGTGATGTCCGGCAAGGCCGAGAGCGACGTGCTGCACCAGAGTCTGCTGCTGATCCCGGTGGCGCTGGTCGCGCTGTCGGTATGGCTCGCGTTCCGCGCGGCGCCGCTCATTGCGCGGCGGCTCGGCAAGACCGGCATCCATGTGGTGACGCGTCTGATGGGCCTCATCATCGCGGCGATCTCGATCGAGATGATCGCCGGCGGCCTGGGCCAGCTTTTCCCCGGTCTCCTGGCCTGAAGCGGTGCGCGGCCGCACCGGGGCAGTGCACGGCGAATGCAAGCCATGTGTCACCGTCACGTCCTATCATGGTCTGAGGGCAGGCACGTTTGCTGCGACAGACAGGTTTTCACTCCCAAGGAGCATCTATGGAATTCGGACTCGTCGGACTCGGCCGCATGGGCGGCAACATGGCGCGCAGGCTCGCGCGCAAGGGCGTACGCATCGCCATGACCAACCGCAGCCACGACGTCACCGAGGCGATCGCGGCGGAGACCGGCCACGCCGCCTGCGCCACGCTGGTCGATCTCGTCGCTGCGCTGGAAGCGCCGCGCATCGTCTGGCTGATGCTGCCGGCGGGCGACGCCACCGAGGTCGCGCTCACCACCCTGCTGCCGCTGCTGAGCCCGGGCGACCTCGTCGTCGACGGCGCCAACGCCTATTACAAGGACGACCAGCGCCGCGCCGGGACGCTGGCAGCGCGCAAGATCGACTTCGCCGACGCCGGCGTGTCGGGCGGGGTGTGGGGGCTGGAAAACGGCTACTGCATCATGTTCGGCGGCAGCGACGCGGCCGCCGCGCGCCTGAAGCCCTACATGGAAGCGCTCGCGCCGACGCCGACCACCGGCTGGCTGCACACCGGCCCGGTCGGCTCCGGCCACTTCGTGAAGATGGTCCACAACGGCATCGAGTACGGGATGATGCAGGCCTTCGCCGAGGGCTTTGCGCTGATGAAGAACAAACCCGGATTCGATCTCGATCTCGGCGCGATCTCGGAACTCTGGCGCCACGGCAGCGTGGTGCGATCCTGGCTGCTGGATCTCAGTGCCAACTTCCTCGCGCAGGACCAGACCCTGGACACGATCCAGCCCTACGTCGCCGACTCGGGCGAGGGCCGCTGGACCGCGCTCGAGTCGGTCGAGCAGGGCGTGCCCACGCCGGTGATGACGCTCGCGCTGATGATGCGCTTTGCCACCCAGGGCAAGAACGACTACGCGGCGAAGGTGCTCGCCAAGATGCGGCAGGGCTTCGGCGGCCACGCCATCAAGGAAGGCTGAGATGACGCTGGCGAAGAACGTGCAGTCGGAGGACACGCCGTGCTCCTTCGTGATATTCGGCGCCACCGGCAACCTGGCCTCGAACAAGCTGCTGCCCGCGCTCTACCATCTGGAGGCAGCCGCGCGCCTGTCGGAATCGCTCACGCTCATCGCCTTTTCGCGCCGGGCATGGACCACCGACAGCTGGCGCGAGCACATGCGCGACGTGCTGAAAGACAGGATCCAGGGTCCGCTGGACACGCCGGTGTTCGAGCGTTTCGTCGCGCGCTTCAGCTACCAGCAGGGCGACCTCAACGACGTCGAGTCGTACCGCACGCTGGCGGATCGCCTGCCGCCCGAATCGGCGTGCTCGGCGACGGTGTTCTATCTCGCGATCAAGCCTTCCGAATTCGGCGCCGTGATCGAGAACCTCGAAACGGTCGGACTCAACAAGCCGCGCGGCATGAACCGCGTGGTGATCGAAAAGCCCTTCGGCGAGGACATCGAGTCGGCGCAGATGCTGAACCGCCTGCTGCACCAGCACTTCGACGAGGAGCAGGTCTACCGCATCGACCATTTTCTCGGCAAGGAAACGGTGCAGAACCTGCTGGTGTTCCGCTTCGCCAACACCCTGATCGAGCCGCTGTGGAACCGCAACTTCATCGACCACGTGCAGATCACCGTGGCCGAATCGATCGGCATCGAGAAGCGCGCCGAATACTACGATCACGCCGGCGCGCTGCGCGACATGCTGCAGAACCATCTCATGCAGCTGCTCACCGTGGTGGCGATGGAACCGCCGCCCGCGCTCGAGGCCGACGCGCTGCGCGACGAGAAGGTGAAGGTGCTGCGTTCGATCCGCCCCATCGGCAAGCGCGCCGTCCATGCCCATGCGGTGCGGGCGCAGTATGCGCGCGGCAGCATCAACGGCCAGTCGGTCGTCGGCTACCAGCAGGAAGACAGGGTCGAGCCCAACTCCACCACCGAGACCTTCGTCGCCGCCAAGTTCTACATCGACAACTGGCGCTGGCGCGGCGTGCCTTTCTACCTGCGCACCGGCAAACGATTGGCGAAACACAACTCGATGATCGCGATCCGCTTCAAGCACCCGCCGCAGCAGCTGTTCCGCGAAACGCCGCTGGAGTCGGTCGCGCCCAACTGGATCCTGCTGTCGATCCAGCCGGAGGAATCGATGCGCATGGAAATCCACGTCAAGCAGCCCGGTCTCGACATGGACACGCGGGTGATGCAGATGAACGCCAGCTTCCTGAAGACCGACGAGCAGACGCTCGACGCCTACGAGACGCTGCTGCTCGACGTCATCGAGGGCGACCGTTCGCTCTTCATCCGCTTCGACGAAGTCGAGTGGGCGTGGCGCGTGGTCGACCCCATCCTCAAGCACTGGGCCGTCGAGCGCGAATACATTCCCACCTATCCGGCCGGGAGCTGGGGGCCGGCCGACGCCAACCGCCTGTTCGACAGCGACGACCAGAGCTGGCGCAACGAATTGTGACGCGCGTGCAGACACGGATATTTGCATCCGGCGGTGCGCTGGTCAGGGCGCTGGCCGACGCGCTGTGCGCCGAAGCCGCCGCCGCCGTCGCCGCGCGCGGTGCGTTCCACCTGGTGCTTGCGGGCGGCAGCACGCCGCGGGCGCTCTACGCCGAGCTCGCGCGGCGCGGCGCCGGCGACGCATCCTGGCACGTGTGGTACGGCGACGAACGCTGCCTCGCGGCCGATCACGCCGAACGCAACAGCGTCATGGCCGAGTCGGCCTGGCTCGCGGCATCGAACGTTCCCGACGCGCAGCGCTGGCCGATGCCCGCCGAGCATGGCGCCCGCGAAGCCGCGTCGGTCTATGCGGACTGGCTGGCGCGCGTGGGCGATTTCGACGTCGTGCTGCTCGGCATGGGCGAGGACGGCCACACCGCAAGCCTGTTTCCGGGCCACGACTGGGGCGCCCAGCCCGACAGCCCGGATGTGCTCGCCGTGCACGACGTGCCCAAGCCGCCGCCCGAGCGCGTGAGCCTGTCGGCCGCGCGGCTCAATCGCAGCGCAAAGCTCTGGTTCGTGATCACAGGCGCGGGCAAGCACGCGGCCCTGCTGCGCTGGCAGCGGGGCGAACGCCTGCCTGTCGGTGTCGTGCGCGGCAAACAGGAAACGACGGCCTGGCTCGATGCAGCCGCGTGGCGCGGCGCCTGATCACTCGGTCGCGCCGATTGCGGGCGGGTGCGGGCGTGTCTGTGCCGCGGCCGCCAGCATCGCCTGCCGCGTCGCAGGCGTCTCCAGGCTGATGCGGCCGAGCGTGCCGCTGCGGTAGTCGGTCAGCAGGATCATCGCCGCCTTTTCGAGGTCGAGTTCAGCGCCGCGTCCCTTCTTCAGGCAGCCGCGCTTCTTCGCCACCGCCTCCAGCACGCCGGTCGCGTCGAGCCCTGCCAGCGGGAACTTGTAACGCGCCTCGATCAGGGCGGGATAGCGTTCGAGCAGGATGCCGGCGAGGAAGATCGCCACCTCCTCGTCGATCACCGCGTTGCGGCCGATGGCGTGGCTCGCCGCCAGCATGAAGCCGTCGGCGTCGTGCTCGATCTTCGGCCAGGTCATGCCCGGCGTGTCGACCAGGATCAGCCGCGGCGACAGGTTGATGCGCTGCTGCGACTTGGTCACTGCCGGTTCATCGCCCACCGCCGCCACGCGGCGCTTGACCCAGGTGTTCATCAGCGTCGACTTGCCGACGTTGGGGATGCCCATGATCATCAGCCGCAGCGGCTTGAAGGTGTCGTCGCGGTGCGGCGCGAGCTTCTGCGCCAGCCCCGCGAGCTTCGCCACGTCGCCCGGCTTCTTCGCCGAGATTGCCACCGCCATCACGCCGGGCTGCGCGTTGTAGTAGTCGATCCACGCGCGCGTCGCCTCGGGGTCGGCGAGGTCGACCTTGTTCAGCAGCTTGAGGCAGGGCCGCTGCCGGTGCGCGCGCAGCTCGCGGATCATCGGGTTGCTGCCGGCTTCCGGCAGGCGCGCGTCGAGCACCTCGACCACCACGTCGATCTGCGCCATCGTCTCCGCGGCCTTCTTGCGCGCGGTGGTCATGTGACCGGGGAACCACTGGATGGGCATGGCGTTCAGGTGTCAGGTTGAGGATTGGATGGAGGCGTCAGCCGCCGCCACCGCCGCTGCCGATGCCGTGCGCGGCCGCGAGCACCAGCGCATCGAAGTCCGCCGCGCTCATGAGGCCTTTTTCAGCGACGAGGTCGCGCACCGGGCGGCCGGACTTCTCCGACTCCTTGGCGACTTCGGCGGCCTGCATGTAGCCGATCTGGGTGTTCAAGAGCGTGGCGAGCGCGACGCTCTGGTGGATGAAGAACGCGCAGCGCTCGCGGTTGACGACGATGCCCTTGAGGTTCTTCTCGGTGGCGGCGTTCATCGCGTTGGTGAGCCAGTCCATGGCGTCGAACAGCGCGCTGCCCAGGGCCGGCATCATCACGTTGAGCTCCATCTGCCCGGCCTGCACCATGTAGGCGACGGCGGCGTCCTGCCCCAGCACCTGGAAGCACACCTGGTTCAGCATCTCGAACATCACCGGATTGACCTTGCCCGGCATGATCGAGGAGCCGGGCTGCACCGGCGGCAGCTGGATTTCGCCCAGGCCCGTGCGCGGACCGGACGCGAGCAGGCGCAGGTCGTTGGAGATACGGGTGAGTTCGAGCGCGAGGTTGCGGATCTCGCCGGACAGGCGCGCCAGGTCGTTCATCGACTGCATCTGCGCGACGAGCTGGCCGACCTTGATTGGCTCGCCGGTGAGTTTGGCCAGCTCGGCGGCGGCGCGCGCCGGGTAGTCGGGCGAGGTGTTGAGACCGGTGCCGGCGGCGGAACCCCCAAGCCCGATTTCGCACAAGGCCGGGCGCACCGCTTCGAGCGCGGCGGCGCAACGCGTCAGCGTCCAGGCGTAGCCGGCGAACTCCTGTCCCAGCGTGGTCGGCACCGCATCCTGCAGGTGGGTGCGGCCGGATTTGACGGTGTCCTTTTCGCGTTCGGCGAGCCGCGAGAACTCGGCGGCCATCGCGTGCACCGCGGCGACCAGACGCGGCAGCTTGGCCAGCACGGCCAGCCGGATCGCGGTGGGGATGGTGTCGTTGGTCGACTGCCCCATGTTGACGTCGTCGTTGGGATTGACCGGCTTGTAGGCGCCTTTTTCGCCGCCCAGCGCGACGTTGGCGAGGTTGGCGATGACCTCGTTGCTGTTCATGTTGTGGCTGGTGCCGGCGCCGGCCTGGAAGCGGTCGACGACGAACTGATCCAGAAACTCGCCGCCGAGGATGCGCTCGCAGGCGGCGACGATGGCGTCGCGCTTTTCTGCGGGCAGCCAGCCGGGCTGGCAGTTGGCGCGCGCGGCGGCAAGCTTGATGCGTACGTGGGCCAGTACGAAATCCCTATCCGGGCGACGGCCCGAAATGGGAAAATTGGCCACGGCGCGCGCGGTCTGGGCGCCGTACCAGGCGTCTGCGGGAACCTGGACCTCGCCGAGCGAGTCCTTCTCGGTGCGAAACTCATTCATGACGGAAACCATAACGATGCAAACGACAGGAAGCGTGCGATTTTATCCGATGTGGCTGGCGGGGCTGCTGCTGGCCTTGCTGGCGCTGCCGGCCGCGGCCGCGGATTTCAGGGTGACCGACACCAACGGCAAGACGCACACGCTGTCCGGCTACAAGGGCAAGTGGGTGCTGGTGAACTACTGGGCGACCTGGTGCCCGCCCTGCCTGGAGGAAATCCCCGACCTCATCGCGCTGAACGAGAACAAGAAAAACAACCTGGTCGTCATCGGCGTCGCCATGGATTACCGCAGTTCGAAGCAGGTGACGGATTTCGCCGAGGGCTTGCTGGTCGATTATCCCATCGTTCTCGGCACGCCCCAGATCGTGCGCCAGATCGGCCCGGTGCAAGGCCTGCCGACGACCTACCTGTTTAACCCCGATGGTAAGATGGTTGCGCAGCAAGTGGGGCTGATTACCCGGGAGGCGGTCGAGCAATTCATCGCCGGCAAGCCCGCCCGCGCGAAGCGATAAATCCAGACGACGAGAGGTGACGTGATGCGCCAGTTGCTTATTGCCTTGTTCCTGTTGGTGTCCGTGCCCGCCTGGGCCGAGACGCGCGACCCGATGAGCCATTTCTTCCAGCCCAAGTTCGGCGACCTGCAGGCCGATCTGGCGGAAGCGAAGAAGCAGGGCAAGAAGGGCATTTTCCTGTTTTTCGAAATGGACGAGTGTCCGTGGTGCGAACGCATGAAGGTGACCATCCTCAACCAGTCCGAGGTGCAGGACGCCTACCGCGCCCAATTCCTGATCTATCCCATCGACGTCAACGGCGACACCGAACTCGTCGATTTCAAGGGCAACACCATGACCGAGAAGGCCTTTGCCTTCGGCCTGCGCGTGCGCGCCACGCCGGTGCTGATGTTCTTCGACCTCGACGGCAAGCTGCTGGCGCGCCATACGGGGCCGGTCAAGGACAAGGCCGAATTCATGCTGCTGGCCCGCTACGTCACCGAGGGGGCCTACGCCACCCAGCCGTTCACCAAGTACAAGCAGGGCAAATGAGGCGCATCGTCTGGGGGGGGGTGCTGGCATGCGTCCTGGCCGGCCCGGCCGCGGCCGAACAGTTGACGCTGGAAGAGGCCTTGCGGGCGGCGGCAACCGCGCACCCGGATCGCCGCATCGCCGAGAGCGATCTTGCGATTTCGCGCGCGGATCGCGAAGTGGCCGCAAGCCGCCGGGATTTCAGCCTGTTCCTCGACGGCAGCCTGCGGCGCGGCAAGCGTCCGAATGGCGACTGGGACCCCGACAACGCCGGCCGCATCGTCGCGCGCAAGCCGCTGCTGGACTTCGGGCGCACGGAACAGGCGGTCGCCGCCGCCGACCAGGAAGTCGCGGCGCGCCAGGCGGATCTCATCAACGTCGACAGCCTGCGCCGCATCGACATCATGGCGCGCTACTTCGACGTGCTGGTGGCCGACCAGCAGTACGTTGCCGACAACGAATTCATGACCGTGGCCTATCTCGACTGGGACAAGGCGCGCGAGCGCTTCGAGCTCGGCGTCGGCAACCGCCACGACCTTTTGCGCCTGGAAGCCTACTACCAGGACTGGCGCGAGCGCCGCAACGCCAGCGCGCAGCGCATGCGCAGCACGCGCGAGCGGCTCGCCAACGCCCTCTACCGCCCCGGCAGGCTGCCGACCCAACTGGTGCCGCCGGCGCTGGAAGGCAATGCGCGCGCCGTGCCCGAATACGACTCGCTGCTCGCCTGGGTGATGGGAAAAAACCCGCGCGTGCAGGCCTTGCAGGCGCAGGTCGCGGCCGCAGACGCCCGCCTCGCCTCGATCCGCGCCGAGCGCAACCCGGTGCTCGACGCCGAAGTCGTCGGGGCCGGCTACAGCCGCGAATCGAGCACGCGCGACGACGTCAGCGTGGGGCTGGTGTTCAACATTCCCCTCTACCAGGGCGGGCGGGTCGACGCGCGGCTGGCGCGCGAGCAGGCGCTGAAGCAGCGCCGCGCCGCCGAGCTCGAGAAACTCAAGCTCGATCTGGCCGAGGCCGTGCTGGCCACGCTGCAGGAGATCGAATGGCTGCGCAGCGCTGCGCGTGGCGCTGCTGAGAAGCAGGTCGAATACCGCGACTGGGTGCTCGAGCGCGCGCGCGCCGAATACGAACTCGAACTCAAGACCAACCTCGGCAGCAGCATGGCCGAGACGCAGACGGCGGCGTTGCGCCGCAAGCAGGTCGAATACCGGCTGGCGCTTGCGCTGGCGCGACTCGAAGCATTGTCCGGCGGCAGCCTGCCGCCCCTCAAGGGAGCACAGGAATGAAGCAGCGTGTGATCGCTATCGCACTGATCGGGACGGGGCTGGCGGCGGCCGCCCCCGCGTGGGCGGCCGACCGGGTCGAACTGACGACGCGCGTGTCGGGCGTGGTCGAGGAAGTGCTGGTGAGGCCCGGGCAGCGTGTCGCCAAGGGCGCGGTGCTGGCGCGGCTCGACCGCACCGTGCTGCAGGCGCGCGTCGACGAGGCAACGGCCGAACAGGCGCGCGCGGACGCCGAGGAGGACGACGCGAAGCGCGAGTTCGAGCGTGCGGAGGAACTCTACAACCGCACCGTGTCGTCGACCAGCGAGCTCGAAGCGGCGACGCTGCGCCATGCCCGGGCCAAGGCCGCGCTCGCCGCCGCCAACGCGCGCCTCACGATCGCGAAAAAAAATCTGGCCGACGCCGAACTGAAAGCGCCGTTCGCCGGCGTGGTCGCTTCGGTGCCGGGCCTGCCCGGCACGGTGGTGACGGCGGAATGCCAGCCAAGGCCGCTGGTGGTGCTGAGCCGCTGACCGTTTGAACGCCGGGCGCGGACAGGCTGTCCGCGCAGCCGGTTCAATGCCCCAGTCGGCGGAGCGCCAGGGTTTCCATTTCGGCAGCCTGATGCGGCGACGCCACCGCCGCGACGACCTTGCGGCACATCGCCAGGGCCTCGCTGAAGCCTTCCAGGTCGGTCACTTCGCTCATCTTGCGGTAGGCCGGCGACTTGGTGCCGGCCAGTGCCGACAGCACCTGCAGCACATGGTCGCGGGCGCCTGCCACGTCGTCATTCTGCAGCGAAGGGGCCGGGCGCGCCGCTGCGGGTGCGGGTGCGGCGGCGGCGGGCGTGGCCGCCGGCATGACGGGCGCGCCGTTGTTGCGGGCTTCGATGAAGCCGCCGCACAGCAGGTCGTGCAGCAGGGTCTCCAGTTCGGTCAGCGGCAGCTTGGCGCGCAGGGCGCCGAGCGTGATGCCGTCGCCGATCGCGAACAGGATCTGCCGGCAGCGCGGGCGCACGGTGTGGCCGTTGTTGAAGATTTCATCCTGTCCCTTGTAGGTGCGGGACAGTTGCAGGGTCATGTCCATGGTCGTCTCCGTTATCGTCTGATTTTTCCAGGGCGGGCCTGTCACCACGATCTTGCAACCCGCGTGCCAGTACGAATGAACCAACCCGCAGGCCGGGCGTGCCCGATTTGCATGGTGTTTACGGTGTGCTGACGGCCGGGAAGGCCAGGCGGGCGGGGCGGCTGTCGAGTTTCTGGCGACAGGGGTGTCGAAAATTCCGCGTGCCCGCAGGCCCGGACTCAGTCGTGGATGTTCTCGATCAGGTCGAAAATGACGCGCGTCCGCACGTTCATGATCGCGACGCTGCCGCCGACGATCACGCGCACGTAGCCGTCGGGCAGGCGGCTCAACTGGCGCTCGAGCCGGCTGGGCAGGTAGCCCCATTCCAGGCCGGGCGGCAGCGGCTGGCGCACCATGATGCGGTGCGCGTGGCCGGGCGGCACCTTGCCCTGCTTGGCGAGCCCCGGCGGCAGGGCGCGGTAGTCGACGCGATAATAGTCGCGCAGGATGCGGCGGTCGTGGTCGCTGAAAACGATGCGCACATCGACATCGCGATCGTGCACGCGCACGTCGCCGCGCACCGGCGGGGTCTCGCAGCCGCTCAGGCTGGCAAGCGCCGCCGCGACCAGCAAGGCTGTCAGGAAGGGGGGGTTCACAGGGTTCTCCTGTCCACGCACGCCGAACGGCGGGCTCTCGTTTCAGGATGGCGCGTCGTGGGCGGAAATCAAGCGACGCCGGTCGAGCGGCACGGCGCGTTCAGCTGCGAGGACCGGTGGCCTGGCTGTCGGCCGAGCGCGTGGCGGGCGTGTAGTCCCAGTGGCGCTTCCAGGCGCCGACGACGAGATTGGGGTATTCGGCGCGCCCGAGGCTGCCGTTGTAGCGGCCCAGCGCACGGAAGAGGTCGCCGCGCTCGATGTCGATGTAGTGGCGCAGGATGATCGCGCCGTAGCGCAGATTGGTGCGCAAGTGGAAGAGGTTGTGGTCGGCACTGCCGATGGTGCGGACCCAGAAGGGCATGACCTGGGTGTAGCCGCGGGCGCCGACCGGCGACACGGCGTACTTGCGGAAACCGCTTTCGACCTGGATCAGGCCGAGCATGAGCTGCGGATCGACGCCGGCGCGCGACGCCTCCCAGTGCAGGGTAGTGAGGAATTCCATCCGTTCGGCCTCGTCGGGCATGCGCTTGGCGAGCCGGCGCGACATCTCCGCCAGCCACGCGTTCTCGTCGGCGACGTTGCGGAACGCGGTGCGGGTGACGGCGGTGTCGGCGAGCGCGCGCTGCAGCGAGGCGCGCATGTTGGCCGACAGGGCCTCCTCGCGCTGGTTGCCCGCGTGCGCCGGCGCCGCGCAGAGCAGCGCGGCGATCACGAGGCCGATGGACGTCGTCTTCAGCATGTCAGTTTTCCAGCAATCCTTTCAAAACTTCCGCTGCGCCGGCCAGCGCGATTTTCTGCGCTTCGCCGGACTGGCCCGGTGCCGCACGGCGCGGCTGGTACTCGATCTCGCCGTCCTTGAGGCCGCGCTCGCCCACCGTCACGCGGTGGGGAATGCCGATCAGCTCGGCGTCGGCGAACATCACGCCGGGGCGCTCGTCGCGGTCGTCGAGCAGCACGTCGATCCCGGCGGCCGTCAGGTCAGCATAGAGCGTATCGGCGGCTTTTTGAACCATCTCGCTCTTGCCGTAGCCGATCGCCACGATCACCAGCAAGAACGGTGCCATCGTCTGAGGCCAGATGATGCCGCGGTCGTCGTGGTTCTGCTCGATGGCCGAGGCGACGATGCGCGACACGCCGATGCCGTAGCAGCCCATTTCCATGACCTGCGTCTTGCCGGCTTCGTCCAGGTAAGTGGCGTTCATCGCCTGCGAATACTTGCTGCCGAGCTGGAACACGTGGCCGACCTCGATGCCGCGGCACAGTGCCAGCGAACCCTTGCCGTCCGGGCTGGGGTCGCCGGCGATCACATTCCTGATATCGGCCACGAGATCGGGTTCCTGCAGGTCGCGGCCGAAATTGACGCCGGCCAGATGCAGCTTCGGCTTGTTGGCGCCGCACACGAAATCGCTCATCGCGGCGACGCTGCGGTCGGCGATGACGCGGATTTTGGCGCGGTCGATGCCGACCGGGCCGAGGAAGCCGGGCGGGCAGGCGAAGGCTTCGCGGATCTCGGCTTCGTTGGCCAGGCGGAAGTCGGCCATGCCGTCGAGCTTGCCGAGTTTCACTTCGTTGAGCATGTGGTCGCCGCGCAGCAGCAGCACGACCCTCTGTTCGCCCACCATGACCGCAATGAGCTTGACGGTGCGTGTCAGGGGAATGTTCAGCAGCGCGGCGACGTCCTCGCAGGTGGTCTGTTTCGGCGTGTCGACCTCGCGCATCGCTTCCTGCGGCGCGGCCCGCTGCGTGGCTGGCGCAAGCGCCTCGGCGAGCTCGACGTTGGCGGCGTAGTCGGAATCCGGACAGTAGGCGATCAGGTCCTCGCCGGAATCGGCCAGCACGTGGAATTCGTGCGAGCCCGAGCCGCCGATGGCGCCGGTGTCGGCGGCCACCGGGCGGAAGGTCAGCCCCAGCCGGCTGAACACGCGCGTATAGGCGTCGTACATGGTCTGGTAGGTGGCGATCAGGCTGTCGCGGCTGGCGTGGAAGGAGTACGCGTCCTTCATCAGGAATTCGCGCGCGCGCATCACGCCGAAGCGCGGCCGGATCTCGTCGCGGAACTTCATCTGGATCTGGTAGAAGTTGACCGGCAACTGGCGGTAGCTCTTGATCTCGCGGCGGGCGACGTCGGTGATGACTTCCTCGTGGGTGGGGCCGAAGCAGAAATCGCGCTCGTGCCGGTCCTTGATTTTCAGCATCTGCGGACCGAATACCGCCCAGCGTCCGGTCTCCTCCCACAGCTCGGCCGGCTGCACCGCCGGCATCAGGAGCTCGATCGCGCCGGCGCGGTTCATTTCCTCGCGCACGATGGCTTCCACCCGGCGCAGCACGCGCAGGCCCAGCGGCATCCAGGTATAGAGACCGGAACCCAGGCGCTTGATGAGGCCGGCGCGCAGCATCAGCTTGTGGCTGACGAGCTCGGCTTCGGACGGGGCTTCCTTGGTGGTCGAGATGAAAAACCGGGTGGCGCGCATGGTCGGAGAATCGGGACGAAAGCGCGCATTTTAGCGTGCGGCGCGGTAATCTTTCGCCCTCGCAATGGAACGGGACAGCAATGCGCCTGAGGTTTGGCAAGCGCCGGTCGGACGACGCCGGCCTGGAAGTGACCGAGGAACGCGGGGTGCGCACGCTGCATCTGGGCAGCCAGGCGATCCAGAGCCGCATGCGTATTTCGCGGCCGTGGGATCTCGAACTCGCCTACACGCGGGCGATGATGGGCTTTCTGATGTTCACCCCGCATCCCGGGGATGTGCTGATGATCGGCCTGGGCGGCGGTTCGCTTGCCAAGTTCATCCGCCGGCATCGGCCCGAAGTGCGCGTCGCCGCGGTGGAGATCGACCCGCGCGTGATCGCCGCCGCGCGCACCCATTTCGAACTGCCGCCGGACGACGAGACGCTCCGGGTCATCGAGGCCGACGGTGCGCTCTACGTGCGCCAGCACCCGGGCACGGCCGACGTCATCCTGCTCGACGGCTTCGACGCCGGCAACCAGGTGGCCGAACTGGCGACGCAGACCTTCTACGCCGCCTGTCGGCGCGTCCTGCGTCCCGGCGGCGTGCTGGTCGTCAACCTGTGGGGACGCGACGCCGATTTCCCCGAGTATTTCGCCCGCCTGACCCGCGCCTTCGAGGGCCAGGTCGGCTGGGTGCCGGTGCAGAGCAAGACCAACGTCATCGTGTTCGGCTTCACCGAGCCCGGTGCGGCGGATCGGCTGGAAGCCGTGCGGCCGCAGTTGGCCGAGATGTCCAAGCGCTACGGGCTGGATTTGCGCGGCTTTGCGCGCGATTTCCAGTGGGTCGAAGACACCGCGTCGCTTCCGGAATAGCGGCATGACACGAAAACCCAATCAAAACAAAGATTAAGAACTGATTTTTGGTCGCGGCAGGTTTGCATTTTCCGTGGTCTGTGAAAGAATGCAGACAAGCAAATCTTTGAATGGTGGCGGCCATGATCGACCGAGAAGGGTACCGCCCGAACGTAGGCATCGTCCTGTGCAATGCGCGCAACCAGGTGTTCTGGGGCAAGCGCGTCAATCAGCACGCCTGGCAGTTTCCCCAGGGCGGCATCAATGCCGGGGAAACGCCGGAACAGGCCATGTTCCGGGAACTGGAAGAAGAAGTGGGCTTGCAGGCTCACCACGTGCGCATTCTGGGCCGTACGCGCGAGTGGCTGCGCTACGACGTGCCGTCGCACTGGACGCGGCGCGACAATCGCGGCCTGTATCGGGGGCAGAAGCAGATCTGGTTCCTGCTGCGCCTGACCGGGCGCGACACCGACGTTTCCCTGCGCGCGAGCGACCACCCGGAGTTCGATGCCTGGCGCTGGAACGAGTACTGGGTGCCGATGGACGCGGTGGTCGATTTCAAGCGCGAGGTCTACCGGCTGGCACTGGAAGAACTCGAGCGTTTTCTGCACAAGGACAGGCGTCAGCCGAGACCGCGCGGCGGACAGGCGTGCGACCGGCTCGATGCGCCGCACGATCTGCTGCTGAAGCCCTAGTGCGCGGGCGGGGCATGCGATGCGAATCCGCTTGTATGCCTCGGCCGCGCTCAGTGCCGATACCCTGCCCGGCGAGCCCTTGTGGCAGCGCGCGCCGACGCGCGACGCCAGCGGCCGTCTGCTGACCGATTTCATGATGCTGATCCCGCGCCTGCGCGCGCAATCCCCGCAGGAAATCGAGCGTACGTCACGCGAACTGCATGCGGTGCTGTCGCTGCATCAGGATGTCGTGTTCGCCGATCTCAACCTCAAGCTCAACCTGCTGTGGGTATCCTTGCGGCCGCGTCCGGGGGCGATCAGCGAACTCGTCGCCGCGATCCGCCTGCGTGTGCCGCAGGCGGTGCTGGTGGCGCATCACGCCGATCCGCGCTAGTGGGGCCCGGCCGCGCGCAGGGCCCAAACCCCCTGAAAATCCAAGGGAATCCCGCGTCTTTTCTTGCGTTCGGGTTCACCCAAGGCGGAAGAATTCGTTAAAATGAGCATTTGCCAATTAACCGCTGGAGCAACCATGGCCGTTTCCGAACTTCAGGTGCAGACCGCATTGAAAGAACTGGTCGACCCCAACACCCGCAAGGACTACGTGTCGACCAAATCCGCTCGCAACATCAAGATCGACGGCGGTGCCGTCTCGGTCGATATCCAGCTCAGCTACCCCGCGCAGAGTCAGCTGGCAACGATCAAACAGCAGGTCGAGGACAAGCTCAAGAGCATCGACGGCGTCAGCAGCGCCACCGCCAGCGTCAGCTTCAAGATCGTGTCGCACAGCGTGCAGCGCGGCGTCAAGCTGATTCCCAACGTCAAGAACATCATCGCCGTCGCCTCCGGCAAGGGCGGCGTCGGCAAGTCGACCACCGCCGTGAACCTGGCGCTGGCGCTCGCCGCCGAAGGCGCCAGCGTGGGCATGCTCGACGCCGACATCTACGGCCCGTCGCAGCCGACCATGCTCGGCATCACCGACAAGCCCGAGTCGACCGACGGCAAGAACCTCGACCCGCTCATCGGCCACGGCATCCAGGCGATGTCGATCGGCTTTCTGATCGACGTCGAGACGCCGATGGTGTGGCGCGGCCCGATGGTCACGCAGGCGCTCGAGCAACTGCTCAACAACACCAACTGGAAGGACCTCGACTACCTCGTCGTCGACCTGCCGCCCGGCACCGGCGACATCCAGCTGACGCTGGCGCAGCGCGTGCCGGTGACCGGCGCCGTGATCGTCACCACGCCGCAGGACATCGCGCTGATCGACGCGCGCAAGGGCCTGAAGATGTTCGAAAAGGTCGGCATTCCCATCATCGGCGTGGTTGAGAACATGAGCCTGCACATCTGTTCGAAGTGCGGCCACGAGGAGCGCATCTTCGGTGAAGGCGGCGGCGAGCGCATGTGCAAGGATTACAGCGTCGAGTTCCTCGGCGCCCTGCCGCTCGACGGCGCCATCCGTCACGACACCGACTCCGGCAAGCCCTCGGTGGTGGCCGACCCCAACGGCCGCGTGACCGAGATCTACAAGACGATCGCGCGCCGCGTGGCGGTCAAGATCGGCGAGAGTGCGGTGGACCACTCTGCCAAGTTCCCCAACATCGTCATCTCCAACACCTGACAGTCATGGCAGAGTCCCGGTTGATGAAATGCGCCATGACTGTTAGCCCTCTCCCCGCCCTCCCCCCAAATGGGGGAGGGGGGCAAGGGCGCGCTGCGCGGGTTTTACGTTAATGAGCATCAAGTCCGACCGGTGGATCCGCCGCATGGCGGCAGAGCATGGCATGATCGATCCGTTCGAGCCGGGCCAGGTCAAACAGGCTGCCGGCCGGTCCATCGTGTCGTACGGCACGTCGAGCTACGGCTACGACGTGCGCTGTGCCGACGAATTCAAGCTGTTCACCAACATCAACTCCACCATCGTCGACCCCAAGGCTTTCGATCCCAATTCCTTCGTCGAGGTGAAGGGCGATTCCTGCATCATTCCGCCCAATTCCTTCGCCCTGGCGCGCACGGTCGAGTACTTCCGCATTCCGCGCAACGTGCTCACCATTTGCCTGGGCAAGAGCACCTACGCGCGCTGCGGCATCATCGTCAACGTCACGCCGCTGGAACCCGAGTGGGAAGGCCACGTGACGCTGGAGTTCTCCAACACCACGCCATTGCCGGCGCGCATCTACGCCAACGAAGGCGTGGCGCAGATGCTCTTCCTCGAATCCGACGAGATCTGCGAAACCTCGTACCGCGACCGCGGCGGCAAGTACCAGGGCCAGGTCGGCGTGACTTTGCCCAAGATCTGACACGCGCCGGCAGCGCGCAAAATTTAATCCGCCTGCCGGCTGCACGACGTACAATCCGCGTTTTTTCCAGGGCCATTGCCAGGAGCCGCCATGCGCTTCCGTTTTCCCGTTGTCATCATCGACGAAGACTTCCGCTCCGAGAATGCCTCGGGTCTGGGCATCCGTGCGCTTGCCGAGGCGATCGAAAAGGAAGGCATGGAAGTGCTCGGCGTCACCAACTACGGCGACCTGACCTCGTTCGCCCAGCAGCAGGCGCGCGCCTCGGCCTTCGTGCTGTCGATCGACGACGAGGAACTCGCCGGCAGCGACGAGGATACGGGCAAGGCGCTGCAGAAGCTGCGCGGCTTCGTCGAGGAAGTGCGCTTCCGCAACGCCGAGATCCCCATATTCCTGCACGGCGAGACGCGCACCGCGCGCCACATCCCGAACGACATCCTGCGCGAGCTCAACGGCTTCATCCACATGCTGGAGGACACGCCGGAGTTTCTCGCCCGCTATATCGGCCGCGAGGCGCGCGCCTACCTCGATTCGCTGGTGCCGCCGTTCTTCCGCGCGCTCACCCACTATGCCGCCGACGGTTCGTATTCCTGGCACTGCCCCGGACACTCGGGCGGCGTCGCCTTCCTGAAGGCGCCGATCGGCCAGATGTTCCACCAGTTCTTCGGCGAGAACCTGCTGCGCGCCGACGTCTGCAACGCGGTCGACGAGCTCGGGCAACTGCTCGACCACACCGGTCCGGTGGGGGCGTCGGAGCGCAACGCGGCGCGCATCTTCAACTGCGACCACCTGTTCTTCGTCACCAACGGCACCTCGTCGTCGAACAAGATGGTGTGGCATGCCACCGTCGCGCCGGGCGATATCGTCGTGGTCGACCGCAACTGCCACAAGTCCATCCTGCACGCGATCATGATGTGCGGCGCGATCCCGATCTTCCTGACGCCGACGCGCAACCACTACGGCATCATCGGCCCGATTCCGCTCGACGAATTCCGCCCCGAGAACATCGAGAAGAAAATCGCCGCGCATCCCTTCGCCAGGGACGTGAAGCGCAAGCCGCGCATTCTCACCATCACCCAGTCGACCTACGACGGCATCCTCTACAACGTCGACATGATCAAGGAGTTGCTGGGCGACTACATCGACACCCTGCACTTCGACGAGGCCTGGCTGCCGCACGCGACCTTCCACGATTTCTACCGCGGCATGCACGCCATCGGCAAGAACCGTCCGCGCGCCCGGGATGCGCTGGTGTTCGCCACCCAGTCGACGCACAAGCTGCTGGCCGGTCTTTCGCAGGCCTCGCAGATCCTGGTGCAGGACTCGGAGACGCGCAAGCTCGACTTCCATCGCTTCAACGAGGCCTATCTGATGCACACCTCGACCTCGCCGCAGTACGCGATCATCGCCTCGTGCGACGTCGCCGCGGCGATGATGGAGCCGCCCGGCGGCACCGCGCTGGTCGAGGAGTCGATCAAGGAGGCGCTGGATTTCCGCCGCGCCATGCGCAAGGTCGACGCGGAATTCGGCGACTCGTGGTGGTTCAGGGTGTGGGGACCGGAAAAGCTGGCGGAGGAAGGCGTCGGCGATCGCGAAGACTGGATGCTCGGCGCCGGCGAGCGCTGGCACGAATTCGGCCAGCTCGCGCCCGGCTTCAATCTGCTCGACCCGATCAAGGCCACCGTCATCACGCCGGGGCTCGACATGGACGGCTCCTTCGCCGACTGGGGCATCCCGGCGGCGATCGTCACCAAGTACCTCGCCGAGCACGGCGTCATCGTCGAGAAGACGGGGCTGTATTCCTTCTTCATCATGTTCACCATCGGCATCACCAAGGGCCGCTGGAACACGCTGGTGACCGCGCTGCAGCAGTTCAAGGCCGACTACGACGAGAACCAGCCGCTGTGGCGCGTGCTGCCCGAGTTCGTGGAAAAGCACCCGCGCTACGAGAAAATCGGCCTCAAGGACCTGTGCGACCAGATCCACGCCATCTACAAGTCCAAGGACGTCGCGCGCCTGACCACCGAGATGTACCTCTCGGAAATGGCGCCGGCAATGAAGCCGGCCGACGCTTTCGCCAAAATGGCGCACCGCGAGATCGAACGGGTCGAGATCGACAAGCTCGAAGGCCGCATCACCGCCATGCTGGTGACGCCCTATCCGCCGGGCATTCCGCTCCTGATTCCCGGCGAGCGCTTCAACGCCACCATCGTGCGCTATCTGCAGTTCACCCGCGAGTTCAACGAGAAATTCCCCGGCTTCGAGACCGACGTGCACGGCCTGGTCGAGGAGGTCGTCGACGGCCGCGCGCGCTATTGCGTCGATTGTGTGATCTGATCGCCCGGAAGACGCTTCGGGCTTGATTTGTCAGGCAAAAAGCGTATGATGCGCAGTCCCCGCTCAGGCGGGAATTGTTTTTCATCCATCCCTTGCTCCACCGCACCGCAGCGGGGGGCTTAACCGAAAGGAACAAGATGCGGCATTACGAAATCGTATTCATCGTCCATCCCGACCAGAGCGAGCAGGTGCCCGCGATGATCGAGCGCTACAAGGGCAACATCACCAGCCGCGGCGGCAACATCCACCGTCTGGAAGACTGGGGCCGCCGCCAGATGGCCTACCCGATCCAGAAGGTCCACAAGGCCCATTACGTGCTGATGAACATCGAGTGCGACCAGGAAACCCTGGAAGAGCTCGAACACGGCTTCAAGTTCAACGACGCCGTGCTGCGCCACCTCACCATCAAGCGCGACGACGCCGTGACGACGCCGTCGCCGATGATGAAGGAAGAGAAGTCGCGCGACCTGCTCGAAAGCGCCAAGCCGGAAGCCGCTGCCGAAGCGACTGCCGCCTGAGCCCGCGCTGATTGAACCGGCTGGTCATCAGCGGAGCGCTCATCCAGGTCGAACCCTTGCGTTACAGCCCGGCCGGCGTGCCGATTGCGGAGGCGGTGATCCATCACCGCAGCAGTCAGGCGCCGGCAGGCCAGAGCAGGCAGGTGGAATGCGAGTTGACGGTACAGGCGAGCGGCGAGCTCGCGCCCCGACTGGCCCAACTGCCGCAGGGCACGCAGGTACAACTGGAAGGCGCGCTGAACCGGCGCAGCGTGAACAGCAGACAACTGGTTTTGTTACTGAATCGAATCGAAAAGGAATGAATCATGGCACGTCCCATGGGTGGTAAGGCTGGCGGCAAATTCGCCGGCAAGCGCCGCGACAGCGGCAATCGTGGTCTCTTCAAGCGTCGCAAGTTCTGCCGCTTCACCGCCGAGAAAGTGGCCGAGGTGGATTACAAGGACGTCGAAGTGCTGAAGGAATTCATCGCCGAGAACGGCCGCATCATCCCGGCCCGCATCACCGGCACCAAGGCGCACTATCAGCGCCAGCTCGGTACCGCCATCAAGCGCGCGCGCTTCCTGGCGCTGATGCCGTACACCGACCTGCATTGAGGAGACGACCATGCAAGTGATTCTGATGGACAAAGTCGTCAACCTGGGCAACCTGGGTGACGTGGTGAAGGTGAAGGACGGCTACGCCCGCAACTTCCTCATCCCCACCGGCCGTGCGCGCCGCGCCACGCAGGCCAACATGGAAGCGTTCGCCGCGCAGAAGGCCGAACTCGAGCGCCTCGCCGCCGAAAAGCTGGCCGACGCCCAGGCGCGTGCCGCCAAGCTCGAAGGCGCCAGCGTGACGGTCAACCAGAAAGCCGGCGTCGACGGCCGCCTGTTCGGCTCGGTCACCAACGCCGACATCGCCGACGCGCTGAAGGCGCAGGGCCACGACGTGGCGAAGGCGGAAGTTCGCCTGCCCGACGGCCCGTTCAAGGCCATCGGCGAGTATCCGGTGACGCTGTCGCTGCATACCGACGTGACCGCAGGCATCACCGTCGTGGTGGCCGGCGAGCAGTAAGCCCGTTCGCCGTCCGGACAAGGGGAGCCTCGGCTCCCCTTTTTCGTGGGCGCAGCCGATATACCCGGTTGTTCAGGGCTTATCCACATCCTGGCCCCAGCTTTATCCCTTGGTGCGCCCCGTCGTCGGGGACTAGAATCCCGCGATGGCTGCCATTCACACCCTTACTGCCAACCCCGATCCCCAACTGACGCAGATGCGTCTGCCGCCGCACTCGCTCGAGGCCGAGCAGGCGGTGCTGGGCGGCCTGCTGCTCGAAAACGGCGCGTGGGACCGCATCGGCGACGTGGTCTCGGAGTCCGATTTCTATCGCCAGGACCACCGCCAGATCCTGCGCGCGATCGTGCGGCAGATCGCCGAGAACCGTCCGGCCGACGCGGTGACGGTGTCGGAATCGCTGCAATCGATGGGTCAGCTCGAAAGCGTCGGCGGCCTGGCCTATATCGTCGCGCTGGCGAGCAATACGCCGTCGGCCGCCAACATCCGCCGCTACGCCGAAATCGTGCGCGAGCGCTCGGTGATGCGTCGCCTGGTCGAGGTCGCCACCGGCATCGCCGACAGTGCCTACGCGCCGGCCGGCAAGAGCGCGCAGCAGCTGCTCGACGAGGCCGAGGCCAGGGTGTTCGAGATCGCCGAATCCGGCAGCCGCGGCCAGGCCGGCTTCACCGAGATCAAGCCGCTGCTGAAGGAAGTCGTCGAGCGCATCGACGAGCTCTATCACCGCGACAACGACTCCGGCGTCACCGGCGTGCCGACCGGTTTTCACGATCTCGACCAGAAGACCTCGGGCCTGCAGCCGGGCGACCTCATCATCGTCGCCGGGCGCCCGTCGATGGGCAAGACCGCGTTCTCGATCAACATCGGCGAGAACGTCGCCCTCGACACCGGCCTGCCGGTCGCGGTGTTCTCGATGGAAATGGGCGGCGCGCAACTGGTGATGCGGATGATCGGTTCGGTCGGCAAGCTCGACCAGCACCGCCTGCGTACCGGCAAGCTGGGCGAGGACGACTGGCAGCGCCTCACCTACGCGCTCGGCAAGCTCAACGAGGCGCCGGTGTTCATCGACGAGACGCCGGGGCTCAACGTGCTCGAACTGCGCGCACGCGCGCGCCGCCTGATGCGCCAGTGCGGCAAGCTCGGCCTCATCATCATCGACTACCTGCAACTGATGTCGGCCTCCAGCTCGGGCGAGAACCGCGCCACCGAGATTTCGGAAATCTCGCGCGCATTGAAGGGGCTGGCGAAGGAGCTGCAGGTGCCGGTGATCGCGCTGTCGCAGTTGAACCGCGGGCTGGAACAGCGGCCCAACAAGCGGCCGGTGATGTCCGACCTGCGCGAATCGGGCGCCATCGAGCAGGACGCCGACGTCATCCTCTTCATCTACCGCGACGAGGTCTACAACCCCGACACCCAGGACAAGGGCACCGCGGAGATCATCATCGGCAAGCAGCGCAACGGCCCCATCGGCGCCGTGCGGCTCGCCTTCCTGGGCGAATACACGCGCTTCGAATCGCTGGCGCAGCCCGGCGCCTACTGATGCGTCCGATCCAGGCGCGCATTTCCATCGGCGCGATGGCGCACAACCTGCGCGTCGCGCGCCGCCATGCGGGCGACGCCCGGGTGTTCGCGGTGGTCAAGGCGAACGCCTACGGCCATGGCCTGTCGCGTGCGCGCCGTGCTTTCGCCGCCGCCGACGGTTTTGCCGTGCTCACGCTGGAGGAAGCCGCCAATCTGCGCTTGATGGGGGTCGAGCAGCCGATCCTCATGCTCGAAGGCCTGTTCAGTCCGGACGAGGTCGCCAGTTGTGCGGAGCTGGACGTGTGGCCGGTGCTGCACCAGCCGGTGCAACTCGACTGGCTGGCGCAGCATCCGCCGGCGCGGCCGCTGCACGTCTTTCTCAAATTCGACAGCGGCATGCACCGGCTCGGTTTTCCGCTCGCCGAACATGCCACGGTCATCGCCCGCGCCCGCAGCCTGCCGGGCGTGGCGGATCTCACGCTGATGACCCACTTCGCGCAGGCCGACGAAGCGGCCGGCGTGGCCTGGCAACTCGATCCCTTCCTGCGCGACCTCGCCGGCTACGGCCTGCCGTGGACGAGCGCGAATTCGCCGGCGCTGCTGCGCTACCCGCAGACCCGGGGCGCCTGGGTGCGACCGGGGATCATGCTCTACGGCGCGTCGCCCTTCGCCGACACGAGCGTCGCCGACCTGGGCTTGCGCGCGGCGATGACGCTGCAGTCCGAACTCATCGCGGTGCAGGCGCTGCAGCCGGGCGAGGCGGTGGGCTACGGCCAGACCTTCCGGGCCGAGCGCCCGATGCGGGTGGGGGTGGCTGCGTGCGGCTACGCCGACGGCTATCCGCGCCATGCGCCGACGGGCACGCCGGTGCAGGTGGCAGGCAAGCGCAGCCGCACGCTGGGGCGGGTGTCGATGGACATGCTGTGCGTCGACCTGAGCGACTGCCCCGACGCCGGCGTCGGCAGCCCGGTCGAACTCTGGGGCGAGCAGGTGCCGGTCGATGCGGTCGCCGCCGCGGCCGGCACCAGCAGCTACGAGTTGCTGTGCGCGCTGGCGGCGCGGGTGCCCGTCGTCGAGACCGAATGATCCGGGCCTAGTGGGTGGTGCCGAACGACGGGTCGAGCGTGCCGGGCGGCATCGGCAGGCCGGCGTAGCGCGAGGCCTGCGCAATCGGCCCCAGCGGGAACAGGTTGTACAGGAACTTGTGTCCGCCGAGTCCGGCGAACTCCTCTTCCAGCGAGCGCATCAACATGCGTGCGTTGACGGTGCCGCCGTGATCCGCGTAGCAATCGCGCAGATAGCGGATGATCGCCAGATGGTCGTCGGTGAGGTCCAGACCGTCCTTGCGCGCCATGTCGACCGCGCTGGCTTCGGTCCAGGGGTCGAGCTCCATGAGGTGGCCGCGAGCGTTGGGTTCCGCGTGTTCCTGCGTGACGAGTTTGTTGATGTCCAGCATGATGGTCTCCTTCAGGCGTCGTTTACTTTTTATAGACCCGTCGGGCCGAAATCCAAGCGGCGGGCGCCCGTTTCTTCAGCAGTAGAATCGCTATAATCCGACAGATAATCAAACAGGAGCCACCATGAAAACCCTTGCCCAAGCCCTGGTCCTCGGCCTGTTCCTGACCCAGGCATCCATGCCCGTCCATGCCCAGTTATTTGGCTTCAAGCTCGGCGGGGACAAGACCGAGGAAGGCCAGCCCTCCGGCTCCGCCGGCCCCGATGGCGCGCGGGGCGAAGCCAAGGAACTTGAAAAGTGCGACAAGCCCTACGGCACGCTCGCCGTGGTCGAGCCGCAGGACGCGGTGATTTCCCACCTGCTGCAATACGGCCTGCAGTCGCCGACCGGTCTCATCCGCATGATGGTGCAGCAGTCCAACTGCTTCGTGCTGGTCGAACGCGGCCGTGCCATGCAGAACCTGATGCAGGAACGCCAGTTGGCCGAATCGGGTGAACTGCGCCGCGGCTCCAACATGGGCAAGGGCCAGATGGTGACGGCCGACTACGTGCTGACGCCGGACGCGGTGTTTTCCAGCAAGGATTCCGGCGGTGTCGGCGGCGCGCTCGGCGGCTTCGGCGTGTTCGGTGCGGTCGCGGGCCTGGTTGCGGCCGGCCTCAAGTTCAAGTCGGCGCAGACGACCATGATCCTGTCCGACTCGCGCACCTCGCTGCAGCTGGCCTCGGCCACCGGCAACGCCGAGAAGACCGACTGGAGCGTCGGCGGCCTGCTGGTCGGCGGCGGCGCGGCCGGCGCGCTCGGCGGCTATACCAACACGCCGGAAGGCAAGGTCATCGCCGCCAGCTACCTGGACAACTGGAACAACATCGTGCGCTCGATCCGCAACAACCCGGAAATGGCGCGCCAGGACATCAACCTCAAGGGCAAGTCCGGCCAGCCGACCAAGGCGGGCGCGGTGTTCGAGGAAGGCGACGTGGTCACCGGCAAGATCGGCGGGCTGAAGATTTATGCGCAACCGAAGAAGTCTGCCAAGGTCGTCGCCACCCTCGCGCGCGGTGAGGAAGTGATCTACACAGGCAAGGACGACGGCGCCTTCATGCACGTCCAGGGCCAGGGCGGCGAAGGCTGGGTCGAGAAGGTCATGATCCGGAAGTGACGCCGTTCACGCCGAAAAGCCGGGCTTGCCCGGCTTTTTTCATGCCGTGGCGGCGGGCGCAGTGAAACATTCCAGATGGCGCGGGCCGTCGAGAAGCTCGGGGATGTGCAGTGCGTCGAGGCGGGCCTGCAGCGCGGCCTCGAACGCCGGCCAGTCGGCGATGCCCTCGTACACTTCCATCCAGGTGTGCGGGTCGTCGCAACGCAGCAGGCGCCGCGGCGGCGCGCCGCAGTGCGGCGCCATTGCCGCGAGCAGGGCGTCGATTTCCGCGGCGGCGAGGGCTGCCTGGGCGGGTGCTACGCGGTAGTAGACGTAGGCGTGCCGCACCCCTTACTCGGGCAGCGCGTAGGGCAGCGGCTTGAGCGTGAGCGCCGGGCCGTCGAGGGCCCTCAGATGCAGGATCTGGGTCGCGGCGCTTTCCGTCTGGGCGACGACCAGCAGATCGCTGCCGCCGTCGGGTGCGGGCGCGGCGTTGACCACGGTGCCGCTTGTCTGACCGTCGAAATCGGCGCTGTAGACGCTGTCGCCGGGCGCGGCGTCGGCATCGACGTGGGCGAGGAACATGCGGCGCTTGAGCTTGCCCAGATACTGGCTGCGCGCGACGATCTCCTGCCCGGTGTAGCAGCCTTTCTGGAAACTCACCCCGCCCAGCACCTCGTAGTTGACCATCTGCGGCACGAACTGCTCCTGGGTCGCGGCGACGACCATCGGGATGCCGGCATTGAGCCGCAGCCAGTCCCACACCGGCGCGCCGACCGGCGTGGCCGACCGGCGCAGTGCCTGCCAGACCGCCTCGGCGTGGCCGGGTGCGACCGACAGCACGAACTTGTCGGCGCCGACGCGGACGACCCAGCCGTTCGCCGTGGCGGCGGTATGCATCGGCGCCTCGGGCAGTGCGTTCATCGCGGTTTGTACCGCGGCGGCGGCCTGCGGGCCGGCCACCACCAGACGCACGGTCTCGTCGCTGGCGTCGCGCCCCTTCACCCTGGCGCGCAGGATGAACATGGAGAGGCGCTTCAGCACGCTCGCCGTGATATCGCCGGAAAGCTGCAGGCAGGTGTCGTCGCCCTGCCGCCACATCAGGAAATTGCCGAGCAGCCGTCCCTTGGGGCTGCACAGGCCGTTCCATTGGGCGGCGTCGGCGCGCAGGGTGCGCACGTCGTTGGTCAGTTGGCCCTGCAGGAAGGTGGCGGTATCCTCGCCCTCGAAGGCGATGAGCCCGAGCTGCGACAGGTCGGCGACGACGGTGCCGCTGGCGGCGGCGCGCTCCAGGGCCGGGTCGCCGTAGTGCTGCACGGTGCCGTTATCGGTCACCGCGCCTTGGGAGAGCAGGAAGTTTTTCCAGGATTCGATCACGATGCGGTCCACTCAGAAAGGCTTGCCATGAAGCGGCAAAGTGTACACGCGGATGCGCGAGATTGAACTCAAGCCCTCACGCCGGCTGGGGCTGTTGCTGGCGGGGATGACGGCGCTCGCGTGGGCGGCCCTGGGGCTGGCGGCGCTGCCGGTCTGGGCCGGGCTGGGGCTGGGGGCCGGGGCCGCCGCGCTGGCCCTGCGGGCCTGGCGGGGGGCGTCACGGCCGGTGCGTCTGCGTCTGCGGTCCGACGGCGGCGTGCAATTGCGGGCTGAGGCGGGCGACTGGGCGGACATCGCCGTGCGCGACGACAGCTTCGTGTCGGCGGCGCTGATCGTCCTGCGCTGCCGGACGGCGGACGGGCGGACGCACGCGCTCGCCCTGCTGCCCGACAGCGCGGACGCCGACGCGCTGCGGCGGCTCAGGGTGTGGCTTCGCTGGGCACCCCGCACACGCTCGGACACAGCGTCCCCGGGCGCGGGTTGAGCACGGTGTTGCCGGCGATGGGCAGCGTCTCGGGGTAGTCGCGGCTGAAATGCAGGCCGCGGCTTTCCTGCCGCAGCTGCGCGCAGCGGATGATGAGGTCGGCGCTCTGCACCAGGTTGCGCAGCTCGATCAGGTCGTTGCTGACGCGGAAATTGCGGTAGAACTCGTCGATCTCGGCGCGCAGCAGGCGGATGCGGTGGGTGGCGCGCGCCAGTCGCTTGTTGGTGCGCACGATGCCGACGTAGTCCCACATGAAGCGGCGCAATTCGTCCCAGTTGTGCGAGATTACCACCTCCTCGTCGGGGTCGGTGACGCGCGAGGCGTCCCAGGCCGGCAGGCTGAGCGAGGGCGCCGGCGGCGTGGCGAGGATGTCGGCGGCGGCGGCATGGCCGAACACCAGGCATTCCAGCAGCGAGTTCGACGCCAGCCGGTTGGCGCCGTGCAACCCGGTGAAGGTGACTTCGCCGACCGCGTGCAGGTTGCACAGGTCGGTGCGCGCGTTGATGTCGACGACGACGCCGCCGCAGGTGTAGTGCGCGGCCGGCACCACCGGGATCGGCTGGCGCGTGATGTCGATGCCGAGTTCGAGGCAGCGGCGGTGGATCGTCGGGAAGTGCTCGCGGATGAAACCGGCCGGCTTGTGGCTGATGTCCAGATACACGCAATCGATGCCGCGCTTCTTCATCTCGAAGTCGATCGCGCGCGCCACCACGTCGCGCGGCGCGAGTTCGGCGCGCTCGTCGTGATACTGCATGAAGCGGCTGCCGTCGGGCAGCAGCAGGTGGCCGCCTTCGCCGCGCACCGCTTCCGAAATCAGGAAGGACTTGGCGTGCGGGTGGTAGAGGCAGGTCGGGTGGAACTGCACGAATTCCAGGTTGGCCACCCGGCAGCCGGCGCGCCAGGCCATCGCGATGCCGTCGCCGGTCGAGGTGTCGGGGTTGGTCGTGTAGAGGTAGACCTTGCCGGCGCCGCCGGTGGCGAGCACCGTATGCCCGGCGGCGAAGGTCTCGACTTCGCCGCTGCCCTTGTTCAGCGCATAGGCGCCGTGGATCTGGCGTTCCTGGCCGCCGGCGCGCTTGCCGGTGATGAGGTCGATGGCGACGTGCTGCTCGAAGGTCTCGATATTGGGGTGGGCGCGCACGCGGTCGAGCAGGCTCACCTGCACCGCGTGGCCGGTGGCGTCGGCGGCGTGCACCACGCGCCGGCGCGAATGGCCGCCTTCGCGCGACAGGTGCAGCCCGCCCGGGGCCTGCGGGTCGGGGGTGAAGGCGACGCCGTTGGCGGTGAGCCAGGCGATCATGTCGCTGGCCTGGCTCGCCACCAGGCGGGTCACCGCCTCGTCGCACAGGCCGGCGCCGGCGACGAGGGTGTCGCGCACATGGGCATCGACCGAGTCGCCGCTGTCGACCGCTGCCGCGATGCCGCCCTGCGCCCAGTCGCTGGCGCCGTCGGTCATCTGGCGCTTGGTCACAATGGCGACGCGGCGCTGGTCGGCGAGCTTGAGCGCGGTGGTCAGCGCGGCGAGGCCGCTGCCGAGGATGAGAACGTCGTGGCGATGCATGGTGTCGGCGGATGATAGCAGGCTTGGCTCGGGCGGAATCAATTGTTCCGGCTGAACTTTCCCGGCTTGGCCGACTCCATTCAGCGGAAGATGCGGTCACGTATACTTCGCCATAAACATAACGCAGCAGGGAGAGATGTCGGACCGCGAACTGGATCAGGTGTTGGTCGAGCGCGCCCAGCAGGGCGACAAGCGCGCGTTCGAGCTGCTGGTGAGCAAGTATCACCGCAAGCTCGGGCGCCTCTTGTCGCGCATGGTGCGCGACGCCGCCGAGGTCGAGGACATCACGCAGGAAGCCTTCATCAAGGCCTATCGGGCCTTGCCGGGCTTCCGCGGCGAGAGCGCGTTCTACACCTGGCTGTACCGGATCGCCGTCAATACGGCGAAGAACTACCTGGTCGCGCACAAGCGGCAGCCGGTGTCGAGCGACGTGCAGGCGGAGGACGCGGAGAACTACGAGGACGGCGACATGTTGCGCGACATCGCGACGCCGGATGCGGAACTCCAGACCAAACAGATCGCCCAAGCAGTCAATGAGGCAGTCGATGCGCTGCCCGAGGAATTGAGGACGGCCATCACGCTGCGCGAAATCGAGGGCATGAGCTACGAGGAAATCGCGCAAATGATGGCGTGCCCGATCGGCACCGTGCGCTCGCGGATTTTCCGCGCACGCGAGGCCATCGCGGAAAAGATACGCCCGATGCTGGGCACCAGTCAGGACAAGAGGTGGTAAGCATGACCGCACTACGCAAAACCGAAACGCCATTCCAGCCCGACGCCGAAGACCCGCAGCAGACGCTGTCGGCTGCACTGGACGGCGAAGCTTCAGTGGCCGAAACCGCCGATTGCCTGGCGGCATTGAAACGCGATTCAGGGCTGCGACAGGCCTGGACCGACTACCATCTGATCGGCGACCTGATGCGCGGCGTCGCGCCCGCATCGGACGATTTCATGGCGCGTTTTTCGGCGCGGCTCGCCGACGAGCCGACCGTACTGGCGCCCCATCGCAGCGTGTGGCCGCAGCGTGTCGCAGTCGCCTCGTTCGCCTCGCTTGCCGTGTGGGGCATGGTCACGCTGAGTGGCTGGCAGCCGGAATCGCCGACCGCGCCGGTGATGGCGGTATCGCCGGGCGTCCAGTCGGCCGCGCTCGGGCGCGGCGAAACGGGGCACGCGAGCCATCTGGCGCCCTATCTGGTGGCGCACCAGGAGTTTGCGCCGATGGCCGTGGCCTCGCCCTATCAGCGCGCGGTGGCAGTCGTGGCGGAGCCCCGATGATGCAGGCGGTGCTGTGCTGGCGTCAGGGCTGGCTGGTCGCCGCTGTCGCCGGCTTGATGCTGATGGCGGCCGAGGCCCGCGCCGATGCCGCGCTCGACTGGCTCAATCGCGCGGTTGCCGCGGCCAAGCAGCAGAACTACAGCGGCGTCTATGTCTATCACCAGGGCGAGCACGTCGAGGTGCTGCGGGTGCTGCACCGCATCGACGCCAGCGGCGAGCAGGAGAAGGTCGAAGTCCTCGACGGCGCGCCGCGCCAGTTCCTGCGCATCAACAGCGATGTGTACTGTCATCTGCAGGATGGCAAGCACGTGCGGCTCGAGCGCAACACGACGCGTCGCTTTTTTCCCGCGCTGCTGCCGGCGCAGCCTGCCAGCCTTCTCGATCACTACGACGCGCGGCTCGGCGGTACCGAGCGCGTGGCGGGCCGCCCCTGCCAGGTGGTGACGCTGAGTCCGCGCGACGACTACCGGCATGCTTACCATCTCTGGCTCGACAAGCAGACCGGCCTGCCCCTGAAGGCGCGCACGGTCAACGGCCAGGGCGACGCGATCTCGATGTTCGTGTTTTCCGAAATCCAGATCGGCAAGGCGCCGGATGCCAAGTCGTTCCGCAACGATCTCACGGGCAAGCGCATCCAGCAGGCCAGCCTCGACACCCCTACCGACGTGGCGTGGAAAGTGACGCCGCCGCCGGGCTACGTGCAGGTGCAGCAGGCGGTGCGACCGCTGCCCGGCAAGAAGGCGCCGGTCACCCATTTCATCTTCTCCGACGGACTCTCCGTCTTGTCGCTGTTCATCGAGCCGGTCGATCCCCAGGTGCAGCGCCTGCGCGGCCTGTCGGCCGAGGGTGCCATCGGCGCCTATGCCCGCGAGGTCGACGGCTATTACGTCACGACCATGGGCGAGGTGCCGAACGTGGCCCTGATCGTGACCGGCAACTCGGTGGCGCGTAAATAGGGCGCCCGCCATGCTGGAACAAACCGCCGAGGTCATCAAAACCGCGCCGGATGGTATCTGGGTGCGGGCCGTCGAGCCGTCGGGCTGCGGCACCTGCGGCGGCCAGGGCTGCTCGTCCCGCCGCATTGCCGAACTGTTCCAGCGCAAGCCGCGCCTGTTCCGGGTCGATTGCGACCTCGCGCTCGCCCCGGGCGACCGGGTCGTCGTCGGCATCGCCGACGGCAGCGTGCTGTCGGGCGCCGTGCGCGCCTACGGCCTGCCGCTGGCCCTGATGCTGGCGGGCGCCTTGCTGGGGCAGGCGATCCGGCCCGGCGACGGCGCCGCGTTCGCGGGCCTTCTCGCGGGCGGCCTGCTCGGCTGGGCAATCGGCCGCGGCGGCCGCGCGGTGCGCCCGGCGGTGCTGCGGCGCGATACTCCTAACCTGGTTCATCTGAAGAAAGGACTGCCATGATGAGAGAAACCCTGGCCGCGGTTGCGCTGGTGTTCGCCTTGTCGACGCCGGCGCTTGCGAAGGAAGTGGTGGATGTGGCCGATCTGGTCGAGGACCACGGGCCCGCCGTGGTGAACATCAGCACCACCAAGCTGGTGCGGCGCAACGCCGAGGGTCTGCCGTTCGCGACCCCCGAGGATGAGGACGTGCAGGAATTCTTCCGCCGCTTTTTCCCCGGCATGCCCGGCCTGCCGGGCAACCGCGGACCGCGGCAGGATGTCCCCGCGCGCGGCGCCGGCTCCGGCTTCATCGTCAGCCCGGACGGTTACATCCTGACCAATGCGCACGTGGTGCGCGACGCCGACGAGGTCGAGGTCAAGCTGATCGACAAGCGCAAGTTCGTCGCCAAGGTCGTCGGCGCCGACAACCGCACCGACGTGGCGGTGATCAAGATCACCGCCGGCAATCTGCCCACGGTCAAGCTCGGCGATCCGGCCAAACTGCGCGTCGGCGAGGCGGTCGCCGCAATCGGCTCACCCTTCGGCTTCGAGAACTCGGTCACCGCCGGCATCGTCTCGGCCAAGGGCCGCTCGCTGCCGTCGGAGAACTACGTGCCCTTCATCCAGACCGACGTGCCGATCAACCCGGGCAATTCGGGCGGGCCGCTGTTCAACATGAAGGGCGAAGTGGTCGGCATCAATTCGCAGATCTACAGCCGCAGCGGCGGCTACCAGGGCGTGTCGTTCGCGATCCCGATCGACCTCGCCATGGAAGTGGCCGACCAGCTCAAGAAAAGCGGCAAGGTCTCGCGCGGCTGGCTGGGCGTCGCCATCCAGGAAGTCAGCTCCGACCTCGCCGAGTCGTTCGGGCTCGATCGCCCGCGCGGTGCGCTGGTGTCGCAGGTGCAGGAGGGCAGCCCGGCGATGAAGGCCGGCCTGCAGGCGTCCGACGTGATCCTCAGCTTCGACGGCAAGCCGGTGGAAAATTCCGGCGACCTGCCGCGCATGGTCGGCATGACGCGACCGGGAGCCAAGGTGCCGCTGCAGGTCTGGCGCAAGGGCAGGCTGCAGACGATCTCGGCCGTGCTGGGCGAGATGCCGGGCGAGCCGCAGGGGGCGGAGCGCGGCGAGAAGAGCTTCTCCCGCGGCGGCCTGGCGCTGTCCGAGCTCACCGCCGACCAGCGGCGCGAGCTCAAGATCGACCATGGCCTGCTGGTGGTCGAAGTGACCGGCGACGCGGCACGCGCCGGCATCCGCGTCGGCGACGTCATCCTGGCGGTGAACAACGCCAGGGTGGCCACGGTCGACGCCTTCCGCAAGGCGATCGCCGAGGTGCCCAAGGGCAAGAGCGCGGCGATCCTGGTGCGCCGCGGCGAGGGCTCGCTCTACATTCCCCTCAAGATTTCGGGCGACTGACGCGGATGGGCCGGGTTTTCACCCTCTACACCCGCGCCGGCTGCCTGCTCTGCGACGAGATGGCCGACGCGGTGCAGCCGCCCATCGAGGCGGCCGGCCATCGCCTGCAGACGGTCGACGTCGACGCCGACCCGGCGCTCCAGGCCCGCTTCGGCTGGGATGTGCCCCTGCTGTTCGAGGGCGAGGCGGAAATCTGCCGGCATTTTGCCGATCTGGCCGCGCTCGCCGAACGGCTCGCCGTAAACCCCTGAAATCCGTTAAAATTCGCGGTCTTATCGCATCCCTGACCGGGCACGGACATGTGCCCGTTTTGTTGTGTCGCAGACCCTCATCCGCAATTTTTCCATCATTGCCCACATCGACCACGGCAAGTCCACGCTCGCCGATCGGCTGATCCAGTACTGCGGCGGCCTGTCCGAGCGCGAGATGGAGGCGCAGGTGCTCGACTCCATGGACCTGGAGAAGGAGCGCGGCATCACCATCAAGGCGCAGACCGCCGCGCTCAGCTACAAGGCGCAGGACGGCCAGACCTATCGCCTGAACCTCATCGACACCCCCGGCCATGTCGACTTTTCCTACGAGGTCAGCCGCTCGCTGTCCGCGTGCGAGGGTGCGCTGCTGGTGGTCGATGCCTCGCAGGGCGTGGAAGCGCAGACCGTCGCCAACTGCTACACCGCGATCGATCTCGGCGTCGAAGTGATCCCGGTGCTGAACAAGATCGACCTGCCGGCGGCCGACCCCGACCGCGTGGCGGAGGAGATCGAGGACATCGTCGGGCTGGACGCCTCCGAGGCGGTGCGCGCCTCGGCCAAGTCCGGCATCGGCATCGCCGAAATCCTCGAAGTGGTGGTGAAGCAGGTGCCGCCGCCGCGCGGCCAGGAAGATGCGCCGCTGAAGGCGCTGATCATCGACTCCTGGTTCGACAACTACGTCGGCGTGGTGATGCTGGTGCGGGTGGTCGACGGCGCGCTCAAACCCAAGGACAAGATCCGCTTCATGGCGACCGGCGCACAGCACCTGACCGAGCACGTCGGCGTGTTCACGCCGAAGTCCGTCGACCGCCCGCAGTTGTCGGCCGGCGAGGTCGGCTTCGTCATCGCCGGCATCAAGGAACTCAAATCCGCGCAGGTGGGCGACACCATCACCCTGGTCGACACGCCCGCGGCCGAACCGCTGCCCGGCTTCAAGAAAGTGCAGTCGCAGGTCTTCGCCGGCCTGTATCCGGTCGAGTCGCACGATTTCGAGGCGCTGCGCGACGCGCTGACCAAGCTGCAGCTCAACGACGCCGCGCTGCAGTTCGAGCCCGAAGTCAGCCAGGCCTTGGGCTTCGGCTTCCGCTGCGGCTTCCTCGGCCTGCTGCACATGGACATCGTGCAGGAGCGGCTCGAGCGCGAATACGACATGGACCTCATCACCACCGCGCCGACGGTGGTGTACGAAGTGCTGATGAAGGACGGGACGCTGATCAACGTCGAGAACCCGTTCAAGCTGCCCGAGCTGTCGAAGATCGAGGAAATCCGCGAGCCCATCATCACCGCGACGATCTTCGTGCCGGAGGAATTCGTCGGCAACGTCATCACCCTGTGCAACCAGAAGCGCGGCGTGCAGATCGACATGCAGTACCACGGCCGCCAGGTGATGCTGCGCTACGATTTGCCGATGAACGAAGTGGTGATGGATTTCTTCGACAAGCTGAAATCGACCAGCCGCGGCTATGCCTCGCTCGACTACGAATTCAAGGAGTACCGCGCGGGCGACCTGGTCAAGCTCGACATCCTGGTCAACAACGAGAAGGTCGACGCGCTGTCCCTGATCGTGCATCGCGCCACCAGCGTGTATCGCGGACGCGAACTGGCGTCCAAGATGCGCGAACTGATCCCGCGCCAGATGTTCGACGTCGCGGTGCAGGCGGCGATCGGCGCCAACATCATCGCGCGCGAGAACGTCAAGGCGCTGCGCAAGAACGTGCTCGCCAAGTGCTACGGCGGCGACATCACGCGCAAGAAGAAGCTCTTGGAAAAACAGAAGGCCGGCAAGCGCCGCATGAAGCAGGTCGGCAACGTCGAAATCCCGCAGGAGGCCTTCCTTGCCATCCTGCAAGTCTCGGACAAATAAACGCTCATGAACTTCGCCCTCATCCTGTTCATCGCACTGGTCGTCACCGGCGGCATCTGGCTGCTCGACGCGCTGCTGCTCAAGCGCTCCCGCGAGAAGGGCGCCCCCGAGCCGCTGCTGGTCGAATACGCGAAGAGCTTCTTCCCGGTGATCCTGGTCGTGTTCGCGCTGCGCTCCTTCCTGGTCGAGCCGTTCAAGATTCCCTCGGGTTCGATGATGCCGACGCTCCTGGTCGGCGACTTCATCCTGGTCAACAAGTACACCTACGGCATTCGCCTGCCGGTGATCAACCGGAAGGTGGTCGCGCTCAACAATCCCGAGCGCGGCGACGTCATGGTGTTCCGCTATCCCGCCGACCCCGGTCTCGACTACATCAAGCGCGTGATCGGCGTGCCGGGCGACCTCGTCGAGTACCGCAACAAGAAGCTCACGGTCAACGGCGTGCCGGTCGAAACCCGGCAGACCGATACCTACACCTACGTCGGCAGCGGGCTCAACTACATCAGCGCGACGGTATACGAGGAGCGCCTCGGCGAGACGGCGCATGCCGCGATGGTCGAGCCGGACAAGCCCGCGGTCGACCTGCGCCAGGTGGCGGACTTCCCATACCGCGAAAACTGCTCCTACAATGCCGACGGCGAGGGCTTTGCGTGCAAGGTGCCGGCCGGCCACTATTTCACGCTGGGCGACAACCGCGACGCCAGCGGCGACAGCCGGTACTGGGGCTTCGTCCCGGACGGAAACATCGTCGGCAAGGCCTTCTTCATCTGGATGAATTTCGACGATCCGGGCCGCATCGGCACCACCATTCGATAAGGGGAGACAAGCATGCAGCGCATCCACGCACCCAAATCCCGGCAGCACGGCCTGACCATGACCGGCTTCCTGTTCGTGGCCGCCGTACTGGTCGCGGCGGCCATGCTGGCCATGAAGCTGGTGCCGGCCTACATCGAGTTTTTCTCGGTCAAGAAAATCCTCAACACCATGAGCCAGGACAGCAGCCTGGGCAGCAAGTCGAATGCCGAAATCCGCAGCGATTTCGGCAAGCGGGCGAG
Source organism: Pseudomonadota bacterium (assembly GCA_040753235.1). Taxonomy (GTDB): domain Bacteria; phylum Pseudomonadota; class Gammaproteobacteria; order Burkholderiales; family Thiobacillaceae; genus Thiobacillus. Next base: position 56,358 of record JBFMET010000013.1, read on the forward strand.
CGTCGATTACGTCACCGGCGTGAAACCGGAACAGCTCGCCATCGATCGGCGCGGCGGCGGCGCCGTGGTATCGGTGGATTACGCGTTCCGCACCAAGCTGATCGGCAACGTCAGCCTCATCGTCGACTTCAGCGCCAGCACCGACCCCAATCGCGCCGCCTCCCAGATTGAATAGTCCCGTGCTGACCCAGCGCCTGCAGCAGGCGCTGGGGTATACCTTCACCCGCCCGGATCTGCTCGTCCAGGCGCTCACGCACCGCAGCTACGGCGCGACGAACAACGAACGGCTCGAATTCCTCGGCGACTCGGTGCTCAACTGCTCGGTCGCGCGTGCGCTGTACGACGCGTTCCCCGATCTGCCCGAAGGCAGCCTGTCGCGTCTGCGCGCCAACCTCGTGCGGCAGGAAACGTTGGCTGACATCGCGGTTGCGCTCAAGCTCGGCGAAAGCCTGCGCCTGGGCGAGGGCGAACTGAAAAGCGGCGGCTTCCGTCGCCCGTCCATCCTCGCCGACGCGCTCGAATCGCTGTTCGGCGCGATCTTCCTCGACGCCGGCTTCGACGCCGCGCAGCGCGTGGTGCGCCACCTGTTCGACCCGCTGGTGGCGAAAATCGACCCCAGGGCCTCGGGCAAGGACCCGAAGACCCAGCTGCAGGAAATCCTCCAGTCGCGCCGCCTGCCGCTGCCCGAATACCAGTTGATCGACACCCGCGGCGAGGCGCACGACCAGAGCTTCATCGTCGACTGCGTGCTCGCCCGGCCGGCACTCACCACCCGCGGCGTCGGCAAGAGCCGCCGCGCGGCCGAACAGGAGGCGGCGCGCCAGGCGTGCGACGCGTTGCAGAAATGAGCCAACTATCAATATGAGTCAGTTCAAGTGCGGCCTCGTCGCCATCGTCGGCCGTCCCAACGTCGGCAAGTCGACCCTGCTCAACAAGTTGGTGGGGCAGAAGATCAGCATCACCTCGAAAAAGGCGCAGACCACCCGCCACCGCGTGATGGGCATCCATACCGAGGACGATGCGCAGTTCGTGTTCGTCGACACGCCCGGCTTCCAGACCCGCCACAGCACCACCATGAACCGCGCGATGAACAAGCGCGTGCGCGAGACCTTGTCGGATACCGATGTGGTGATGCTGCTGGTCGAGGCCGGCCGGCTCACGCGCGAGGACCGCCAGGTGATCGAGCTGCTGCCGGCCGACCGCCCGGTCATCCTCGTCGTCAACAAGATCGACTACGCGAAGGACAAGGCGGCGTTCATGGCCTGGCTGCAGGAGATTTCTGCGGTGCATGCCTTCACCGAGATCGTGCCGGTGTCGGCGAAGAACGCGCACAACCTCGACGAACTGCTGAAGACGCTCAAAACCCATCTGCCCGAAAACCCGCCGCTGTTCGGCGAAGACGACGTCACCGACCAGACCGAGCGCCAGCTCGCCGCCGAGCTCATCCGCGAGAAGGTGTTCCGCCTGTGCGGCGAGGAGATTCCCTACGCCGTGGCGGTGCAGATCGACAAGTTCGAGGAGGAAGGCAATCTGCGCCGCATCTTCGCCACCATCCTGGTCGACCGCGACAGCCACAAGGCCATCGTCATCGGCAAGGGCGGCGAAAAGCTCAAGACCATCTCGACCCAGGCCCGCCTCGACATGGAGCGCGCCTTCGACGGCAAGGTCTATCTCGAAGTGTGGGTCAAGGTGAAGGGCGGCTGGGCCGACGACGTGCGCATGCTGAAATCGCTGGGGCTCGATTGAGCCCTTTGACTGGCCAGGAATGGTTTGAACGAGGAGGACACGGAGGCTGCTGAGGAAACCCCCGGGGCGGATACAGGGCCTGATCACCCAGCTGCCCGCATTTTTTCCGCCGTGCCCTCCGCGTCCTCCTTGTGAATCAGGATCACCCAGTGTCCGACGCCCGCATCAACCACGAACCCGGCTTCGTCCTCCACACCTATTCGTTCAAGGAAACCAGCGTGGTGGCGGAAGTCTTCACGCGGGGCCACGGGCGCGTCGCGCTCATCGCGCGCGGCGCGCGCCGGCCGGCGTCCGCCCTGCGCGGACTGATGCAGCCCTTCACCCCGCTGCTGCTGTCGTGGTTCGGCAAGCACGAGCTGAAGACGCTGCACGCCGCCGAATGGCAGGGCGGGCTGGTCGCGCCGCAGGGGCGCGGCCTCATGTGCGGTTTCTACCTCAACGAGCTGCTGCTGCGCATGCTCGCGCGCGGCGACCCGCACGAGACCCTGTACGAGCGCTACGGCGAAACCCTGGCGCTGCTCGCCGGCGAGCGCAGCGATTTCGAGCGGATCCTGCGGCGCTTCGAAAAGAATCTGCTCGCCGACATCGGCTACGGCGCGACCTTCGACGTCGAGGCCGGCAGCCATGCGCCGATCGAAGCGCATGTGCGCTACGTCTTCCAGCCCGAGCGCGGCGCCGTTCGGGAAACCGACCAGCCCGGCTGCCCGGTGACGGGCCGTACCCTGCTCGACCTCGCCGCCGACCGCTTCGACGACCCCGCCACGCTCGTCGAGGCGAAGGCGCTGATGCGCAGCCTCATCAACCACACCCTCGGCGCCAAGCCGCTTTATACTCGCCAGCTGCTGCGCGAACTCACGGATTTTTCGCCCTGAAGTCGCGCGAAATGGGTTTGACAGGAGGACGCAGAGGACTCGGAGGAAAGAACACAGGGTTTTCTCGGCGACCTCCGTGTCCTCCTTGTTCGAATTTTTAAACTGAGCAAAGCAATGAGCATCTACCTCGGCGTCAACATCGACCACATCGCCACCCTGCGCCAGGCGCGCAAGACCCGCTATCCGAGCCCGGTCGAGGCCGCACTGATGGCGGAAACCGCCGGCGCCGACTCGATCACGCTGCACCTGCGCGAAGACCGCCGCCACATCCAGGATGCCGACGTCGCCATCCTGCGCCAGGTGCTGAAGACCAGGATGAACCTCGAAATGGCGGTGACCGAAGAGATGCTCGGCATCGCCGTCGCCGCGCGTCCGCAGGACGTGTGCCTGGTGCCGGAAAAACGCGAGGAACTCACCACCGAAGGCGGGCTGGACGTGAAGGGCCAGGCGCCGAAGATCGTTGACGCCTGCAAGCGCCTCGCCAGCGCCGGCATCCGCGTCTCGCTCTTCGTCGACCCCGATTTCGTCCAGCTCGCCGCCGCGCTCGCCGCCGGCGCGCCGGTCGTCGAAATCCACACCGGCGCCTACGCGGATGCGGAGACCGACGCGGCCCGCGCGCGCGAGTTCGAGCGCATCCGCATGGCCGTCGCCTACGGCCGCAGCCTCGGCCTCACGGTCAACGCCGGCCACGGGCTCACCTACCACAACGTCCAGCCCATCGCCGCGCTGCCCGGCATCCACGAGCTCAACATCGGCCACGCCATCGTCGCGCAGGCGCTGTTCGTGGGCTGGAAGGCGGCGGTGGCGGAAATGAAGCGGCTGATGGTCGAAGCGGCGGGATAAACGCAAACAGCGGTGGCGAGGGCGGCCAGAGCGCGCGTCCTCGCAGGCGAGGCACGCCCTAGTGCGTGGCCGTGTCGGGCATCTCCGGGGGCGCGAGACGCGTGACCAGAATCTTGTCGACCCGGTTCCGGTCCATGTCCACGACCTCGAAGCGCCAGCCTTCCCACTCGAAATGATCGGCCACGGCGGGAATGCGCCCCAGCATGTGCAGGACGAATCCCCCCAGGGTATTGAAGATGTTTTCCGTTTCGCCGGGAAAATCCTCGTCGATTTCCAGCATGGACTTGAGGCGCTCGATGCTGGCGCTGCCATCCACCAGCCAGGAGCCGTCCTCGCGCATGACGATCTCCTGTTCGGCGGGCGAATCGTAGGAGGGCAGGTCGCCCACAATCGAGGTCAGCACATCGGTCAGCGTGACCAGCCCTTCCATGTCGCCATACTCGTCGACGATCAGGGCGAACTGCATGCGCGCCTTGCGGAAGCTCTCCAGCAGTTGCGTCGTGGTGACGCTGTCCGGCACATACAGCGGCGTCCGCAGCACGGCTTCGATATTCAGCGGCGCGCCGGCCAATGCCGGCTTGAGCAGGTCGGAGGTGCGCAATATGCCCACGATGTGATCGATGCCGTCGCGGCAGACCACGATGCGCGCGTAAGGGCTCTCGGCAATCCGGCGACGAATCTCGTCCTCCGTATCGTCGAGGTCGAGCAGGTAGATGTCGGTTCGATGGGTCATGATCGAACCGATGCGCTGCTCGTCCAGGCGCAGCACATTGGAGACGATTTCCTGTTCGCTTTCGTGGAACACGCCGGCCTCCGCGCCTTGCCCCATCAGCACGTTGATTTCGTCGTCGGTCACCGGCGGCTCGTCCTTGGCGCGCGCGCCCAGCACGCGCAGGAGCAGGCTGGACGAAGCGGACAGCAGCCACACCACCGGCCGCGTGAGGCGGGACAGCAGGTTCATCGGCCGCGCGATCAGGGAGGCGATGCCTTCCGGCGCCAGCAGGGCCAGCCGCTTGGGCACCAGCTCGCCGACCACGACGGAGAAATAGGTCAGGCCGAATACCACAAGCGTGAGGGCGATGCCGCTGGCATAGGGTTCGAGCGGGGCGAATTGACCCAGCCAGGCCGCCAGAGGGTCGGCCAGCGCGGTTTCGCCGATGGCGCCGCTGAGAATGCCGATGGAGGTGATGCCGACCTGAATGGTGGAGAGGAAGGTCGAAGGTTCGGCGTGGAGGGCAAGCGCCGAATGGGCGCCGGGGCTGCCGTCGTCGGCCAGCCGCTGCAGGCGGGCCTTGCGCGAGGACACCACGGCGATCTCCGACATGGCGAAAACGCCGTTGAGCAGGATGAGGAACAGGAGTAACGCTATGTCCATATGCAAGTCGCCCCTTGCCCTTGGGCACGCGACTCTGGTGTAGTGAAGACGGCATTTTGCCTGAAAAACCCTGCCGCCGCCGGTAGGCCGTGCCGGCGGCGTCGTGTGGCGGGTATTTCTGTATGATGGCCGCCGGCGTCTGCAGCGGCGCCGGCCCGCAGGCGTTTCGACGGCTGCCGACAACATGATCATGGTGAGGAACATCGATGCAGGACTCTGGCACCCATAGCGCACTCTCCATCGGCGAGCCCTGGATGTGGGGCGCGTTCATCGCCTTCGTGCTGGTCATGCTGGCGTTCGATCTGTTCGTGTTCGGCGGGCGCAAGGCCCACAAGGTCAGCGTCCGGGAGGCGGCCACCTGGTCCGCCGTCTGGGTGAGCCTCGCGCTCCTGTTCAACGCCGGCCTGTGGTGGCACCTGAAGGGCACGGTCGGGCCCGAGCTCGCCGACCAGAAGGCGCTGGAGTTCCTGACCGGCTACCTGATCGAGAAATCGCTGTCGGTCGACAACGTATTCGTCTTCCTGCTCATCTTCACCTCGTTCCATGTCGCGCCCGAATTCCAGCGCCGCGTGCTGATCTACGGCGTGCTCGGCGCCATCGTCCTGCGCGCGATCATGATCCTGGCGGGTGCCTGGGCGGTGCGCGAATTCAGCTGGGTGCTCTATATTTTCGGCGCGTTTCTGCTGGTCACGGGCATCCGCATGCTGGTCATGGCGGAGAAGGAACCGGATCTGGAAAAGAACCCGGTGCTCAGGCTCGCGCGCCGGCATCTGCGCATCAGCGAGGATTATCACGGCGAGAAATTCACCGTGGTGAAGGACGGCGTGCGCTATTTCACGCCGCTGTTCCTCGTGCTGATCCTGATCGAGGTGTCCGACGTGGTGTTTGCGGTGGATTCCATTCCGGCCATTTTCGCCATCACCACCGACCCGTTCATCGTCTTCACGTCCAACATCTTCGCCATCCTCGGCCTGCGGGCGCTGTATTTCCTGCTCGCCGACGTGGCGGACCGCTTCCACCTGCTGAAATACGGCCTCGCCATGGTGCTCACCTTCATCGGCACCAAGATGCTCATCGCACCCTGGGTCCATCTGCCGGTGGTGGTTTCGCTGGTGGTCATCACGGTGCTGATCGGCGGCAGCGTCGTCGCCAGCCTGATCGCCACGCGCAAGCCGTGATGGGCAGACCGCGTGCGTGGGTATGCCCGTGCGCGCGGTCATGACCCGCAGGGATCAAGGCCACAGCGATTCGTTTCGGCCGCGCGGCGTCCGGTCCCGCGCACCGCACCTGTTCAGGAGGCGGTCAGCGAATGATTTTCTGCTTCAGCTTGATGCGCACGTAAAGCAGGATGATCACCGCGACCGCGCCCAGGGTGATGAAGGTGATGAGCTTGAGGTTGTCGCGGAGGGCGGCCTCGTTGTGGCCGATGGTGTAGCCGAGCACGGCGAGGATGGTGACCCAGATGCCGGCGCCCAGACTGGTGTAGAAGCAGAAAACGGGAAGATTCATGCGCGCGAGGCCGGCAGGCAGCGAGATGTACTGCCGCACCGCGGGAATCAGCCGTCCGGTGAAGATCGAGATGTGGCCATGGCGGGCGAAGAAATCTTCCATGCGCTGCAGCGAGTGTTCCTTGAACAGCACGTATTTGCCGTAGCGCTGCAGGAAGGGGCGTCCGAACTTCAGCGCCAGCCAGTAGTTGAACAGTGCGCCGGCCAGTAGTTGAACAGTGCGCCGGCCAGGCTGCCGGCGAGGATGGCCAGCCACAGGTTCATCTCGCCCTTGTGGGCGAGGTGGCCGGCGGGAATCATCACCACTTCGCTGGGGAAGGGAAAGAAGTTCGACTCCAGCGCCATCAAGAGGAAAATCCCGGTGTAGCCCCAGGCGCCGACGGTGGTGACGATGAACTGGATGGCGTCGTGGAGCATGCCAGGGGCCAGGGGCCAGGGGCCAGGGGCCAGGGGCCAGGGGCCAGGGGCCTGGGGCCAGGGGCCAGGGGCCAGGGGCCAGGGGCCAGGGGCCAGGGGCCAGGGGCCAGGGGCCAGGGGCCAGGGGCTATTAAATTTCGCGGCCTTCGGCCGCTCATTCCCTAGCCCCTAAATCCTAGCCCCTAGATCCTAATCCCTAAACAACCGCCTCTTCCTTCTTCTCCACCGGCTTGATGAAGTGCTCGCGCTTGACGCCGAACATCAGCAGCAGCGGGCTGGCGACCAGCGTCGACGAGTAGATGCCGAACACGATGCCGATGGTGAGCGCGAGCGCGAAGCCGTGCAGCGCCTCGCCGCCGAAGAACAGCATCGACAGCACCATGATCTGGGTCGAGCCGTGGGTGATGATGGTGCGGCTCATGGTGCGGGTGATGGCGTCGTCGATGATGTGCGGGATGGTTTCGCCGCGCAGCTTGCGGATGTTTTCGCGGATGCGGTCGAAGATGACGACCGATTCGTTCACCGAGTAGCCGAGGATCGCCAGCACGCCGGCCAGCACGGTGAGCGTGAACTCCCACTGGAAGAAGGCGAACACGCCGAGGATGATGACGATGTCGTGCAGGTTGGCGAGCATGCCGGCGACGGCGAAGCGCCATTCGAAGCGCATCGCCAGGTAGAGCATGATGCCGATGGTCACAACCAGCAGCGCCAGCGCGCCGCTGTCGTAGAGCTCCTGGCCGACCTGCGGGCCGACGAAGTCGACGCGCTTGAGTTCGACGCCGGAGTTGGCGGCCTTGAGTGCGTCCATCACCTGGTTGCTGGTCTGGGCGGCGTTGGCGTCGCCCTTCACCGGCAGGCGGATCAGCACGTCGCGGCTGGTGCCGAAGTTCTGCACCGAGATTTCGGGCAGGCCGGTTTTTTCCAGCGCGGCGCGCACTGCGGGCAGGTCGGCCGGCTGGTCGTAGCTCACCTCGATGACGGTGCCGCCGGTGAAGTCGACGCCGAGATTGAGGCCGCGGTCCCACAGCGCCCACACCGAGAACAGGAAGGTGAGCAGGGAGATGGCGGTGGTCGCCTTCCCCCAGCTCATGAAGGGGATGGTTTTCCGGAAAGGGAAAAATTCGATCATGGTCGGACCTTAAATCGAGAGCTTGGCCAGGCGAGCCTGGCGGCCGTAGGTGAGGTTGGCCATCGCGCGCGACACCGTCACGGCGCTGAACATCGAGGTGAGGATGCCGAGACAGAGCACCACGGCGAAGCCGCGCACCGGGCCGGAGCCGAGCCAGAACAGCGAAATGCCGGCGATCAGCGTGGTGACGTTGGCGTCGAGAATCGTGCCCCAGGCGCGCTCGTAGCCGGCGGAAATCGCCGCCTGCGGCGTCGAGCCGTTGCGCAGTTCTTCGCGGATGCGCTCGTTGATCAGCACGTTGGCGTCGATCGCCATGCCGAGCGTGAGCGCGATCGCCGCCATGCCGGGCAGGGTGAGCGTCGCCTGCAGCATGGAGAGCAGCGCGATCAGGAAGAAGCCGTTGATCGCCAGCGCCAGCGAGGAGAACAGGCCGAACACGCGGTAGTAGAAGACCATGAAGCAGACCACCGCGGCAAAACCCCAGATGTTGGAATTGAAGCCCTTGGCGATGTTCTCGGCGCCCATGCTGGGGCCGACGGTGCGTTCCTCGACGATCTGCATCGGCGCGGCGAGCGCGCCGGCGCGCAGCAGCAGCGCCACGTCGGACGCTTCCTGCGCGGACTCCATGCCGGTGATCTGCACCCGGCCGCCGCCGATTTCCTCGCGGATCACCGGCGCAGTGATCGCCTCGGCGCGGCCCTTCTCGATCAGCAGGATGGCCATGCGCTTGTTCACGTTTTCGCGCGTCACGTCCTTGAAGATGCGCGCGCCCTTGCCGTCGAGGCTGATGTGCACCGCCGGCTGGCTGCTCTGGCTGTCGAAGCCGGGCGCGGCGTCGGTGATCGAGTCGCCGGTCAGGATCACGTCCTTCTTCACCGCGATCGGCACACCTTCTCGGCTCGGCACCACGTCGGCGCCGAAGGGCGCCTGACCCTGCGCGATCAGCAGGGGGTCGGCGAGCTCGTCGACCAGACGGATTTCCAGGGTGGCGGTGCGGCCGAGGATGTCCTTGGCCTTGGCGGTGTCCTGCACGCCCGGCAGTTGCACCACGACGCGGCTGGCGCCCTGCTGGGTGATCACCGGCTCGGCCACGCCGAGTTCGTTGACGCGGTTCCTGAGCGTGGTGATGTTCTGCTGCAGCGCGAAATCCTGCACCCGCTTCTCGGCTTCCGGCTTCATGCGCGCCGTGAGCGTGAAACCCTCGGCCTGGTCCTCGGCCGCGAAGTCGAGGTCGGGGTAGACCGTGGCGAGCTTGTCGATCGCGGCGTCGCGCGGGTCGCGCGTGGCGAAATGCACCGTGACCGCGTTGCCCTCGCGGCTGATGCGGCCGTAGCGGATCTTGGCGCCGCGCAGCTCGGTGCGGAATTCGTTCTGGTAGCGCACCGCGGCCTTTTCCAGCGCCGCCTTCATGTCGACTTCGAGCAGGAAATGCACGCCGCCGCGCAGGTCGAGGCCCAGGTACATCGGCAGCGCGTTGATCGAGGTGAGCCAGCCGGGTGACGCCGACACCAGGTTGAGCGCCACCGAATAGTTCTCGCCCAGCCCGTTCTGCAGCGCGTCCTTCGCCTGGATCTGCACGTCGGTGCTGGCGAAACGCGCCTTGAGGCTGTTGCCCGACAGTTCGAGGCCGCTGGTCGCGATGCCCGCCGTCTTCAACAGCGTTTCGACCTGCGCCAGCAGCGCAGTGTCGACCTTCTCGGTCGTGCGGATCGGCGACACCTGCACCGCGGGCTGCTCGCCGAAGAAGTTCGGCAGCGTGTAGACGAAGGCCACCACCAGCGTGAAGCCGATGAGGACGTATTTCCAGAGCGGGAAGCGGTTCATTGTCAGGGGCTAGGGACTAGGGGCTAGGAGTTAGGGGTTAGGGGCTAGGGAATTAGGGGGACCGCAGGACTGGATTTCGCATGCATGAGGCAGCAAAACCCTAGCCCCTAGATCCTAGATCCTATCCCCTAGATTAAAGGCCCTTGATCGTGCCCTTCGGCAGCAGGGTCTGGATCGACTGCTTCTGCACGTGGGTGGTCACGCCGTCGGCGATTTCCAGCGACACGTACTGCTCGCCGATCTTCGCCACCTTGCCGAGCTGGCCGCTGGCGGTGACGACTTCGTCGCCCTTGGCCAGTTCGGAGAGCATCTTGCGCTGTTCCTTGGCGCGCTTCATCTGCGGGCGGATGAGCATGAACCAGAACAGGATGAAGATGATGATGAGCGGCAGGAAGTCGACGAAGCCGGGGGCGGCGGGCGCGGCGCTTTGCGCGTGGGCGAGCGAGATCATGGTGTAAAGGGGGCTGGAGTTGAAAACCCGCCGATTTTAACACGCGGCGGTGTCGGCTCAGGGGCAGCCGGGTGCGGCAAGAAAGGGCTGTACGCGTTCCGCGGATCCGGGGTGGCTGGCGATCAGGCTGGTTTCCGAGTCCGGATCCAGCCGGCCCAGCATGTCGGCAAAGCGCCGGGGCGCGATGCAGGCGCTTTGCAGCCAGGCCAGCGCGTAGACGTCGGCCTCGCGCTCCATGTCGCGCGAGTAGCCGTTTTGCAGCAGCAGGCTGGGCAGGCCTGCCGCGAGATCGGTCACGCTGCCGATGTCGCCGGTGATGGCGACCAGGATCGCGCCGGCGCCGATGCTCTGCAATGCAAGCCGCAGGCCATGGCGGTGCTGCACGTGGCCGAGTTCGTGGGCGATCACGGCGAGGATTTCCTCGTCGTGGGCGGCGAGCCTGACCAGCTCGTCGGTGACGACGACGGTGCCGCCGGGCAGTGCCAGCGCGTTGGCGCCGAAGAGCTTGCTGTCGCGAAACAGCAGCCGGTGCGGCGGGCAGGCCTGCTTGCGGCAATGCGTCTCGACCTGGCCGGCCAGCGCACGCTGGCGAGCGGCAGGCAGCGTGCTGGGGTCGAGGCTGACTTTCTCCATCAGCGCGAGCGTTTCGTTGCCGATGTGCGCGTCGAGCCCGGCGGGCAGGGTGTGGGCGGCGACCTGCGCGGCGGCCGGCACGCCCCAGCGCAGCCCGGCGAAGACGACTGCCACCGACAGCAGCAGGGCGGCGAATGCATAGAGCAGGCGGCTTTCGAGCACGCGCGCCCAGCGTTCCGGCGTGCGGCCCGGCAGGGCGTGCGCCAGTCGGGCGAGCGCGTCGAGGTCGGCGCTGTGCAGTTCGCGTCCTTCCGGCAGATGCACCACGCCGCGCGCGGCGCCCACCGGCGGCGCCAGACGGACGCGCTCGAGCGGCACGTCGAACGCGATGCCGTCGCCCTCGACGCGCAGGCGCCCGGCGTCCAGACGGGCGGCGACCGGGTGCGCCTGCGAGGTGACGCCGTCGAACAGGTCGCCGGCGAAGCGGATCACGTCAGGCCGACGTTGAGGTCGAACAGGTCGGCCATTTCGGCGCCGGTGGCGGCGCTGCCCTGCTGCTGGCCGGCAATGAACTGGCCGAGGTTGTCGGGCGCGTCGAGCGCCAGATGGTCGGCGCGGTAGCGGGCCAGCCGCACCTTGGCCCAGGGAATGAAGAGGCCCAGGGTGAGCGCGATCAGGATCAGGTTGGTGAGATAGATCCAGATCAGGTCGCGTGCACGCTGGCTGGACTGGAAGGTGACCGGTCCCAGCGCCGTGCCGTTGTAGAACAGGTTGGCGGTGCGCGCCATGATCATTGCGCTGACCACCGGAAGCATCAGGTAGAACAGCAGCAGGCCGAGCCCGATGCTGCCGGCCGCGGCCGCGCCGGCCATTTCCTTGGGCATGCCGGCCGCCTGCAGGGCATAGGCCTGGTAGCCACCGTAGGCGATCACGGCAAGCGGCAGCATCAGCAGCACGAAGGCCAGCAGGTACACGCCCCAGAACGGCTTGAGCGGGCCTTCGTGGCGCGCGGCGGTCTGGCCGTAGACCGTGTTGCCGGCGATGTAGCGGACCTGGCGGTACGCCATGTAGGGCAGGATCAGCCCCAGCGTGGGCAGGATCAGGATCGGCAGCAGGATATAGATCACCGCCGCTTCGCCGAGCCTGCCGGTGAAGTCGAAGCGCAGGCCGCGGTACGCGCTCATGCGCGCGTTGAAGCGCAGGCTGGAGACGACGATCCAGGGCATGGCGATGAAGAGCGCGAGCAATAGCAGCATGGCCAGCATCGGCGCGAAAACCGAGGTGGCGTAATAGGCCACCAGCGCCGCCAGCGCGATCAGCCGGCCCTTGAGGATCTGGATCGGCGTGGCGAGGTAGGTGAAGGCCTGGTTGTCGAGCAGGGTGTGCCCGTAGAACCAGCGCAGCGTGCGCACCTTGGCCCAGGCGGAGTAGATGCCGAGCGTGACGAGCGTGAGTGCGATGTTGACGATCCAGATGACGAAATATTCGCCGCCCGTGCCGGTGAACTGCATCGGGTAATGCTTGGTGTGCGACATGATTTTTTCCCCTTTGGTGGCGTGCTTGTCGTTGTTATGTTGATCAAGGCTCCGCGAAGGGGATTCTACACAGGTGGTCGCGTCATGGGGGCTTACCAGCCCTGCGCCTGCAGCGCATGGAACTCTGCAGTGAAGTCGGCGAAGCGCCCGGCCTCGATCGCGGCGCGCATGCCGGCCATGAGCCGGTGGTAGTAGTGCAGGTTGTGGAGCGTCGCCAGCCGCGCGCCCAATATTTCATTGGCGCGGATCAGGTGGTGCAGGTAGGCGCGCGAGAAATGCGTGCAGGTGTGGCAGTCGCATTCCGGGTCGACGGGCGCGGTGTCGAGCTTCCAGCGCGCGTTGCGGATGCGCAGCTCGCCGCGCCGGGTGAAGAGGATGCCGTGGCGTGCGTTGCGCGTCGGTAGCACGCAGTCGAACTGGTCGATGCCCTGGGCGACCGCGGCGACGAGGTCGGACGGCGTGCCGACGCCCATCAGGTAGCGCGGCTTGTCGGCGGGCAGCTGCGGCGCAGTGTGGGCGAGGATGCGCGTCATGTCGTCCTTCGGTTCGCCCACGGAGAGGCCGCCGATGGCGTAGCCGTCGAAGTCCATGCCGATGAGTTCGCGCGCCGATTCGTCGCGCAGCGTCTCGTACATGCCGCCCTGCACGATGCCATAGAGCGCGTTGGGGTTGCCGGCGTGCGCGGCCTTCGAGCGCGCCGCCCACCTGAGCGAGAGTCGCATCGAGTCGGCGGCTTCCTGCTCGCTCGCGGGGTAGGGCGTGCATTCGTCGAAGATCATCACGATGTCGGAATTCAGCGTGCGCTGGATCTGCATCGAGATTTCCGGCGTGAGGAAAAGCTTGTCGCCGTTCACGGGCGAAGCGAACTTCACGCCTTCCTCGGTGATCTTGCGCAGCTTGCCGAGGCTGAACACCTGGAAGCCGCCCGAGTCGGTGAGGATGGGCTTGTCCCAGCCCATGAAGCGGTGCAGGCCGCCGAAGGCTTCGATCACCTCCAGCCCGGGACGCAGCCACAGGTGGAAGGTGTTGGAAAGCAGCATTTCGAAGCCGATGCCGGTGATCTCGGCCGGCGACATCGCCTTCACCGTGCCGTAGGTGCCGACCGGCATGAAGGCCGGCGTCTCGACGCTGCCGTGGGCGAGATGGAGGCGGCCGCGGCGTGCGCCGCCGTCGGTGGCGAGAAGTTCGAATTTCATGGGCTGCCTCTTTCCAGGAACATCGCGTCGCCGTAGCTGAAGAAGCGATAACGTTCCCTGATGGCGTGGGCGTAGGCGGCGCGGATGGCGTCGACGCCGGAAAAGGCCGAGACCAGCATCACCAGCGTCGATTTCGGCAGGTGGAAATTGGTGATCAGCGCGTCGACCACGCGGAACGCGTAGCCGGGCGTGATGAAGATGTCGGTCTCGTCGGAACCGGCGTGCAGGGTGCCGTGGCGCGCGGCCGCCTCCAGCGCGCGCAGGCTGGTGGTGCCGACCGCGACCACGCGGCCGCCGCGCGCGCGCGTCTCGGCGATGGCGTCGACCGTCGCCTGCGGGATGGTGTAGCGCTCGCTGTGCATGGTGTGCTCGGCGACGTTGTCGACCCGCACCGGCTGGAAGGTGCCGGCGCCGACGTGCAGCGTGACGCGCGCGCTGCGCACGCCCTGCGCGGCGAGGGTGGCGAGCATCGCTTCGTCGAAATGCAGGCCGGCGGTGGGCGCCGCCACCGCCCCGGGTTCGTTGGCGTACACCGTCTGGTAGCGCGCCTCGTCGGCGTCGGTCGGCGCGTGCGTGATATAGGGCGGCAGCGGCAGGCGACCGAGGCGGTCGAGCACGTCGAGCACCGGTGCGGGAAAGCGCAGCCGCGTGAGGTCGTCCTGCCGGTCCAGCACCTCGAGCGTCGTGTCGTCGGCCAGATGAATCCGGGAACCCGGCTTGGGCGCGTGGCTCGCGCGGACGAAGGCGAGCGCCTCGCGTTCGCCCGTCACCCGCTCAACCAGCAGTTCGACCTTGCCGCCGGAATCCTTGGCGCCGAACAGGCGCGCCTTGATCACGCGCGTGTCGTTCATCACCAGCAGATCGTCCGGCCGCAGCAGCGTCGGCAGGTCGCGGAACAGCCGGTCGTGCAGGCCGCCGGCGGCGTCGACGTGCAGCAGGCGGCTCGCCCCGCGCTCGGCGGCGGGGAACTGGGCGATGAGTTCGGGAGGGAGGTCGAAGTCGAAATCGGCGACGCGCATGGGGCGCGATTATAGCGGGCGCCTCTTTGCCGGCGGCCCCGCAAGGGGCTCAACATTCAGGATGGGGCGGCGGTTTGCCCCATCCTGAATGTTGTAGCTCCCTCTCTCACCCCGGAAAGCTACAATTTTGACCGCCGCGCCGCCCGCTCCGCCCGCGTTGTAGCTCCCTCTCTCACCCCGGAAAGCTACAATCTCACCCGCCTCAACGGCGGCGCCGCCGTGGTTGTAGCTCCCTCTCTCACCCCGGAAAGCTACAATCCGACACCTGCCGCAGCGGTCAGCGAAGCGGTTGTAGCTCCCTCTCTCACCCCGGAAAGCTACAATACCCAAGCCGCTATCCCGCTCAGAGCTTGCCTCTGAGCGGGATAGCGGCTTTCTTTTTTCGACTTCAGAACAGCAAAATCTGCTGGGCGTTGACGGTTTTTTCCTGAAACAGCGGCAGGCCGACCAGGAGTTTCATGCTGGCGAACTGCTTTTCGGTGACGGTCAGTACGCGCACGGAGCCGGCGGGCGGCAGGTTGTCCACCAGGCGTTTCATGTGTTTTGTTTCGGCATCGGTGCCGTTGAGAATTCGCCCGTAAACGGAAAACTGGATCATGTCGTAGCCGTCATTGAGCAGAAAGCGGCGGAACACGGTGTAGGCGCGGCGTTCGGCCTTGGTGACGACGGGCAGGTCGAAGAACACCAGCATCCGCATGAATCGCCTCGTCTCAACACTCATGCTGGTGCAGGGCCAGTCCGGTGAGTTGCGGCAGTTCCAGCAGGTTTTCGCTGCCGCCTTCGTATAGCCGGGCCAGGGATTCAACCGCCTGCTCGATCGAAGACAACGCAGACATGGTGCCGCGCGGCATAGCCATGTCCACATTCAGCAGGCTGACCAGCGCCGCTTTGTCCATCGGCAGCAGGTCGTCTACATCGTGACCGAGGCAATGTTCTATCACATGCAGGTCAACCAGCGGGCGGTAGGGTTCGATCAGGTCGTCCGCCAGATTGAACGCGTTTTGCTCGCTGGCATGGAACAGACCCAAAGCGGGCAAGAAGCCGTGCGCCACCAACCCGCGCGCGATGGCGGCGCGGAACACGGCATAGCCGTAGTCCAGTGCGGCATTGATCCAGCGTGGCTGACCGCGATGGAAGTCGTTGCCGTAGAGGGCGCGAAAATACAGTGCGCTGGCCTGCGATTCGAGATTGTCCGGGTCGCCCGAGCGCACCCGCCGTGCCAGCGATTCCAGTCTTCCCACATCGGGTTTGTCCGCAAGTTTCAGGCACGTGGCCTGATTCTGAATCTTGGCCTGGATGATGGTTTGCCAGGCGCGCTTGGCGGCCGGCCGCCCAAGCGCGAGCTGAAGGCGCAACATGCGCGTGGCGCGGCTGTGCGGCAGAAACGGCAGGAAGACGCCGTTGGGATGGTGCGTCGGCCCGGTTGAAAACAGGCCGATGCCGTATTCGCCGCAAGCCGAAAGTACCGGGTGGGTCAGCGAGATTTCTCGGTGGTTGAGAATGATCACGGCGATGTCTTCGAAGGGCACGCGCGCGTCCTGCTCCTGTTCGATCAGCAGTGCGAACTTCTCCCGCCGCAAGGTGGCAGGGCGGGAAATCATCACGCTACGCCAGGTCACGACGTTTCTCCGGCGGGGCAGGATAGGAGTTGCCGAGGACATCGACATGGAGCTTTTCGATAGTGAGTGCGGTTTTTACGCCAATGCCACGAATCAACCCATCCTTTCCAATCTTTTGATTGCGATCATGCGACCAAAGACTGATGGCGCCCGTGGAGCGGTCGCAGCCTGCGTAATAGCCGAGATGGTGTTCGTTCTTCAGCGAAACCCGTACCAAGTCATTTGAGTGTAGCGAAAAACAAAACGCAAAACTCTCATCAATCAGCGTCCATTCCGTCTCGTCCTTGAACGCCACAATTGCCCTGTCCGGCAGCCCCTTCACCCGGTGATGCACATACACCGGCACGAGATGGAACTTCCCGCCTTTGGTGAACACGTCCACCCGCAGCATGGTGTCGTTCTTGGCGAGCCCGCCGCGTATCGGGATGCCGGATTGCTTGTCGATAACTTTGGTGACGGTGCGTACGACAGGGCCGGTGGGGTTGCCGTCGCGATCCGGCTTGCGCAGCGGGTTGCTCGACGGGAAAGCTTTGTCGCCTTTGCCACCGTGCGCTTCGAGGCGATCGCGGATGGCGGCATAGAGTTTTTCGTTGCGGTGCGGGTCGATGAGGTTGTCGAGGTCTTTCAGTGTGGCTCTTTTGAATTTCGAGTGGGTTAAGCGGCATGCGGGTTGAAGCGCGAGAAGTCGAGCTTGCCGGCGATGAGGAAGAGGACGGTGCGGATGGTCGAGAAACGGCCGTAACCGCGGGCCTTGCGCTTGGCCGCCTGGAAGAGGCCGTTGAGTGCTT